>CABYCY010000001.1 GCA_902517615.1 uncultured Pelagibacteraceae bacterium
TCTATAATCCTCTTCTATATTCAGTTTTTCTTGATAACATTTCTTCTTCATTACTTTTATAAATGGCAAAAACTGATCTCTTTGTAAGCCATCTTTATAAAGATCATTTATCTTTATATTTGAAGAAAATATAACCTTTATATTTTGATCAAAAATTTTTTTAAAAAGATTTCCCAGGATCATAGCGTCAACAATATTAGTAACTTGAAATTCATCAAAATAAATTAATTGATATTTTTTTTTTAATTTCTGAACAAATTGATTAATAACATTTTCTTTTTTATTTTCTTTATTTTGGAAAACGAAATCATGAAAACTAATCATAAATTCATTAAAATGTAATCTTTGCTTAGTATTATCAAAATTATCAAAGAAAAAATTTAAAATCATAGTTTTACCTACCCCCACCTCACCTTGTAAATAAAATCCAGGTTTAGCATCCTTTTTAGAAAAAATTTTTTTCAATAAAGATTTGTTAAAATTTGTGCTGTAAAAAATATTCAATTTTTTAATTAAATTTATCTGGTTAGGATTTATCTCAAGATTATTTTTTTTACAGTAATTTCTAAAGGTGTTGATTAAATTCATTTTTTTGTTTTAAAATCTATACCATACTCTGACCTTGGACCTTTTCGTAAGCCAAAAGGACCAGAAATAAACAAAGTTAAAGGTTTGGTTCCTGGTTTTAGATCTATGCGGTGTAGGTTATTTGCGGATCTAAAACCAATATAACCTGGTGATCTCCAAAACTTTCCTGATTTTAAAGTTTCCCAGTAACCACCTCTTAAAATAATAGTGATATACGGAAATGTATGATTATGCACACCATCACCATGGTCATCAGCTAACATTTCATGAATTAAAATGTTAAATGGAAACCATCTTGGACGATGTCTCATCAAAATATAGTACCTATTCAACCACGGTTTAGCATCATAGAACTTGGGGTGAGATGGACCTCTATCTAATACTACTTTTTTTCTTCCGATCTTTTCTAAAAATTTTAAGATCATATTTAGTCATACTTTACGATCGAACCATTTCTTACTACAAATAAATTGTTATTAAATATAAATGGTTCAGAAACCAAATCACTAGATACTTTTTCTACTTTTAGTATGTTTCCAAGATCAAGTCCCACAATAATCATTTTACCGTCTGAATTTGTTAAATATAAATTTTTCTTACCAATCGCAAATCCAATTGGATTAATATATTTTCTTTTTTTATTTTTATAATTAATAAAAAGATCATTTACTCTTATTATATTACCTTCCTTTTTATCAACTACATATAAATAACCCTCATTAGAAATAGTAAAAATTAAGTTTCCAATTATTATAGGTGTAATATTAGAATTAATTTTGTTAATCCAATTAATTGTACCAGTTTTTACATCAATTGAATAAAACTCATTTTTATTATTTGATAAAAATAGAGAATCACCGTCAGATACAAGTTTAGAAACTTTGAAATTATAAGTCTCATTGATAATGTTGCTGCTTTGAGTTGGTAATTGCCAAGTTATTAAACCAGTTTTTACATCTACAGCAGTAATATCTCCTATAGAATTTGTAAAAACAATATTTTCATTTTCAAGTATTAAAGAATATTTGCTATTGGGAATTGTAAATGAGTCTTCTGTTTGCAAATTCCAGCATTCAGAACCATCTGAAATTTTATAACATCTAAGTATATTTTTATAATCAACTACAAATATTTTATTTTTATATTTTTTAATATCTGAATTAAATGAATATGTGTTATTTTTTATCCAATTTAGTTCTCCTGAGCTAAGATTTACAGAATAATATTTTGCTATACTGTCTGTTACTAAAAGCCTTTGACTATCTAACAGAAAGTTTAATTTGGGATTTAATTTTCTTTCTGCTTTTGTATAATGATTTTTTTTCCATAAAATTTTGTTATTATTGTTATATCTAATAATTGAACCTTTTTTATCAAAAAATATTATTCCATCTTCTAAGAAAACTGGTTTGAAATTTAATTGATTTATTTCATCTAGTTTTGAGAATTTAAAGTTTGTAATTTTATTTAACTCACCATTATAATTTTGAGGACCCAAATTATTCTGATTATCAAATATTTTATTATTAGATTTAATATTTGATAAATCTAATTTTAAATTTTTGTTTAATTCTGAAATTACATTCTTTTCTTCTGCAAAAACTTTTTTAATATTTTTATCTGTTCCAAGATTATTTTCGTTACTCTTCCAAATTCTGGAGTTTTCATTAAAAGAACAGTTATTTAAGAAAACTAATGCAATTAAAATAATAATTAATTTATTCACTCAGGTCTCTATTCAATCTTTTCTCTGCTTGTAGCCTTATATCTATGTTTGCATTTTCTAAAGTTACTATTTGATTGAAAAACTCTTTAGCTTTTTGTTTTTGATTTTTTGAATAAAAATATTCTGCCATTAAATATAAAGCATGAGATTTCCAAACACTTTTTGAATTAATTAATGGATTTAATATATTTAAAAGTTCACTTTCTTGAACACTATCCGAATTATATAAAGCCTTTTTATAAACTACTAAATTTTTAATTTCATTATCTAAAGCAGTTTTTTCAATTAAAATATTAAATAAAGAATTAATTGTTTCTTTTTCTGTAACAAGATTATTATCAATAATAAAATAAAGTGATAATGGTGAATAAGTAGGATCCTTCTTATTAACAATTTCCATTAAACTGTTTGCTGTTTTGTCTTTTACACTTTCTGAATGCTCTAAAGTTATTGAGTTAAAAGCTTCTGAAATTTCTTTTTTTTTATTTATTTTATACTTGTCAAAACTATAAACACTAATTACGACAATAACTAAAATTACTACGACAGAAATTAATTTATTCTTATTATTTATGAAAAAATTCTTAATTTTTTCGTTTCTGGTATTGGCATTTATAATTGATAAATCTTCGTCCATAACTAAATCATATTTCTTAATACGTACTGCAGAATACCTCCATTTTTATAATATTCTAATTCATTATTAGTATCAATTCTGCACAATGTTTTAACTCTTTTTATATCTCCAGATGCATATTTTATTTCTAAGATGACTTCATCGGATGGATTTATGCCTTTTTCTATATCAATTACACTTATTAGCTCAGAACCAATTAAATTTAAATTTTTCCTGTTTGTTTCATTTATAAACTGCAAGGGTAAGATGCCCATACCAATTAAATTTGATCTATGAATCCTTTCAAAACTTTCAGCAATAACTGATTTAACTCCTAATAATTTGGTTCCCTTTGCTGCCCAATCTCTAGAGGAACCAGTCCCATATTCTTTACCACCTATAACAACTAAGTCTGTACCTCTTTTTTTATACTCAACAACAGCATCATAAACTGGAAGAATTTTTTCTTCAGGATATAATTTTGTAAATCCACCTTCTGTTCCTGGCGCCATTTCGTTTCTAATTCTAATATTTGCAAAAGTTCCTCTCATCATAACTTCATGATTTCCTCTTCTTGAACCATATGAATTATAGTCTTTAGGTAAGATTTGATTTTCCATAAAATATTCACCTGTTGGACTATCTTTTTGTATACTTCCAGCTGGCGATATATGATCGGTTGTAACCATGTCTCCCAAAATTAATAATGGTCTTGCATCTTTAATTTCTTTAAACCCCTCAGGTTCATCAGATAATGAGTCGAAGAAAGGAGGTTTTTTTACGTAAGTTGATCCCTCATCCCAATTATAAATACTACTTTTTTCAGTTTTAATTTTCTGCCATTGACTAGGGCCTTCTGAAACATTTGAGTATCTTTGAATAAACATTTCTGCATTAAGAGATTTTTTTAAAGTTTCTTCAATTTCTTTATTTGATGGCCAAATATCTTTTAAAAATATGTCATTACCATTTTTGTCTTTTCCTAATGCATCTTTATAAAGATCAAATTCCATATGTCCTGCAATAGCATAAGCAACAACTAGTGGTGGTGAAGCAAGATAGTTTCCTTTTATATGAGGGGAGATTCTTCCTTCAAAATTTCTATTACCTGATAACACTGAAACAGCATAAATATTTTCTTTTTGTATAGCTTCAACAATATTTTCTGGTAATGGACCAGAATTTCCTATGCATGTTGTGCAACCATAACCTACTAAGTTAAAACCCAGTTTATCTAAATAAACATTTAATCCAGCTTTTTCTAAATAATCTGTGACGACTTGAGATCCTGGTGCCAATGAAGTTTTTACCCAAGGTTTAACCTGTAGCCCAATGTCAACAGCTTTTTTTGCCAATAATCCTGCTCCAATTAAAACATTTGGGTTTGAAGTATTTGTACATGAAGTTATTGCTGCAATTAATATAGACCCATCATTTATTCCATAATCAGTATTAGACACTTTTGAAAATGATTTTTCTTTTTTTTCAGTTGATTCCTTTAATACTTTTTTAAATAAACTTGGAGCTTCAGTTAAAAGAACTTTATCTTGTGGTCTCTTAGGACCTGAAATAGTAGGTACTACAGTAGCCATATCTAAAGAAACAATATCCGTAAATTGTATATCATGACTTGCCCACAAACCCTGCTCCTTGGCATACTTTTCCACAATATCTACTGTATGCTGGTCTCTTCCAGAAAATCTCAAATATTTTAATGTCTCATCATCTATAGGAAAAAAACCACAAGTAGCACCATATTCAGGTGCCATATTTGCAATTGTAGCTCTATCTGCAAGAGTTAAATTTTTTAAACCTTCACCATAAAACTCGACAAATTTGCCAACAACACCTTTATCTCTTAACATTTTAACTACCGTTAAAACTAAGTCTGTTGCAGTAGTTCCTTCAGGCATTTTATTTTTCATTTCAAACCCAATAACCTCAGGTATTAACATTGATATTGGCTGACCTAACATACCTGCCTCAGCCTCAATTCCACCAACACCCCAGCCTAAAACCGACAAACCATTAACCATTGTTGTATGACTATCTGTTCCAACCAAAGTATCTGGGAAAAGATATTTATCTCCTTTAAATTCTTCTGACCAAACAACTTTTGATAAATATTCTAAATTAACTTGATGACAAATTCCTGTTCCTGGTGGAACTATTCTAAAATTATTAAATGCCTGTTGCCCCCATTTTAAAAAAGAATATCTTTCTCCATTTCTTTCAAATTCTATATCAACATTTTTTTCAAAAGAATCTGCTTTAGCAGACTGATCTACCTGTACCGAGTGATCAATTACAAGATCTACGGCAGATAAAGGATTTATAGTATTTGGATCTTTATTTTTGTCTTTTACAGCTTCACGCATTGCTGCTAAGTCAGCTACAGCAGGAATACCTGTATAATCTTGTAGTAGAACTCTTGCTGGACGATAAGCAATTTCAGTTTTAGATTTTTTTGTTTTAAGCCAATTCTTAATAGCTTCTATTTGTGATTTAGTAACACTCAAGTCATCTTCGTATCTTAATAAATTTTCTAGCAAAACTTTAAGGGATTTAGGAAGTTTGCTTATACCCTCTAATCCATTTTTTTCTGCTTCAGGTAAAGAATAATATTTAAAATCTTTACTATCTATTGAAATTTTTTTAAGTGAGTTGTAAGAATTTTTATTACCTGGTTTCATGTTATAAATAAAAAGTTATTATGCTTAATAAAAGAAGCAGTGACATAACATAATTAAAATAATTAATAAATTTCTGATTTGTCGCAAATTTCCTAAAGAATTTACCTAAAAATGTCCATAATGTAATACTAGTTACCGAAACTAACAGGGCTAATATAACAATTTGAGTCGTATAGCTTACAAAATTTTCTCCTACTTTAATGTATGTTGATACAATTATAATTGATGCAATTACAGCTTTTGGATTTAAAAATTGAAAAACAAATGTCTCTATAAATTTTACTGGATTTTTATTTTTATTTTCTTGGTTTTGAGAACTAGAGAAGGAAATTTTATATGCTAAGTAAATTAAAAATAATGTTCCAAGATACTTTAATATTTCTTGAATTAATGGGTAAAGTTTAAAAACATTTATTAAACCTAAAGCTACACATAATAATAAAAATGGGAAACCTAAAGTAACTCCAATTATATGTGGAAGGGTTTTTATAATACCAAAATTAAATCCAGAATAAAATGCTACAAAATTATTTGGCCCTGGAGAATAAGCGGCTACAATTCCAAATAATATTATAGATAGAATTTCTGGATGCATTTTTATGCTATAGGCAAACCATTCTCAGATTTTTGAGATGGATGAACCAAAATTACTTTACCTTGCTTGTCTATTGAGCCAAGAATAAGTGCTTGAGAAACTACGCCAGCTATATTTTTTTCTGGAAAATTACAAACACCTATTACTTGTTTTCCTTTAAGATTTTCCTCATTATAATAATGAGTAATTTGGGCAGAAGATTGCTTAATTCCAATTTCTTTTCCAAAATCTACCTCAACAACTAAAGAAGGTTTTCTAGCTTTCTCATTTTTTTTTACTGAAATAACTGTTCCGACTCTAATATCAACTTTATCAAATATATCATACGTAATTTGTTCTTTCATATATTTAATATATAATAGATGAAAAATATGAGTACAGAAAATAATTCAGATCTTTTATTTAATAATTCTGTTAAAATTTTAACAGACTTAATTAGTTTTAAAACCATATCTGGAGAGGATAATACCGCTTTAATTGATTACTGTGATGATATCTTAAAAAAATTAGGTGCTACTTCTTTTAGAACTTATGATGACGAAAAAAAAAGAGTAAATCTATTCGCAACTCTTAAAGCTAAAAATTCAAATAATAAAAAACCAATAATTTTATCAGGTCATACTGATGTTGTTCCAGTTTCAAAAGGTTGGAGCTCAGACCCTTTTACTGCAACAATTAGAGAGGATAAATTATATGGAAGAGGTTCATGCGATATGAAGGGTTTTATTGCATGTGCTTTGGCATATGCTCCTATTTTTTCAAAATCTAATTTAGATCGAGATATTCATTTTTCATTTACATTTGATGAAGAAACAGCATGTATAGGAGCCCCTATATTAATTGAAGAGTTAAAAAGAAGAAATATCAAAGATGGTATTTGTATTGTTGGCGAACCTACCAACATGAAGATTATTGATGCACACAAAGGATGTTATGAATACACAACACATTTTAGAGGTCTAGCAGGACATAGTTCAGCGCCTCACAAAGGTGTAAGCGCTGTTGAGTATGCATCAAAATATGTAAATAAATTAATTGAATTAAGAGAAAAACTTAAAGAGAGAGAACCAAAAGATTCTATTTTTGATCCACCTCATTCTACGCTATCAATTGGTGGAGTATTTGGCGGCATAGCCCACAATGTGATAGCAGACAAATGTCATGTAAATTGGGAAACAAGACCTGTTGTAAAAGAAGATGGTGTATTTTTAAATCAGGAAATAGATAAATATGCAAATGAAGTTTTGCTTCCAGATATGAAAAAAGTATTTCCAAATGCTTCAATTGAAAAAAATATTATAGGTGAAATAATTGGATTTGATAGAGAGAACAAATCAGATGCATGTGAATTAATTTCAAGCTTAACAGGAGACAATTCAAGACAGGTTGTTTCCTTTGGAACAGAAGCAGGTTTATTTCAAGAAATAGGTATTAGCACAGTTGTGTGTGGTCCTGGTTCAATTGAACAAGCTCATAAAATTGATGAATATATAGTATTAGATGAATTAAAAAAATGCTTAAAACTTCTTGGGGGTATTAAAGAAAAATCTGCTTTAAATTAACTCCAACCACCTACTGCTTTTACTTCCAAAAATTCTTCAAGACCATGTTCACCTGCTTCACGTCCTATTCCTGAATGTTTAAAACCACCAAATGGTGCATCAACGGCAATGCCCGCTCCATTTACATCAACCATTCCAGATCTTAATTTTCTTGCAACTCTTTGTACCTTTTCAGAATCTTGGGTTTGAATATAATTTGTTAACCCATAAGCAGTATCATTAGCAATTTTTATTGCATCTTCCTCTGTTTTAAACGGGATAACAGATAAAACAGGTCCAAAAATTTCTGTCCTTGCAACTTCCATATTATTATTAACATCTGCAAATACTGTCGGTTTAACAAAGTAACCTTTGTCTAGCCCATCTGGTTTTCCAATTCCTCCAGCAACTAATTTTGCACCCTCATCAATACCTTTTTGTATTAAAGTTTGTATTTTATTATATTGAGTCTCTGAAATAACTGGGCCGATATGTTCCCCTTCTTTTTTAGGGTCGCCAACTTCAAAGCTTTCAGTATATTTTTTTAATCTCTCAATAGCTTCATTATACATTGATTGTTCTACTAACATTCTAGTTGGAGCGTTACAGGATTGACCTGAATTTCTAAAACATCTCAAAGCACCTCTTTCAATTGCTTCTGGATCAGCATCTTTAAAAATTATATTCGCTCCTTTACCACCTAATTCTAGACTTACTCTTTTAAAATCTTTAGCGGCATTTTGCGAAATTAAAGCTCCAGCTCTTGTTGACCCTGTAAAAGAAATCATATTAATATCTGGATGACTTGTTAGAGCATCTCCTGTTGTTGCTCCATCACCATTAACTAAATTAAATACTCCTTTTGGAAATTTTACTTCATCAATAATTTCAGCAAGTATCATTGAAGATAACGGTGCTAACTCTGATGGTTTTAAAACCATCGTACACCCTGATGCAATTGCGGGCATTACTTTTAAACAAACTTGATTCATTGGCCAATTCCATGGTGTAATTAATGCACAAACACCTTTTGGCTCATAAATTAGTCTTTGGTTAGGAGCGTGTTCACCTAGTGGTTTTTCAAATTCAAAATTTTTTAAATATCTTATAAAAGATTTAATATGGCTTGCCCCAGTACCTGCCTGTAATTTTGATGCAAAATCTTTAGGAGCACCCATTTCAAGAGTTATTGCTTCTGCAATATCTACCCATCTTTTCTTATAATTTTCGTATAATTTTTCTAATAATCCAATTCTCTCTTCTTTAGATGAGAAAGCCCAAGACTCATAAGCGTCTTTAGCTGCATTAACAGCCATATCAACATCTGTTTTGTTTCCTAAGGTTATTACTGCACAATTTTCCTCAGTAGCAGGGTCAATTATTTTAATTTCTTCAGAGCTATTTGGTTTAATCCAGGCTCCATTAATATAAAAATTTTTTTTATCTAACATTTCTTATAACTATCCTTTCTTTATGATTTTGCAAATAAATTTGTAAGCTCGTAAACAATTGTTGCTGCAGCTAATGAAGTTACTTCTGCATGATCGTAAGCTGGTGAAACTTCAACTACATCAGCTGATACTAAATTTAATCCAGACAAACCTCGTAAAACATTTACCATTTCTCTGGTGCTCATACCTGCTATTTCTGGTGTTCCTGTACCTGGAGCAAAGGCTGGATCTAATACATCAATGTCTATGGATAAGTAAAGAGGATTGTCTCCTACTCTCTTTCTAATTCTTTCAGCAATCTTGTCTGTTCCTTCAGTTTGAAATTCATCACAATGAATTATTTTAAATCCAAAACTTTCATCATTTTTAATGTCATCTCTGCTGTAAAGTGGGCCCCTGATACCAACATGCATTGATGCATCATCTAAAAATAAACCTTCCTCTCTAGCTCTTCTAAATGGAGTTCCATGTGTATAAGGTGCTCCAAAATAAGTATCCCAAGTATCTAAATGAGCATCAAAATGAACTAAAGATACAGGGCCTTTATTTTTTTTATTAATTGCTCTTAACAAAGGGACTGCAATAGTATGATCTCCTCCTAAACTTATAATTCCTCCAACTTTATTTAATAAATCTGTTGCACCAACTTCTATCTGTTTAATTGCTTCATCAATACTAAATGGATTACATGCAATATCCCCAGCATCTGCTACTTGTTGAATTTTAAAAGGCTCAACATCATAATTAGGATGATAATTAGTCCTCAAGTGTCTTGAGGCTTGTCGAATACTTTGTGGTCCAAATCGTGCTCCTGGTCTATAACTTGTACCTGCATCAAAGGGAATCCCTACAATTGCAACATCACAATTATCTACATCTCTTAGTTCAGGAAGTCTTGCAAAAGTACTTGGGCCAGCAAATCTTGGAACTTTAGTTCCACTAACTGGTTGAATTGGATTTTTGTTTCTTTCTTTTTTCATTTTTTAATAATCTAAGATAATATTATCTCATCTAATTCGTCTATAATAATCTAATGAAAATTTTATTTTTATTTATTCTTATATTTCATATTTCGCAGGTAAATGCTGATGAAATTTATAATCTGATAAAAATTCCAAATTTAGAAATTTATAAATTAAAAAACGATAATAATATTCGTTATTTAAGTGCTAAAGGTAATTTTAAAATTGGTGTAAATAAAAACATTGCTTGTGACAAGGTTAATATAAATAATTTAGATACAAAATTTCCTTTAATTGAAAAAAATCTTAATCAATATAATTCTAATTTTCTTAATATAATAAAATTAAAATATATTGTGTTTTGTGAAAATTTATTCATTTCTGAAATTAATACTGGGGGAATACCTGATAATAAAAATAGAACCTTAATTTTAGATATTAATTTTAGTCAAAAGTACTTTGAAAGGATGATACATCATGAAATTTTTCATATGATTCAAAATACTCACATTGAGTATTTTGATGAAGATAAATTTTCTTCTTTTAATCAAACATCATTTAGTTACGCTGAATGTTCAACTTGTTCTGATAGATTAAATTTAGATCTATATGAAAAAACTGATGGTTTTTTGACAGAATATTCTAAATCGATCCCATCTGAAGATATGGCAGAAATTTTTTCATTTTTGATGACTGATAAAGAAACAATTAAAGAAAAAATAAAAAATGACAAAATTTTAACTAACAAAATAAATTTTATAAAATTTAGTTTAGCTAAAATAGATAAAAATATTTTATGATTAAATCAATAAAGGCTTCAAAATCAGAAAAAATATTGTTTATATTTTTAATAAGTCTTGCAATTTTTGTATTTGCATCTTTTTTTTTACTAAAAAACAAATGTCTATTTGTCGAAAAAAATAATTTAAGTAAACTTAAATTTAAAGAACCAAATAATATTGCTGTAATGAATGTTGAATGCGGTAATGTAATTATTGAACTTTATCCAGATATTTCTCCCAAATCAGTTGAAAGATTCAAAATTTTAATTAAACAAAAAATGTATGATGGTTCTGCTTTTTATAAAGTTTCAGAAAATACTTTTATACAAGTTGGAGATATTGAGTATGGGAATATAAATAATTTAGATTATTCTAAAATTGGTAGTGGTGAATCGGGATTAGGGTTATTAAAATCTGAACTAAACCATGATTTTATATTTACTGAGGGAAGTGTAGGATTTGCAAGAACAACAGAATTTGATACTGAAGATAGTGAATTTTTTATTACTCTTAAAGAAATTCCAATATACCAAGGCGAATACACACCCATTGGAAAAGTTATCTATGGAATCGATATACTTAAAACAATTAAAAAGGGTAATAAGGCAATTTATGTTTTAAGACCCGACTATATTAATACTTTTAGAATGTTTAAATTTAATTAACTAAAGGTTTTCCTGTAGATAAAGTGTGCTTAATTCTATCCTGAGTTTCCTTTGTTTCTATTAATCTCATGAAAGAATCTAGCTCAAGTTTATAAAGATTATCTTCTGATAAAACTTTATCAATTGAAGTATCTCCACCACTTAATACATTAGCTAACTCAGTCCCTACTACCATGCCATGATCTAAAATTACCCTGTTATTATATAGTTTTTCTAAAAGCTTAATCATTTTTTCTTTTAGTGGTTTTCCTGGTAAATTAAATGAAACTTCAGCTGGAGGTTTAAAATCTCTATTTTCATCTATTATAGACCTAGAGACATTCAGTAAACTATTTCTGCTCATAATTTTCTTATTTTCAGGCAGCAAATATTTGAGTGGCTCTGCTTCAACTGGTGATGTTGCAGTCTTACCATATCCAATAATATCAAAAACTTTTAGAGGAGCGTAATCCGGGTCATTTTTTGCCTCATCAGTTTGAGACCATCTCCATAACATTTCTTTACATCCACCTCCAGCAGGCACGAGACCAACCATTGTCTCAACTAAACCAACCACAATGTTAGTATGTGAAGCAACAAAATTACTTTGAACAAGAACTTCGAAACCCCCTCCTAAAGTTAGTCCAGAGGGAGCTGATATAACTGGATATTTTGAGTATTTAAGTTCTTTACAAGTATCTTGGAAATATTTAACAAATTTTTCAATAGACTTATAATCAGCTTTATCAGCAAAATTCATTGTATAAGTTAAATTTACACCAGCTGAAAATTGCATACTTTCATTGATAATTATCAAAGGTTTGTCTGTAGCTTTTTTTAAAGCATCCATTGAGTCATAATCTAATGCATTTGCTTTAGTAGTGAACTCAACTATATTAAAGTTGTTAAATCTATAAATCGATGCCGAGCTATTTCCATCAATGCTTGTTGCGGTTTTCTTAACTTTTCCCAAAGTTTCAATGTCTGTATATTTTTGTCTTACACCGTGAAACTTTTCATCTTTTGTTTTAGATAAATTTTCTAAAAATTTATTACCTTCATAATTTGTGAATTTATCAAAAAAATTAGCAACACCAATTTCCTCCAACATTTCAAATGGTCCTTTACTCCAATTAAATCCAAGTCTCATTGCTTCATCAATATCATTAAATTCATCAGTAATACCTGGAACTAAAGACGATGCATAATTAATAATTTTAGAGATAACAGACCAAGCGTATTCACCATATCTATCATCTCTATTGATTAAAGCTTTGAGGTCAACTTTTTCAGACTTAATATTTATTTTTTGTGTAGGATGATACTCTCCTGTTTCTAAATTTATTGCTTCAAGAATTTTTTTATTATCAACTTTATTCATTCTATAGAAACCACCCTTACCTTTACGTCCTGTATAACCAGTCTCTATTAATTTTTTTACCAAAGGTATTTCTTTAGCAACTTCTTGGAATTCATCTGACTCAGGTAATTCTTTGATAAAACTTTTTAAAACATCTGCCATTAAATCTATTCCAATTAAATCATATAAGCCAAATACTCCCGTTTTAGGTATTCCCATTGGTCTTCCAAAAATAGCATCGGCTTCCTCTATAGATAATTTCATTTTAAAAGCTTCAGTCATTGCTACTTGCATAGCATAAACGCCAATTCTGTTACCTAAAAAGCCAGGTGTGTCATTGCAAATAATTGCACCTTTTCCTAAATCTACTTCACAAAAATTTTTTAAATGTTTTATTTTTTCTAAATCACTTTTTTCATTTTTAACTATTTCAAGTAAATCCATATATCTAACTGGATTAAAAAAATGAGTTATACAAAAATCTTTTTTATCTTCTTCAGATAATTTTTCCGATAAAATGCTTATTGGAATAGATGAAGTGTTTGAGGATACTATTGAGTCTTTTTTTCTTTTTTTAAATATTTTTTCATATATATCGTGTTTAATATCAATTCTTTCAACAACTGCTTCTACTATCCAATCTGCTTCAGCTACAAGATTAAAATTATCTGTTATATTTCCAACATTAATTCCATCAATTTTTGATTTGTCAATTAAAAGTGGAGGTCTTGATTTTTCAATTCTTTCTTTAGCTTTTTGGCTTATCTCAGTCTTTAAATCTAAAAGAGTTACTGGAATATTTGCGTTACAGAGTTGAGCAGCTATTCCACTACCCATTGTGCCAGATCCAATTACAACAACATTATTAATTTTCATAAAAAAACTTTTATATTAGATTTAATTTCGTGTGTAACAAAAAAATTGTCCTAATTGATAGTTTGTTGTTTTTTTAAATCATCTACTTTTATATGACAACGTATAGAGTTTCCATTTTCACCCATTTGCCAAGGAGGAACCTCTTTTTTACAAATATCTCCTAAAATTCTAGGACATCTGCCTTGAAAAGAGCAACCTTGTTCAGGTGGTTTTTCCTCTACTATATCTTCAGCTACCAACTTAGGTTTAATATCGGGATCAGGTTCTAAAACTGCACCTAGTAGAACTTCTGTGTATGGATGTGATGGTAGTTCGTACACATGTTTAGAAGGACCTATTTCACATAGTCTTCCTTGATATAAAACTGCAACTCTGTCACTAATGGCTCTTACTACTGCTAAGTCATGAGATACAAATATATAAGTTGTACCAAAGTCTTCTTTCAATTCCTGTAGCAAGTTTAATACGGCTGCTTGAACAGAAACATCAAGTGCTGAGGTTACTTCATCACAAAGAATAATATCTGGTTTTGCTGCAAATGCTCTTGCAACTGCTACTCTTTGTTTTTCACCCCCAGATAATTGTCTTGGATATCTTGTTAAGTAAAATTCTCCTAATCTAACTTTATCTAAAACCTCAATTATTTTTTGTTTTAACTCTGATCCGCTTAATCCGAAATATAATTTAAGTGGCTGAGATACAATTTCTTCGACTGTATGATTTGGATTTAATGACTCGTCAGGGTTTTGAAATATTAATTGTATTGCTCTTAAATTCGCTGGATCTCTCTTTTTTAAATCATTTGATAAAACTATATCTTTATCAAATTTTATAATTCCATCTTTTGTTTTTAATAATCCAGCAATAGACTTTAATATTGTAGATTTTCCACTTCCAGACTCACCAACAAGTGCAAGAGTTTCTCCTTTATTGATATTAATATTAATATCTTTAACGGTTGGATTGCTATCCTCAGTTTTATTTAATAGCTGTTCAAGAAACTTTTGTTTTGCATATGTAATAGAAACTTCAGAAATATTTAAAATTTCATTTTCTAATATATTATTATTTAAAGACCTTATTTTATCATTTTTCGTTTCTTTCATGTTTATTAAGTCTCTATACTTGAAGCATCTAACGCTTGTTTTTATGTCACTTAAATACTCTAAATCAGGTGTATTACTTTTACATTGATCTTCTGCAAAGTTACATCTATCAAAAAAACTACATCCTGATTTAATTATTCCAGGTTGGGGCTGACTACCAGACATGGAGTTTGGTAAACCTGGAGAAGTTAATTTTGGTATAGATTTAAGCAATCCAAATGTATACGGATGTATTGGATTTTTCAGAATACCTCTTACTGGACCATCTAAAACAATTTCTCCAGAATACATCACAATAACTCTATCGCTCACTCGCGCAATTGCTCCAAGGTCGTGACTAACATAAACCATTGAGGTGCCTGTATCTTTTGCAATTACGTTTAGCAATTCCAATACATGAGCTTGGGTTGTAACATCAAGGCCCGTTGTAGGTTCATCTAGCAAAAGTATTTCTGGGTTACCTGCAAGAGCCATGGCTACTGCTACTCTTTGTTGTTGTCCTCCTGAAAGTTCATGAGGATATCTTTGTGCCATTATTTCTGGGGATGGTAATCTTACCTTGTTTAATAATTCTGAAATTTTTTTATCTCTATCCTCTTTTTTAAAGTCTGTGTGCAATTTTAATGCTTCATCAATTTGATACCCTATTTTTAGGTTTGGAGTTAAAGCTTGGCCTGCGTTTTGTGGGATCATTGCAATTTTTCTACCTCTTATATTCTCGAGATCTCTGTTGTTCATATCCAGAAGGTTGTTTGAGTGATATAAACATTCTCCAGAAATAGTATATAGACCATGTTTTACATAACCCATCATCGCTAGCGCAAGAGTACTTTTTCCAGACCCAGATTCTCCAACAATACCTACAGTTTCTCCTTTGTTGATACTTGTAGATATATTTTTAAGTATTGAAATTTGTTCCCCCTTTTGGCTTGTAAAACCAATAGTTAGGTTATTTATTTTTTGAACAATATTTTCCATTTTAAACTGGCGCCTTTGTTGACCTGTCTATTCCTAAAGCTTTAGCAAAAGCATCTGCAGTTAAATTAATTCCTATAATCAAAGAACTTAAACCAAAAATAGGTGCTAAAACTGCCCAGTATGCAAATGACATAAGACCTCTCGCGTTTGAAATCATTAAACCCCAATCAGGTGTTGGCGGACTTACCCCAAAACCTAAAAATGATAATGAACTAAAGCCAAGCAACATCCATGACCATCTCATTGCTCCCTCTACCATAATTGCATCTCTTACATTTGGTAATATTTCATTCCAAATAATAGACAAATTGCTATGTCCTCTTGCTCTAGCTGAAACAATGAAATCTTTGGCAATTACATCGTGTGTAGCTGCTCTAGCAACTCTAACTATTCCTTTTCCATAAAAAAATCCAAGAGCTGGTATTAAAACAATAGTTGTTGTGCCTAATAAAGAAACAATTAAAAGCATTGCCAATATCCAGGGTATTGACAAAAAAGCATCAATAATTCGCATCACCACATCATCAATTTTACCACCAACAAGACCACAAAATATTCCTAATGATCCGCCCCATATTAATGCAATTAAAGATCCAAAAAATGTAACTGTTAAAGCTGTTCTGCCTCCTAAGATTGTTCTAGTGAATACATCTCTCCCTAAACTATCTGTGCCAAACCAATATTCTGATGAAGGTGCTTGAAGCATCAAAGATGGGTCAATAGCTTTATAATCATAAGGTACATAGAATGGACTAGTTAATGCAAGCAGAACATGAAAGGATAAAATAATTAGTCCTATTAATCCAGATGGTTTTGATGCCATTGTTTTTATTATTTCAAAAACTTTTTGAAATATAGATTTTTGTTTTTGTTCTACATTTTCCATTTTATTTTTTAATTTGAAGTGATTTAAGTCTTGGATTGAGTATTAAAGTCATAAGATCTGCAATTAAATTTATAGTTACATATATAGAGGCAAGTATAATTGCTAGTGCTTGAACTACAGGTAAATCTCTATTTGAAATTGATTCAATAACTAATCTACCTAATCCAGGATAATTAAACACTACTTCTGTTACCACTACTCCACCTAATAACCATGCGATTGTTAACGCCACTACATTTATTGCAGGTAGTAATGCATTGGGTAGAACATGTTTAAAAACCATTTTCCAATATGGTACTCCTTTTAAAATAGCCATTTGTACATAATCACTTGCCATAACTTGAATAACACTTGATCTGACCATTCTAGCCATGTGGGCAGTCATTATCATTGAAATTGCTATTACAGGCAAAATAATGTTGGGTAACAATTCTGAAATACTTGCACCTGTTGGTACAATTACTATACCTGGCAACCACTCCAGCCATATTGCAACTATTAAAATTAATAAGGTCGCGCTAATAAATTCAGGAATTGTCATTGAAAAGATTGTAATTGTTGAAATTATAATATCAGGAAGTTTATCTCTCCACAAAGCTGTTATAATTCCAAGTAATAAAGCAATTGGTATACCAATAAATATAGATGCAGAGGCTAATACCATAGAATTTTTTACTCTAGGGCCCAAAACATCATTTATTTTCATCTCACCACTTAGAGAATATCCAAAATCACCTTGGAAAACTCCAAGGGCCCAAGATATATATCTTTCATAGGAAGGAATATTTAAACCAAGTCTTTCATAGCAAGCTTCTAATGCAGCTCCATACGCTTCTCTTTCAAGATATGTGGTGCAAGCATCTCCAGGTAAAATCTCAACACCTACAAAAGTAATTAAAGATACAATGAATAGAGTTATCAAACCTAAAAAAATTCTTTTAATTACTAATAAAAACATATCTAGATTATTTACCGAATTTAAAAATTTTTTAAAAGATGAAAAATTTTACAGGCCTTAAAAAAGGCCTGTAAAATAATATTTTTATTAGTCTATGCTAACTTTATGCCAACGTACTGAGAAAACCTCAACTTCGTCTAAATTTTTAACCTTAGATGAAGTTACTACTAACTTAGATACATGGTAAGGAATCATAGTTCCTGACTCTTCCCATAAAGTTTTCTGTGCATTTTGATAGGCTGCTTTTCTTTTTGCAAAGTCTAATTGACCTCTCGCATCAGCCAAATTTTTATCAAAACTTGCGTTTTTGAAGTAAGACTCATTCCATTTTGCTCCACTATGATAAATTTCATGTAAAGCACTATCTGCTGGTCTTTCATTCCAACGCGTCATGGCAACAGCTTTTTTCATCCAAGTTTCTTTCCAATAACTCTTTGAAGGAGTCATTTTTACTTCAGCTTTGATGTTTGCTTTTGCAAATTGTTGTTGAAGAACTTCCCCAATAGTTGGCCATGTAGGCTCTTTAGTTGAAACGTGTATAACCATCTCAATTCCATTAGGATAGCCAGCTTCTCTTAACAGATTTTTAGCTTTACTAATGTTTTGAGGACAATCCATATTAAGTCTATATTGATCTGATGGTGCTACAGGAGTATCACAAGCTACAGTAGCTGCTCCACCCATAACTAAATCAACTAGCTCTTGTCTATCAACTGCCAATCTTACAGCTTTTCTTACTTTAGGGTTGTCAAATGGTGCTGTATCAGTTCTCATTACCATTCCTCTCCAGTTACCTGTTGGAACAACTGAAACATCAAATTTTGAGTTACCGTCAAAAATTTTCTTTTGAGCAAATGGAACATATCTATTCATATGAATTTGACCTGTTAAAAGTGCCTGCACTCTTGCTTCACCATCAGGAATTGCAATAACGTGTACTTCTGATAAACCTGGAGCACCTTCCCAATAATTAGCATTTGCTTTAAGAACAGTGGTTCCTTCTGGATCAAACGACTCAACTATAAACGGGCCAGTTCCAACTCCTGTTTGACCAATCGTATCTCCTGAACCCGAAGGTATCATTCTTAACCTATAATCAGTTAATAATAGTGGAAAGTCTGCAAAAGAAGTATTTAATTTCATTTTTACAGTGTGTGAGTCTACTACCTCAATATCTGTAACTGAGCTCATGCTTTTTTTTGCAGGGGATCCAATGTCTGGATCTTTAACCCTCATTAAAGAATATTTTACATCTTCAGCATCAAATTCTGATCCATCATGAAACTTTACACCCTTTCTAAGGTTAAAAGTCCACTCTGTTGCATCTGAATTAGCAGACCAATCAGTTGCCAATTCTGATGATGTAACTCCTTTTAAATCTTTTCTTACCAAACGGTTTTGTGTCATTATAACAACTTGAAACAATCTACCTTTGGTTATTGCGTCTAAGTTTGTGTCTTTTCCAAATCCAAGATCATGCGAAATTTTAAATACCCCGCCTGCGTTTGCAAATGAAAATGATAGCAATATAGATAACAGCGAGACTGATATCGTTTTAAAAATGTTTTTCATTATTAACTTCCTCTGTTTGTTTTTTTAAAAGGCTAACATCTTACAAAATTTAGAACAATACTAATGTGCGATACAATTTCAGATTGAAAATGATTATTAATTTATTAAATATGATATTACTAGATTAATAGTCTTATTTAATTTATTAAAAAATTTATGCATAAATCTTTAAGAAACATAAGGTTTTCAATAAAGCCTCAAAAGGCAGAGGGCGACAGACCTGTTGAATTAGCTCGAACATTGGGCATTCATCCATTAACCTATCAGGAGCTACCTTATGACCCAGAATATTCACAATATGCTGGTCGTCTAACAACTGAAAAATTATCAAACGCTTCACCAGACGAACAATATTGGAAAACAAAACAAGAAATAATTCTTCGACATACTGGAGAACATCCTTATGAAATTTCAGGTCCAGATGCACTTAAGTTGTTACAAAAAATATTTCCACGAGATATTTCAAAAGTTAAAAAAGGAAGATGTTCGTATCAGTTTGCTTGTTATCATGATGGTGGAATAATTACAGATGGTTTGCTACTAAGAATTGAAGAAAATCGATATTGGTTTGCTCAGGCAGATGGAGATATGTTTTCCTGGTACAAAGCTAATTCAGAAGAATTGAATGTAGAAATTAATGAACCAAATGTATTTGTTAGTCAAATTCAAGGACCAAAGTCCATGGAACTTCTTGATCACTTGATAGATGAGCCAATAGCAAATACGTGGAATTATTTTGATTGGTTTGAAGTTACAATGTCAGGTGAAAAAGTTATAATTAGTCGAACTGGTTTTACAAATGAACTTGGATGGGAAATTTATTTTCGTCCTGAAAATAATACTGAAAAATTAGGGGATTTAATTCTTAGTGAAGGAACAAAAATGGGAATGATCCTAACGGCAACACCATCATTCAGAGCAAGAAGAATAGAAGCTGGACTTTTATCTGCTGGACAAGATTTCACAAATAATACTAATCCCTTTACTGTTGGTCTCGGACGTTTTGTTGATTTAGAAAAAAGTAATTTCATTGGTAAAAAAACTTTATTAAATGTAGATAAAAAATGTCGAAGTTGGGGGATAAGAGTTGTTGATGGTATTGCAAAAAAAGGAAGGTCTATAAAATTAAATAATCAAACTATTGGAAAAATAACTTCAAGCACATGGTCTCCTTACCAAGTTTGCGGTGTTGGTATAGTGTTATTGGATAAAGCAGATATAGGACCCGGTTCTGTTGTTGAAGTTGAGTGCACTGATGAAAAAATTCATAAAGCTGAACTTTGTGAACTACCTATGTACGATCCAAAAGGTGAAATAGTAAGAGGTATAAATAAAAATATACCTACTAAGGCTGAACCATGGGCTGGAATAAAAAGTTAATAAATTTTTGGGATACTCAATTTATTTTGAACTTTATGTTTTTTTAACAAACTTTCAATAAAACCCTCTTTAACAAGTTTTGATATAAAATCATTTAAAAAAACTAAAATTTCAGGATTACCTTTTTTAATACCTATTGATTGTTTTATAAAAGTAAATGGATTGGAAATAATTTTAAAATCTTCACTTGTTTGAAGCTCTTCCATAAGCTTAGGCTTTAAACCAGCAAGAACATCTACTCTACCTTCTCTAAACAATTTATGAGAATCATCTATTGTTTTAACTTTTATTAATTCAGCATTTTTAAAATTATCTGTTAACCATAAATCATAAGCACTTTTTTCAACAACTGCTATCTTGGTTCCTGGTGAATTAATATCATCGTTACTATAAAAATTATCTTTACTTCTAAAAATAAAATTAGCATCAATATTTACATACGGATCACTAAAATCTATAGTTTTACCTCTCTCCTTTTCATAAGCTATATTTCCTATATCCCATTGATTATCATTTACAGCATCAGCTAATAAACCTGGTCTTTCAAATTGAACTAATTTGCAATTTAAGTTGAGCTCCTTAGCAAGTTTTTTTCCAATATCTGGAGATACTCCATCTGGCAAACCATTTTGGTCTTTTGAATTAACAAGCAAAAAATTACTCATATTTAAACCAACACGTAATACTCCACTGGGTGCTAATTTTTCAGATATAAGTTCAATCATTAAAAACTTTTGGTAGGTAGTATTATATATTATTTTAAATTTTTAAATTTAATTAAATGAATAGTATTGAAAAAAAAATAATTGCAATAGGTGGTGGTGGTTTTACACATCAATTAGATGAAAGTTTGGATCAATTCGTAATAGATCAATTAAAAAAAACAAATATTAAAATAGGTTTTTTAGCAACTGCTAGTAAAGATGATGAAAAAAAAATAAGCTTATTTTATAAAAGATTTGAAAATAATGAATTTGAGTTATCACATTTCAATCTAACATCTAACATTAATGGATTTTCTAAATGGTTATTAAGCAAAGATATAGTTTACATCGGGGGTGGAAACACTGTCTTTATGTTAGAGATTTGGAAAAAAAATAAATTAGAAAATGTTTTTAAAGATGCTTATGAAAAAGGTATTATATTATCAGGCATAAGTGCTGGGGCAGTTTGTTGGTTTGATTGGATACTATCAGACTCTGTTGGCCCTGGTTTAAATCCACTAAGAGGCATTAATCTAATCTCAGGTAGCTGTACTCCCCATTCATCTAATATTGAGAGAATGAAACAGTTTGAGTCAGATATTAAAAATAACAAATTACCTAATGGTATTGCAATAGATGATGGTGTGGCAGTACTTTTTATTGACGGGAAACCAACTGAAGTTTATTCTTCAAGAAAAAATCATACAGCTTATTTTTTAGATAAAGATAAAAAAATTAATCTGAAAGAATATATAAAAAATATATGAACAACATTTTTGCAAGCAAAAAGATTCACAGTTTAAATGATGCTAGAAATTTAGCAAAAAAAAGAATGCCAAAATTAATGTTTGATTTTGTTGATGGTGCTTCAGGAGATGAAAAGCTTTGTGAAATTAATAGTACTGCCTTAGATCAAATCAGACTTGAACCAAAAGTTTTAAGAAATGTTGAAAATAGAAAATTAAAAAAAAAATTTTTAGATATTGAATTTAATCAACCATTTGGTTTTTCACCTATGGGTATGTGTAATTTAACATGGACTGGTGCTGATAAAATGTTGGCTAAAGAAAGTGTTCTAAATAATGTGCCTGCTTGTGTATCAATGGCCTCATCAACATCACTTGAAAAGATGTACGAATTGTCTGAAGGTCGATCTTGGATACAATTATATAATTTCAATGAAGATTTTGTAATGGAACTTTTACAAAGAGCAGAACAAACAGGTTATAAAGTGGCAATACTTACTGTAGATGTGCCAATTCAATTTAGAAGAGCTAAAGATAATAAAAATGGTTTCACAGTACCTTTTAAGATTGGTCCTAAACAAATGTTTGATTTTGCAACGCATCCTATTTGGTCTTTAACAACTTTATTGGGTGGTATTCCAAAACCAATGAATTACGAAACATCAAAGAGTGGTAATAAATTTATTAGAAGTGAAAGCAGAGGAGCTACAGACTGGGAAACTCTAAAAAGAGTACGAGATGCCTGGAAGGGAAAATTAATAATTAAAGGGGTAATGTCACCAGAAGATGCTTTAAAAATTAAAGCTGAAGGTGTTGATGGTATTCAAGTTTCTAACCATGGTGGAAGACAATTAGATAGCGCCACTGCAGCAATCGAAGCATTACCATTGATAAGAAATGTATTAGGTGAAGAGTTTCCTTTATTGTTTGATAGTGGAGTTAGAGGTGGAAGTGATATTATAAGAGCTTTGGCATTAGGTGCTGATTTTGTAATGTTGGGAAGACCTTTAATGTATGGTATTGGAGCAGATGGTGAAAAAGGTTTGAGGAGAATTTTAGATATAATAAAAGACGAGTTAAGTACTGCATTAGGTTTGGTTGGTTTAACTGATATAAATGATGTGACCTCAGAAATTATTGCTAAAAAATTTATTAAAAATATGAAATACTAAAACCATGTCAGAAAAAAAAATTAGAGGTGGATCACTTATTGCAAGAGCTTTAAAAGATAAAGGTATTGAGCATGTTTTCACCTTATCTGGAGGGTTTTGTAATCCTGCATTAGAGGGATTTATGGAATGCCAAATGGAAGTAATCAACTGTCCTCATGAACAAATAGCAGGTCATATAGCTGATGGACATACTAGAATTACGAGAAAACCAGCAGTTTGTATTGTTGGTCCTGAGGGATTTGCAAATGCTGTGCCATCAATGATGGAAGCTTGGGGTGAAAGATCACCAGTAATATTCATAACTGGATCAAGTAGTTTAAAAAGACAAGGATCTGGAGGATTTAAAGAAATTGATGATGTTGCTATTGCAGCTCCATTAACAAAGTATAGCGCTAGTATAACAGATGGTACAAGAATTAGGGAATTTGTAGACAAAGCATATAAAATTGCAACAAACGGATATCCAGGAGCAGTACACTTAAGTATGCCTGTAGATATTATGTTTTCATCTTTCCCTGAAGATTCAGGACTTGAAGAAAGACCATTCTCTCATCAAACAAATCAAATTGCAAAAGCATGGCCTGATCCAGCTCATTTGGCAGAAGTGTTAGATTTGGCATGTAAATCAAAAAAACCTGTTTTAATTGGTGGACATGGAGTTTGGTGGTCTGGTTCAGAAAAAAAATTAGAGGAGGCAGGTAGTAATTTAAATATTCCAATATTTAACATTCCCTACCATCAAAAATTACTTGGTGAAGAAGCTAATGCTTATATGGGTTTAGCTGATATTCACCAATATCCTCCCTCTAAATTTGCATTACACGATTCAGATTTAGTTCTTATGGTTGGAGCTAGATTGGATAATCAAATGAATTTTGGTAACCCTCCTCTTTTTCCTAAATCCACCAAACTTGTATGTATTAACGGATCTCATGAAGAAATTGAACTTAATAGAGCTGCAGATATAAATTTATTATGTGACCCAGGGGTTTTTTTAGACACATTAAATAAACTTAAAACAAGCAACAAATGGAATTTAAGTAAAGAATGGTTTGATTTTAATAAAACAAAAAAACAAGAATGGGTTAATAAAACTTTAGAAGACTTAAGTAAAGATACAAAAGAAGCTGAAGCCAATGGAGGTAAAATGCATCCTCTGCAATTAGCTTTAGATGTTCAAGATGCTATAGGTGAAAAAGATTGGTTGGTTATTGATGGAGGTAACACTCATTTCTGGTCTGAAATTGCAATTAATATTGCTGGATCAAAAGGAAAAAAAATAGGTGGAATACTCCATCCTGGTACATTTAGTATGCTAGGTGTTGGTGTACCATTTGCAATTTCTGCAAAAAACATTCACCCTAAATCAAATGTTGTTTTAATAAGTGGTGATGGGGCTTTTTTATCTGGTGGATTATCTATAGAGGCTGCTTTTCAAGAAAATAAACCTATCGTGGTAGTAATTGATAATAATGGCGGTTTAGATTGTATATCTCAACAACAAGAAAGATTATTTGAGAGTGGAAAACATTTTGCAACCGATTTTAGAGATATACCTTTTCATAAAATTTTTGAAGGTTTTGGTGGTCATGGAGAGCTTGTTACAAAAAGAGAGCAGTTAGCCCCGGCTTTAAAAAGAGCAATAGATAGTGGAAAAACTGCATGCATCAATGTAAAAGCAAAAGGTGTTATCAGCCCGATAGTTGCTGCTGTTAGTGACAAAAGAGACAAAGCCTCAATAGAATAAAAATATGGCAACTTTATCATCACACTTACTTAACTCAGTAGATGGAACTCATGCTAGTGGGGTCAAAGTAATAATTAATCAAATTAATTCCTCAGGAGTTAAAAAGATTTTTTTTGAAACTGAAACAGATGAAGGTGGAAGAATTTTAAAAGATTTTGAGCTTTCAAATGATGATTGTGGATGTGATTATGAAATGATCTGTAAAACTTCAGATTATTTTTCTAAAAAAAAAATCGTTTCTGAAATAATAATAAAATTTAGAATGGAAGATCCTAAAAAAAAATACCACCTACCCATCATTATATCACCAAACGGTTATTCAATTTGGTGGTCTCAATAATTATTAAATAATTAATTTTTTTTATGACTAAAAATATAAAATTAAATATGTCTAGAAGAATAAGAAGAACTCCTTACACAAATAGAGTGGAGGAACATGGTGTATCAGATTTTACTGTAGTAAATCATATGCTTTTACCAAAAGGTTTTAAAAATTCTGTTGAAGAAGATTACTGGCATTTGAGTAAAAATGTTCAGGTTTGGGATGTTTCTTGTCAAAGACAAGTTCAAATAAGTGGTCCTGATGCTGCTACACTGATTCAAAAATTAACACCACGTTCAATAAAAAATATGGAAACAGGAAAATGCTTTTACATACCAATGCTAAATGAAAATGCCGGAATGATAAATGATCCTGTCTTGCTTAAATTAGATGATGATCTGTTTTGGATCTCAATAGCAGATTCTGATATTTTATTGTGGGCAAAAGGATTTGCTTTAGGTTTAAATTTAAATGTAAATATCGAGGAACCAGATGTGTATCCTTTGGCAGTTCAAGGACCAAAATCAGAAGAACTGATGGTCTCAATATTTGGTGAAGAAATAAAAAAAATCAAGTTTTTTAATTTTAGAGTGCTTGATTTCGAGGGTACAAAGCAAATTATCGCAAGATCAGGATACAGCAAACAAGATGGTTTTGAAATTTACCTTAAAATATATGAAAAATATTTTGATAAAGTTGAAATGGGTGAAAAGCTTTGGGATACGATTTGGAAAGCTGGTAAAAAATTTAATATTTCACCAGGTTGTCCTAACTTAATTGATAGAATTGAAGGTGGACTTATGTCTTATGGTAATGATTTCACAGGCGAGAATAATCCCTTTGAGTGCAATTTAGAAAAATATTGTAAAGAAGATGCTTCGCATGATTTTATTGGAAAACAAGCTTTAACAAAAATTAAAAATGAAGGCATAAAACAAAAAATGATGGGAATTATTTTTGACGGTGATCCTTGCCCACCTACCGGGCAACCCTTAAAAGTAATCTCAAAAGATAATAAAAAAATTGGACAGATAACATCAGGAATTTTCTCTCCTAGAATAAAAAAAAATATTGGTTTATCTATGATTTTGAAAGAATACTGGGAAGTTGGAGATAGTGTATTTGTTGAAACTCTTGATGGGGAAAAAAGAATGGGGACGATAACATCTTTGCCATTTCCAGATTAAATGATTATATATATTTCTTATGTTTAAAGCAGTTATAGCAGGTTATTCAAGATCACCTTTTACAATGGCAAAAAAGGGGGAATTAATTGAAGTAAAACCAGTTAATTTACTTGCTGAAGTTATTAACAATCTTGTTTTAAAAACTAAAATTAATAAAAAAGATATTGAAGACATTGTAATAGGGTGTGCATTTCAAACTGGAGAACAGTGTTTTAATATTGGTAAATTAGTAACCTTCTTAACTAACATGGATATCAAAACCTCAGGTATGACAGTAGATAGATGGTGCGGATCATCTATGGAAGGTATTCATATTGCGGCAGGAAAAATAGCAATGGGATCAGGAAAAGTTTTTATTTGTGGAGGTGTTGAAAGCATGACTAGAGTTACTACAGGTTTTGATCCATTACCATATCCATATACTGAAACAGAAAACCCAAATGTTTATTTTACAATGGGTACTACTGCTGAAAATGTTGCTAAACAATATTCTATTTCAAGAACAGAACAGCAGGAGTTTGCAATATCAAGTCATAAAAAAGCATATGATGCCCAGTCAAAAGGTAATTTTAATAATGAAATTGTGTCAATAGGAAATTGTTCCCAAGATAGCAATATAAGACCTAATAGCAATCAAGAAAAATTAGATAGTTTAAAATTAGCGTTTGATCCAAATGGAACTGTAACAGCTGCTACATCGTCTCCATTGACGGATGGTGCTGCCGCTACTTTAATTTGTGAAGAACAATATGCTAAAAATAATAATTTAGAAATTTTAGCAAGAATTGTTTCTACTGCAGTTCAAGGATGCAAACCTGACACAATGGGATTGGGACCAATCGGAGCTTCCCAAAAAGCTTTAGAGAGAGCTAAACTAACAATTAAAGATATTGATATAATAGAACTGAATGAAGCATTTGCATCTCAATCGTTAGCTTGCATAAAAGATTTACAAATTGACCAAATCAAAGTTAATATTGATGGCGGTGCATTAGCGCTGGGTCATCCTTTAGGGGCAACAGGAGCAAGAATTACAGGGAAAGCTGCTCAATTATTAAGAAGAGAAAATAAAAAATACGCCTTAGCTACTCAATGTATTGGGCTTGGAATGGGTATAGCAACGATTATCGAAACTGTAGAATAAAATTTCAGTATGCAACAGTTACCTTTTGATAAAAGATCCGGAAAAATTTGGTTTAATAATGAATTATGTGAATGGCAAGATGCTAGGGTCCACATCATTAGTCATGGAATGCATTATGCTAGTTTAGTCTTTGAGGGATTAAGAGTTTATAATACAAAAATTTTCAAACTAGAAGAACACACTGATAGATTATTTAAATCTGCAAAAATCTTGGATATGAAAATTCCTTATTCATATAATGAGATTATTGAGGCTACAAAAAAACTAGTATCTGATCAAAATATTAAAAATGGATACATAAGACCTTTTGTTTGGAGAGGTAGTGAGATGATGGGGGTTTCTGCGCAAAAAACTAAAATTAATGTTGCTATTGCTATATGGGATTGGCCTACATACTTTGATCCAAATTTAAAATTAAAAGGCATAAAACTAAATATATCTAGGTGGCAAAGACCACCTCAAAATTCATCCCCTTGGGAAAGTAAAGCAGCAGGTTTATACATGATTTGCACTCTTTCTAAACACCAAGCAGAAAAAGAAGGTTATACAGATTCTCTTATGTTGGATCATGAAGGTAATATTGCCGAAGCAACAAGTGCTAATATTTTTTTTAAAGATAAAAATAATGAATTGCATACTCCGATTCCAGACTCTTTCTTAGATGGCATAACAAGAAAAACAGTAATAGATCTTGCAAAGTCAAAAAATATCAAAATATATGAAAGAAAAATATCTCCTGATGAGTTGCCTAATTTCAAAGGTTGTTTTATCACTGGTACAGCTGCAGAAATAACTCCTGTAGGAAATATTTTAGATAATAGTTTTGAAGTCTGTGATTTAATCAAAGATTTATCTTCTAGTTATGAAAAACTTGTTGGTAAAAATAATTAAACTAAACTAGAGCAGACTTGGAAGCCAAGTTGAAAATACAGGGAATAAAATCATTAAAATTCCATATATAATTCCAACTATAGTAAACAAAGGGACTTCTTTAAAAGCTTTGGCTGGGTTTTCCTTTATAACTCCAGCTGCAGTATAAATTCCAACACAAACAGGTGGCGTAATCATTCCAATTCCTGCAAAAGCAACGAAAACCACATAGAGATGTAATAAACTTTGATTGAAAGAAAGTGTTATTGCAGCAAATATAGGAACAGTTAAATAAAATACAGGAACTATTTCTATAAAAGTACCAAGTATTAAACAAATTATACCTAACATAACCCAAAATAAATTTACACTGACGCCCATTTCAGTGAAATATGTAATTATTTTTTGTGGAGCTTGAGTATATGTAAGAACGACACTTAAGAAAGTTGCTGTAGCAATAATAGAAAATATTACAGCTGTAATAATTGCAGTTTCTTTAAGGCAACTTAATAAAGATAAGATAGTTAATTCTTTATAAATTAAAAAACCAATAGCAACCGCATAAACACCAGCAACTGCAGCTGACTCAGATGGTGTTAAAAAACCAGCATATATTCCTCCTAAAATTATTACAGGAGTTATTAGAGCTGGAAGAGCTGAAACAAAGGAACTTATTCTTTCCTTGAGTGACGCTTTGCTATCAGTTTTAATATGTCTACATTTAAAAAGAACCAACAAAATCATTAAAACTAGAAGTATCACTCCAGGTATCACCCCTGCTGCAAAAGTTTTAGAAACAGGAACATATGTGAGAGCGCTAAACAAAATAGCTGCATTTGAAGGAGGAATTAAAGCCTCAAGTAACGCTGCAGAAGCAGCAAGAACTACAACAAACGGAGTTGGATAACCTTGCTCAACCATTTTAGGCATCATGATTGTGCCTATTGCGGTAATTGCCGCAAGAATTGATCCACAAAAAGCAGCAAAGAAACCCATTGCAAGAACCATTGCCACCCCTAAACCACCAGGCCAGTGTCCTACTAATGTTGTTGCAAATTTTACTAATCTTAATGCTGCCCCTCCTTTTAACATAGCCATTCCACTAAATATAAATAATGGAACGGCTATAAGAACATGTTTTGTTAAAGCTCCAAAAGACACTTGAATTAAAACTGACCAGGGTAGGTTAAGTCCACCAATTGCAGCTATAGAACTTCCTAAGCCAAACACTAAAAAAATTGGAACAGAAATAACCAGTGTTACTAAGGATAAAATAAAGGCTAAAGAAAACATTTATTTATAATTTATCTGCTTGTTAAAATTAAAATATTATCAAATAAAAGTTCTAAAGATGAAAGAGCCAACATTAAAAAACCTACAGGAAAAGCTAAAAACATCCACCAAATAGGAATACTAATTTCTATTTCCATTACTTGTCCCAAATTATAATACATAATAGTTGCATCTAAGCCCGCTTTAAAAAAAACACACGCTGAAATAAAAGCAACGAAATTTACTATTATAAGTAAAATATTTTTAGATTTATTAGGTAAAATAGGAGTTAAAAAATCTACTTTGATGTGTTGACCCATTTTTAATAGAGGTCCAAGTAATGGAAAAACTAACCAACTGACTAAAACAGGTGGCAGCTCTACAAACCAAGCAAACCCTGTACCTGTTATAAATCTTGTGCTTGCGCTTAAAAATAAAGCAGCAACCATTATAAAAATTATTAACATTGCGAGCGTCATAGATACTGAAGCAAGTAAATTATTAACTGCTCGCAATGTTTTCATTTTTTAGACTAAGTTAAAACTTATTCTAATTATTTTTTGCGTACTCTTGTGCTGCCTGTAAAGCATCCGAGTCAATCATTTTAGCCATAGCAGGCATAACTTTTTCCTTCATAAGCTTGTCAAATTTTGCTTTTTCAGCTCCTGAAAGTGTAGTTACTACGCCTCCTCTATCTTGAAATTCTTTAAGAACAGTTTCACCATGATCCATAATTCTATCAGTTGAAAGAGTTCCTATTTCCTTACCAACGTCCATAATTATTTTTTGTAAATCCGCTGGTAAACCATTAAACCAATTAGAGTTTGCCATAATATAAGCATCAGCATAATATTGATATGGCTTTTGAGCATATTTTAAAAATTCCCACCAGCTATAAGCTTTTATACTTCCTGGAGGACTATTAATTGTATCAATCATTCCTGACTGTAATGCGTTATATACTTCTCCTGTTTTTAAAGAAACACGGTTAGCTCCAAGAGCGTCCCACATTGGCTCTTCACTTTTTAGTAATCTTCGAGCTTTTAAACCTTTCATGGCATCAATTCCTGTTAATTCACGAGCGCTGGAAATTGACATTACTGGTCCAACAGGATTATACATAATTAAAGTTGAGTTAGTTTTTTTAGTTAGTTCACCCCAGATTTCTTTTCCTTTTGGTGAATTTTGAAAAAAACCTCTTTGCTGTTCCCAAGAATTAAATAATCCTGGAAATGAAGCTACATTAAAATTTTTGTTTATTGGTGGAAAACTAACTACACCGACTATTCCTCCAAGTTCAACAGCTCCTGAAGTTACAGCACCCATAACTTCTCTAATTCCAAATAGTTGTTTAGAAGGATAAACTTCAATTTTTAATTTACCTTTTGCTCTTTTATTAACTTCATCCGCAAAGATTTGTGCGTGTTTTGCGCTATGATGTTTAGGACTCCAGTGAACTGAGAGACGACCTACTATTTCTGCAGCTAAAACTGAAGTTGATGAAACCACAAGAGATAAAAGAACAAAAAAACTTATAAAAGTTTTTGATAATTTTTTAGTATTACTCATTATTTTTCTCCCTAATGTTATTTTATATAACGATCTTAATAAGTAATTAGAGATAGGTCTATATTATTAAAAAAATAATAATCAATTTTAAATTGAATTTTATAATTTATCGATTAATTCCTCTTAATCTCTCTGATCTTCTTCTAAGAAGCTCTGCACTTAATAAAATCAGTGTAGATAATATAATAAGACATGTAGCTACAGCAAGAATTGTAGGACTTAGTTGCTCCCTTAAACCTGTCCACATTTGAACTGGAATTGTTGTATTTTCTAATCCTGCGAGAAATAAAACAACAACCACTTCGTCAAATGAAGTTACAAAAGCAAATAGTCCTCCAGAAATTACTCCTGGTAAAATTAAAGGAAGAGTAATTTTCATAAAAGTATTTACTGGATTGCTTCCAAGGCTAGCGGCAGCTCTTGTCACACTATGATCGAAGCCTGATAGTGTGGCTGTAACTGTTATAACTACAAAAGGTGTTCCTAGTATTATATGGGCTAATACTATTCCTGTATGAGTTGCTGCTAGACCAGCTTTTGCCATAAAAAAGAAAATAGCAACACCAGAAATAATTAATGGAACAATCATCGGTGATATTAAAGTTGCCATGATAATACCCTTATATGGCATATGCCTACTACTTAAACCTAACGCCGCCAAAGTTCCTAAAATAATTGATCCAATGGTTGCAAATATTGCAATAATAAAACTATTTTTTGCAGCCAATCCCCAGGGATTTTTTGTTCCATAAACCATATCCTTATACCATCTTAAAGAAAATGCATCAGGGTCAAGATTTTTCATACCTTCAGAAAAAACTAAAAATTCTTCAGCGTTAAATGACAATGGAAAAATTACAAACAGAGGTGCTATTAAAAAGAAAAAAACAAAAGTACAAATGGCAATATAAATGTAGTGCCAAATTCTATATCTAGTCTCTGTATAACTTGGTAATGCCATATTATCCTAATTTAATATTATCAACTCCAACTAATTTATTATAAATCCAATAGATAACTAAAACTCCTGACAACAGCATTAATCCCATTGCTGAAGCAAAACTCCAATCAAGAGTTGTCTTCATATGAAATGCGATCTGATTACTTATTAATGTTCCTGAAGCGCCCCCAACTAAAGCTGGTGTTATGTAGTATCCTATTGCTAAGATAAAGCATAAAAGACATCCTGCACCAATACCAGGTATTGTCAGAGGAAAATAAACTTTCATAAATGCAACAAAAGGTGTTCCTCCTAAAGACTTTCCTGCTCTCATTAAGCTTGGTGATATTGTCTTCATCACACTGTATAAAGGGAGAACCATAAATGGTAGCAATATTTGAGTCATTGCCACATAAGTTCCAACTTTATTATACATCATTTCAGGCCTATTATTGTCAGCAACTAGTCCTATCATCACAAAAAAATCGTTAACCAATCCTTGCTGTTGTAACAAGATCATCCAACTGGCCGTCCTAACAAGTAAAGATGTCCAAAACGGAAGCAGCACACAAATCATTAAAAGATTACTATATTTCATTGGCAATGTTGCTAATAAGTGAGCAATTGGATATCCCATCACAAAGCAGAAAAGTGTAACAAAAAAGGCAATTTCAAGAGTTCTGAGCCATAAAATTCTATGAATTCTTCTATCCTCTTTTACTTGAGCAATACTTCCATCAACATCAAAATACATATCCATACCTTTTAGATATTTTGCCATTGTATAAGGAGGAGCAGTTCTTTTAATTGCCTGCCAGTACTCTACGTTTCTCCATCTTTTATGAAGTTTATTGATTTGTTCTTTTAAACTAGCGCTTTCGTCAATTTTTTTTCTTTTTATTTGTCTAAAAAGTTTTTTAGTAATCGTATTAAAACCATTTTTTTCTTTATTTAATCTTTGTCCCAATTTTCCATGCTGTTGATTTTCAGCAAGTAGCTTGTAATCTTCGTAAAATCCTCGATATACTTCCTCTGGGGGTAATTCATCTAAATTTTCCCATTTTTCCATTGCCTTAAAAGTTTTAGGTAGCATGTTGGTGACCATTCTGTCATCGACACTTCTCATAAACATATCACCTATTGGAAAAATATAAGTAATTATAAGAAATAATAGTAATGGAGCTACAAGAAGAAATGCCTTTATCTTATTCTTCTTTTCTGCTTTTTTTAAACTAACCTCTAAAGGTATTCCGTCAGTTGTTAAAATTTTTTTGGTTTCAGAGCTCATAAAAAAATAGGGCGGTTATAAATAACCGCCCTAAATATATTATATAAATTCAGTGTTTAAAACTGAAATTATAGACCTGCTTTCATTGCTTCCCACATCTCACTGATTTCAGTATTGTTATCAGCCCAGAAGAAAGGGTCTACTAAGAAATAGTTCTTAGTGTTTGCAGGAGCAGTTGGCATTTGTGGCATCATGTTAGTTTTACCATCTTTATACCAAGGCTCACCAGCAGTAATTATATCAAGTGATGATTTTCTCCATGGAGCATATGCGATGTACTTCGCGCTACCAGCTAACATTTCTGTGTTAGTCATCATAGCTAGAGCTTTTTTAGCATTTGCTTCATCTGGTCCACCTTTAACAAGTGCAAAATATTCATAGTCAAGTCCTTGACCATCCCATACTTGTTTAATTGGAGCATTTTCTCCAACTTCAGCGTTAAAGAATCTTCCGTTCCAACCAGTTGCCATTACAACTTCACCAGCAACTAGTAATTCAGGCGGTTGAGCACCTGCAGACCAGAATACACATCCACCATTTGGATCTGTACATAAAGCTTTGATTTTATTCATCGCTCTTTCGATTCCACCATCTGCTAAAAGTTTTCTATAAACTCTTGTTCCGCCATCACCTAACTTAACTCCGTCAGCTGCTAAAGCGATTTCAAGATTAGTTAAAGCACTCTTATAAATTGCTCTTTTTCCTGGGAATTTTTTAGTGTTAAAGAAATCTTTAATTGTTGTTGGCTCTTTACCACCGAATGCTCTTGTATCAAAAGCATAGTTCCAAGAATATAAAATGTTACCTACAGCACATTCGCTTGGCATTCCTGTGAAGAAATCTTCACTCGCAGGAGTTCCATCTGGCGCTGCTGGGAAATCTTTGTCAAAATCAAATTTAACAAACAAACCTTCGTCACATCCATTAATAGTATCGAATGCAAATACGTCTATAATATCCCAAGTTATAGCACCTGCTTCTTTTTGTGCTTTTATCTCTGATAAACCACCAGAATAGTCAACCCAGTTGATTTCTACTCCTAGTGCTTTAGCAGTTGGATCACCGTACCCTAACTTTTGTGACTCTGTATAAGCTCCACCCCAAGATGCAACAGTAACTGCAAATGCTGATGAAGTTATAGATAGAGCAAAAGAAAGAGTTAGTAATAATTTACTTATTTTCTTCATTATTCCTCCGTTTAAACGTTGATATAAATTAATTTATATAAACAAAAGTACAACAAATAGACCAACTTAAGTCAACAGCTCATTTTATCGTTGATATATTTAATATTTTGATAAGAATATTACTTGGGATCTAAAGCCCTAGCATCTACGCTGTTCCATCCAATTTTAATATCTTGACTAACTTTAAGCTCTAGATTGGATGTGCTATTTGGAACTTTTAAAATAAATTCTGAACTTCCTAAAAGATTTAATCTCACTCTTGTATGGTCACCATGATAAATTACTTCTTCTATCTTTCCAGTAAACATATTATCCATTTTATCTGTTGGATTTATTAGTGCTCTCTCAGGTCTTAATGATACTGTTGTTTTTTCTCCTTTAGATTTAACTGAAATAGGATTGGCTAATATTTCTGAATTCGCTAGTTTAATTTTACATTTGTTATTATCTATATCTATAACTTCTCCATTAAAAGTATTATTCTCACCAATAAACTCAGCAACAAAGGAATTTACAGGTTTTTCATATAATTCAGCTGGGTCTGATAATTGTTGAACTTTTCCATCATTGAAAACTGCAATTCTATTGGACATCGTCAAAGCTTCACTTTGATCATGAGTTACATAAACAACTGTAACACCAATACTTTCATGAATATGTTTAATTTCGTATTGCATGCTTTCTCTTAAATTTTTATCTAAAGCACCTAAGGGCTCATCCATTAATACAACTGATGGATCAAACACTAAAGCTCTAGCTACTGCTACTCTTTGTTGTTGTCCCCCTGAAAGCTGCGCAGGCATTCTAGATTCGAATCCATTTAGAGATACCATTGATAAAGCTTTATCAACTTTTTTATCAATTTCATCTTTTTCAATTTTTCTAACTCTCAAAGGAAAGGCTAAATTTTCATATACCGTCATATGAGGAAACAATGCATAATTTTGAAAAACCATTCCAATCCCTCTTTTATGTGGAGGAATGTTTGAAATTATATTTCCATCTAATAAAATTTCTCCATTAGTTGGTGTTTCAAATCCTGCCAACATCATTAAGCAAGTAGTTTTACCTGATCCTGATGGACCAAGCATCGTTATGAACTCACCTTCTGCGATATCTAACTGTAAATCTTTTACAACAAGAATTTTTCCGTCATAACTTTTATCGACTTTATCGAACTTTACAAATTCTGGATTTTTACCCATAAGGCTGAATATAAAACATTTGTGTGAATATAATTCAATAGCTAATTAACTCTTTATATGAAGCTCTTTTGGAAAATTACAGAATAATTCAGATCCTTTATTAGTTACCCTTATGGCCTCTGAAGCCTCTACACCCCAATCTCCAAACTGCATAACAGCTATCATATGAAAACAAACATTTGGTTCTAGTACTGTCATATCTCCTTTATAAATGTTAAGAGTATGCTCACCCCAATCAGGTGGATAACCAATTCCAATGGAGTAGCCAGTTCTAGATTTCTTTTCTATTCCATATTTATCTAATATTTTCCAAAAAGCTTGAGCAACATCATCAGCTGTATTTCCTGGTTTAATTTGACTAATGCCCGCATTTAAAGCCTCTATCGTTTTGTTCATTGTATCGATTTTTAATTGATTTGGCTTTCCTAATAGAACAGTTCTTGCCATTGGAGCATGGTATCTTTTATAAACACCTGATAATTCTATAATTGTGGCCTCTCCCTCAACAAATTGATCTTGAGATGCTGTTAAATGTGACGCTGATGTTCCTTTTCCTGTTGGCAGCAAAGTTGCAATACTAGAGTATTCACCTCCAAATTCTTCTGTTCCATAAAATAAAGTTTTTTGAATTTCACCGACCGCATCACACTGTCTCACACCTGGGTTGATAACATCCATTGCGGTTTTCATTCCTTTCTCAGATATTTTTGCTGCTGATTTCATAAATCCTATTTCAGCATCAGATTTAACTAATCTTGCCCAATTTACTAAACGATCACTATCTTTGATTTTAGCGTTAGGAAGTCCCTGTTTTATTTTTTCATAGCAAAAAGCAGTGAAATAATGTGCATCCATTTCTAAACCAATACTTAGTTTGTCCCATTTTTTTTCTTTTATAATTTCTACTAAGTTATCGTAAGGATGTTTGGGCCAAGTATGAATATAATTTTCATCATAAACTAAAATATTTTCATTTTTCAAATAAGTTTTTATATAAGCTCCACCTGCGTCTTGAGCTCTGACAAAACATAAAGGCTCATCTGCATTTACATGAACAATAGCACACTGAGCATAATAAAATGACCAAGCATCATAACCTGTCAAATAATTCATATTGTTTGTATCGTGAGAAATTAAAAGTTCGATGCCTTTTTCTTGCATCATTTTTTGGACTTTTTTTAATCTTTGTTTGTACTCTTCTTTTGTGAATAACATTAGTTTACTTGGAATAATTTTCCAAATCCCTCTACTGAATTATTTTTTTTTATTTTTACAAGCGTATCCCAAATTAATGCTTGGTTACTGGATAAAACAATCGTATTTAATTTTTTTTCTAATTTATCAATAATTTCTAATACTGGTAAAGCAGTGCATGATACGAATAAAGCTTCAGCACCATTTAAATCTATTTTTGACAAAACTTCAAATAAATAATTTTGGTCAACTTTACCAATGTCATAATCATCTTGAATATCAAAATATAAATTTGATGTAACTTCAAAACCCTCGCTTTTAAAATAATCAAGTACGTCATCATTTAATTTTTTACTGTATGGAGTAAATATTGAAACTTTTTTTATATTCATTTTTTTCAAAGCTTTTATTGCTGCTGTGCTTGGGGTCGAAACATCTGCCATAGGTTTTGCGTCTTTAACTCTTTGTTCAATAGATGCGTGACCAGCTGCGATTGTTCCTGAGGTACATCCATAAACAACACAATCCAATTCCTGATCGGGTAAAATATCTTTTGTAACTGCTGTCACTTTATTAGACATTTTAATAAGATTCTCTTTCGTCAGAGGATTATAGCACTCTATTCTATTAACAAAAAAATCTATTTTTTTATCTTTAATCACATTAATAAAATCTTTCTCAATCGTGAAGTCGCTTGCAAGAGCAATTAAACCTACTCTAGGGTTAGATTTTCTAATAAATTTAGGATCTATTTTAGTTGAATTCATATTTTAAAAAGTGAATATATCACAAGTTCTTTAATAATCATTAATATTAAAAAAAGCATGAATTTAAAAGATACCTTTATAGCATCTCTTGTGCCTATATTTTTGGGTTTTGGTTTTGTGATTGCTAAACCAGCTTTTGAGTCTTTTCCTCCAATTCTTTTAATGGGTATAAGATTTATGTTTGCTGCTTCCATTTTAATTTGGTGGTTTCCAATACCAAAAGGATACTTAAAAAGAATATTTATAGCATCTTTCATAGCTAATACTTTGCAATACAGTATTACTTATTCAGGATTAGATTTAATCGATGCATCTGCGGCTGTTTTGTTGGTTCAAACAGAAGTTCCTTTTGGAGTTATTTTTGCTTACTTCATGCTTAAAGAAAAACCTACTATACGTGCCTTAATAGGAATAACTATTGCATTTGTTGGTGTTTATATTTTAACTGGATCACCTAACTTAGATGGAAAATTTATTGGAATTGGTCTCACAATATTAGGTTCTGCAGTATGGGCTCTTGGGCAAGTTATTGTTAAACCTCTAAGCAAGGAAATAAATCCTTTGGCTTTAGTTGCATGGTTAGCATTATTCTCTGGGCCAATTTTAGTAATGCTCTCTGCAATAATTGACGGAAATACTATTAATCATTTAACAAATGCTAAATTCGATCATTGGATAATTGCAATCTATATTGGTTTTATCATGCAGCCAATTACTTATGGTTGTTTCTATTATGTTTTAAAAAACAATCCACTTTATAAGGTTCTTCCCATTGTAACGATGGGTATACCTCCAACTGGTTTATTAGCTGCTATTTTTCTTTTAGGTGAAAAACCAACTCAAGAACTATTTATAGGCGGTACAATAATAATAGTTGGTGTGATTTTAATTGTATTTACAAAAAACAAAAAAGATGAGGTAAAAAAATGAAAATAGGTTTTATTGGATTAGGGAATGTTGGAAGTAAACTTGCTGGTAGCTTAATTAGAAATAAATTTGATCTTACAGTAAGAGATTTAGATGAAAATTTAACACATCCTTTAAAAAACTTAGGGGCTAAAGTCGCAAAAACACCAAAAGAACTAGCTGAACAAGTTGATTTAATAATTACGTCACTTCCCTCTCCAGAGATATCAGCAGAAGTAATGGAAGATGATAATGGAATTATTAATGGACTATCAGAAAATAAAATTTGGCTAGAAATGAGTACGACAGATGAAAATGAAGTTAAAAGACTTGGAGAAAAAGTAATAGCAAAAAAAGCTATACCAATGGATGGGCCTGTCAGTGGAGGGTGTCATCGAGCAGCAACAGGAAATATTGCAATATTTGTTGGTGGAGAAAGGAAGGCATTTGAGAAAATTTTACCAGCTTTAACAGTAATGGGTAAAAAAGTATTGCACACAGGGGGATTAGGAACAGCTAGTGTACTTAAAGTAATTACAAATTATTTAGCTTCTGTTCATTTAGTTGCTTTAGGTGAGGCTTGGACAGTTGCAAAAAAATCTAACTTAGACTTAGTAAAAGCCTATAAAGGAATTGCTATTTCCTCAGGTAATTCTTTTGTACATGAAACAGAAAGTCAGGTGATTTTGAATGGATCCTATAATATAAATTTTACGATGGATTTAGTTTTAAAAGATACAGGTTTATTTGATAATCTTGCAAAAAAATTAAATGCTCCTTTAGAAATTTCTCCACAAATAGTTCAAATTTTTAAAGATGGAGAAAAAAAATATGGCTCTAGAGCATGGTCTTCAATGATTGTAAAAAGAATGGAGGATTTAAATAAAATTGATTTTAGAGCTGAAGGTTTTCCAGATGAACTCATAGATAATGAGCCTGAAGAAAAAGGCTATGAAATTTAATTAATATGCTAAAAATATAAAATGCTAGATAAAAGAAAATTTTACATAAACGGTAAATGGGTTGAGCCTGCAGAAAAAAATGACTTTGAAGTAATCAATCCATCTAATGAAGATCCTTTTGCAATTATTTCATTAGGTTCAAAGAAAGATACTGATAATGCAGTTAAAAGTGCAAAAAAGGCCTTTGAAACTTGGAAAGAAACTAGCAAAGAAGAAAGATTGGAATTGCTAGAAAAATTGTTAGCAGTTTATAAAAAAAGATTTGGTGAAATGACAGAGGCTATATCTTTAGAAATGGGTGCACCAATGGATTGGTCCTCGAATGTTCAAACTGCATCAGGACAAGCACATTTGGAAGATTTTATTTTAAGACTGAAAGATTTTAAATTTGATGAACATTTTGACCAAAAGTCTAATAACCATATTTATTATGAACCAATCGGAGTTTGTGGTTTAATTACTCCTTGGAATTGGCCAATCAACCAAATAGCTCTTAAGGTTATTCCTGCATTTGCAACTGGATGTACAATGATACTAAAACCATCAGAGATAGCTCCTATTTCTGGAATGTTGTTTGCAGAAATGATTGATGAAGTTGGATTTCCAAAGGGAGTGTTTAACTTAGTTAATGGAGATGGTGAGGGAGTTGGAACTCAAATATCTAGTCATCCAGATATTGATATGGTTTCGTTTACAGGATCAACACGTGCTGGGAGACTAATTTCAAAAAATGCAGCTGAAACAATAAAAAGAGTTTGTTTAGAACTTGGTGGAAAAGGAGGTAATATAGTTTTTGCTGACAGCTATAAAGATGCAGTTCGAGATGGCATAAGAAATGTAATGAGTAATTCAGGCCAATCATGTGATGCACCAACAAGAATGTTAGTTGAAAAATCTATTTATGAGAGAGCAGTAGATGAAGCGGTTGATGAAGCAAACAAAATAAAAGTAGATCAAGCATCAAAAAAAGGGGATCATATAGGTCCTGTAATTTCAAAAACACAATATGATAAAATTATAAATCTAATTGAAAGTGGAATATCTGAGGGAGCAACATTAGCTGCAGGAGGGCCTGAGTTGCCTAATGGATTAAATAAAGGTTATTTTATTAAACCAACTATTTTCACAAACGTTACAAATGAAATGAGAATTGCAAAAGAAGAAATTTTTGGTCCAGTGCTTTCAATTATACCTTTTGAAAATGAAGATGAAGCAGTAAACATTGTAAATGACACATCATATGGCTTGGGAAATTATTTACAAACTGAGGATAAAGAAAAAGCTCATAGAGTTGCAAAGAAACTAAGGTCGGGATGTGTTTATATTAATGGAAACGCAGCAGATGCTGGCACACCATTTGGAGGATATCGACAATCAGGAAACGGAAGAGAAGGTGGAGTTTGGGGGCTTGAAGAATATCTAGAGGTAAAAACTGTTACTGGTTGGAAAGATTAATACTTTTAAATTCTAGCATATCTTCAAAAGTGCACATTTCAGGTTTTGTAAGAGTAATTTTTGGAATTTTTTTACTAAATTCAGAAGCTAATTTCTTATTAAATTCAATTAAATTTTTTATTTCAATCTGATTAAGTTCTCTCAAGATATATCCCAAAGTAATATGAAAAGTATATCTTTGATGGTTTTCAAATTTAATTTTTAATAGGCTGCTTAGTTCATCTCTACAATTTCTTAAAATTTTTTCATCTTTCTCAGAAAAAGGTTCTAAAATAATACTGTAACCACCAAAAAACATTTTTAGTTTAAAATTAAATTCTTCTGGAAATATATAATTCTGAATTCTTTTATTTAATTCAATAGCTATATCTTTATAATCCATTTCAGGGCCTATATCTGATGGCCAATAATTGCTGTTTTTTGTATTAAAATTGCAACAATCAAATAATGTCATATGAAAACTGGATGGAGGTAAATAGAAATAAGTTTTTTTAGGATTAAAATTTTCTATTTTTTTTTGAAAACTAATTATCTCATCTGATAAATAAGTTTTTAAAGGAATATTGCAAATTATTGTACATCCTGGAAATGGTAAAGGATTTCCTTTGTCATCAAATTTATTTTCTGCACCTTTTAAAGTATGCCCTTCAAGTTTACCTGCTAAAAAATTTTCCTCATTAGTAATTATGTTTAAATCCATTAAAATAAACTAGAACCATTTTATATTTTCTTTTTCACAAAGTTCCTTCAACCTTAGTGGATAATCTGTCATAATACCATCTACACCGTACTCAATCATTTTTAACATGTCGTACTCTTTATTTACTGTCCATACATTTACTGGCAAATCTTCTTGATGAGAAATGTCGACTAGTTTTTTTGTAATGTCTTTTCGGTATGGATGCCAAGCTTTTCCACCTTCTGACTTTATAATTTTTGGTAATTCATAATCTTCATAGAAAGGCAAAAAACTCATCCATGGAGATCTATTGTATATAGTTTTTTTAATTTTCATTCCCTTCACCTGTTGATAAGTTAAATATGCTCTTGATATTTCATGATATTGGTTTTTAATTTCCGTCAGGGTTCTCCAATCAAATGAAGAAACAATTATTTTATCTTTTAAATTTGATTTGTTTATCTCATTGACAACTAATTTTACAGTATCTTCTGGAGAAGGTGTCAAATTTTCTTCATCTGGTGTAGATTTAATTTCTAAATTTATTAATAAATTTTCAGATTTATTTTTTTTAGACATTTCTAATAATTCAGAAAGTTTTGGTATTCTTTGATTTTCTAAATTTTTTTGGTTAATAAATCGTCTTCCATATCTAGACAATTTATTTATTGAACCTACATCAAACTTTAAAAGTTCTTCATAAGTTAAATCAAATATTTTTATATTTTCATCCTCTATCCAATTTCCTTCATTATCTTTTGTAAAACTTGGATCCAATCTAAAATCATGAGTAATAACTGGTTTAAGATCCTTAGAAATTAATATATCTGTTTCGTATGCATTAATATTATTTTTAAATAAATATTTGAAACTTTCTAGAGTGTTTTCAGGAAGATCTCCTCTAGCTCCTCGGTGTCCGTAAATTTTTATATGATTTGGTTTACTTAAAATCAAATTTAATTAACTCTTTTGCCGGTACTTTTATCAAAAATATAATATTTATTGTTCTCAATATTTAGACTTAGATTGGTACCTTTTTCAATAGTTTGATTTCCTGGACACCTGTAACAAAAGTCTTTTTTATCTTTCAATTGACCATAAACAAGATTATCCGAACCAAGTTGTTCCACTAAGTCTACTTTTAAATTAATTAAACCATTTTCAGTTTGACTCAAATGCTCAGGTCTTATTCCTAATGTAACTTCTCCCTCAAAGTCACTATTAATATCTTTAATTTCAAAACCTTCTGCAGATAATGTTTTATTTTTTAAATTACCATCTAAAAAATTCATTTGTGGCGAACCAATAAAACCAGCAACAAATAAAGATTTTGGATTATCATATATCTCTATAGGGGTTCCTAACTGTTCAATAATTCCGTTGTTAATAACTGCTAATCTATCAGCAAGAGTCATGGCCTCAACTTGGTCATGTGTAACAAATATACTTGTTACTCCTACTTTCTGCTGAAGTTTTTTAATTTCAAGTCTCATCTGAATTCTTAATTTTGCATCTAGGTTTGAAAGTGGCTCATCAAATAAAAATATTTTGGGATTTCTTACAATTGCTCTGCCCATTGCAACTCTTTGTCTTTGACCTCCAGATAACATTGAAGGTTTTCTCTGTAGATAATCTGAAATTTGTAACAGCTTAGCTGCATCATTTACTTTTTTCTCGATTGTTTGTTTATCAATTCCTCTGTTCTTTAAACCATATGCTAAATTATTATAAACATTCATGTGTGGGTATAATGCATAATTTTGAAATACCATTGCTACATCTCTTTCAGATGGATCAACTTCGTTTATTAATTTTCCTTCAAGATTGATATCACCCTTTGTAATATCCTCTAAACCTGCAACCATTCTTAATAAAGTTGATTTTCCACATCCACTGGGTCCTACAAAAACCATAAACTCTCCTTCATTAATACTCAATGAAGTTTCATGGACGGCTTTAGTTCCGTTAGGGTAAATTTTTGTTACATTTTTTAAATCTAGAAAACTCATTTATTTCTCCGTTTGAATTAAACCTTTTATGAACCATTTTTGCAAAATTACTACCACTAAAACCGGTGGTAACATTGACAAAATAATATACGCAAATCTCTCAGCTGTTCTTGGAAGAGCAACACCCTCATAACTCTCAGTAAATATAATTTTCATTCCCATTACAACCGTCCAATATTTTTCACTTGTAGTCATGATTAGTGGCCATAAATATTGACTATATCCATAAACAAACATGAATATAAACATAGCTGCAATCATAGTTTTGGACAATGGAACTAAGAAATCTATAAAAAATCTCCAACTGTTTGCACCATCTAGTTTGGCTGATTCAAGTAATTCATCTGGAATAGTCCTATAAAATTGTCTAAAGAAAAAGGTTGCAGTTGCAGATGCAACTAAAGGAAGAATTAGGCCTGTGTAAGAATTTGTTAAACCTAAATCTGATACAATTTTATAAGTAGGAAAAATTCTTACTTCCAAAGGTACTAGCAAAGTAATAAAAATTAACCAAAAAATAGGTATAGCTAATTTAAATCTATAATATACCAGGGCATACGCTGACATTGCAGAAATAGTTACCTTAAGGGTTGCTATTCCTAATGCCATTATAAAGCTATTAATAAACATCTTTGCTGCAGTAACTTCTTCTGACCAGCCACCTTTTTCATTTAAAACTTCATTATAGTTTCTTGAAAAATATTCACCTATATTAAATTTCATACCTTCAGTTAATATAGACACTGAATCATGAGTGGAACTAGCAAAAGATATCCAGATAGGTACAACCATTAACAACACACCTAATATAAGAATTATATGAGCTAATATCTGAAGTGGTTTAATTTTCATTTATCTTGAAAAACTCCTTTAATAAAATGTTTTTGTAAAATGATTATAATTAAAACTGGTGGAACCATTGACATCATGACAAAAGCAAAACGATGAACAATTGATCCTGACATCATTTTTAACCCCATAACGACTGTCCAATATTGCTCAGAAGAAGTTACTAATAATGGCCATAAATACTGGTTGTAACCAAAGACAAACATAAATATCAACATGGCAACAATCATTGTTTTTGATAGCGGTACTAAAAAATCAATAAAAAATCTCCAAGTGCTTGCGCCATCAAGTTTGGCTGATTCAAGTAATTCATCTGGAATAGTTTTATAAAATTGCCTAAAAAATAAAGTTGCTATAGCTGAGGCAGAAATTGGAACTATTAATCCAAAATAAGAATTTACTAGATTAAGTTCAGCCATAACTGAGTAAGTAGGAAAAATTCTTAACTCTAAAGGCACTAATATAGTAATAAATATTATCCAAAATAATAATGTGGCGTATTTTATTCTATAATAAACTAAAGCATACGCAGCCATCAGAGAAGTCGCAACTGATAACAATGCTACTCCTGTAGCCATAATAAAACTGTTAAGAAACATTTTTAAAGCAGTTATCTCTTTAAAAAAACCTCCCTTATACAATAAAACCCTTAAGTAGTTTTCTTGAAAACTATCACCTAAAAAAAACTGAAGACCGTTCGTGTTAATAAATGAACTTGTATGAGTTGAGCTAGCAAAAATCATCCATACAGGAACAACCATAATAGATATTCCTATAAATAAAATTATATGTGAAAAACTTGATGTAAATAATCTACTCATTAATTATAATGTATTTTTCCTTCGATGTATCTAAATTGAAAAATAGTAATCACTAAAACAATTAACATCATCATGATTGATTGAGCTCCAGCGCTTCCTAAATCTAGTCCTCTAAATCCATCCATGTAAGCTTTATAAACAAGGGTTCTTGTTTCTCCAGATGGTGCACCAATTGTTGTTGTATCAATAATTCCAAATGTATCAAAAAAAGCATAAGTAATATTAATTATAATTAAAAAAAATGTTGTAGGCATCAATAGTGGAAATGTAATTGTCCAGAATCTTCTAAAACTACTTTTGCAATCAATCATAGATGCCTCTATTACAGATACTTGAATAGCCTGAAGTCCTGCTAAGAAAAAAATGAAGTTAGCACTAATTTGCTTCCAGGAACCAGCTATGATTACATAAATATATGCATCAAAAACACTCTCATACCAATTGAAGCCCCACATATCATTGAATAAATGATATAGAAGTCCAAATCTTTCACTAAAAAAATAATTAGCCATAACACCCACAACAGCTGGTGCAATAGCATATGGCCAAATTAAAAGAGTTTTATATGCACTTTTGCCGTGCATAATATTGTTTGCCTGAACTGCAAGCAATAATCCTATAGCACCCGTTATTAACGTGATTACAAAACTATAAATAATAGTAAATTTAAAAGCTGTTTTATAAGCTGGGTCATCAAAAATAAAAAGAAAGTTATCAATTCCTGCAAATTGAACACTTATTCCAAATGCATCTTGCATTGTAAATGCATCTCTAAAAGTTTGTATTATTGGCCAATATAAAAAAATTAATAATATACCTAGCTGTGGGGCTAAGAATAAATATTGAGTATAATTAGATTTAAATTGAACCTTTTTCATATATATAAAAACAATAAGGAGGGTGTTTTAATACCCTCCTCATCAATACTTTTTTTATTTATAGAGTTTTAGCAAATTGTTTTAACAATTTAGCTGCACCCTTATCCATGTTCTTCAATCCTTTTTCGATTGATATTTTACCATTTAACATTGGCTCAACATTTTCATAAATTACTTCACGAATTTGTGGCCAGTTACCAGCTCTATATCCACCTGGAATTGTCGAACCTTCCAAGCTTAGTTGTTCACCAACAGCTTTGTGATAAGGAGAAGTTCTATAAAAGTTAATAGTCTCAGCTAAAGCTATACCACCTTTAGTTACGGCAGAATATCCTGTCATGTTATGATAATACAAATCCATTTCAGGAGAACCCATAAATTCAATAAATTTAGCAAGTCCTTTATATTCTTCTTCCGTATGACCATTTAAGATCCAGTTAGCGGCACCACCAATAAATGTTGGATACTCTTTACCACCAGTTACAGAATCCCAATAAGGAATATGATTAACTGAAAAGTTAGGTACAACACCTTTCATTCCACCGAATGATGCTGCAGAACCAAACCAGAAAGCAGCTTCACCAGCTATAAAAGGAGCTTGATTGTCTCCCCATGCTCTACCTTTGTAGCCATATAAACCACTGTCATACCATTCTTTAACTTTTTTCCAGTGCATTACGAATGCATCTGTTTCAGCAAATAAAGTTTTAGTTGGAACAGCATCGTAACCATTGTTTCCATCAGTCATTAACAAGTTATGTCTTGAAAAGAAATTTTCAGTCCAAATCCATGGAAAGTGACTTTGTACTAAAGGAATGTATCCAGCAGCTTTAATTTTTGGAGCCATAGCCTCAAACTCTTCATAAGTTTTTGGCACTGATTCAATTCCTACTTTTTTCAATATGTCCATGTTTGCATACATTAAACAAGTTGAACTATTGAAAGGCACACCAATCATTTTTCCATCAGAGTCAGCATAGAAATTTTTAATTCCAGGAATATAATTATCTGCATCTACATTAATTCCATATTTCTCTGCCATTTCTTCGAAACCAATGACAACACCATTTTTAACTTGAGCCACCATTATTGCAGCACCAGCATCGTAAACCTGTGAATAGTGTGGTTGGTCTCCCGCTCTAAATGCAGCAATAGTTGCCGCCATGTTATCTTCATAACTTCCTTTACCTGTAGGAATGACCGTATATTGATCTTGTGAAGCATTAAATCTATTTGCAATTTCAATAATTACATCACCAAGAAAACCACTGTTTCCGTACCACCAATGAATTTCGGTCTTTGAGTAGCTGTGTGATGTAAAAGAGAATGTAAATAGAATTGTTAAAATACTAAGTATTTTTTTCATTTTTTTACCTCTTCTATTTGTTTTTTTATAATAACGTAAATTATAATTATTAAGATAACGTTAAATTTAAGTTACTTAAATATTAAAATATATAAATTTTCTAAATCAGGTTGTATCTGTTAATAACTTTTAAGGTATTTTAATCTTCCTATTATTTCATCTCTATCCATGTAATAGCCTTGAAGATGTCTATGACCTGAATTGGGATCAAACTCAGTTCTTCCATGAAGTAATCTTCTGTTGTTAAATGAAAAAATATCTCCTGGCTCTAATCTAAAATTAATTTGAAATTTAGCATCATGTAATAAATTTCCAAATCGATGATGAGCTTTATAAACTGAGTCCATTATATCTGGATGGCAATCAAGAGCATCTAGTGTTGCAATACTATAACGAATATCATTGTAATCTCCGTCTTTAGTGAGTGATATTGCTGTGCCATAAAAACTTCTTACTGCTTCTTGAGTATAGTCTTTATCTCTAAATTTAAGTGGAGTATTTACCAATATATCAAAAGTATCTTTTTCGTTGTTTTTTAAATAATCTGCTACAGCAAATGCATCTACAGCTGATGAGTCACCACCCTTCGCTGAATTTATTAAACAGTGTAAAAATTGGTAACCAGGTGGATTTTCAAACCAAGGTAAATCCATATGATTTCTTAAAGCGTGCGCTGTATATGCAGAATTATTTGGTTTTGGAATATTAATTACTTCAAAAGGTGTTTTAAAAAAAGTTTCTCTAGTGTGACTTATGCGGTTTAAAACTTTTAATGCAGAATTTTTTTCTACTGGAGCATTTTTAACAATGGCTATTCCAGTATAATGTAAAAGCTCTAACCATTTAATCAAACCATCATCAGAGTTTATAATTTCATCATGATTAATATGAATAGATTTTAAGTTATTTTCTAAAGAACTGTCCCAAAGTTTGTAAGGTGAAACATACTGTTGTTTATTTTTTAATGTATAACAGTTCGCCCTTAACCATTTAGGGTCATAATGACTTGTATGATCTCCTTCACTCCATTCAATTTGTAATTTTCCATCAGTGTTTATTGAATATTTTTTTGGATTAATATCTTGAGAAACATTTAAAATATTAAACATTCTATGTCTTGAGTCTTTATCGTGAGCGGTCGGACAGTTATCTCTTAGCCAAAGATAATTAAATTTACTCTCTTCACCATCATTCCATATAATTTTTAAATATGTTGAATTTTTCTCAAGTTTAGAAATTAAGCTCACAGTTAATCTTTATATAAAAGAGTATTCAAATCAACTCAATTAATAGTTGTATTTATAAATTCAAAGCTTGTTTTTTATCTCCATTCATTATTAAATCTTGGAATTAAAACTTAACCTTAAGGAGATAATTTAATGAAGTTTTTAAAGAGATTAACAATCTCAATTTTCCTTCTTTCATCTTTGATTGTAAGTAATGCAAACGCTGGTGATTGTAAGGCGAGATTGGGAGATTTTGACTGGAGTAGTGCTAACATACATACAGCAATCACTACCTTTATCTTAGAAAAAGGATATGGTTGTGAAGTTTCTGTTATAAAAGGAAGTACTACACCTATAATGGCTGCTCACTATGATAAGCAGTTAGATGTAATAACTGAAGTTTGGTATGACAACATTATTGCTAATTACGAGCCACATGAAGCGGCTGGTACTATTATTAATATTGGAGTTAACACTCCCGATTCACAACAAGCTTTCTATGTAGATAAAACAACAGCTGATAAATACAATTTAAAGTCTGTTGAAGATATGAAAGATCCAAAAATAGCTGCACTATTTAAAGATCCTGAAGATCCATCAAAAGGTAGAATGACTAGCTGTATATCTGGTTGGACTTGTTATACTGTAAACTTGGTTAAACAAATAGAGTATGGTTTAGATAAATACTATACTAATTTTGATCCGGGCTCAGGTGGAGCATTAGACGCTGCTATTGCAGGAGCTTTTGCTAAGAAAAAACCAATATTTACATACTACTGGGCACCAACTGGTTTAATGGGTAAAGTTGATCTTGTTAGACTTACAGAACCAAAATTTGATTCTGATTGTTGGAATTCTATGTCTGCAGTTGTTGAAGATATTAAGGCAAATGGACCAGATGCTTATAAGAAAAGCTGCGCATGTGAATATAGAGATATGGCTTTGACAAAATCTGTTTTAACTGATTGGGCGAAAGCTAATCCTAAAGAAACTGATTTCTTAAAGAAATACACTATTCCAACAGCTACAGTTAACAAAATGTTAGCATTTTATGAAGATGAGTCAGATGGTGATATGGAACTTACCGCGATGCACTTCTTAAAAAATGAAAGCATGTGGAAAGATTGGGTGCCAGCAGACGTTGCTAAAAAAGTTAGCGCCGCTCTATAATCCAGTATTTTAAATAATTATTAAAGAGCCCTTCGGGGCTCTTTCTTTAAGTAAAAAATAAATTATGGAAGCATTAAAGAAAAACAAAAAAATAATTTTTAATATTGGATTGTTAGTAGTTTTTGTTTGGCTATTAGTCACTAGCTATTCTCAATCAAAGAGAAAACCTGATAATATTGGAGAATTATTAAATGATTTTTCTTGGTTAGGGGGTAAATGGCCAAAGTGGCTAGATTTACCATTGATGAATTGGATCAATGTTGGTTTTAAAACACTTAACGAAAAATATGGATACATATTTGAAGCTATAAATAACGTTCTTCTGTATATGTTAATGCTTGTAAAAAACTTTTTAATTCAAGCTCCATGGCCATTAGTTATCCTTGGTGTAGTAGTTCTAGCTTATTTTGCAAGTGGTAGAAAAGTTGGAACAACAGTATTTGTAGGATTTTGCACTTTTTTTATAGGTTTTCTTCACCCAATATTTTGGCAAAAAGCAATTGAAACAACTGCAATAATGTTAATTGGAATATTTCTTTGTGTTGTTGCAGGCATTCCATTGGGAATAGCAATGGCAAGAAGTGCAAGAACAAGAAATATCATTTTGCCAGTTTTAGATTTAATGCAAACTATTCCGAGTTTCTGTTACTTAATTCCAGGTATTATGTTGTTTGGTTTGGGCGCAGTTCCAGCAATTATAGCCACTTTTATTTATGCAGTTCCTCCTTTAGTTAGACTTACAGATTTAGGAATTAGATTGGTCGATACTGAGGTTATTGAAGCCGCAGATGCATTTGGCGCAAGTAAAAAACAAAAGCTATGGGGAGTACAAATGCCATTAGCTTTGCCAAATATAATGCAGGGTATAAATCAGTGTACAATGATGGCATTAGCTATGGTTGTTATTGCATCAATGATAGGTACTAGAGGTTTAGGGGATGAAGTTTTACTTGGTCTCCAACAATTAAATGTGGGAAGAGCTGCTGAAGCAGGAATTGCAATTGTACTTTTAGCAATAGTTCTTGATAGGATAACTCAATCTTATGGAGAAACACTACAAGAGAGAACAGCACCAAATACAAAGAAAGGTAAATAATGTCTAAAATTGAGATTAATAATGTTTATAAAATCTTTGGCAACAATCCTCTATCAGTAATGCCAATGGTAAAGAATGGTGCAAATAAAGAAGATGTATTAGAACAAACTGGTCATACTGTTGGACTTGATAATGTTTCATTAAAAATAGAAGAAGGTGAAACTTTTGTTTGTATGGGTTTATCTGGCTCAGGAAAATCAACTCTAATCAGGCATTTAAATAGATTAATCGATCCTACTGACGGTGAAATCATCGTAGAAGGAAATAATGTTATGTCTTTTGACAAAGAACAATTAATAGATTTTAGAAGACATAAAATGAGTATGGTATTTCAAAGATTTGGTTTATTTCCACATAAAACAGTTATTCAAAATGTTGGGTATGGATTAGAAATGCAAGGAAAACCATTGGAAGAATTAAATAAGATTGCCATGGAAAAAATTGAAGCAGTTGGTTTAAATGGTTTTGAAAATCAATTTCCAAATCAATTATCAGGTGGTATGCAACAACGTGTTGGTCTTGCAAGAGCTTTGGCAACTGATAGTGATATAATGTTAATGGATGAGGCTTTCAGTGCTTTAGATCCATTAATAAGAAGTGATATGCAGAAACAATTGCTTGATCTTCAATCGGAATTAAAAAAAACAATCGTATTTATTACACATGACTTAGATGAATCTTTAAGACTTGGAGATCACATTGGTATATTAAATGCTGGAAAATTAGTTCAGGTTGGAACTCCTGTTGATATTATTATGAACCCAGCAGATGATTATGTTAAAGCATTTGTTAAAGATGTTAATAGAGCAAAAGTAATTAAAGCTAAAATTATTATGAAGAATGTAAATGAAGCTAATGATATTGACAAATCTAACCTAATAAAAGTTAATGAAGATCAATTTATAGAGGAATTTTTACCACAAATTGTATGCTCGAATTCTAATTGCGAAGTAGTTGACAAAAGTGGAAATGTTAAGGGTTATATATCTAATAAAGAATTACAGACATCCTTAACAAAATCATAATTAATGGTTAATCAATCATTAAAGAATAGAAAAATAATAATTTCTGCAGGTGCATCTGGTATTGGTTTGGCAACTGCTAAGGTTTGCCTTTCACGTGGAGCATATGTGTTTCTTTGCGATATTGATAATAAATCCTTAAGTAAACTAAATAAACATCCTCTTAAAAATAAGAGACTATTTACATATAGTTGTGATGCATCAGATGAAAACCAGGTATCAGATTTATTTAAAAAAATAATTAAGAAAACAAAAAAAATTGATGCTTTAATAAATAATGTTGGAATTGCTGGACCAACTGGATCTCTAGAAAAATTAAAGTCTAAAGAATGGGAAAAAACTATTCAAGTTGATGTTAACAGTCATTTTTATTTTACTAAAAAAGCTATACCCTTAATTAAGAAATCTAAGAATGGATCCATTATAAATATTTCATCAACAGCTGGTATACTTGGTTTTCCATTAAGATCTCCTTATGCAGCAAGTAAATGGGCAATTATTGGAATTACCAAAACACTGGCAATGGAACTTGGAAAATTTAATATAAGAGTTAACGCGGTATGTCCTGGTTCAATTAAAGGTGAAAGAATGAAAAGAGTAATAAGAGATAAAGCAAAATTTACAAAGGTTTCTTCTAAAACAATTGAAAAAGATTTTATTTCAATGAGTTCAATGAAGAAATGGATTCTTGAAGAAGATATTGGAAAAATGTGTGCTTTTTTAATTTCAGATGACTCAAGTAAAGTTTCTGGACAAGTAATTTCTGTAGACGGCAACACGGAAAGAAATGATTAATTTACCTAAGTTTTTTTTCATATTTCTTTCTTAGTCTTTGAAGATCCACTAGGTATTGATCTCTTATATTTGAAATTTTTATAATAGATTTTCCTTTTGCTTGTTTCTTTGTTCCTGAAATAAGTCGAGAAGATAGTTTTTTAGAAAGTTTTGGTGCTTTTAGTTTGGTCCAAGGTAATTTTAAAGCAGGACCAAATTGTTCAAGCATATGTTTCATACCTGTTTTTCCACCTGCAAGATGAAAAGTTAAAAATGTTCCCATTAACGACCATCTTAGTCCTGGTCCATCTTCAATTGCTCTATCTAAATCCTCTGTGGTTGCATACCCTTCATTAATAATATGTAATCCTTCTCTCCATAAAGCTTCCTGCAATCTATCAGACAAATATCCAGGTAATTCATTTTTTTACCATTATTGGATTCATGGATATAGATTTGTAAAACTTTTTTGCTAAATTCAAATTTTTTGCCAATGTTTTTTTACCAGGTACTATTTCTACTGCAGGTAAAAGATAAGCAGGATTAAAGGGATGTCCAATTATTCCTCTTTCTGGATTTTTGCATTTTGAATAAATTCTAGTTGGCAACAAACCAGAAGAACTTGAAGATATTATTGATTTTGGTTTTGAATATCTTCCTATAACGTTCATCAACTTTGTTTTTAAAGAATAGTTTTCTGAAGCACACTCTTGAATAAAATCAGCATCTTTTAAAGTTTCTTCTATTGATGTGAAAAAATGAAAGTTATTTAAATTTAATTTTTTTTTATTAAATAGTTTTTTTACAAATGGCCAAGTTCTTTTAATTTCTAAAATTAAATTCTTTTTTAATTTAAAATCCTTGTCAAATGCATAAACAATCTTATTGTGTGCTAAACAACGTATGATCCACCCTGCTCCAATCACCCCTGTTCCAATAACTGCAACTTTTTTAATTGATGACATTACTTGTGTTTAACAAGTTTTAATTTTTCTCTTGTTTCTACTGGCGTCATTGGTGAGTAACCAAGTTCATCTACAATTCTTACAGCTTTTTCAACTAATTGAGCATTTGTGGCTAATTTACCTTTAGATAAATATAAATTATCTTCTAATCCAACTCTTGGATTTCCTCCCATCAAAACTGTTTGAGCAACGAATGGCATTTCATTTTTAGAAATTGCAAAACCTGACCAAATACCTTCTTTTGGCATTATATCTTTCATAGCTTGCATAGCTAATGTTGTTGCAGGTGCGCCCCATGGTATCCCCAAACACATTTGAAACATTGGCGGATCACTTAATAACCCTTCTTTATACAATTGTGCGCCAAACCACATGTTTCCTAAATCAAAAGCTTCTATTTCTGGTTTAACTTTTATCTCTTTTAATTTTTTTGCAGCTTTTCTTAAATCATTTGGAGTATTAACTGTAATTACTGAGCTATCACCAAAATTTAGAGTCCCTGCATCCAGTGTACAAATTTCTGGAAGAAATTGTTCAGCATTTGCAATTCTTTCCATCACATTTGCCATATCTGTCATTGGACCGAATTCTAAAGGGTTTTTACCTTGTCCAATATCAAGATCTCCCCCCATACCTGTTGTTAAGTTTAAAATTACATCTGTATCACTTGATCTAATTCTATCAATTACCTCTTTATAAAGCTCCAATCTTCTACTTGGAGTTCCATCTTCTTCTCTTACATGAATATGAGCAATAGCAGCTCCAGCTTTTGCAGCTTCTATTGATGCTTTAGCAATTTGTTCTGGAGTTTTTGGTAAATCTGGATGTTTACTTGCTGTGTCTCCTGAACCAGTTACAGCACATGATATGAATACCTTGTTGTTCATTTAATATTAAATTTATAATATAATAAAAAGAAAGTGGGAATAAAAAAATGTCAGTACATATAGCAAATCAAATTATCAAAAAAGAGTGGACAGATTACAACAATCACATGAACATGGCTTACTACGTTATGGTTTTTGATCAAATTTGGGAAAACATGCTTGAAAAATTTATGATGGGAGAAAATTCAGCTAAAACTAATAAACGAAGCACTATGGTTGTAGAAACTCACACAACATATAATAATGAGGTTAAACAAGGAGAAGAAGTGGAGATTAATGTTACTTTTTTTGATCATGATAAAAAAAGATTACATTTTAAGCTAGAAATGATTGAAACAACTTCTAGAAAATTATCAGCAACATTAGAGTCCTTATCTCTATATATTGATTTAGAAAAAAGAAAAGTAACAGAATTTGAAGATGATAAAATAAAACTAATGAATAATTTTATTCAAGAAAATAAATCAAATTTTAAAAACGACAATTTAGTAATAAATGGAAAATTAAAAAAATAATGGAAATTAAATTATTATCAGGAGCTTTAGGTGCGGAAATAAAAGGAATTGATTTAACAGATGTTTCTAATGAAAATTTTAAAAAAATTAATAATTTATTACTAGAACATAAAGTAATTTTTTTTAGAAATCAGCCTATTACTAAAGAACAACAAATTGCACTTGCTGAAAAATTTGGTCCTCTGGAAACTCATGCTTATGTGAAAGGTTTAGATAGTTATCCTGAAATAGTTAGAATTATAAAAGGTAAAGAGGAAAAAAACCAATGGGGAGAAAATTGGCATAGTGACGTAAGCTATAATGCAAAGCCAACCAAAGCTGTAATACTAAAATCATTAAAAATACCTCCAGTTGGCGGCGACACCTGTTTTTCTAATATGGAATTAGCTTGGGAAACTTTAGACCCTAAATTACAAAAAAAAGTAAAAGATAAAAAAGCAATTCATAGCTCTCTTGGGGCAGAATTTTTCATTGATAACTACAAATATATGGAAGGAAATAAGAAAAGAAATTACGACTCTTATTCTAACGAACATCCTATCGTTAGAACACATCCTGAAACAGGCAAGAAAATTTTATTTGTTAACTGGACTTACACAAAACAGATTATTGGTATGAAGAAAGAAGAAAGTGATCAAATATTAAAAAATATATTTGAGCATCAAGCAAGATTAGATCTTACTTGTAGATTTAGATGGACTGAAAATACTGTTGCTATATGGGATAACCGAAGTGTTATTCATTATGCTATTGCCGATTTTTTTCCAGGACGAGGTTTGGGTTATGAAAGAGTAATGGATCGTATTGCAATTGAAGGTGACCACCCACAATAATTTAAATGCAAATTATTGAAAAAATAATATCAAATTTCACAAATAATAAATCACTCTATATTGGTGAAAAAGTCACCATGTCGGAACATATGATACAGACCGCTATGCTTGCTGAAAAAGCTAAATGCAATGATGAGTTAGTTTGCTCTTGTCTTTTGCATGATTATGGTCACTTCATTTTAGAAAAACCTGATGAACTTGTCGAGCTAAAGGTTGATGGAGAGCATGAAAATATAGCTTATGAATATTTAAAAAGTTTTTTTAAAAAGGAAATAGTAGAACCCATAAAATACCATGTAGTTGCAAAGCGTTATTTAGCAAGAGATAAAAAGTATTACAATCAACTTTCGGAAGCTTCAAAAATAAGCTTGAGTCTTCAAGGAGGAGTATTGAATGATGGTGAGAGTAATAAATTTGAGTCTCAAGAATATTTTAAAGCTTCAATTCTTTTAAGAAAATTTGATGAAGCGGCAAAAAGAATAGATATTAAAATGAAATCTATTCATGACTACCAAAAATTGCTATCGTCAAAACTTATATGAAATTTGATTATATAATCATTGGTGCAGGATCAGCTGGGTGTGTACTTGCAAATCGATTATCTGAAAATAGCCAAAATAGTGTTGCTGTTTTTGAGGCAGGAAAAGGAAGTGATATTTGGAAAGTTAACATGCCACTTGCAATTCTTTATACAATGCATGATCCAAACTATAACTACAAATATTATTCAGAACCGGAGCCACACCTAAATAATAGAAGACTATTTTGTCCAAGAGGAAAAATGATAGGTGGATGTTCAGCTCATAATGGAATGGTTTTTGTTAGAGGAAATCCAAACGACTATCAAAGATGGGCATCTTTTGGATTAGAAGATTGGTCTTATGAAAAAGTTCTTCCTTATTTCAAAAAAATTGAAACATGGTCTGAAGGAGAAAATGATTATAGAGGAGGAAGCGGAATACTTCCAGTAAATCAATCTAAAAATAAAAATCCTTTATTTAAAGCATTTGTCGACTCAGCTGGTGAGGCTGGTTACAAAATTAATGATGACATGAATGGTAAAGAACAAGAAGGCTTTGGAATGTATGACGTTACTATACATAAAGGTGAACGAGCTAGTGTTTCTAAATATTATTTAAATCCTGCAAAAAAAAGAAAAAATCTTAAAGTATTTACAGAAGCTTATGTTGAGAGAATTATTTTTGAGGGAATAAAAGCAATTGGGATTGAGGTTAAAATTAAAAATAAAGTTGAAAAAATTTATGCAAATAAAGAGGTTATTTTAAGCGGTGGTGCAATTAATTCTCCCCAGCTACTTATGCTTTCAGGAATTGGTCCAAGCCAACACCTAAAAGATAAAGGAATTAATGTTGTTCACAACTTAGAAGGGGTGGGAAAAAATTTACAAGATCATTTAGAAACCTATGTACAACAGGAATGTAAAACGAAAGATACTTTGTATTCTTATGTGAATAAAATTAATATGATTAGAATAGGTATCCAATGGTTTCTTAATAGAAGTGGCCCTTGTTCTACTTCTTTCTTAGAGGCTGGAGGGTTTTGTAAATCTTCACCTGAACGAAAATATCCAAATATTCAATTTCATTTTTTTCCTGCTTTTGTGATTGATCATGGTTTAGTGGATCCGGATAGACATGGTTATCAATTGCATGCTAGTCCAAACCATCCAAAAAGTAGAGGTCTTATTACTTTAAATAGTTCAAATCCATATGATTATCCAAAAATTCAATTTAATTATCTAGAACATGAAGATGATTTAAAGCAAACAATAGAATGTATTCATATAGCAAGAAAAATCTTGGGACAAAATTCTTTAAAACCATTTGCAGGTAAAGAAATTGGACCAGGAGATCATGCTCAAACTAATGAGGTATTTGAGGAATATATTCGCTCAAAAGCTGAGACTGCTTATCACCCATCTTGTACATTAAAAATGGGAGTTGATAGCATGGCAGTAGTTGATCAAAAACTAAAAGTTAATGGTGTTGAAAATTTAAGAGTAGTTGACGCTTCTGTAATGCCTGAAATTACAAGTGGTAACTTGAATGCCCCAACTTTAATGATTGCTGAAAGAGCATCAGAATTTATTTTAAATTCTTAGTATTAAAATTTATTGAATTTAACTTCTATTTAAATTAATCATTTATATAATATGAAAAAGACTATTGTTCAAAGTTGGAATGAATGGGATCCATTAAAACATATAATAGTTGGAAGGGCGGACAATTGCTGTATTCCTGCACCTGAACCAGCTGTTGATTGTAAAATTCCACCAGACTCTGTTATGAAAGGTAAGCATGGAAGACGAACACAAGATTCTATTGATAGAGCTAATGAACTTTTAGATAAATTTGTTAAGACGCTTGAAGGAAGAGGTATAAGAGTTGATAGACCAACTCCACTGAAATTTGATGAAAAAATTGCTACCCCTGATTGGGAAGTAGAGCATATGTTTGGATGTATGCCTTCTAGAGATGTCATAATTACAGTCGGAAAAGAAATGCTCGAAGCCACAATGAGTTTTAGATGTAGATGGTTTGAGTATTTAGCCTATAGACCATTATTACAAAAATATTTTGATGAGGATCCAGGTATGAGGCACGAGACAGCACCTAAACCTAGATTAACTGATGCAGATTATCACATGAATTATTTATCAGAAGATGTGAGTATCGAGCAAAGATTAAGTTGGGCAGAAAAAAAATATTTTGTCACAACTGAAGAGGAACCACTTTTTGATGCTGCAGATATTTTAAGATTTGGAAAAGATTTAATTGTTCAACATGGATTTACAACTAATCTAAAAGGAATTGACTGGTTAAAAAGACATTTTCCTGATCATAGAATCCATACTGTAAATTTTCCAGGAGATCCCTACCCGATTCATATAGATGCAACTTTTACACCTATAAAACCTGGGTTGATTTTAAATAATCCAGTTAGAAAACTTCCAAAAGAACAAAGAAAACTTTTTGAAGATAATGGTTGGGAAATTGTTTATGCAGCCCAACCAGCTCATAATTCACCTCCAGATCTGAGTTATTACTCTATATGGTTATCAATGAATGTTTTGGTACTAGACCCAAAAACAGTATGCGTAGAAAAGACAGAAGTTTATCAAGCTGAACAATTAGATAAACTAGGAATGGAAGTAATTCCTATAGATTTTAGAGAAGTTTATGCTTTTGGTGGTAGTTTACATTGTAGCACAACAGATGTTTTCAGAGAAGGTGATCTTCAAAATTATTTTCCTAAACAATAAATTTGATGTAAACTAATTAATGTCTACCCCAAATAATAATCCAAAAGGGATAGTCTTTATTTTAATTGCAATGATGGTTTTTTCCGTACAGGACGGAATTATGAAGCATATTTATAATTTTGTTTCACTATATGAAATTTACTTAATCAGAACAGTTGTAAGTTTTGTACTTATTTTAATGTTTTTAATAATTACGAAACAACCAATAGTATTTAAAAGTCAATATCCAGTTTTAACTTTTATCCGTGTAATACTTTTTTTCTTTGGATTTAGTTCTTTCTATATTTCTTTAACTGTATTGCCACTTGGTACTGCTACAGCTTTATTTTTTGTAACTCCATTTTTAATCACAATATTCGCTCATTTTTTTTTAAAAGAAGAAATAGGAGCAAGAAGATGGTCCGCAGTAGTTGTAGGATTTATTGGAGTTTATATAACATTAAATCCTGATTTTAGTAATTTTAACTATTTAAGTTTACTGCCTATTTTATGTGCATTTTGTTATTCATTATCAATGATTATAATAAAAAAAACTTCTGATAAGGATAGCGTTTATACCCAAACATTTACATTTTATATTGGTGCAATAATTCTAAGTATAATTTTTTATTTTATTATTGGAGATGGTAAATACAACATTTCTGATCATCCAGCTTCTCAATTTATATTTAGGGAATGGTTTGTTGATTTTAATTCTAATATTCTATTAATGTCCACAACTGGAGTTACGGCTACGATAGCTTTTCTTTTTTTATTTACAGCTTACAGCATAGCTTCTCCATCTGTGGTTTCGCCTTTTGAGTATTCAATATTATTTTGGTCACCGCTTGTTGGGTGGTTGTATTTTGATGAAATACCTTCCTTAAATACAGTAATCGGAATTTTAATAATCGTATCAAGTGGAGTTTATATTTTTATTCGTGAAAAAGCACAAAATCAATCTATAGCTACAGAAAAACCTCTTAGATAAATGACAAAAGATAACAACTCTAAGGGTATAATTTTAATAATTATTGCAATGACTTTGTTTGCAATGCAAGACTCTTTGATTAAATATATTTTTGAAAAAGCGGCTCTTTATGAAATTTTTTTTGGAAGATACTTCGTTGCTGCAGTTTTACTTTTTTTTTATGTTAAATTCAAAAAGGAAAAAGTATCTTTAAAAACATATTATCCCTTTTGGACTTTATTTAGAGTTCTATTACATTTCTTAGCCTTTTCAGCATTCTTTATATCTTTAACCTACATGCCTTTAGCAACAGCTAATGCACTTTTTTTTTCATGCCCTTTTTTTGTTTCGATTTTTGCTAAATTATTTTTAAAAGAATTTATTGGAATAAGAAGATGGTCTGCGATCGTTTTTGGTTTCATTGGTGTTTTTATCGTATTAGACCCAAATTTTTCTAACTTTGAATACAGAAATTTATTACCAGTTTTTTGTGCATTCTGTTACGCCGCTTCAATGACAATCACAAAATACACATCAGATAAAGATGGTGTATATACACAATTATTTTATTTCTATCTTATTGCAATCATACTTTGTGTTATAATTTTTATTTTTATGGGCAACGGTCAATTTAATAACTCAAGTTTTGATCCAACAACTCAATTTATATTTAGAGAGTGGTTTTCAAATATAGAATATACTTGGAAATTTATTTTATTTTTTGGTTTTGCTGCATCAATAGCATTTGTCTGCATTTTTTCTGCATATATAGTTGCTTCACCTTCTGTAGTTTCTTTATTTGAATATTCTCTAATTATTATGTCAATGATACCAGGTTATTTTTTATTTAACGAAATACCTTCTGCTAGAACATTTTTCGGTGTTGCCTGTATAATGGCTGCTGGGATTTATATTTATTTAAGAGAAAAAGCTAGAGATCAATATATTGCAACAGAAACACCAATAAGAAGATGATCAAAAGATATATACCAACAATTAATATATCTTCACTAATCAAAAATAATTTTGAAACTCAAAGTGCATTTAAAACAATCAAGCAAATAGAAAAAGCTTGTATAGATGTTGGTTTTTTTCAGGTAACTGGACACGGAATTAATTTAAAAGAAATTAAAAATATATGCGATGTTGGAAATAATTTTTTTAATTTACCAGATAGCAATAAAAGAGAATTGTCACCAAAAAAATGGAATATTAAAAGTAAAAATCTCTATAGAGGATACTTTCCCAATGATGTAAATGGTAAAGAAGGCTTGGATATTGGAGACTTAAAAGTAACAAAAAATTATTCTACTAAATTAAAAAATAAATATATTGAATATATTAATCTTAATAAATGTTTTAACAAATATTCGATCAAAATTTTAAATATATACTTTGATAATATTTATAGTTTAAGTGAAACTTTATTTAAAAGTATTATTAAACTAAATAATAAAAACCCCGAAATTTCTAATAAGGTTTTTTCGAGATTAAAAACTTTAAGTACTTTAAGATTTAACTATTATCCAAACCAAACAAAACCAGTTGAAATATCTAAACAAGACGGAGTTGCACTTGGATGTGAAACTCATGTTGATAGCGGTATATTTACAATTTTATATCAAGATAAAAAAGGTGGTTTGCAAGTTCAAAATAGGAAAACAAAAAGATGGCATGATGTGCCGTTTAACAAAAAAGCTTTAATAGTAAATACTGGTAGAGCATTAGAATTTCTAAGCAAAGGTAAATTTAAAGCAACTAATCACAGAGTATTATGGAATAAAAGTAAGAGACTTTCTGTTCCTTTTTTCTTTGAACCCTCTTATGATTTCAAAATGAGTCAATCCTTTTTAATGGAGCCTAAATTTAAAAATAATGGTCAAATTTACGAGAAATTTCTAAACAAATCATTGAAGAAATTTATTGAATATCAGCGTTAGTAATAATAAAGTTTAAATATAAAGCGATACATAACTCGTCGTTAAAATCAAAGATTTACGAAAGTGGGATCGGTCGTCTTTAAATTAACTTTTAAAGGAGGCTTTATGAAATTTGGTTATTTTTGCAATACCACAAACTGGACACACAAACCATATTACGAACTACTAGACGAAACTAGAGAGATCACAGAATATTGTGATCAAAATAAATGGAACTCTATTTGGTATACTGAACACCATTTTAACCATGAAGGAATGGAGTCATGTACAAACCCTTTAATGATGGGTACAGATGCAGCAGCAAGAACTAATCAAATTAGAATTGGTCAAGCTTGTAATGTAATTACTTTTCACAATCCAATACAAATGGCTGAGGATGTTGCTCTTTTGGATCAATTATCAAAAGGAAGAGTTGAAGTTGGTATTGGTAGAGGAATTTATGGAAGAGAAGCCGTTAACTTAAATATTGAAGCTGATATGAAAGACCAGGCTAAAAACTTTAGACTATTTGAAGAAACTTTAACTATTTTAAAAAAAGCATGGAAGGAAAAATTTTTTGACCATAAAGGTGAATTTTATACTTACCCTTCACCTGACTATGTATGGCAACATGATATGAGCAAACCAAGTGAAGAATTTATGGATATGAAAACTAATGTAATGAAAAAAATTAGTGTTTTGCCTCAGCCATATCAAAAACCCTATCCACCAATTCATCAAGTTGTAGACGGTATTCGATCTATCGAATGGGCTGCACAACAAGGTTTAAATATTATTATGTGGATACCAACAGTTAAGGCACTAAAAATTAAATTTGAAGCTTTCAAAAATGCAAAGTCTGAAGCTGAAAAAAGAAACGTACCAATGGGTGAGGGAATTTCACTTGTGAGAGATATGTTTGTTGCTGACACTATGGAAGAGGCTAAAGAAAAAGCAGGTGAACATATGGTAAATTATATGAGATGGGTGTGCCATTGGCGAGGTTTAGGAAATCATATGGATCCAGGCGAAGAACTTCCTGAAACAAAAGGTAAATTAGATTTACTAAATTATGAATTTTTACATAAAAGAAATATGCTTTTTGGAACTCCTGAATATGTAACTGATAAAATTCATGAATTGAAATCTGAACTTAACTTACAAAACTTGCAAGTTTGGTCAAACTTTCCTGGAGTAAAACATGAAGACTGCATGAAAAGTATTAAACTTTTTACTGAAAAAGTTATGCCTCACTTCCAAGATGATATAGATACTGAAGTTAAAAAAGTTTCGTGATCAAATCACATAAAAAAATATCTGGTGGCCAGGCTGCCGTTCGATCTTTAAAAAAAGAAAAAGTGGAACATGTATTTGGTCTTATTGGTTCAGCTACAATGGAAATATTTGATGCTCTATACCATGAAAAAAGTATAAAATTTATTGGTGTAAGAGATGAACGAACTGGTACTCACATGGCTGATGGTTATGCAAGAGCCTCAAATAAACCTGGAGTAATTATTGCAGGACAAAATGGACCTGGTGCTACTAATTTGGTAACTGGCATGGCGCAAGCAAAAGCTGCTTTTTCTCCAGTTATTGCTATTGCTGGATCTTATTCAACTAAAGACAAGATGGAAGATGCATTTCAAGGTTTAGATCAACAATCTTTGTTTGCTCCAATTACAAAAAAAACTTGGACTATAAAAAATTCAAAAATTATCCCAAATATTATGAGTGATGCCTTTGCTTTAGCAATGAAACCTAGGAGAGGACCTGTTTGCGTAAATTTACCAAGAAATATATTAGCAGCATCAAACTCTTATAATATTAATACTAAAAAACCATCTTTTACAAATGAGAGTAAACAAAAAGGTAATAAAGAAAATATTAAAAAGGCTGCTAAATTAATTGGAAACTCAACTCGCTCAGTTATCATTGCTGGAGGGGGAATAAAATATAATTCTAGCTTTAAAGAAGTAATAAAATTAGCTGAATTATGTAATCTGCCAATTGTTACAGCGGCAGGACATGGAGATGCAATTCCATTTAATCATAAATTAAATGCAGGACAAATGGGTCCTCGAGGAAATCCCGTTGCATCCAAATTGGTTAAGAATGCAGATGTTATTTTAGCAATTGGAACGCGTTTAGGATTTAATTCAACTTTTTACTCTTATGAAAATATTAATAAAAAAGCAAAAATTATCCAAATTGAGCTTGAAAAAACAATGCTTGGAAAATATTTTCCTGCAAAAGTTAAGATTTATGCTGATGCTGCCACGGCTACAAAACAAATTTATGATGAGGTTAAAAAAGAAAAAATTAAATTGAACGTAAAAAATTGGACTGAAACTTATTTAAAAGAAAGGAAAGAATATTTATTAAATAGAAATAAAGAAAACTTAGGTCAAAATTTTCCTATACAACCAAAAGGACTATTTAAACAATTGAGAAAAGCTCTCCCAAAAAACACTGCTATTACTTTGGATGCTGGAACCTTGTGTTTGCAGGCAACAGATGCTTTAGAATATTACGACCCTCCTTCTTTATTTACTCCATTAGATTTTGGATTAGTTGGTTTTTCGTTTGCTTGTGGACTTGGAGTTAAGGTTGCAAAACCTAATAAAACTGTTGTTAGTCTTATGGGTGATGGTGGTTTCGGAATGACAATATCTGAATTGAGTACTGCTGTTGAGTATGGAATAAATACAACAACTATTGTTATGAATAATAAAAGTTGGGGAGCAGAAAAAGCTTATCAAAAGGATTTTTTTGGAAAAAGATATTTAGGTGCAGATATAACTAGTCCATCCTTTGATAAAGTTGCTGAACTTTATGGCGCCAAAGGTTTTAAAGTTAAAAAAATTTCTGAAATTAATGAGGCTGTAAGAGCTGCGATTAAATCAAATAAGCCATCTGTTATAGATGTTGATGTAGATCCAAAAGCATTATACAGTTTTAGAAGAGATAGTTTCAAACATAGAGAAAAAAAATGAAGTTAGAATTAAGAAAATTTACAAAATTTGTTGATAAAACTTTTATAGAAGGTGGAAAAGAAGCAAACGAACCTGTTTTGATGGTGTCAGTTGCTGCTGTTTTTAAAAATCCTTGGCATGGACAAGGTTTTGTTGAGGATCTAAAACCAACTATTTTAAATTTAGCACCTAAGTTAGGGGATTTACTTGTTCCAGAATTAATAAAAGAAATAGGATCACCAGAAAAAATATTAGCATATGGTAAAGCTGGTGTAGTTGGATTAGATGGAGAAATAGAGCATGCTTCCGCATTTATTCATACCTTAAGGTTTGGAAATAAATTTAGAGATGCTGTTGGTGGAACATCCTATTTAAGTTTTACTAACACAAGAGGTCCAGCTGGATCAAAAATTGCAATTCCTATGATGCATAAAACAGACTCGGGATTAAGACCATATTACCTTACTCATGAATTCACTATTCATGATGCACCTTTTGATGATGAAGTTGTAATTGCAATAGGTGGTGCATCAAGCGGCAGAGCACATGCAAGAACAGGTGACAGATATCAAGATATGAAAGAAATGGGCATAGAGCCTAAATAATATTTGTGACAACAGGAACTTCTGCATCTGGCACATATTATGTCTTTAATAAAAAGGAACAACAAATACCTATAGTTTTCGTTCATGGTGTTGGCTTAACTCACAAAATTTGGCAACCTCAATTAGATTTTTTTAAAAATCATAGCACACTATCATATGATATTTTAGGTCATGGAAAATCTTCGTTAGAAAAAGAAAAAATAAGCTTTGATGATTTTTCTGATCAATTAATTAATCTTATGAATGAACTTAATATAAATAAGATACACTTAATTGGTTTTTCGATTGGTTCATTAATTGCTAGGAATTTTGCAACTAGATATAGTGAACACTTACAATCATTAATCCTTTTAGGCTCAATTTACAAAAGATCAGATGAACAGCAAAAAATAGTTAATCAAAGATTTGAACAGGCTAAACAGGAATTAAAACTTTCAAGACAAGCTTTAAAAAGATGGTTTACAGATAAATATTTAGAAAATAATCCAGATATTTACAACAAAATAAGCAATATTTTATCAGCAAATAATATGCCAAATTTTTTAAAAGTTTATGAGCTTTTTGTAAACCACAAAAATGATGAAGCCCTCGAAAAAATTAAAGTTAATACTTTAATTATGACTGGGGAGCACGATGTTGGATCTACAGTTGAGATGTCAAAAGAATTGGACAATATTCTTCAAAATAGCCAATTGAAGATTATTAAAGATGGTAAACATCTTTGTGGCATTGAGTGTGCAGATGAGGTAAATTTAGTAATTAAAAAATTTGTTGAACAAAATGACTAAACTTAAACAATACAAAATGCATATTAATGGTGAGTGGGTAGACTCTGAAAGTAAAAAAACTTTTGAAACTCTAAATCCAGAAAATAATGAACCATGGGCTATTGTACCTGAGGCTAGCAGTAAGGATGTTGATAATGCTGTTCAGTCAGCACAAAAAGCATTCGAAGGCGAATGGCCCAAATTACTTCCAAGAGAAAGAGCTAAATTTCTAAGAGCAATTGGAGATCAGCTTAGAGCTAACGCTGAAATGCTTGGTGAAATAGAAACTATTGATACTGGAAAACTTTTTAGAGAAACAAAAAAACAAGCAATATATATAGCTGAATATTATGATTATTATGCAGGTTTAGCTGATAAAGTTGAAGGAACTGTTCTTCCTATTGATAAACCTAATGTTCAAGCAATAACAACGAGAATACCAATAGGTGTAGTGGCTGCAATTATTCCATGGAATTCTCAAATGTTTTTAACAGCAACAAAATTAGCGCCAGCTCTTGCAATGGGTAATACTGTTGTAATTAAATCTTCAGAACTTGCTCCTGCAGTATTATTTGAGTTTGCAAAATTAATTGAAAAAACTGGTATCCCAAAGGGAGTAGTAAATGTAATCACCGGATTTGGTGATCCATGTGGTAAAGCTTTGACTACTCACAATTTAGTAGAAAAAGTTGCTTTTACTGGGGGGCCAGAAACAGCTAGGCATATTATAAGAAATTCTGCGGAAAATTTATCTGAAGTAAGTTTGGAGTTAGGTGGAAAAAGTCCAGTTGCAGTATTTGATGATGCAGAACAAGAAAATGCAATTAATGGAATAACTGCTGGAATATTTGGAGCAAGCGGTCAAAGTTGTATAGCTGGATCTAGGCTTTACATTCAAAAAGGGATTTACAATGAATTTTTAGATAAGCTCTCAGAAAGAGCATCAAAAATTAAAATTGGTGCGCCCATGGATCCTGAAACAGAAATGGGTCCACTGAGTAGTTTTAAACAATTAGAAACAATTGAAAAAAATATAAAAGATACAATTGATCAAGGCGGAAAAATTAAATGTGGAGGTAAAAGAGATTCATTTTCAAATAAAGGTTATTATTTTCCAGCAACTATTATTGAATGCGATAATCATAATCTACCTGTTGCAGAAAATGAATTATTTGGACCCGTTTTATCAGTAATGAAATTTGATACTGAAGAAGAGGTTGTATCTAAGATGAATGATAATCAATATGGATTATCTTCGGGAGTTTACACAAGCAATTTATCTAGAGGTATGAGGGTATCAAAAGCAATTAGAGCAGGGATAACTTTTGTAAATACATATAGGTTAATTTCTCCCTCAGCGCCTTTTGGAGGTATTAAAGACAGTGGCTATGGAAAAGAAGCTGGCATCGATTCAATTAAGGATTATACAAGAGTTAAAACAACTTGGTTTTATACCTCAGACGAACCATCTCTAGACCCTTTTTCAATAAGGTAATATTTTGTCCACAAAACATACAGGTTTAATTGTTTTGGTAATGTTTTTTCTTGGTAGTGCATATCCTCTGGGTAAATTTGGTTTAAACGCGTCAATGAACCCTATTTTCTTTGGAGCATTAAGAATGGGTTTTGTTTTTTTATGTCTATTGCCATTTTGCAAAATAATTATTCCTGAAAAAAAATATATATTTCCTTTAATTGGATTTTCTATTTGTATGGGTGCTGGAGTGAATATGTTTTTATATCTCTCTATAAATGCAGTAACACTGTTAGCGCCTATTACAATTGGAGCACAATTATCTATTCCGTTTGCAATTTTAATAAGCTCTTTATTTCTAAAAGAGAGTATTAGCTTAAAAAAATGGATTTTTATTTTTTCTTCATTTATAGGAATATTACTAATATCTTTTGATCCAAAAATTTTAGATGAAATTATTGGAACATTTTTGGTTTTTGGAATGGCTTTTTTCTATGGTTTATCTCAAGTTTTTTCAAGATACATTAAAGACCTAGATTTAAAGTTCACTAATTCATTTATGGGACTTGTAGGTTTTTTAATTTTAATTATTTTTTCTCAAATATTTGAAGGAAATATCATTCAGCAAATTAAAAATGTTGAAACTGGTGGGTGGCTTGCGGTTATGTATGCTGGAATGATTATTTCAATTTTCGGCCATATGATGATGTTTTACCTTTATAAATTTTATCCTGTAGGGATGGTTATGCCTTTCTATGCTCTATTTCCAATATTTGGATTAATATTAACTTTTTTTATTTTTGGAGAAGTACCTTCTATTATAACAATACTTGGAGGAATAATTGTAATAAGTTCAATATATATGCTTCAAAAAACGAGATAATTTTGTCATTGAATTGTTTGAATAATCATCATTTAATTGCTTTTTTATAAATTGTTAACAATATAGAGGAAGATAATGAGAAAACTATTTATCGCTGTATTTATGTTTGTATCAAGCTTTGGTTCAAACGTAATGGCAGATGGACATTCGATTAAAATGGGGATTATTTTAGGATTTACTGGTCCTATCGAGTCTCTAACTCCTGCTATGGCTGCGTCTGCAGAGCTTGCATTTAAAGAAGCTTCTGATTCAGGTTCGCTATTAGGTGGAAAAAAAATTGAGCCAGTAAGAGCAGACTCAACTTGTGTTGACTCAGCAGCAGCAACAGCTGCAGCTGAAGGATTAATTTCAGGTGGTGTAGCTGCAATTATGGGAGCAGACTGTTCAGGTGTAACTGGTGCAATTGCATCAAATGTTGCTGTACCAAATGGTGTAGTAATGATTTCACCTTCAGCTACTTCTCCAGGATTAACAACTTTAGACGACAATGGATATTTCTTTAGAACTGCTCCATCTGATGCTAGAGGTGGTCAAATCTTAGCTGATATTACAAAAGACAGAAAAATTAAAAGCGTAGCAATAACTTATACAAACAATGACTATGGAAAAGGTTTAGCTGATGTTTATAAAGCAGCAGTTGAAGGTCATGGTATTAAAGTAACAGCTGTAACTGCTCACGAAGATGGAAAAGCAGATTACTCATCTGAAGTAGCAACTCTTGCTTCTGCAGGTGGTGACGCTGTAACAGTTATTGGCTATCTTGACCAAGGAGGAAAAGGAATAATTCAAGCTTCTTTAGACTCAGGTGCATTTGATACATTTATTTTATCAGATGGTATGATTGGTCAATCTTTAGTTGATGCTTTTGGAAAAGACTTAAGTAAATCATTTGGATCAATGCCTGGTTCTACTGGAAAAGGTGCTGGTATTTTTGCTGATGTTGCAAAAGCTGGTGGTGTAGAAGCTTCTGGTCCATATACTGGAGAGTCTTATGATGCAGCTGCTTTAATCGTTCTTGCAATGCAAGCAGGTAATTCTGCTGACAGAGCATCTATTGCAAAAAATGTAATGGGTGTAGCTAATGCTCCTGGAACAAAAATTTATCCAGGTGAACTTAAGAAAGGTTTAGACTTACTAGCAAAAGGTAAGAAGATTAATTACGAAGGTGCCACTGGAGTAACTTTTACTAGCGTTGGTGAGGCAGAAGGTTCTTTCTTAGAGCAAGAAATTAAAGGCGGAAAATTCAAAACTAAAAAACAAAGATAATTTTTATAACAAAAGCCCTGGTAAAAAAATTACTAGGGCTTTTTTTTTACATAGTCGGCTCTTATGGTTGAAAGAGTTATTATAATTAAAAATATTAAGCAAATTAAATTCATTGTTTTCCAGCTAGTTAAGCTAATAAATATACCTGCTGACAAACTTGCTACTGCTTGTATAGAATAAACTATTAAGTCGTTATACCCTTGCGCTCTAAATTTTTCTTCTTCTCTGTAGCACAAAACAAGTAAGCTTGTTCCTGAAATAAATAAAAAATTCCATCCTAACCCTAGAAAGATAAGAGCAATCAAATAATTAATAAAATTTTGTTCAAATAAACTGGTAATAATTGTAACTAAAAACAATAAAACTCCAACATGCATGATTTTACTATGACCAAACCTTTTGATTAAATTTCCTGTAACCAGCGAAGGTAAAAACATAGCTGCTATGTGAAGTTGAATAACAAAACCAGTTTTGGACAAACTTATTTTTTCCATCAAATGCATGCTTATAGGGGTGGCTGTCATTAAAAAGGTCATTACAGCATAAGCAAATGCTGAAGCTATAAGTGCCTGCAAAAATCTAGGTTGCGAAATAAGTTCAAAAAAACTTCTTCCAGTTTTATATTGATTATTCGATGATTTTTCTGGTTCCTGATAAAAAAATAAAAATATTGTTGATGAAATAGATAATATTGCAAGAGCAAGATAAGAACCAGCATAAATATGTTCAGAAATGAATCCTTTTGAAATATTTGCAATATTTGGACCAATAAACGCAGAACCTATTCCTGCTAATAATATTATGGAAATTGCTTTTGGTGCATAATCCTTATCTACAACTTCGACTGCTGCAAAACGATATTGATGACTGAAAGCTATACCTCCACCAATTAAAAAACATCCTAAATTATATAAGACAAAGCTCTCTATTATTATAGAGTATGCAGTTAAAAGAGATGCAAAGCAGGTACCTAATGATGCATAAATAAATCCAAATTTTCGACCAATTACACTCATCAACTTTGCAGCAAATAATGCGAACAATGCAATTCCGACAACTGACAAAGCCATCGGAAGAGTTGCTAAAGATTTTGTTGGACTAAATTTTGAACCAATTATACCGCTTAAAAAGACTGTTACAGGTGCAGCCGTAAAAGCAAAAATCTGGCTTAAAATAAGTAACCAAAGATTTTTATTCATTAAAAAAATAAATACTTGTCTGCCATATACATAGCCCAAGCAATCGCAGCACCTAAAATGATATATTTCATTAAGATTACTTTATTTCTATTTTTTCAGGAAGTATACCTTTAGGTCTATATCTCATAATTAATAGTAACCCTAGGCCCATCATCAAAAATCTAAAGTATGGTACACTTTCAATTAAATGGGCTTTAAGAGCATTTGTTTCTGGTATTCCTGCAGTGAAAAAATTAATTAAAAATAATGCAATTGGAGCAGCTTCAATCCATAAGAACCAAACTACAAAACCTCCTAGAATAGCGCCAAAATTATTCCCACTACCACCAACTATAACCATTACCCATATAAGAAAAGTATATCTCATTGGTCTATAGCTGCCTGGTGTAAATAAACCATCTTGAGTAACCAACATAGCACCAGCAATTCCAACTATAGCTGAACCTAGAATAAAAATTAATAAATGTTGTTTAACAACATTTTTTCCCATCGCATTTGCAGCTTCTTCATTGTCTCTTATTGCTCTCATCATCCTTCCCCAAGGAGAATAAAGTGCTTTCTGAGTCAAAATTAAAAGAATTATCACTACAACTAAAAATAATCCTGAATAACAAAGTTTCACAAAGACCGATGATCCTTCGATTACAAATTGATTAAGCGTTGCTTGTCGATCTGATAAATTTGAGATTAAATCCAATTTTCCTGAATTAAATTTTTCAACTAAATTAATAAACCAATCTGTACTTTGAAGATCAACTTCATATGGTGCGGGTCTTTTTAGACCAATTACATTTTTAACACCTCTAGTAAGCCAATCTTCATGTTTAATTATCGCTATTACAATTTCTGAAATAAGAAGGGTAGCGATTGCTAAATAGTCAGCTCTTAAACCTAAAGCAACTTTTCCAACAATAAACGCCAAACCTCCTGCAAAAAATGCTCCAACTATCCATGAAAATATAATCGGTAAACCAAAACCACCTAAAAAACCTGTTTTGGCAGGATCAACTGCCTCGATAGCTTCAATGCCTGGCTCAGCAGAAAATCTAATAAGCAAGACACCTGAAATTATGATTGCTGCAATCCAATATGTTCTTATTTTAGATTTTTCAAACCTTTTTAAAATAAATCTAATAACCAAAACCATTACTATTATGAGCCATAGGCTCATTAAAATATCAAATCCTCCTGCTTTCCAAGCTTCCTGAACCGGGTCAACAGAAATTAAAACTGCTGCCAATCCCCCTAGGGCAGTGTACCCCATAATTCCAAAATTTATTAATCCTGCGTATCCCCATTGTATGTTTGCTCCCATAGTCATGACGGCAGAGATTAAACATAAATTAAATATTGATAAAGCTACGTTCCATGACTGAAATATTCCAACCAATAAAATCAAGACCATCATGATGCTGTATGCTGCAATTACATTTAAATTTTTTCTCACAATACTTTTCCTTTAAATATTCCTGAAGGTCTATAAAGCAAAACAACCACCAATATCGAAAACGATACTGCAAACTTATAATCTGTTGACAGAAGTTGAACTAAACTTTCTGGTTCCATGCTTTCTGGTAATATGTACATAAAGAATTTTTTATAAGCATAAGTTAAAAATATCTCAGAGAAAGCAATCACATATCCTCCAAGAAATGCTCCAAAAGGATTTCCAATACCTCCAACTATAGCTGCAGCAAAGATAGGAAGCATATTATTAAAATAAGTAAATGGTTTAAAACTTTTGTCTAAACCATATAAGGCACCACCAATAGTTGCTAAAATTCCAGCAATAATCCATGTAATCATTACAATTCTTTTTGGATCGATACCTGATAGAAGTGCTAAATCTTCATTATCAGAGTATGCCTTCATGCTTTTTCCTGTCTTAGTTTTATTTAAAAACCAAAACAATAAAGAAACTAATACTATTGTTACAAATATTGTTAGTACTTGAGTTGACTTTAAAGCAAGACCCTCATTCAAGCCTGTCATCTCTTTAAATTCACGTGCCTTTATAATAAATTTTTCTCCATCAAAAAACCTTCTATCTGATGGACCAATAATTATTCTCACAACTGCTTGTGTCACAAACATAACACCAATGCTAACCATGGCCAATTGTACAGGTGGGCTTTTATTCGTTCGATAATATTTAAATACAAATTTATCTATACTCAACATGTACAAAATCATAAATATAATTGCAAAAGGTATAGCCAAAAGAGCTGTAGGTAAAACTCCAAGAGAAATTCCTAAAGACTGAAAATACCATGTGAACAAAATTGTAACCATTGTCCCGAATGACATCATGTCTCCAGTAGCAAAGTTAGCAAATCTTAGAATTCCATAAATTAACGTTACAAAAATTGCTCCAAGCGCTAATTGGGATCCATAAGTTAGTGCAGGAATAAAAATATAATTTAATAATAGAACTATCGCATTTATTATATCCATATTACCCACCTAAAAATGAGCTTCTAACTCTTGGATCATTTAATAATTCATTTCCTGTTCCTGAATAACGATTTTCTCCAGTAACCAAAACATAACCTCTATCTGAAATACTTAATGCTTGCTTTGCATTTTGCTCAACCATTAATATAGCAACATTAGTTTTTTTCACTTTAACTATATGATCAAACAACTCATCCATTACTATCGGAGAGACACCTGCTGTAGGTTCGTCAAGCATTAAAACAGTTGGTTTAATCATTAACGCTCTTCCAAGAGCAACTTGTTGTCTTTGACCACCAGACAATTCTCCAACTAATTGATTTCTTTTCTCTTTTAAAATTGGAAATAAATCATAGATCTCCTCAATAATATTTTTTATCTCATCATTGATTAAGAATGCTCCCATTTCCAAGTTTTCTTCAACAGTCATTCCTGCAAATACATTTTTAGTTTGTGGCACAAAAGAAATTCCTTGTTTAACTCTGTCTTGAGGAGACAATTTTGAAATATCTTTACCATCGATTTTAACTGATCCAGATTTCAAATTAAGCAAACCCAACATAGCTTTCATCGCAGTAGATTTTCCAGCTCCGTTTGGCCCTAATATGGAAACAATTTCTCCTTGGTTTACCGTTACTGAACAAGAATTAATAATATCCGGTCCATTTCCATAACCTCCAGTCATTTCTATTCCCTCAAAATAAGCCATTAGTTTGTACCCTTAAATTTTGATCCTCTGCCAAGATAACTTTCGATTACTTTTTCATCTTTTTTAGCCTGTTCTACAGAGCCTTCAAATAAAACAGATCCTTCGGCCATTACTATTACTGGATCACACAATCTACCAATAAAATCCATATCATGCTCAATCATACAGAAAGTATAACCCTTCTCCTTATTTAATTTCTCAATTGCTGTACCCAGATCTTTAAGCAAAGTTCTATTAACTCCAGCCCCTACTTCATCTAATAATACTAATTTTGCATCAACCATCATAGTTCTTCCAAGTTCAAGCAACTTTTTTTGTCCGCCTGAAAGATTTCCAGCCAACTCATTTGATAGATGTCCTAAATTTAAAAAATCAACGACTTCTTTTGCTTTTTCTTTAACCACAGTCTCTTCTTGTGCTACCAGGCTAGGTTTAAATAATGCAGTCATTAATTTTTCACCTGATTGATTTCCTGGAACCATCATTAAATTTTCTAAAACAGATAAATTAGTAAATTCATGAGCAATTTGAAAAGTTCTTAATAATCCTTTGGAAAATAATTCATAGGAAGGAACATCAGTAATATTTTCATCATCAAAAGCTACGCTTCCACCTGATGATTTTAAATTTCCAGCAATTAAATTAAATAAAGTCGTTTTTCCAGATCCATTTGGTCCAATAATTCCAGTGATTGTTCCTCTCTTTACATTTAATGAACAATCAGAAACAGCTGCAAGACCTCCAAAATATTTTGATAAATTACTAATCTCTAAAATATTTTCAGACATTTGATTTATTTATTTAATCTTCGATGAATGCTATTTAAAGTTTTTTCTAGAGATTTATAAAAACCTGCTTTAGTTAATTCCTTCACACCTTGTTCATTCAATCCTTTTGGTGTTTGAGATTCTTTAACCAAATTTTTCAAGTTTTCTTTTGAGTTTACTACAGCATCTTGAGATAAAGCCAAAAACAAAGAAGTGATATATTTTTGTGCATTGTTTCTTTTTACTCCTCTTTTTACCAACCAATCAGTCATAACTCTCAACATCTCATAAAAAGGTGCCATCATTCCAGAAGTTGACCAAAAATTTATAGAAGATTTTTCATTTTTAATTTCTACAGTTGTTCCCAAATTGTTAAAAAATGCTTTTACTTTTGAATTAGGGGGGCAAATAGGTACAGGACCTTTTTTTAATGAAATCGGAGGTAAAGGTATTGCTCTAACAATTTTTGCTTTTACTTTAATAACTTTTTTTAATTGAGATAAAGTTATTGTAGAGATAAAGCTAATTACTGTATGTTTAGATTTAAATTTTAAATCTTTTATAATTTTTTCACCGACAATTGGTGTGACAGATAAAAATACCCAATTAGACTGATCTACAATTTGTTGATTATCTTTAGCAATAATTATTTTTTTAAACTTTCTTTTTAAACTTTGAGCTATTTTTTTATTTCTTGGAGAAACAATTATTTTTTTATAAGAAATATTTGATTTACATATTCCTGTAATCACTGAAGCTGCTATTTTTCCGGTACCAATAAAACCTAAATTCATAATTTTGGTTACTTTATATTGATTATATTGAATTAATTAACAAAAAAAGAACCTCTAATTCTAAGTAATTCTCTGCTTAATTCCTTATTTTCTTTGAAGGGTTTTCTTCCATGAAGCCAGAAATAATTATTTGCAATTACTGAATATCCAACAGGCAATTTAGTAATTATTTTGTTTTTACTCTCCTCTAGTCCATCAGATAATCTCTGTAAAAAATTTCCTTGCTCCATATTTTTTGGTTCGGGAAATTGATCTATGTAAGAAATAATTGGTCTTCCCTCTTTATCAGATGAAAAAACTGAATGTTCTACTTTATAATTAATATTTTTACTTTTTGGTGATCCCCAAACAAAATTCTGCTTTCCTACTGGATCGTTATACAAATCATCACAGTGTTCCCAGTCATCAAGGTGTAACATTGCAGTTTCTCCACCTTCGACATTTTGTTCATCAATTTTTGTCATAATTAACCAATCAGTTACATCTTTGACATATGTTCCATCAGTATGAAGATCCATATTTCTATAAGCCTTTCTTAAATATGAGTCGCTACTATCTTCATGTTTTACATGGAAACGAGCATAATATTTTCCTGTCATTGCATCATGATTTGGTACACCAATAAGATGAGCTATCGCAGTTGATAGTTTAACTAAAAAAGTATCATTAATTTTTGCAGTTATGTTTTTCGGCCCTATTATAAAGCAACCTGTCGACCTATCTCTAATGATTGAGTTCAATAACTCACTTAATTTATTATTTGTTAAATTATCTAAACTTTTAGCTAAAGTAAATCTTGTAAATGGTTTGAGTTCTAATGCCGTTAAATCAAATTTATTAAAAGGGAAAATTAATTTATCTACAATATCATTTTCTAAACTAATCTTAATGATCCTTTTTGATACTTCATGCTCTTGAATATCTATACCTGTAATTTTTTGCATTCTAAATTTTATTTTACCTTATTTTATAAATCAATCTAATCAGATATAATTATTAATTACTGCCATGGAAATAGCTGAGAAAATTGTAGGATATACGAAGTTTTTCTTTGAAATAAAAAAAATAAGCAAAGATAACAATACAACAATTAATCTACTAGAATAGCTAGCATCTATTAAAACACCAGCAGGAAAAATTATAGTTCTTGCTATTAATGCTGCTAAGGTTGCATAGGCTAAACAATTAAACCACTTAAAAAGTTTAGATGTTTCTTTTATACCCTCAGATGTAAGAGCGCCCAAAAATCTCGACAAAAATGTTGCTAGAGACGTAACAAGAATTGCGTAAACGATATTAGCTGACACTGTTCTCTCCAACTAGATAAGCTAAAGTTCCACCAATTATACCTGCTAATAAAATTGACCACTCGGGTGAGAATAAATAGATAAGTGGTCCTAATATTGTTCCAAACAAAACTGATAGCGATACTGGTATAGTTTTTGATGCCCCAACCATCATACATAAAAAATAAACTGGATTAAGAATTGCTAATCCCATCATCATATCTTTATTCAAATACTCTGAGAAAGAGAAACCTATAAATGTACCAAAGACTGATACACTTACTGTTGCACTTCCAATACCAATCCAATAATCAATTCTGTGTTCTTTTGGAATTTTTTTATAATTGCTTTTCATTATTAGCCAGGCGGAAACAGCAATAAAATGACAAGAAAAGTAATACTTCCACTTAGGTTGACTTTTGTGCATCATTAAAGGGAATAAAGATACAGCCATAGGATATAAACGAGCGTTAACAAACCAAACAGCCAAAAAAATATTTAACAAAGATGCTCCAATTAACATGGACTCAGCCATTACTAATGAGCCAGGCAAGGCGTAAGTTAAAACTGTTGAAAAAATACTTTCCTGAATATTAAAACCTAAGTTTTTAAAAAGAGCTCCAATAGCTATAAAACAACAAGTAAGAGCAATTGCAGGACTATCATAAGTAAATATTGATCTGTATCCTTTAAAGAAAAAACTTTTGTTGATCATTATCCGCCAAGGAACAATCTACCAACATCAGGGTTTTGAAGCAAATCATCTCCCTTACCTGCAATTGCAGTTTGTCCCGATACCAAAACATATCCTATATCTGAAAATTCTAATCCTTTTTTTGCATTTTGCTCAACTAAGATAATTGTTTTTTTTTCATTTTGCTGAAGATCTCTCAATATTTCAAATACCATATCAATATATTTTGGCTCTAAACCAATTGAAGGTTCGTCGACTAATAATACAGATGGTTTCATAACTAAAGCTCTAGATATTTCTAATAACCTTCTCTCTCCACCGGATAAAACTTTAGCTGGTTGATTTCTTCTATTTCTTAGTCGTTCATATTTTTCAAAAATTCTTTCAGCTTCTTCATAAGACTCGTCTGTTTTATCTTTTATATAACCGCCCATTAATAAGTTTTCTTCTACCGTCATATCTGGGAAAACTGAATTATCTTGTAATATATACGCAATTCCTACTGATTTTAATTTTTCTGCTGGAGATAGATTTGTTATTTCTTTTCCTTCAATTTCTATTTGACCAGAAAAAATATTTGTAAATCCATAAATCGAATGAAGTATAGTTGACTTCCCTGCTCCATTTGGACCGATTAAGCATAAAGACTGAGCTTTATTAACAAACAAGTCAAAGTTATGCAAAATTTCCATTTTTCCATAACCAGCATTTAAATTTTTTATAGTTAGATGAATTTCATTAGGTGATAGTTTTTTTAAATCCTCTGGTGTAGGGGCTTTTCCTAATACTTCATATTGATTTGCCATTATTGAGCTCCTAAATACGCGTCAATAACACGTTTGTCATTTTTAATTTCATCTGGAGTTCCATTGGCTAACATTTTACCATGAGCTAAACAGAAAATATCTTCAGCTAGTTGCATAATTACTCTCATATTATGCTCGATCACTAAAAGAGTTATTCCAAAATCTTGATTTACTTTAATTAATCTATCAATAATTCCATTTATTAGTGTTGGATTTATACCAGCTGTTGGCTCATCTAATAGTAACATTTCAGGCTCATTCATTAGTGCCATTGCAAGTTCTAATAACTTTTGTTGACCAAAAGAGAGGTCACCTGCTCTAAGTTTTCTTTTTTGAAATAACCCTACGAAATTTAATAAATTTTCAGCTTTGTCTGTTAATTCTTGTGGAATTTTTGAAAATATTTTCATTAAGTCTGCATCACTACCTTTGTGACTAATAAGCATATTTTCTATACAGTTAAGCTTTCCATAAATTCTGGTCTGTTGAAATGTCCTTAATAATCCTAGCTTTGCAATTACGGGTACTGGTAACTCAGAAACTTCTTTGTCATTAAATTTTATAGATCCATTATCTATTGGATAAGTCCCTACAATCGAATTAAATAATGTGGTTTTACCTGAGCCATTTGGCCCAATTAATCCAACTATTTTGCCTTTTTCAACATTCATTGAAATGTCAACGTTAGCTTTTACACCACCGAACGATTTGCTCACATTGCTAACTTCTAAAATACTCATTTAAGTTCCACCTGTGCTTTACGATCCTTTTCATCAACCACTTCACCAAATCTTTCTGGATATTTTTCTCTCAACCACCCCATAATTCCTTCTGGGAAATAAATTACAATCACAACAATCAAAACTCCTAAAGCGACATACTGCCAACCTAAAAAGAATGTCCAAAAGCCTTCTTTAAATATATGAAAAACAGTTGCACCAATAATTGGACCCCAAAGTGTTCCTTTGCCTCCAAGTATTGCCATCAATACCATGAATACTCCCATCTCTCTTCCATCAAATGCAACGTCTGTAGAATCAATGTATCCAACTAAGCCTCCCATAATTCCACCAGCTAAACCACAAAAGAAAGCAGATATCATCCAACCAATAATTTTATATTTCATTGTTTCAATACCCATTGCCTCAGCTTTATCTTCGTTATCTCTTATGGCATTAAGTATTAATTTAAATCTGGTAGAATAAATTGAACGCACAGCAATGAATGTAAGCACTAAAGTAAAGAAGCTTAAGAAATAAAAAAATTCACCTCTTGAGTCTAAACTTCCAACGTCAGGAAATGGCGGCGTAGTGAAACCTTGTCCAGCTCCAATGATTTCAATTCCTCCAGAAATTTCACCTGCGGCAACTCCTAATCCTAATGTACAAATTGCAAAATAGTGTCCTCTTAGTCCTAAAATAGAATATCCAATTAAACCTGCTACAATAGTTGGCACAACCGCAGCAACTATTAATCCAACTGCCATTCCTTGAAAAAACTGAGTTGGAGTATGAACAAATGTTTTTTCACCTCCACTTTCTGTCCACTCTGCTAATGGAAAAAACATTCCCACTTGGACTGATGCACATAGATACATACCAAGTCCGTAAAAGAGAATATTTCCAAATGAATTATACCCCATTTCACCACCTTGAATATTCCAGGTGGTAGCAAGAACTATTAACACACATAGTATTGATAACTGAACTTTAAAAGCTGGAAATATAAATGGAGCAGCTATACCAAAAATTAAAATTCCAACATATAAAATTATATTATTTTTCATTATTTCAAGTACTCTCTTTTTCTAGAAAGTTTAAACCTTCTATAAACAAGTATTAAAACTAAAAGCAAAAATACTGATCCTATTCTAAATTCGGTTCCTAAAATGTAATCTGCAAACTCCTCGAATACGCCTAAACCCATTCCAGACATTGCAACACCCGGTAAATTTCCTAATCCAGCAACAATGACAATCATAAATGATCTTATTGTATAAGGTAAACCCATATAGGGATGGATAGTAAATGTTATGGATATTAATGCACCAGCAACACCGCAAAGGGCTGCATTAATACCAAAAGTTGCTGCATAAACTTTTTCTGTATCTACGCCTAAAATCTTCGCTGCTCTTGCATTTTGTGCTGTAGCCCTAATTGCGCGACCAAGTTTAGATTTTTTCATATAAATTACTAAACAAATTGCAAATAAAATACTTATAAAGGCTGAAAATATTTTTGAATTCGGCAGCACAACATTATTATTAAATAACATAGTTGTTCCATAATCTGAATTTGCAAGAACAACATCTGCTCCAAATGCAAAGTTCATTAATTGCATGAAAAGAATACTAATTCCAAAAGTAGCTAATATAGAAATAAATAAATCCCTATCTACTACTTTATTAATTACGAGTTTATAAATTGCTATACCAACAAAAAACATTATTACTGGAGCAACGATTACTCCCCAAGCTGGATGAATTCCATATAGATACATAAAGTAAGCAATGTATCCACCTAATATAACAAGATCTCCTTGAGCAATATTTATTATATTCATTACTCCCCATTGAAGTGCCATACCATATGCAATCAATGCAAATAAAATTCCAAGTAAAACTCCATCCAAACATGCTTGGACAGAGATCATTGGATATTGGAATACCATGAAATCCATAATGAACCCTTTAAAAAAATACCCCCTAAATAATATATTAGGGGGTATTTATAGATTTATTTTTATCTTTTAGACCACGAAGGAATTGGGTGAATTAACTTAGCTGACGCCCATTTTGTTGGAGCAACAACTTTGTTTTCACATTTTCCACCATCGTCACACATAACTTGGAAAAGTACCATTGGCTTATCAACATTCTGACCACCTTCAGCAAATTTTATGTTTCCATAAAAAGTTTGCATGTTTGTAGCTGCAAGAGCATCTCTTACTTTCTTTTGATCAAAAGAATTTGCTCTCTCAAATGCGTCTTTAAATACCAACAGGGCAGCTGAAGATTCTGCTGCTTGATATGGAGGTGCATAACCAAACTCTTTAGTAAAGTCTGCATCATAAGTCATACCATCTTTAAAGAAGTTATCTTTATAAGTTAGTGTTTTATGCCACTGAGAAGCGCATAAAGCATATTGTGAGTTTTTACCATGTTGCTTCGATAATTTAGCTGCATCACAGTGTGTCATAGCTAACATTGGAACATCTACCTTCATCTCAGATATTTGTCTAATAGCAGTTAGAGCACCTTTTGTGTGACCTGAAACAACCAAAACATCTGGTTTCATTTGTTTCACTTTTACTAAAGTAGCAGCCATATCATTAAGCTCTTTTGGTAATTTATCATCAATTACTTTTTTAGAGCCAGTTCTCTTAATTGCATCTAAAACACCAAGTCTTACGTCTTGAGAGAACGCATCTTGTTCAAATGCCATTGCAACAGTTACTGGTTTTCCGTTATTCTTTTCAACCGCTAGATCAATAGCGACATCAAGATATAAATTAGCAGGAGCTAATACAGCAAATAGATATTTGTAACCTTTAGTAAACAAAGATCTAGATGCACCATTTGCTTCAACCATTGGAACACCATATTTTTCTGTAACTGGCGCTATCGCTTTTGTTAAACCAGAACTGTAAGGTCCAAGCATAAACTCGACACCATCTTGTGAGATTAATCTTTCTGCAAGCTGTGCAGCTCTCTTAGGATTTGACTCATCATCATAATAAATAATGTCAAACTTATAAGTTTTTCCACCAACTTTGACACCACCCATGCTGTTAATTCTGTCAACGGCCATATTGTAACCATTTTGAGTATGAACACCATTAGATGAGTATTTACCAGTTAAGGAAATCGCAGCACCTAAAATAATTTTATCACCAACAACTTTTGCAAAAGATGCTACAGAAGTTGAAAACAAAATCACTAATGCAGAAACAAAACTTAAAATTATTTTATTTAACTTCATTTTATTTCCCCTTTAATTAATTAATTATGGAATGATTAAATAAGAAATTAAATTTATTGCAAGTGACAATAAAACCGCGACTTAATTTAATATTGTTGCATTACAACAATAATACATGCAATAATTACTAAAACACTCGCAGAAATTGTATTAATTGTTTTTGGATTTGCAGTGATCCACTTAATTAACTTTTGAGCAAGTAACGCATAACCAATCAAAGATAAAAAATCTAAAATAATATAAGTTGTAATTAAAATTAGAAATTGTACCAATAAATTTGAATTAAAATCAATAAATTGTGGAAATATAAAAGGAAAAAACATCCAAGCTTTAGGGCTTGTACCTGCTACTAAAAAACCATCTCTAAAAAAAGATAAGTTACTTTTTTTTATTTCTCCATTGTTAGAAATTTCTTTTGGTCTGGATTTGTAAATATCATAAGCAAGATATAATAAATAAAATACTCCTATCCACTTAAATACATTTAGAAGTGTAGAATTTTCTGAAAAAAAAGATCCAATAACAAAAATTACTAAAGTTGCTTGAATAAGATTGGCTGTTACGTCTCCTAATGCTGACCAAAAACATTTACTTACTCCATAATTCATTGAATAAGAAATAATCACAATTCTCGGTGTTCCAGGAGTTATAAATAGAAATATGATTATTTGTAAATAAAGAATAAAGTCTAGGGGGAGCATAAAAGAAGATAGTCCTTAAAAACCGGGAGCTAAAGATGGCTAAGAAGGACTATCTAATACATAATATCAGAGGCTAAAAAAAATGCATTAAATTTTTTTTTCAAATATAAAGGATTTATGAAAAAAAAAGGTCACACTCCAATTACCAGGGTCAAAAATCCAGAGCCCAAAATGGACGATCCGGATTGGATCATATGGGCAGCTTGGGCAGATAGAATAACTTTTGAAGAAATTGAGAAAAAGACAGGAAAGCAGGAATCTGATGTGATCAAAATAATGAGAAGATCTCTTAAACCATCATCTTTCAGATTGTGGAGAAAAAGAGTAAATCAAAAAAGCATTAAACACCGAAAAAAGTTTGAATACTCTAGAAAAGAAATAACTAGTAAAATAAAAAAAGGTGATTATCTATAACTTGTGAAAAAAATAACTATGTATTCAGGTCCACTTTGTAACTATTGTGAGGCTGCTAAAAGATTGTTAGCAAGAAATAATGCAACTTATAATGAAATTGATATTTCAAAAGTAGATGGTGCAATGGATGAAATGATTAAAAAAGCAAATGGTAAAAGAACAATCCCACAGATTTTTTTTGATGATCAGCATATTGGTGGCTATGATGAAGTAAGAGCATTAGAAAAAGAAAACAAACTTCAAGATCTTTTAAAAAATTAATTCCAATCTTCTAAGGCTAATTGTTTCTTAGCTAATAAACTTAAATCTTCTAATTTAACTCTTCCTTTATAATTAATTTCATAATCTTCAGCAGCAAAGTCAGGAGGACTTTTCCCTTCTAAAAATTTTTTTGATTGTTTTATTGTATAATCAAGATTTTTCTTACAATAAGGAGTTGCTCCAACATAAATAACATTAGAATAATTTTTTCCTAAATGTTTATCTTCCACTGCGTGAATTACATCTGGATGCCACCATACAGTATCTCCTGGTTTCATTTTTGGAATAGAAACTAATCCTCTTAAAAGTAAAGAATGATAATCTTTATTTACAGATAATGCTCTGCCAAGTTTTGATCCACATAATTCATTTTCAGGAACGTCATTTTGTAAAGCTCTAGTTAAAACATATGCAATACCTTTTGATATTGGTATTAATTGTAAAGTTCCATCATTAGGTCCTTGTTCAGTCAAGGCAGTCCAACCTTGAAAAGTTCTAAATACATGTGCTACTGCTGGAGATTCAAATTCCTTGGTTTTATCCCTATATTTTGCATCAAATGGATCATATTTTTCAAATTTGTCTGAAAATATATTTTTATAAATTTCTTGATAAAAACTATCTGTCCATCTTTCAATTGATCCAGCATCACAATGTGGAGATAAACCCAAAGTATCATCTCCAGGCTCTCTCCTTCTTACTCTATCTGCGTAAGATAGTTCTTTATTTGGATCAAAAACTGTATATTCTTTATTTCTAAAATTCCAAAGATTGTTTAGCCATTTTTTAACTTTAGCCATTTCTTCAGAATGTCTAATTTCAATTTGAGCTTTAGACCAATACAAACCATATATTTGAGGTTTTCCTGATCTTAAATCACTAAAATATTTATCTAAACCTGCCTTTTTTTTTTGATCCTCATAATATCCATTACTATCTATATACTCCTCTAATTCTTTATTAATATTTTCTATCTTATAATCTTCAAAAACATCTCGAATAATTAAGCAGCCTCTTTTATGAATATTTTCTATTGTTTTACTATCAACTAAATTAAGCTCATCATAAGAAATTTCAGGAATTATTGATTTTGATAAATTCTTAAGAATTTCTATTTCTGCAATTTCCTTTTTTATAAATTTCTCAATTTGTTTAAAATTTGAAACATAATCCTTAGATTTATTTCGTAATTTTATTTTTGATGTGATTATCTGATCAGAAAAATGATCAGTCATTTTTCTATTTAATTGTAATTGTAACTACTGGTTCTTGAGGATCAAACATACAAAAATCTGTACCAACTTCTGTGGCTTTAATAGCAGCTGATGTTCCAAAGCTAATATCTACAGTTGGAGAAATTAAAGCTACTGTGTATGGTGTTGTGAGCTTATAAACCATTACATGATCATCTGAAGTGCTACCATCAGCATGCTGAGTTTGATAAGTTGATGATCCTGAACCTTGAGCATATGTAATTGTATTTGCACCGCTAAGTGCTGAACATGCACCATTTGTACAAGTTTTCATTTGATCATTTTTTAAATAGAAATCAGCTTCTGCAGCGGTTCCACCATCAGCAATAATTGGAGTTCTATCATATTTTTCATTTCCACTTAATGAGCCGCCAGGATAAGACGAACCAGAAAGTGCAGCTGTCGTGGTACAATTATCTGTTACACCCGAAACTTCTAAATCTGCTTTTATTGTAAATTTTCTGTCTATTGTAACTCTCATATGAGTATAAGTTTCCCCTAGAGGTAATAGCGCAGGTTTACCAAATGAAGCAGCGGCAGCTCCAGCTGACACAGATGCTATATCAACAACTTTAGAAGTATCGCCTAATGTTACTGATCCAACACAACTAGATACACTTGTGCTAGCAGTACACATTTCTACTTTTTTCATTGTTACTTTATACACGTCTGCTTGTCCTGTAGTACTAGCAGCCTGAGAACTAAAGACTAGAAATAATGATAAAACTTTATAAATAAATAAAATTTTTAATAAATTTTTCATTAATCAGCTCTTGATATTGTTGATGAGCCTTTAAACTCAACCATAATTTTATTGTTTCTTTTAACTTTAGTTAAAAGTTCTTGAGACATATCTTTTTCTTCTTTCCAAGTATTTGAATTAACAAAACCATCTTGTAGCGTTGGTCCTGATCTTGGTGGGTGGATAAATTGAATTTTTGCATACCACTCATCTTCAAGACCTTTTTTATCCTTATCATCATAAGCTATCTCTAAATTTAAATTTGGTGTTAATAACATTTCTGAACCCATTTTTGTCCCTTTAATATCATCTCTATCTTTTCCATCCCAATCATATGTATTGAGAAAAAAACTTGCCCAATGTAAATGTGGGACCTGTGAAGCTAATCTCATATCGTATCCATCTAATACTTTTTCATCTGTACCATCACTAACACCAAAATATTGATTATACCAAAGTTCAAGAACAGCACTTCTTGCTTCAAATCCCACACTCATTCGTGCATTATCATTATCATCGTAATCAAAAAAAGTATTAAAACCGGTTAACAAAGTTTTATCGTCACTTAAATTTCTTTTTCCAATTCCAATATTTCCAACAACTCTTTCATCATTGTTTTTTTCGGTGTTAAATAATGAGAATTGAGTAAAAAAATTACCCGTTTCAGTTTTTTCAATCTCTCTTACAGCTAGTATACTATAATCAGGTTTGTAATTTTCTCTTATATCAATACTAACTTCTGTGTCACCCTCACCTGGAATTAAGTTAGATATATATTGAGATATACTTTCTGCGTAACAACTTAATGAAAATAAAGTTATTAATGCAGCTTTTAAAAAAAGTTTCACCTAAGATATAGGCTATATAAGTTAAAAACTAAAGTCAATTACCAATGAAAATCTATTTAGGTTTAAAAATTAGGCAAACCCCATTATTACAATATCTTTTCCCTGTTGGCTCTGGACCATCATCAAAAATATGCCCGTGATGCCCGCCACATTTTTTACAATGATATTCGGTTCTTCCATAACCTAAATGATAATCAGTTTTTGTCTCAAAGACATCTGGTAGAGACTCATAAAATGATGGCCAACCTGATCCACTCTCGTATTTCGTTTTTGAGTCAAATAATTTCTCTCCACAATTTGCACAGTGAAAACTTCCTTCTCTTTTTTCATGATTAAGCTCACTTGAGCCAGCGAATTCGGTTCCTTCTTCAAATAAGATTGATTCTTGCTCTGTAGTTAAATCTGGATTTATTTTTTTTGTCATGATCTTATATATTTAGCACAAGATTGGTGTAACATTGAATGTAATTCTACAAGTTTATTAAAATCCTTATTATAACCACCACCTAAAACCCCACAAAATGGTATTCGTTTAGAAAAAAAATTTTCTACTACGATCTCATCTCTTAATTTAATACCGTCATCAGAAATTTTTAATTTTCCTAATCGATCATTAAAATGAATATCGACACCTGCTATATAAAAAACAAAATCAAAATTTTCTTGGTTTAGCTCATTTAGATAATATTTAAGTGTTTTAATGTAATCATCGTCCTCTAAATTATCTTCTAGCTCCACATCTAAATCACTATTTGATTTTTTGGCAGGATAATTTGTTTTTGAATGCATGCTAAATGTAAAAACACTTTTGTTATCTTTAAAAATTTCTGAATTTCCGTTTCCTTGATGAACATCTAAATCAATAATTAAAATTTTATTAGCTAAACCTCTATTAAGTAAATAATGTGATGCAACAGCCACATCATTAAACACACAATAGCCTGCACCCCCATTGTAACTTGCATGATGACTACCTCCTGCGGTATTGCAAGAAATACCATAATTTATTGCAAGTTTAGATGCGAGAACAGTTCCACCTGTAGCAACTAAAGATCTTTGCACAACACTATCTATAAGTGGAAATCCAATTTTTTTTACTCCTTCTTTACTTAAAGTTTTATTTTGAATATCTAAAATATATTTTTTTGAATGTGCGTAGCTTAATGTTTCAAATGAGCAAGCTGATGGTTTATGAAATTTATTTACAATTTTTTTTTGGGTTAAATAATTTGCTAATTCTCCAAATTTATTAATTGGAAATTTATGGTCATCACCAATTTTAGCAAAATAATCCTCGTGATTAACGACCGGTAATTCCATTCTTATTCTAGAACTCGAACAGGCTTTCCATCCACACAAGCCTCTAGTCCTTCAATCATTTGATTATAAAAAATACTATAATTTTCAGCCGTTACATAACCTATATGTGGAGTAAGTAATGCATTTGGTAAAAATCTAAGCTTATTATTTTCTGGTAGAGGCTCTTTTTCATACACATCAATACCTGCACCTGCAATCACATTGGTTGATAAAGCAATAATTAAATCATCTTCATTAACAATAGGTCCACGAGAAGTATTAATCAAAAAAGCTGTTTTTTTCATTTTATCTAATTCTTTAATAGTTATACAATCTTTGTACTTTTCGCCTCCCTGGACGTGAATTGAAAGTACATCGGAATTTATAATTAAGTCATCTTTGCTACATGGAAGAACATCTAATTCTTTACATTTATCTAGATTTAAGTTTTCACTCCATGCCATAACTTGCATTCCAAAGGCTTTTCCAATTTTTGCAACTTCACTGCCTACTCTACCCAAACCTATTAAACCTAAAATTTTTCCCTTTAATTCTACGCCAATAGTAGTTTGCCAATATCCTTGATACATATTATCAAGCTCTTCTTTAAAATTTCTAGCTAAACCAAGAATTAACGCCCATGTTAATTCAGGTGTTGGATTAATATTTATATCTGTTCCACAAACAATAATTTTTCTTTTTTTCGCAGCCTCTAAATCGATAGATTTATTACGTAATCCACTTGTGATTACAAATTTTAATTCATTTAAATTATCAATTAGATTTTTTGTTATTGGGGTTCTTTCTCTCATTATTAATAAGGCCTCAAATTCAGCTAACTGTTCAATTGCATCTGCCTCATCTTCAAAAGGTTCACTAAAAATCTTAAACTCATATTTTCCAGATAATTTTTCTAAATCTACAAATTGTTGAGCAACATTTTGATAATCATCTAATATAGCGACTTTAAGCATTTTTCACTTTCTTATTTGATAACAGTATTCCTGCAATAATAAAACAAGCGCCTAAAATATGATAAGACATAAATTTTTCATTAAAAAAAATCATTGCCATGATTGCACTTAAAATTGGCATTAAATGTAAAAAAACACCTGATCGATTAGCACCTATTAAAGATATTCCTTTTATCCAAAGAAGAAATGAGGCTAAACCTGGAAACAAAACAACATAAGATAAAATTAAAATAAATGGTAATTCTAAATCGATTCTAAATCCAATTTGATACTCAATAAAATAAATAGGGATTAAAAATATCAAACCAAATGTAATTACTACCTGAAGTAAAGATATTTGAGATAATTCGTATTTTTTTCCTTTTAACAAAGTGGAATATAAAGCCCATGAGAACATTGCAACAACCATCGTGATATCTCCTTTATTAAAATCTAAGTTTTTTAAAATTTCTAAGTTTGCTTTTGTAATTATCACAATTACTCCAGCAAAAGAAAAAATTACTCCTATAATTTGAAAAATATTTGTCTTCTCAATTTTTAAAATTGATGAAAACAGCATAATCATTACCGGTATTGTAGAAATCATCAAAACTCCACTGATAACCTGTGTAAAATTTAATGAATAATAAACAATAGAGTTAAATATAGTTATGCTGGTAACTCCTAAAATAATAAATAACTTATAGTTTTTTAAAATATAATCTTTTTTATTTAATATTTCGGGAAGTGTAAAAGGTGCTAAAATTAGCCAGGCAAAAAACCATCTATAAAAATTTAAAGAAAATGGCGGAACTTCATAAAAACTTGCCACTTTGCCTACAACAAAATTTCCTGCCCAAAAAGTTACTGTTAAAAATAGATATAAATAGGCTAAAAAATTATTATCTTTTGTCACTTAACTAAATCTTAGTGAGCTATATGGTTTTAAATCCAGATTTGTATTTTCATTAGCTATCATTCCAGAAACAATCTTTCCAGAAATTGGACCCAAAGTCCATCCTAAATGATGGTGTCCAAAGCAATAATAAATATTTTTATAATTTTTTGATGCTCCCATAACAGGTAAAAAATCAGGCAAAGTTGGTCTAAATCCTAGCCACTCATCTTCATGTTCAGGTAAATCCCCAAGCATATATTTTGCATTATTTATCAAATTTTTAACTCTTGATTTAGATAATGGATTTTCTAAACCACCAAATTCTACTGTCCCAACAACTCTTAAACCTTGTTCCATCGGTGTTATTCCAAATCCACGATTAGAAAATATTACAGGCCTGCTTAATAAATGATCACAGTTTTTAAAATGAACATGATATCCACGTTCTGTTTCTAAAGGTATTTTTTCACCAAGATTATCTGTTAATTTTTTTGAAAAAGCACCACATGCAATTACTACTTTATCAAAAACATAACTTTGAATATCTGTTTTAAAAATTGGTTTTTCTTCATCAAAACTAATATCTTTAATATCAACTTTGTTAAATTTTCCACCTTTTTGTAAAAATAAATCAAATAATTTTAAAAGAATTTTTTTTGGATTTCTTGCATGTCTAGCATAAGGATAATACACACCAGCATGGTAAAATGGTTTGATATTTGGTTCAAGATCGTGGATTTCAGTTTTATTTACTAATTGTTGTTCAACACCTAATTCTTCCCTAACTCTAATTTCTAATTCTCTACTTTTTAAATCTTTGTCATTCCATATATAAAGGATACCTTTATTTTCCACCAAACCCTCAAGGTCTATTTCTTCAAATAATTCATCGTATGCTGGTAAAGCCAAATCTAATATTTGGTGCATATTTTTAGCAGTGTGCATCATCTTAGTTTTAGTTGTATTCATTATAAATTTTACAAACCATGGAATCATTTTAGGAATATAGTTCCATTTTAAAGCAAGTGGACCTGTAGAACTTAGCATCATAGCTGGAACATCTGCTAGGACATCGGTTCTATTTAAAGAAAGAGATGCATAAGGTGAAAAATGACCTGCATTGCCATAAGATGCAGCTTGACTGCCTGGATTATCTCTATCAAAGATTGTTACATTAAAACCTTTTTTTTGAAGGAATAATGCATTAGATACACCTTGAATTCCTGCTCCAACTATTCCTATTGTAAGATTTTTGTTCATCGAATTGTTATACATTTAAAAATTAAAATATCAGAGTGACAAATTATGCAATTATTTGTTTATGATTGATTTTTGCACTTAATACAATACCAAAACCAATCATTGTAGCTAACATTGATGAGCCGCCATATGACATTACTGGTAGTGGAGAGCCAACTATAGGTAGCATACCTAGAACCATAGATAAATTTACTACAATATAAATAAAAAATTGCAAAAGCATAACCAAAACAAAAAAGTCTGGCAAAATTACTTCTTGAAATTGATCCTATTCTTATAATTCTAAATATTATTATTGAGTATAAAATTAAAAGACCAACTGACCCTATGAAACCAAACTCTTCAGAGAACAAAGTAAAAATAAAATCTGTATGTTTTTCAGGTAAAAAATCTAAATAACTCTGGGTTCCTTTTAAAAAACCTTTTCCATCAATCCCACCTGAACCTATGGCTATTTTTGATTGAATAATTTGATATCCAGCTCCTAAAGGATCTCTATCTGGGTCCAAAAAAGTTAGTATTCTAAGTTTCTGATAAGGTTTAAGAAATGAAATTATAAATGGGAGAGAGATTAAGAAAGTAATAAAAGAGTATATAAAGTACTTAATTTTTAATCCACCTAACCACAGAATAATCAATCCACTTAAAACTATTAATATTGAGGTACCAAGATCAGGTTGAGATATTACAAAAATAAATGGAATCAATATAATTGATAAGACAAAAATTATACTAGTAAACGAATTAACGTTTTCAATTTTTAATCTGTGATAGTATTTTGCAAGACAAAGTATAATTGCTACTTTCATTAATTCAGAAGGTTGAAGTACAAATAAATAAACATCCATCCATCTTTGTGAGCCTGAAGATTTAATACCAAAAAAAGATACCCAAATTAACAACAGTATTATTACTGCATAAATTATATAGGAACAATTATGCCAAAATTTTATGTTAAAAAAAGCGACAACAATCATAAGCGGGAAAAAAACTGCAAGTTTTATAAAATGGTTTTTTGTATGAAAAAGGATTTCACCTCCATCTGTAGAATACATTACAAATAAACTGATTATGGAAAGTATCACTACTGATATTATCAAAATATAATCTAAGTTTTTTATTTTTTGAAAAAAAGTAATCTCATTATTTAATCTATCTTGTTGGAACATCTAAATACTTATCTCCTCAAAATTCGATTGTTTATTTCTTAACTCGTGTCTATCTATAATTAATTTAAATAATTTTTTTGCAATAGGTGCTGCAGCCTTACTACCAGATCCACCATGTTCAACAATTATGCTAAGTGCATACCTAGGGTTAACATAAGGACCAAAAGCAACATACAAAGCATGATCTCTATCTTTGTAAGGAATTTGTTCTAATTTTAAGTCTAATTCACGTTCCCTTTTGCTAATTCTTTTGACCTGAGCTGTTCCAGTTTTTCCTGCAAATTGATATTTAGGGTCATCTATTCTTGACCTGTAAGAAGTTCCAAATCTTTCATTTGTTGAGCTAAATATTGCTTCTTGAACAATCTTAATATTTTTTTTATTTTTAAATAACTTTTTATCTGAATCATGCAGTTGTTCACCCTGCATTGACTGTTTTGCACCTGCCAAAGTTAATGGATCGTTATCAACAACTATTTTTGGTTTAATCGCATAACCACCATTTGCGATTTGTGCTGTCATCATACAAAGTTGTAATGGAGTTGACTGTATATAGCCTTGACCTATACCAGTTATTAATGTTTCTCCAAGAACCCAGCCTCTACCAAGATTATTTTTTTTCCAATTTGTATTGGGGAATAGTCCCTTCTTTTCATTTTCAAAATATTTTCCAAGTACTTTTTTTCCTAAACCAAACTTCTCAGCTGTAATATTTAATCTATCAACACCCAATAACCTTGCAATTTCATAAAAATAAGTATCACAGGACTGCTTCATTGCATTTTTTAAACTTACCCAGCCATGACCCTTTTCTTTCCAACAATGAAATGTTTGACCATACAATTCCATTTTACCTGTACATCTAACTTTAAACTTTGTGTCTATAACGTTATTTTCTAATGCAGAAAGTGCAACGATTGGTTTAATAGTAGATCCAGGAGAATAAAGCCCTGAAAGTGTTTTATTTACTAATGGTTTTAGAGGGTTATTTCTTATCAATTGCCATTCATCTTGGCTTATTCCAAAGAGAAATAAATTTGGATCATAAGATGGAGACGAATACATAGCAATTATATCTCCTGTAAAGATATCCATTACACTAATTGATCCTGCTTTTTCTTTTAATAAATCTGCACAAGCTTTTTGTATTTCTGTATCAACCGTTAAACGTATTTTTGATCCTTGTTCACCTTTTTGATGCTCAAGTTGATTAATTCTTTTACCATAAGCGTTAACCTCATATCTTTGAATAGCATTTGTTCCTATTAAATGATTTTCAAGTCTTTTCTCTAAACCTAATTTCCCAACTTTCATTCCAGGAACAAATCTTTCCTTAACTATTTGATTTGCTAAAATTTCTTGTTCATTTGGTTGACTTACATATCCAAGAACATGAGTATATACATCCTTAAATGGATAATTTCTTGAGATTGTAATAACTGGTTTAATACCCACTAGGTCATATAAATAGTTATTGATTTTAACAAATTGACTCCAGCTTAAATTTTCAGATACAATAATACTATCCCAAGGCTTCAATTCTAATTTTAATTTATTTATTTTAGCAATTTTCTTTTCACTGAGATCTAAAAGGTTTTTTAATCTCAACAATAAGTAATTAAAGTTTTCAACTTGCTCAGGAATTATGTGTAATTGATATACTTTTAAATTTCCTGCTATTACATTTCCAAAATAATCAACGATATTCCCTCTTGTAGGGGGTAGTTTCCATTCTCTAATTCTATTTTTATCTGAAAGTGTAAGATATTTTTTATTTTCATTTATTTGCAATGAAAACAATCGACCAATAATACCTGTCAATACTACAATTTTAGCAGCACCAATGATGAACATCCTTCTGTTGATTACATCTGTTTTTCTTATCCCTGAATTAGATTTAATCATTTGATTTTTTTGAAATTCGTTCGTTTAAAAAATTGAAAATTATGAAAAAATATTGGATAAAATAAAAATGTAAAACCTGAGTTAATTAAATAGTCCATGTATTCAACTTGGATTAAAAAAATTAAATCTAAAATTATTACCTGAATTGAATTTATTAACAAAATTGTAAACAAAAGTGATATCCAATCCTTAATAAAATTGGGGGATAAAGTGATGTTCCTGATATATCCTGTAACTGCACAAATTAGTAAATAACATAAACTACTAATTCCTATTGGTATCCCAATTATAACATCATTAATTATACCTGCAAAAAAAATTGGAAGATATCCTAGGTGATCTGGATTTCTTAATGTCCAAAAGAAGATTATTAAATGTACAAAATTAAATGAAAAATAATCAAGTTTTAAATAATTGAAATCAAATTCATTAAAGACTGAAAAAAATAATATTAGCAAAGGTAAATAAGATAAAAAGATTTGTAAGAAGCGACTTTTATTAAGTGAGGACATTATTTTTCACCTCCTATTTTATAGGATGTTATTTTTACATAATTCAATTGAGTAAAGTCTGAAAAAAAACTTATTTTTCCATTCTTTTCTTTTGATATTTTACCTATTGGTATCCCGGGTTTAAACAATCCACCTAAACCTGATGTGTAAGCAATAACATCTCCCTCATCTAGTTTTTTTTCATATTCATTTTGGGTATGTTCGATTATTCCAAAGTCATCTCCAGTTCCGGAAATAACTGCTTGAATGTCATTTGGTTCTAAAACAGAGGGTATTTTGCTATTAAGATCAGATAATAATAACGCCCGAGAATTAGTATAATTGACTTCGATTACCTGTCCAACCAAATAAACACCATCGATAATTGCCATGCCTATTTTTACGTTTTCTCTAGAGCCCTTGTTTAAAACAATTGATTTTAAATAAGGGCTTTCTTTATCAATTAAAACTTTAGCGAATATCTCGTTAGATTTAATATTTTCATCAATTAATGATCTTAGTTTTTCATTTTCAATCCTCAAAAAATTAACTAACAATTGTTTTTGCTTTAAATCTTCTAATTCAGTTTTAGTTTCATTATAACTTTCATATAACCCCATATGTAGATTAAAGTTTTGTTTTAAATTTTTTAAATAATTTTCGGGAATAGAAATTAAAAATGAAGAACGATAAATAACCTCATTAATACTTGATTTAATAATTTTAATTATCTTAAAATTAAAATTACTTAGGATAATTACAAAAATAGATAAGAAGATTAATGTTAATAATGAAAATTTTTGTTTATCTTTTTTTTTTAAAAAAGCTGACCTAATGGCAATTACAAAATCATCTCTGCCTGAAGCCATTTTTTTTAATATTCAGATAGCATAGTAGAAAAAGTTTCTTCTTGATCTAAAGCCTTGCCTGTTCCAACTGCAACACATGATAATGGATCATCTGCAACGTGAACTGGTAGACCTGTTTCTTTAGAAAACCTTTTGTCAATATTTTTTAATAACGAACCACCTCCTGTAAGTGTTAACCCCATATCCACTAAGTCAGCTGAGAGCTCTGGAGGAGTATTTTCTAAAGCATCTTTGATCGCGTTGACCATCTCTTTAAGTATATCATTTAACGCTTCTGCAGTATCTTCTTCTGTTATATTGACCTCTTTAGGTGTACCTGATCTAAGGTCCCTGCCTTTGACCGGATAAGTATTTGTACCTGTTGGAATTGCAGTACCCATTTCTTTTTTAATCTTTTCTGCAGTAGTATCACCTATTAAAAGATTGTATTCTTTTCTCATATAGTTAACAATGGCTGTATCCATTGCATCTCCTGCTACCCTTAAAGATTTAGAATAAACTAATCCACCTAGGGACATAACTGCAATCTCACTAGTACCACCGCCTATATCAACAATCATTGAACCTGTCGCTTCAGAAATTGGAAGTCCAGCACCAATAGCTGCTGCAATTGGTTCTTCAATTAATTGGACTCTTCTAGCTCCTGCTGCTAGGGCACTATCTTGGATTGCTTTTCTTTCAACTGGAGTTGAACCGGTTGGTACGCAAATTAAAATTCTAGGATTAGCAAATGTACTTCCTTTATGAACTTTTTTGATAAAATGTTTAATCATCTCTTCAGTAACTATAAAATCAGCAATTACACCATCTCTTAAAGGTCTAATCGCGCTTATGTTGCCAGGCGTTCTTCCAAGCATTGTTTTTGCCTCATCTCCAACAGCTAATACATTTTTTTTTCCACCTTGGTCAACTATTGCAACTACTGAAGGTTCGTTCAGAACTACACCTTGACCTTTTAATACCACCAAAGTATTTGCAGTTCCAAGATCAATTGCCATATCTTGACTCCATATTTTTTTAACACTGTCGAATAATCCCATTATATTCCTCGTACTTTCTGATTTTCTTGCTCCATAGGAGCTGTTTTATCTCGTTTTATTATCATTTTATTTAATGAATTAATGTACGCATTTGCTGATGCAACTAATGTATCTGTGTCAGCAGCCTGACCAACTGTTGTTTTTCCTTTTTCCTCAATTTTAACACTTACAGTTGCTTGGGCATCTGTCCCTTCCGTTACTGCATGAACTTGGTAAAGTTGCAAATTTACATCGTGTGGGTATAGAGTCTTTATACATTTAAATATTGCATCAACTGGACCATCTCCAGTTTCTACTGCTTGCTTTACTTCTCCATAAACATTTAAAGTCATTTCTGCTTTTTGTGGTTCACCAGTTCCAGCAAATACTTTTAAAGATTTTAGAGTAATTGCGTTTACTTTATTGTCTACAATTAAACTATCATCAACTAGTGCAATTATATCCTCATCATAAACATGCTTTTTTTTATCTGCTAAAACTTTGAATTTTGCAAATGTATTTCCCACAATATCATCTGTTAGATCAGGATACCCTAAACTGTTTAATTTATCTTTAAACGCATGTCGTCCCGAATGTTTTCCCATGACTAATGATGTTTGTTTGACACCTACACTTTCTGGTGTCATAATTTCATAAGTTTGTCTATTTTTTAACATTCCATCTTGATGAATTCCTGCTTCATGAGCAAAAGCATTTTTTCCAACAATTGCTTTATTATATTGAACAGGAAATCCTGTTGCATTAGATACAATTTTAGATGCTTTATTTAAAAGCGTCGTATTTATTCCTGTCTCATAAGGCATTAAATCAGGTCTTGTTTTTATTGCCATTACAACTTCCTCAAGTGCAGCATTTCCTGCTCTTTCTCCTAAGCCATTTATTGTACATTCAATCTGTCTTGCTCCAGCTTGAACTCCAGCTAAAGAGTTAGCAACTGCTAAACCTAAATCATTATGACAATGAGTTGATAATATTGCTTTATCAATATTAGGCACCTTGTTTAATAAAGTTTCTATAATTGTTGTAAACTCAGATGGTATTGTATAACCAACTGTATCTGGAATATTAATTGTTTTGGCTCCATTTTTAATTGCAAGTTCTACAGTTTTGCACATATAATCCATATCAGTTCTTGTTCCATCCTCACATGACCACTCAACATCGTCAGTAAATTTTCTTGCATAAGCAACATGTTTTCCAATTGACTCATAAACATCTTCAGGCGACATGTTTAACTTATGTTTCATGTGTAATGAGCTTGTAGAAATAAATGTATGAATTCTAAATCTTGGTGCATGTTTTAATGCTTCGTGTGCTCTATCAATATCTTTGACAGAATGTCTTGAAAGTCCTGCTGGGATAGAATTTTTTAAAATTTTACTTACTTCAGATACTGCTTCAAAGTCTCCTGGCGACGCTATAGGAAATCCTGCTTCAATAATATCAATTCCCAACTCATCAAATACTCTTGCAATTTGAATTTTTTCTTCCAAACTCATAGATGCCCCTGGCGACTGCTCACCATCACGCATGGTTGTATCAAATATAAAGACTCGATCTTTATCGCTCATAACTAAATTTTTTAGAAAATCTATAATACAATCTATAAGAGAGATTGCAAAATAATTTGTAAAATTATTCCCTTAAATCGATCATTTTAGGCCTATTAATATTTAATTATAAATAGACTCAATTTTTGGCATTAAGCGCAAAAGTTCCTTTGTATAATCATGCTTAGGTTTTAAAAATAAATCCTCAGTATTTGATACTTCACACAATTTGCCGTCCTTCAAGACTCCAATTCTATCACACATTTGTCTCACAACTGGAAGATCGTGGCTAATAAACAATATTGTCAAGTTTAGTTGCTCCTGAAGATCTTTTAATAAATTTAAAATCTGTGCTTGTATACTAACATCTAAAGCAGAAGTGGGTTCGTCACAAACTAAAAGTCTTGGTTGAGTGGCTAAAGCTCTTGCAATTGATATTCTTTGTCTTTGTCCACCAGAAAATTCGTGGGGATATCTATCTGCAGATTTTTGAATTAACTCAACTGATTCTAATAAGTCAAAGATGTAACTATTTAAATCAGAATTTGAAATTGATGGATTGTGAAGCTTAATTGGTTCAGAAATTATATCTTTAACTTTAAGTCTACCGTTTAAAGACGAATATGGATCTTGAAATATCATTTGTATTTGTTTTCTAAATCTCATCATCTCATTTTTTTGTTTAATTTTAGTAATACATATTTTGTCAAAAAAAATATCTCCCGAAGATGGTTTGAATAAATTTACTATCATTTTGGCAATTGTAGATTTTCCACTTCCACTTTCACCTACTAAACCAAATGACTCACCTTCTTTAATATTAAATGTAACATTATTTACCGCCATTACTGAATTTTTTGAATTTTCAGTAAAAAAATTATCTTTAAAACTTTTATCTAGATTTTTAATTTGAACTAAATCTTGTTCTATAATTTCTTTCTTATTCCATCTGTTTAAAATTTTTATATTATTTTTATGATTATTTTTTTTTTCACTATCAATAATTACAAATCTAGAAATTTTTTTATTGGTTGGCGGTACTGAGCTAACTAAACTTTTTGTATATGTTTCTTGAGGGTTTGTTAGTATTTTTTTTGTTTCTCCAATTTCAATAAGATTTCCGCTTTTCATTACAGCAACTCTATCTGCTGTCTCAGCTATTACACCCATATCATGTGTAATTAAAATTACAGCAAGATTTCTTTCATTTGTTAGTTTTTTAATTAAGTCAAGAATTTGAGATTGAATTGAAACATCTAAAGCTGTAGTTGGTTCATCCGCAATTAAAAGCTCTGGCTCACAACACAAAGCAAGTGAAATTACTACTCTTTGTCTCATGCCACCTGAAAACTGATGAGGATAATTATTAAATCTTATTTCTGCATCTTTAATTCCAACTTCTTTCAATAGGTTAACTGATTTATTTTTTGCCTCTTCTTTTGTTAAATTTAGATGTGTTTGAATAGTTTCAATTAACTGTTCGCCAATTGTAAGTATTGGATTAAGAGAGGTTTGGGGATCCTGAAAAATAAGTCCAATTTTTTTACCTCTATATTTTTCAATATTTTTTGGATCCTTATGAATATTTAAATCACCTAAAATTACAGAGCCGCTTGATACTTTTCCAGGTGAATCTATCAAATTAATAATTGCATTTCCGACGGTACTTTTTCCAGATCCAGACTCACCAACTAAACCTAATATTTCTCCTTTATTTACCTCAATATTTACTCCTTTAGCAGCATAAACAGTTTCCTTTCTCATTGGATAATCGACACTAAGATTTTTAATTTTTAAAAAACTCATTTTTTTAACCTTGGGTTTAAAGTGTCTCTCATCCAATCTCCTAATAAATTGATTGAAAAAGCTAAAATTACTAAAAATATTGCTGGAAAAAATGTAATCCACCACTCACCGGAAAATAAAAAATCATTACCTAATCTAATTAGCGTTCCTAATGATGGAGTTGTAGGTGGAACTCCTACACCTAAAAAGCTTAAAGTCGACTCAGCTATGATTGCAAGTGCAAGACCAATAGTTCCTATTACTAGCACAGGGCGTAAAATATTTGGTAAAATATGTTTGAACATAATAATTAAATTGGAAACTCCAATTATGGTTGAAGCTGAAACATAATCTTTATTTTTTTCAACAAGTGTAGCGGCCCTTGATACTCTTGCAAATTGTGGCCACTCTGAAATTCCTATTGCAAATATCAAAACATAAATTGCCATCTCATCATGCATTTCCCTTGAAATTAGTCCTCTTGCAATTCCATCAACTAAAAGCGCCATTAATATACTTGGTACTGTAAGTTGAACATCTGTTAATCTCATCACTATCATTTCATATTTGCCACCAAAATATCCAGCAGTTAATCCTAAACCAACTCCAAGTATTAAACTAAATATGATTGCAGAAAAACCAACAATCAATGAAATTCTAGAACCATAAAGAATTGTTGATAACATATCTCTACCTTGACCATCAGTACCTAAGATAAATTTTGCTAGACCACCTTCTGTCCACGATGGAGGTGTAAAAGCTTCCATCAAAGATAACGACGATGGATCAAATGGATTGTATGGAGTTATAAATTCAACAAAAAAAGAACAAAAGAAAATTATAAATAAAATAATAGATGATACGATTGCTGTAGGAGACTTTATAAAGCTATGATATATATCGCTATCTTTAATTCTATCCCAAGTGCTAATATTTTTATCCACTTGAAACATCTCCTTTAACTCTAATTCTTGGATCAATAAAATAATAAAGGATATCTACGATAAAATTTATCATTACGAAAACAAAAGCAATGAAAACTAAGTAAGCTGACATAATTGGTATATCAACAAACTGAACTGCTTGAATGAATAAAAATCCCATACCTGGCCACTGAAAAACAGTTTCTGTAATAATTGAAAATGCAATGAGAGTTCCAATATTAATTCCTGCTATTGTGATTACAGGTATCAACCCATTTTTTAATGCATGCTTATATTTTATACTATTTTCATTAATGCCACGTGCACGTGCAAATTTTATGTAATCTGTTTGCAAGATCTCCATCATCTCTGCTCTTACAAGTCTGATGATATAAGTCATTTGAAAAAGGCTAAGGGTAACTGATGGAAGTATAATTGCCTTTAATCCAGATATTGTTAAAAAACCTGTAGTCCAAAATCCTAAATCAACCACTTCTCCTCGCCCAAACGAAGGTAAAATTCCTAAGATTACTGCAAATAAATAAATAAATAATATACCAATAACAAAAGTAGGTAGCGAAACCCCAAGCAAAGAAACTGCTAAAATAATATCACTAAAAAAACCTTTCCTATTTATTCCGGTATAAACTCCTAAAAATGTTCCAGTTATTAGAGCAATTAAAGCTGAGATAACCACAAGCTCAATAGTTGCTGGTAATCTTTCAACTATTAAATCAGATACTGGTCTTCTTAATTGATAAGAAATACCAAATTCACCTTTTGAGGCATTTACAACAAATCTAGAAAACTGAATATGAATTGGGTCCATTAGCCCCAATGTTTCCCTTAATTCAGCTCTTTCTTCGTCGGAAGTTTCTTCTCCAACCATATTATTTATTGGATCTCCTACAAAATTAAATAAAGAAAAAGACACAAAGGCAACCACAAGCATTACCAAAGCTGATTGAAACAATCTTTTAAAAAAATATTTTGTCAATTTTTATGAGGATTTAATATTTACAAGCCCTTTATTTAAATAAAGGGCTTGTGATAATTTATTTATTACTTAGTGCCAAAAACAGCAATTTTAAATAACGGTTCGTTATTTGGTCTTATTGGTACACTAACGTTACTTTTTGATGCCCAAGAAATTACTTGGTGATGCAATGGTAGATAAGAAATATCATCTTTTACAATTTTCCAAGCTTTTGCAATTGCAGCATTTCTTTTATCTAAATCAACTTCACCTTCCATAACTCTTATTGCAGCATCTACATCTGCATTGCTAAAGTTAACTCTGTTCCAGCTAGCACCAGTTTCATATAAATAATGGAAAACATAGTGACTATCGAGAGTAGGAACACCCCATCCAAGCATATAGAAATCACCTTGATTATCTTTTAACTCTTTAAAGTGTTTACTTTTTGTTTGTGCAAATAGATTTACGTTAACGCCAATTTTACCCAGCATACCAACAACAGCAGTGCAAATCGCTTCATCATTTACATATCTGTCATTTGGACATCTCAGCTCCACATTAAATCCATTAGGATACCCTGCATCAGCTAAAAGTTTTTTTGCAGCATCAACATCATATGGCAGTCTTTTATCAAGTTCTGCAGTATAACCATTTACTCCAGGAAAAGTTATGATACCAGCAGGTTCACTTAAACCTCTCATAACTTTTTTCTTAATCGCTTCAATATCAATTGCTTGGTAAAGTGCTTGTCTAACCTCTTTCTTCTTGAATGGGTTATCACCAGTATTTCCACTTCTCAATTTATCAGCAGCTTGATCCATTCCTAAAAAAATAGTTCTCATTTGAGCAGTACTTTCGACTTTGTGACCTGAAGAGAAACCTATTCTCTTTAAATCTTGAACTGGCGCATCTGTAACTAAATCAATTTCTCCAGATAATAAAGCTGCCACCCTTGTTGCAGCATTTTTAATTGGGAGCAATTCAATTGAAGATAAACCTTTATCTTTCATTTCACCCCACCAATATTTATTTTTTTTAAATACTGTTTTAGTATTAGGTTCTCTTTTTGTTATTTTAAAAGGACCAGTTCCTAAAGCATTTGTAGCTGAATATGTTTCTTGTCCAGCATCCCAATTTTGAGGAGACATTACAAAATTTTTATCAGACCAGGCTTTAGACATTATAAAAATATTAGATAGTTGGTTTAAAAGAATAGGATTTGGTTTACTTGTTGTTATCTTAACGGCATAATCTCCAACTGCTTCAACATTAGAAACCGTAGAAATATATTCTTTAAAATCAGATGTTCTTTGTTTAGCTCTTAAAATACTAAAAACAACATCTTCAGAAGTCATTCCAGAACCATCTGAAAACTTGGCATCTTCTCTTAAAGTAAAAATCCAAGTATTAGGGTCGGTAGCCTTCCATTTCGTTGCCAAAGCTGGTCCTATTTTCATATCCAAGCCTCTTTCAACAAGTGCTTCATAAACTTGTCTAGATACTTGTGTTGTAGGTCCCTCGTTTTGTGCGTGTGGATCTAGTGTAAGACTGTCTCCTTGCATTGACCATTTGATAGTTTGTGCCCATGCAGAAGAAAATCCAAATACTAGAAGTAATGATAATAGTACTCTTATTAAATTTTTAACATTCATTTTTCCCCTCTTTTTTAAATTTATAGGAAAATTATAAGTGAAAAAAAAAGATTATTATAGATATAAATTACTAATAAAATTAACTTTTATCGCTATCCACTAATTTTTTCTTACTTATCCATGGCATCATAGCCCTAAGTTCTGCCCCAACTTTTTCAACTGAGTGCTCAGCTAATTTTGCTCTTGTTGCAAGAAAGTTCTTTTGACCATTTTTACATTCATCCATCCATTCTTTGGTAAATTTTCCAGACTGAATATCTGCTAAAACCTCTTTCATTCTTTTTTTAGTTTCATCTTTATTTATGATTCTTGGACCAGATTGATATTCACCGTACTCAGCAGTATTAGAAATAGAATAGTTCATATTTGCAATTCCACCCTCATAAATTAAATCGACAATCAGTTTAACTTCATGAACTGTTTCAAAATATGCCATCTCAGGTTCATATCCTGCTTCTACTAAAGTCTCATAACCATTTTTGATTAGCTCAACAAGACCTCCACATAATACAGTTTGTTCACCAAATAAATCTGTTTCAACCTCATCTTTAAATGTAGTTTCAATAATTCCAGATCTTCCTCCTCCAACTGCTGAAGCATAAGACAAAGCTAAATCTCTAGCTTTTCCTGAACCGTCTTGATGCACAGCAAACAAACATGGTACCCCACCACCTTTTTCATATTCACTTCTAACTAAGTGGCCTGGTCCTTTTGGAGCAACCATAAATACATCTAAATCTTTTCTTGCTTTGATTAAATCGTAATGAACATTTAAACCATGAGCAAATGCAATACTTGTTCCTTCTCTTACTCTTTGTTCAATATGATTTTTATAAATTTCTGCTTGAAGTTCATCTGGAGTTAAAATCATCACCACATCTGCCCAAGCTGCTGCATCAGATAAGTTCATGACCTTTAATCCCTTTGATTCCGCTTTAGATGCGCTAGATGAACCTTCTCTTAATGCCACAACAATATCTTTTACTCCACTGTCTTTTAAGTTTAATGCGTGAGCATGACCTTGGCTTCCATAACCAAAAATTGCGATTTTCTTATTTTTTATTAGATCAACATCTGCATCTTTTTCATAAAACATTTTCATATCATCTCTCCTATTAAATTAATTAAATATTTTAGCACCTCTTGTCATAGCTACTGCCCCAGTTCTCGAAGTACTAATAAGTCCTAAGGGTTTTAATTTTTTATTCATTACATCAATCTCTCTTCTAAGGGCAGTTATTTGAATTACTGCAGAAGTTTTTGTTTCATCTAATATTATGGGATTAAATTTTTTACAAGCGTTTAAGCATTTTTCAATTTTATTTTTTTTTCCTGCTATTTTAAATAAAGCCATTTCTTTGAATATTACATTCTTATCTTCTCTTTTAAATTCAGCAACTTTATGAACGGGTACTAATTTAATTAATTGAAGTCTTATTTGATCAATTACTTGTGGTGTTCCAGTAGTAACAATTGTTATTCTTGAAATATTTTTAATCGCATCGACTTCAGCAACCGCTAATGACTCAATATTATACCCTCTTCCAGAGAATAAACCTACCACTCTTGCAAGAACTCCAGACTCATTATCCACCCAAACAACAAAGATATATGTATCTGGTTTTTGTTTCTTTGTAGGTACGCTATAAGCTGATTTTGATTTTGTCATTTTGATTATACTAAAGATTTACCTTTTCCTTTTATTTTATTTTCCTTTTGATCATTTGGACCTAATATCATTTGATTATGTGGTTTTCCCGACGGAATCATTGGAAAACAATTCTCATTAGGATCAACATGACAATCAAAAATAACTGGCCCATCATATTCAATCATTTCCTGAATTTTTTCATCTAAATTTGAAGGATTGTCTGCTTTAAGACCTTTGCACCCATAAGCTTCTGCCATTTTCATAAAATCTGGAAGAGCTTCAGAATAACTCTCTGAATAATTTTTTTCGTGTAATAGTTCCTGCCATTGCCTTACCATTCCCATATACTGATTGTTCAAAATAAAGATCTTAATAGGTAAATTATATTGAACAGCGGTAGACATTTCTTGCATAGTCATTAAAACTGAAGCTTCTCCAGCTATATCAACTACTAATTTTTCTGGGTGAGCAATTTGAACACCCACCGCAGCTGGTAATCCATATCCCATTGTACCCAATCCACCAGATGTCATCCATCTATTTGGTTTATTAAACTTATAATGTTGAGCAGCCCACATTTGGTGTTGACCTACTTCTGTAGTGACATAAGTATCTTTATTTTTAGTTAGTTCATAAAGTCTTTGTACTGCGTACTGTGGTTTAATAGTTTCATTACTATTAATAAAATTAAGTGAATCTTTTTCTCTCCATTTTTCTATCTGCTCCCACCACTTTGCAATATTTGATTTATTCGATTTACCCTTACCATTTTTGCTTTTAATAATTGTTTTGTTAATTTTATTTATAACACTCGAAACATCTCCAATAATAGCTAGATCGACTTTAATTATTTTATTTATCGAAGAAGGGTCTATATCTATATGAACTTTTTTAGAGTTTGGAGAAAACTCATCAATTTTTCCAGTGATACGATCATCAAACCTTGCACCAATATTTATTAGTAAATCACAATCATGCATGGCATTGTTTGCTTCATAAGTACCGTGCATTCCAAGCATTCCTAAAAATTGATTATCATCACCAGGAAAAGCTCCCAAACCTTGTAAAGTAGAAGTAATTGGAAACCCAGTTAAGCTTACAAATTCTCTTAATGCTTCGCTAGCCTTTGGGCCAGAATTTATAACTCCTCCTCCGCTATAAATTATTGGTTTTTTTGCTTTAACCAATAATTTAATTAATTCATCAATCTCACTTTGAGAAAATTTGTTATGAGATTTAACGTTTATTTTTTTCTCTACTTTTGGTTTATTATATTTTGCTTTAGCAAACTGAATATCCTTTGGAATATCAATTAATACTGGCCCTGGTCTTCCGGTAGTTGCAACTTTAAATGCCTCATGCATAATATTTGAAAGATCATTTATATCTTTAACTAACCAATTATGTTTAGTGCATGGTCTAGTTATGCCAGTAGTATCACATTCTTGAAATGCGTCAGTACCAATTAAATGAGTTGGAACTTGACCAGAAATACAAACAAGAGGAACAGAGTCCATGTAGGCATCTGTTAATGCAGTTACTACATTTGTCGCTCCAGGACCTGAAGTAACTAGAACAACGCCTGGTTTACCTGATGATCTTGCATAACCTTCTGCCGCATGTCCGGCACCTTGTTCATGTCTAACTAAGATATGTTTAATAGTTGGATGATTTTTTAACTCGTCATAAATTGGTAAAACTGCTCCACCAGGATATCCAAAAATATGTTCAACCTTTTGATCCTCAAGGCATTTAAAAACAATTTCTGCTCCTGTATATAATTTTGGCATTTCGCAATCTAGCTGAAGTTGTACTCATTGGTCAAGTTTTAGAATGAGAATTTCAAATTTTTTTTAAAAATTTATTCAAGTCTTGTGGCTCTAACTTTAGCCAGCTTATCATATTACCTCGAGCCCAAGTACTTTGTCTTTTTGCGTATTGTCTAGTTTTTACTGATATTATTTCTTTAATTTCCTCAAGGTCTTTTTTTTGGCTCAAGTATTCTTTAATCTCATTAATTCCAATTGCTTTTAAAACGCTCCTATCTTTTTTTATCTTTAATTTTAGAAAGTTTTTTACCTCCCTGACAGCTCCTATTTTAATCATCTCCTCTGTCCTGATGGTAATTCTTTTAATCAACTCTTCACGAGGGAAATCAATATAAATTTTAACAAAATCATCCTTAGTAAAATTTGATTTAGTATTTTTAAACCATTCATTAAGTGATTTTTTGGTAAATTTTTTTACCTCATAAGCTCTTATTGATCTCTGGGAGTCAGTCGGATTAATCTTTCCTTTAAAAGATGAGTCTAGTTTTAAAAGTTTTTTATAAAACTCTTTTTGTCCTAATCTTTGATGTAAATTTCTAATTTTATTTCTAAATTTTATTGGAATATTTGGTATCTTTACCAGACCATCAATTAATGCTTTAAAATATAATCCTGTTCCACCAACAAGTATAGGTATCTTATTTTTTTTTTGTACTTTTATAATTTTTTTATTTACAATTTTAAGCCAATCACCAGTGGAGAAACTTTTTCTAGCATCATGAAATCCATATAAATGATGATTTATTTTTTGATATTTTTTTGGATCAGGTCTTGCAGATAAAATTTTTAATTGTTTATAAACCTGCATACTATCTGCATTAATAATTTCACCATTAACTTTTTTAGCAAGCTGGATTGCAAAACTTGATTTTCCAGAAGCAGTAGGTCCTGAAATTAATATAATCTTGGATTTAAAATCCATGATTAATCTAATTTAACACCAATGTATCTTCGTTGATTTTGATTGTTGTAAATTGCTAACAATACAGTTTTTTGATTTGAATTTAAAACTTCCTCAATAATTTTTCTTAAATCTTCCGCTGTTCTAATTTTTTTCTTTTGTGCTTCAATAATAATACTATTTAATTCTATAGAGTTAACTAAAGGACTATTATTTGCAATTTTTGTAATTATTAGACCAGTTGTTTGATTTGGTAATTTACGATTTTTTATGTCTTCTTTATTTAAAGGTCTTACAGCTATTCTTAAACTTTCAATAATTTCGTCAATTTTTTGCTCTTTAGTTTTGTCATTTTTGCTAATTTTAAAATCATCAGAAGTTTCTAATCTTCCTAAAATAACATTTTTTATAATTTCTTTTTTATCTCTCCATATTTTTACTTGCACATCTTTACCAACCTCTGTACGTGCAACAATTGCTGGAAGTTCTTTCATTTGGTCTATTTTTTCACCATTAAATTCTAAAATAATATCTCCAGCTAAAATTCCTGCTTTTTCTGAAGGGCTATTTTCAGCAACACTTGCAACCAACGCTCCTCTAGGTTTATCTAATTTTTCAACTTCAGCGATTTCTTTTGTTACATCTTGTATTCTAACACCAAGCCATCCTCTTTTTGTTTCTCCAAACTTAATGAGCTGATTGATTACTAGTTGAGCACTATTTGATGGAATTGAAAATCCTATTCCAATTGAACCATTTCTACCTAAAATAGCAGTATTTATTCCAATTACGTTTCCATCCATATCAAATAAAGGTCCACCTGAATTTCCAGAATTAATAGATGCATCTGTTTGAATAAAATCCTCATATCTTGATAAGCCAATTGATCTATTTCTGGCTGAAATAATACCAGCTGTGACTGTACCACCTAAACCAAATGGATTTCCAATAGCTATTACCCAATCACCAATCCGTGCTTTATCAGAATCCCCAAAAGCAACGGGTATGAATTTTTCATCTGTTTCTAATTGTAAAACAGCTATATCCATTAACGGATCTGCTCCTAAAACTTTGGCTTTAAATTCTTTATCACCATTAACTCTAACAATAATATCATCGGCATCTTGAATTACGTGATTATTTGTTACCACTACACCTTTTTCATCAATTATAAAACCAGAACCTAAAGCAGCAGACTGCCTTTCCTGTGGAGTTCCAAATTCTTTAAACATATCTTCTAATGGGGATCCTGGTGGAAATTGAAATGGAAATGGATTACTATTAGTTACTACTGTGGTTGTTGTCGAAATATTCACAACAGATGGCATTAATTTTTCAGCGAGGTCAGCGAAAGATGCTGGAATTGGTTTAGAGCTTACATTAAACGAAAAACTAAATGATAAAATTACTGTAAATAAAAAAAGTTTAATTTTTTCCATAATTAACTCTTGATATAGTAAATAATTATAAAACCTATTAATGCAAAAATAAAACCACCAAATCTTAATTGACTGTCTTTAACAAATTCTAGTTTTTTTAACATATTTTTCATTTTTGATGGAAATAAGGCATACAAAACACCTTCAACAAACAAAAAAAGACCAAAAGCTATAACTAGCTCACGCATTTAAAATTATTGTTTGATTTCAGGTTTTATATTTCCAAAGAATTTAAAAAATTCACTATCAGGAGATAATATTAATGATGTTTCACCACCAATTAAAGCTTTTTCATAAGCCTGCATTGCTCTGTAGAAAGCAAAAAATTCTGGATCTTGACCAAAAGCATTAGCAAAGATTTTGTTTCTTGCACCATCACCTTCTCCTTTCATGATCTCACTTTCCTTTTGTGCGTCAGCTAAAATCACAGTTACTTCCTTGTCTGCAGTTGAAGTAATTGTAACTGCCATTTCGGCTCCTTTAGCTCTAAATTCTTTCGCTTCTCTCTCCCTTTCGGTTTGCATTCTTCTATAGATTGCATCACTATTCGCTTGTGGAAGATCTGCTCTTTTAATTCTTACATCAACAATATTAATTCCAAAATTTTGAGCTTCATTATTTACACCTTCTTTAATAAGTGACATCTGTTTAGATCTATCTTTTGATAATAATGTTTGTAACTCCTCTTGACCTAAAACGTTTCTTATTCTTGAATTTATAATTGTAGATAACCTTGATCTTGCAACTCTTTCATTTCCTACAGAAATATAAAACTTAAGTGGATCAACTATTTGAAATCTTGCAAAAGCATCAACAATTAATCTTTTTTGATCAGATGCAATAACCTCTTCTGGTGGAGCATCTAAATTTAAAATTCTTTTATCTAAATAAACAACGTTTTGAATAAATGGAATTTTAAAATTCAAACCAGGTTTCATTATAATTCTTTTTGGATCACCAAATTGAAGTATAATTGCTTGATTTACTTCTTTAACTATAATTATTGATAAAAAAGCCACAACTCCAATTGCAACCAATAAACCAGCTAATATTTTTCCAGCTTTCATCTTAATTTGTCGCTTTCTTTTTTAGCTCAGGTAAAGGTAAGTATGGAACCACTCCTGAACCTGCATTTTTTTCAATAATTACTTTGTCTATATCTGCTAAAACTTTTTCCATAGTCTCTAGGTACATTCTTTCTTGAGTTACTACTTTTGCATTTTTATATTCGTTATAAATTGATAAAAATCTGCTAGCTTCACCTTCAGCTTTTGCTACAACCTCTTTTTTGTAAGCTTCAGCAGCTTGTAAAATTTTTTGTGCTTCCCCCCTTGCTCTTGGTATCACATCATTTGCATAAGCTTCTGCTTCATTTTTGGATCTTTCCATATCAGCTCTTGCAGCTTGAACATCTCTAAACGCATCAATCACCTGATCAGGTGGGTCAGCTTTTTGAGTTTGTACTTGAGTAATTTGAATTCCACTTTCATAGTCATCTAAAATGCTCTGAATAATTTCTTGAGTTTCAACCTCAATTTTTGATCTTCCTTCAGTTAAAATTGGTTGAATATCACTTTTAGCAATTACTTCTCTCATTGCAGTTTCAGCAGCTGCTTTGACCGTTCCTTCGGGGTCTTGAATTTTGAATAAAAAATTCCCAGCATCTTTAATCACCCAAAATACTGAAAAATCTATATTTACAATATTTTCATCTCCAGTTAGCATTAAACTCTCTTGAGGAACGTCTGCAACACCCCCACCTGTTGAGAAGCCGCTATCTCTCTCCGATCTAAATCCTATATCCATTCTATTAACTTTTGTAACTTTTGGTGTTTGAACTGTCTCTACAGGAAAAGGTATATGATAATTTAAACCAGGTTGTGTAGTATTTACAAATTTACCAAATCTTAAAACAACACCTTGTTCATCGGGTAGAACTCTGTAAAGTCCGCTAGCTAGCCAAACAAAAGCTAAAACTAATAAAATTAAACTTATTGATTTTCCACCTGAAGATTTACCACCAGGTAAAAATTTTTTTATTTTATCTTGAATTTCCTTTATAATTTCGTCAATATTTGGTGGTGTAGGACCTCTTCCTGATCCATTTCCACTTCCACCTGGAGGTGACCCCCATGGGCTGCTACCCTTGCCTCTGAAATCGTCTGACATATGGTGACTTATATAGTGTCTTTATTATAAAAAACAAGTAATGATAGTTTTATGACAGAGAAAAAACCTGAACTTAGTGCCGCAATGAAAAGGGGACAAGAACCTAAAAAATTCACTAAAAATCCAATTTTAGGAACAAAATTTACAATTGCCATATCAAGCGCTAAGGGTGGAGTTGGAAAATCTACGTTCGCAACAAATCTAGCTTTAGCTCTTAATAAAATTGGTTGCAAAGTTGGTTTGCTTGATGCTGACATTTATGGTCCTTCAATTCCAAAAATGTTTAACATTCATGAAAAGCCAAAAAGTGATGGGCAAAAGTTAGATCCAATTATTAAATATGATATTCAATGTATGTCCATTGGTTTTTTAACTGATCAACAAACGCCAATGATTTGGCGTGGTCCAATGGTAACAAGTGCAATCAAAACTTTTACTCAAAAAGTGAACTGGAAAGACTTAGATTTTATTATTGTTGATATGCCGCCAGGGACGGGTGATACTCAATTAACATTTTCACAAGAAATTAAAATGGATGGTGCAATAATAGTTTCTACACCGCAAGAAGTTGCTCTTTTAGATGTGAAAAGAGGAATTAGAATGTTTGATAAGCTTGGAGTAAAAATCTTAGGTTTGGTGGATAATATGAGTTTTTTTACTGGAGACGATGGTAAAAAATATAAAATTTTTGGTGAGGGAGGTGTTAAAAAAACAGCTGAAGAATTTCAAAAAAAATTTTTAGGAGAAATACCAATCAATCCTGAAGTTGGTAAAAGTAGTGATGAGGGATTACCTTTAGTTGAAGCAAACCCTGAACACGAGATTTCAAAAATATATTTAGATTTTGCAAATACAATTAAATCAACTTATCTTTAAGATCAAAAGCAGTCATTAACTCGTTCCACTCTCTTTTCGAGAGGCCTGAACTTTCAACATCAACATTTTCACCTTTGATTAGATTTTGAATAATTAATTTTCCTTTAGCGGAAACTTCTGTACCTCCAACTCTATAATCCATAAACGCATCATAAGTAATTGGAACCCATTTCTTTACAGTATCAAGCATTATATCGGCATAAACTCTTATTTCATATTGAGCGTGACTATCAGCTCTAAGTCTTAAAAAATTCATTAAATTTAATAAATCAGTTTTCCAGTACCATTGTGTATATGTATTTAAAGTTAAATTCATTCTTGCTAATTCTCTAGCTAGTCCTTTTTTATTCTCATCAATTGTTGAGCCATCAAATCTTTCATTTAACATGGTCTCATAATTGTCATAAGTTCTTTCAGCGTCACTTTTTAAAAGTTCTAAAACTTCCTCAGCTTGTTTGCCTTCTAAAACATCCCCTCTTCCTTGTCTGTTACTAATTGATTGAGCAGCTAAGTTTTCTTTTAAAGGTAAATAGAATTCTTTATCTAAAATTGAGTATCTTGCAGAGTATTCATTAACATTTGCAGTTCTATGTCTTATCCACTGTCTTGCTATAAAAATTGGAAGCTTGATGTGATATTTTATTTCACACATTTCAAATGGAGTGCTATGCCAATGTCTCATTAAATATTTAATTAAACCTTTATCGGTTGAAACTTGTTTTGTTCCTTTTCCGTATGAAACTCTTGCTGATTGAACTATAGATGTATCATCTCCCATATAATCAACCACTCTAACAAAACCGTGATCTAAAGCTGGAATTGCTTCATATAGAATGTTTTCAAGCTCAGGAGCGGTAACTCTTTTAGTTTGATTTCTTTGAGATTGTTGATTTTTTATTTCTTCTGATTGTTCTTTAGTTAATTTCATGATTGTTATTGAATCTGTTATATTTCCTTTTATATTAATAATGTTGGTTTTCCAACTACGACGATAAACGAATTTCGTAATAACCATTGCGGACGTGGGGGCAGTACCCACCACCTCCACCATTGCAACTTATGGGGGTGAACTAGATTCGACGGGTGACTAAAGGCTATTCTTTCGTTCGGGATTGTTCCACCGTAACGGGCTAATTTATAATTGCTAACGAAAGTTACGCACTTGCTGCATAATTAACTCTGTTAATTAAGCAAACGGGGTCCGGGGCACCTGGCAACAGAACGCCCCTAAAAACAATTACACTTTTATTTTCAATAATAATTTTTTTAAAACTTTAACGAAAAACAAAAAAGTTTAAATCGTAAAATCTCAATATACAGAGTATATATGTGCACAATAATATTCAAAAATAACAAAAATGTTTAAAAAAATTGAGATTTGGATAGTTGGTCTTATAGTATTATTCTTTATTTTATTAATATTATTAATATCTGGTATATTAAGAGATGCCTACTTAAATAAAAATAAAACTCCTGAGTTTTTGAGAAACAGTTTTGTAACAATAGCAGAAATTCCAAAAAATGTTTATGTTATAATTAGACATATTACAGGTGATGATATCAATGCAATATCCAAATTACAAAAACACAAAAATAAAAAAAGATTTGAACAGTTTATAGAGAATAAAAGAAATGCTCTTTTAGTATTGCCTCGATACGAACATAGTTTAAATAGGTCAGTTGTTGATATTGTAGATTTAAATAATTTTGAAGTCATACACACATACTCACATGATATAGATGAAATGAATGATCGAGTAACAAATACTGAAGAATTTTCAAGAATTAAAATTGATGATGCTAAAATTAGATTTGAATATCTTCATCCTTTAATATTAAGTGATGGATCATTAATAAGTGATAGTGGTTACTCTGTAGAGTTTAAAATTGATTTTTGTTCGAATTTAAAATGGATAAATGATGAAGAAATATTTCATCATAGTAAGATGTTAGATCATGAAGGAAATATTTGGGTAGCAGGACAAATGAACCCTAGATCTAAATATGTTGAAAAATTTGCAATTAAAGGTTTTAAAGATGATTCAATTATTAAAATAAATACTGAAGGCAAAATACTTTTTAATAAAAGTGTAACTGAAATAATAATTGAAAATGATATTGTGCCTAATAACTTTACATTAAATACATCAATGTCAAGTAATTTAGATCCCATACATCTAAATGACATTGAACCTGCTTTAAGTGATACAGAATATTGGAAACAAGGAGATGTGTTTATGTCTATAAGAAATCAATCTGCAATTATTCATTATCGACCTAGTACTAATAAAGTAGTCAATTACATAACTGGTCCTTTTGCTCATCAACATGATGTTGATTTCATTTCAGATAAAGAGATTTCAATTTTTAATAACAACAATTTTTTTGTTAATAATGAATACTCACAAGTTATAATTTATAATTTTGAGACAAAGACATTTAGAAAGTTATTTAACGATCAATTGCAAAAAGAAAAGTTTAAAACAGAAGATCAAGGTCTTTCTCATATTTTTAAAGATGGATCATTATTGGTTGAAGAACAAAATCATGGAAGAATAATATTATTTAATAATGAAGGTAAAAAAGAATGGGAGTTTGTAAATAAAGATAAAAATGGAGATATTGCTTATCTTTGGTGGAGTAGAATAATTGAAGACGAATTATTTATTGAAAAATTTAAATCACTAATTAAAAGTAAAAGATGTTTAAATTAATTTCTAGTTCAATTATTTTTTGTTTAATTACCACATCCTCATTTGCTTATTTGGGACCGGGCGTTGGAGGTGGTGTTATTGTAGCAACAATCGGAATAATTGTTGCAATTTTTGCAGCATTTTTTGGTTTGATATGGTTTCCGATAAAGAGATTGCTTAAAAAAAGAAAAGAAAAAAAAATTCAACAACAAAATAAAGTTGATTAATCACATATTATTAGTTTGTTCTTCAATACTTATCTATGAGTTTATCAGATATATTAGATTTATTGATATTTTAAAATCTAACTTAAAAATTTATCAAAAAATACTAAAGTTATTTAAATATAAAAATATATCTGATTTTAGAAAAGAAAAATTAATATTTAATTATTCAAAATCATTATTCATAGTTTCAATAAGGATAATTGCTATTCTTATCTCAATTATCATTTTGTTATTAATTCTAAATATACTATCTAATTCATATTTAAATTTAATCATATCCATTTTAGGTATTATTGAATTGAGTATAGTCGTTATGATTTATCATTTAATGCGAAGAAAGTATGATGAAAAACTATAGCACTATTCAAAAGTTTTTACATGACTTTGTGTTAAATAAAAAGTTTATCAATAAATCTTTGTTTGAACTTGAAAAAATCATTTATCTAAAAAATAAAGATATAAAAAATCAATCACATATTTTTATCACTGGTCTTCCAAGATCTGGAACAACTAGTATTCTAAATTTTTTATTTTCGTCAGGTGAATATACTTCTTTGACATATAGAAATATGCCATTTGTGCTCTCACCTAATTTCTCAAAATTATTTAATAAAAAAAACACTCCTCAAAAAGAAAGGGTACATGGTGATGGTATTACTTATGATATCAATAGTCCAGAGGCATTTGATGAGGTTTTTTTTAATAATGATGAAGAATTTGTAGAAAATGAATTATTAAATTATCTTCAATTAATACTACTATCTGAAAGTAAAGTTAAATATTTGAGTAAAAATAATCTAAGTTATAAAAGAATAGATTTAATTCAATCAATACTGCCCAACTCTATATTTCTAATCCCTATTAGAGAACCATTGCAACACGCATATTCACTACTAAGTCAACATATCCATTTTAATCAATTACAAAAGGAAGATGATTTTATCAGACGATATATGAATTATCTTGGTCACAATGAATTTGGTTTAAATCATAAACCATGGAACAAACCAGTTAATTTTTATGATTTAAATAAAATAGATTATTGGTTGGAACAATGGTTTTTATTTTATAAGAATATTTATAACAAATATAAATCTTATATAAATTGTTATTTTGTCATATATGAAGAATTAACGAACCTTAATTATATAAAAACATTATTAGAAAAAATTAATTTTAATGAAGCTGAAAGTATAGATTTAAATTATTTTAAGAACTCTAATAAACAAGAGATAAATATTGATTTTTCTAATAACATGTATGAAAACGCAAATAATATTTATAGCAATTTTAAAAATATATAAAAAATATTTAATATACTCGGAAGCTAAATTAACAGATGTTGTAGTGTGAGAATTAATCTAACTTTCTCAATAATTTTGCAGGATTACCAGCGTACACACCTTTAATTTTACAGTCGCGCGTAACAACACTTCCCGCCCCTATAACACAACCTGATACTATATTTACTGGTAAAATAGTAGAATTACTCCCAATTAAAACATTGTCTCCAATAATGGTTGAAAACCAATTCTCTAAACTACCTCCTAATTTTCCATTTTTGAACAAGTCATTCGTAAACATTACCCCATGAGCAATAAAACAATTTTCACCAATAGAAACTAATTCACAAACAAATGAGTGACTAGATATTCTTGTATTGTTTCCAATAGTTGCACCTTTTGTTATTTCCACAAAAGGACCTACGAACACATTGTTTCCCAAATTGCATTCATAAAGATTTACTGGCTCAACTACCTTGCAGTCTTTTCCAAAATTAACATCTTTAATTTGACTTTTTTTAATAATGGGTTTCATTCAATAATTATTTACAACATAAAAAACAAAAAAAAACAATATTAGTTTATTCACCTTTAAGTTCAGCTTGGGCAGCTGCTAATCTTGCAATTGGTACTCTATAAGGTGAACATGAAACATAATTTAATCCTGCTTTAGCACAAAAAAATATACTGTGTGGGTCGCCACCATGTTCACCACAGATTCCTAATTTTAGATTTTTGTTTTGTTTTTTTCCTTTTTCCACTGCAAGTTCGACTAAATCTGATACACCTTCGTCTATAGAAATAAAAGGGTCAACTGAAAATATTTTATTTTCCAAATAATCATTTAGAAACTTGCCACTATCATCTCTGCTAATTCCAAAAGTAGTTTGTGTTAAGTCGTTTGTTCCAAAACTAAAAAATTCTGCATATTTTGCAATTTCTTTAGCTTTTATTGCTGCTCTAGGCAATTCAATCATTGTACCTACCATAAATTTTATTTTCAGGTTATATTTTTTTTGAACTTCGCTTGCTATTCTAATTACTAATTCTTTCATTATTTTTATTTCAGCTTCAGTAGATACTAAAGGTATCATTATTTCTGGAAATGCAGATTTTATTTTATTTATTTTAAGCTCTGCCAACGCTTCAAAGATTGCTCTACATTGCATTTCATAAATTTCAGGAAAAGATATTCCTAACCGACAACCTCTGTGACCTAACATTGGATTTTGTTCATGAAGTTCCTCAATTCTTGCCTCGATCTCTTTAAAGGATAAATTAACTATGTTAACCAACTCATTAATCTCTTTACTTGTGCGTGGTAAAAATTCATGTAATGGTGGATCTAGCAATCTTACTGTGACGGGTAAATCACTCATAATTTTAAATATATCAACGAAATCTTTTTTTTGATGAGGTAAAAGCTTATCAAGCGCTATAGCTCTGTCCTCTTTTGTTTTTGATAATATCATTTCTCTTACAGATAAAATCCTTTCTTCATCAAAAAACATATGTTCCGTTCTACAAAGTCCAATACCTTCTGCGCCAAATTCTTTTGCTGTTTTTGTGTCCTTTGGTGTTTCTGAATTTGTTCTTACTTTTAATTTTCTAAAACTGTCAGCCCAAGACATTAATTTTGAGAAATCACCAGATATTTCTGGTTTTATAGTTGACACATTCCCTAAAATAATTCTACCAGTTGATCCATCGATAGTAATTATGTCTCCTTCTTTAATCTCCATTAAAGAAGTTTTAAAAGACTTATTTTCATAGTTTATATCAATTTCACTTGATCCAGAAACACATGGTCTACCCATTCCTCTAGCAACAACTGCAGCATGACTTGTCATTCCACCTCTAGCTGTCAAGATTCCTCTAGCAGCATGCATTCCTTGTATATCTTCTGGAGAAGTTTCTACTCTAACTAAAATTGTATCTTGCATCATTGCAGTTAATCTTTCAGCTTCTTCTGATGTAAATACAACTTTACCACTTGCTGCACCTGGAGACGCGGGTAAGCCATTTGCTATAACATTGATTGAACTTTTTTCATCTAAAGTAGGGTGCAAAAGTGTGTCTAGTGAATTTGGATCAATTCTTAATACCGCTTCTTTTTTTGAAATTAATTTTTCTTTAACCATATCAACCGAAATTTTTACTGCTGATTTTGCAGTTCTTTTTCCTGATCTTGTTTGAAGCATCCATAGTTTATTTTTTTCAACTGTGAACTCTACATCTTGCATATCTTTGTAATGCTTCTCTAACTTTTTCAAAATCTTTTGAAGTTCTTTAAAAACTTTTGGCATAGATTCTTCCATTGATAAATCTTTTACTTTTGCATCTTGCCTAGCTTTTTTAGTTATATACTGTGGTGTTCTTGTACCTGCTACGACATCTTCACCTTGGGCATTTATTAAATATTCACCATATATTTCGTTTGAACCGTCTGAGGGATTTCTTGTAAAGACAACTCCTGTCGCACAATCATCTCCCATATTACCAAAAACCATTGATTGAACATTTACTGCAGTTCCCCATTCAGCTGGGATTTGATTTAGTTTTCTATAGACTTGTGATCTTTTACTTTCCCATGATAAAAATACAGCACTTATTGCACCTAATAATTGCTCGTAAACATTTTGTGGAAAATCTTTTTTTGCTTTTTCTTTTACAGTTCTTTTAAAGTCTTCAATTAATCCATCCCAATCACTTTCATCAAGGTCTGTGTCTAACAAAACACCCTTTGTAAGTTTGTAATTTTCAATTAATTCTTCAAAATGATAACCTTCAACACCCAGCACTACGTTCCCATACATCTGAATAAATCTTCTATAACTATCTTTAGCAAATCTACCATTTGAAGTTTTAATAGCTAAAGCTTTTACTGTTTTATCATTTAAACCTAAATTTAGAATAGTATCCATCATACCTGGCATAGATACTCTTGCACCTGATCTTACTGATAATAAAAGTGGATTTTTTAAATCTCCAAATTTTTTATAAACATGCTTTTCTATTATTTTTAATTCTTTTTTAATTTGAGAAATTAAATTTTTGTTTAATTTTTTTTTATCTTTGTAAAAAATTTCACAAGCTTTAGTAGATATTGTAAAGCCTGGTGGTACTGGAAGGCCCATTCTACCCATTTCAGAAAGATTAGCTCCTTTACCTCCTAAAAAATTTTTTGGATTTTTAATTTTTTTACTCTCTTTAGAGTTAAAGTTTAAAATGAGCTTTTTCATTGGCGGGACTCAATTAAAGAAAAATTAACATAATTGTCAAAGGTTTTACACATCATTTGAATTAGTTCTAGTCTATTTTTCTTAATCGCCGGGTCATCCTCATTAACAATCACATTATCAAAAAAGTTGAACACTTCCCTTTTTACGCTAGCTAAATTGTTCAATGTTTGAACATAATTTTCTTCTTTGTCTATGCTTAAAAAATATTTCTTTAATTCATTTATTTTTTTAAATAAGTTTTTTTCAGACTCAGTTTTAAAAATACTAGGATCAGTTGTATTTGATAGTTCGATTTTTTGATTTTTTAATTCATTATCTAAAATGTTTGATGCTCGTTTATAGCTTGCAATAATATCAATACCATCTGATTTAGTAATTATTTTATTTAAATGTTTTGCTTTATTAAAAATAACAACTGATTGATCTAAATTAAAAGAGCTTATTGAAGCTTGAATAATATCATTCCGAATGTTTTCTTCATTCATATAATATCTTAATCTTTCCATTAAAAAATTTAATAAGTCTTTTTGTAAAAATTTATTTTCAAATTTAAAACCTTGATGAAAATACAGACTTGAAGAATAATTAATTAAATCTTTTATCTTAAAATCTTTTTTATTTTCAATTATAATTCTTATTACCCCTAATGCTAATCTTCTCAAAGCGAATGGATCTTTAGAACTTGTTGGCTTTTGATTTAATCCAAAAAATCCAACTAAAGTATCTATCTTGTCAGCTAGTGAAAGCGCAATACTAAATGGTTTTTTAGGAACTCTAGAGCCTGACCCTGTTGGTAAATATTGCTCGCTAATGGCCAAAACCAACTCCTTATCAAAACCTTGAAAATTAGCAAAATATCCTCCCATTACACCTTGGAGTTCAGGAAATTCTCCCACTAGTTCTGATAATAAATCAACTTTACTAATTGTTGCTGATAACTCAACTTTTTCTTTGCTTATTAATAGTTCATCAGAGATCATTCCACCTAGCTTTCTCATTCTTTGAGCTTTATCGAAATAACTTCCTAATCCTTTAAAATAATTCATAGATTTTAAATCTGTAACTTTTTTAACCATATTTTGAGATTTATCTTTTTTCCAAAAAAATTCTGCATCACTTAATCTTGCCTCAACCACTCTTTCATTTCCCAATTTAATTAAGCCCTTTTTATCTTTTTTGTTTGCTACTACTAAAAATTCATTAGTTATATTTCCCTTGTTGTCAAATGTTGGAAAATATTTTTGATAATATTGCATGGTAATAATTAATATTTCTTTAGGAATATTTAAAAATTTTTTATCAAATTCACAAAGTATAATATTTGGTTGATCAGTCAAATCAACAACTTCATTAAGTAATTTAGCGTTATATTGAATATTAATATTTTTATTCTTTAATATATTATTAAATTTTTTTTCTATAAAATTTCTTCTTTCATTGTGATCTATAATTATATCCATTCTTTTAAAGAAACTTTTATAATTTTTAAATTCCAAAAATAATTTTTTGTTTTCTTCAAATTCTTTATGGATAAAAGTTAAATTAGAAGAAACAAGATGATGAAAATTAAAATTTAACTTTTTTTTATCAAATACAGCTAGAATTGACTTCAAAGGCCTAGCCCAATTTAGGTCAAAAGTTCCCCAATACATTGATTTTTTCCATTGAATTTTATTCAATAATATTGGAATAAATTCCTCTAATAAATCATGAGTATATAATTTTTTTGATTTTGTCTTAAAAAAATAAAATTCTCCTTTATCTGTTTTTTTCTTATAAAGATCTTTTTTTAAGATTTTATTTGATCTTATGAATCCATCTAATGCTACTTCTGGTGACTTAATATTTGGTCCTTTTATCTCCTCAGATTTTAATGCAACTTTTTTTTGAACACCTTCAAACAAAATTACTAGTCTATTTGGTGTTGAGTAAGATGAACTTTTTTTAAATGAAATTGATTTTTCTATAAATAATTCATTAAAGCTTTTAAGCAAATTCTCTCTTAAGTTTTGTTGAAGATTGGAAGGTATTTCCTCACTAAATAATTCTAGAAAAAACTCTGACATTATTTTTGACTAGCTAACCAAGTGCCTGCTGCAGATTTTGTAATATCTCTTATTCTAGCTATATAACCTGCTCTTTGTGCAACACTAATTGCACCTCTCGCATCCAAAATATTAAAAACATGACTTGCTTTTAAACATTGATCATATGCCGGTAAAGAAATTTTTTTTTCTACTAAAGATTTTGCTTCTGATTCGTGCATTTCAAACATCTTTAAAAGAGTTTCTACATTTGCATGCTCAAAATTATATGCTGAAAATTCTTTTTCAGCTTGATGAAATACTTCATGATATTTTACACCCTCATCGTTCCACAATAAATCATAAACATTTTTTTGTTGTTGAGTGAACATGCATATCCTTTCTAATCCATAAGTGATTTCAACTGATACAGGTTTGCACTCAAATCCAGCCATTTGTTGGAAATATGTAAATTGAGTAATTTCCATTCCATCACACCATACTTCCCAGCCTAATCCCGCAGCACCTAAAGTAGGACTTTCCCAATCATCTTCAACAAATCTTATATCATGATCATTATTATCTATTCCTATAGTTGATAAGCTATTTAGATAAAGTCTTTTTATATTTTCTGGAGAAGGTTTAATTAAAACTTGAAACTGATAATAGTGTTGTAATCTATTTGGATTATCTCCGTATCTTCCATCTGTTGGTCTTCTTGATGGTTGTACGTATGCTGTTTTCCATGGTTTTGTTCCAAGAGATCTTAGTGTAGTAGCTGGATGAAAAGTTCCTGCTCCAACCTCAACATCATATGGCTGAAGAATAATACATCCCTTTTTACTCCAAAATTTCTGAAGATTTAAAATTGTTTCTTGGAATGTTTGAATTTTTTTTTTTGCTTTTTTAACTTTAGAAACCATATCTCTGCCAAATTGATCTTTCATCTAGAATATTTGCTATTTGATCTACGTGATTGTTAGATGAAGAAAGTTTTTGACTTAACCATCCTTTTGATTTTTCAAAATTTTTAATAATGACGTCCTCTCCAAATTTCTCTTTTAGTATTTCATGCGCGTTACCTACTCCGTCAATTAATCCTAAATTTTTTGCTCTACTTCCTGACCAAAACTCTCCTGAAAAAAGTTCTACTTCAGATTTATTTAATTTCAAACCTCTGCTTTTTTCAACAACATCAATAAAATCTTTATGTAAATCTAATTGGATATTTTTTAATCTTTCAATATCTTCATTTTTTTCATCCAAAAATGGATCGAGTGTACTTTTATTTTTACCAGCAGTATGAACTCTTCTCTCAACCCCAATTTTTTTTATTAACTCAGTAAAACCGAAAGAGGAGTATATAACTCCTATAGATCCTATAATTGAGCTTGAATTTGCATAAATTTCATCTCCAGCACAAGAAATTAAATATCCTCCAGAAGCTGCCACATCTTCGGCGAACACTATAACTTTTTTTTTATATTTTTTTGCTTGTTGTCTAATAAAGCTGTAGATTAAATGAGACTGAACCGGTGATCCTCCTGGTGAATTGATTGATATAGCTACACATGTGGCTTTTTTCAAAGAAAACGCCTTTTTAATCAGTTCTTGTTGACCAGCGAAATCAATTCCTTGTTTAAATTTTCCAGCATTACCAATCACTCCATTTAACTTTAAATGGGAAACAACTTTTTTCTTTTTAAAAAAAGAGAACATAATTAAGTCTTATAGAATTATTCGTTTAATATAAAGACTACTTATAATTGAAGAATTTGGTGCGTCAATTGATAAGTAATATATATAAATAAACTATACTAATTTAAAAATGTTATGGGAACTGTTGTACAGCTTAAAAATCAGATAAATGATTCATATTTTCAGCTTAAAGACTCAGTTGAAGAAAAACTCATTTTGACCGAAGAAAAAATAAAATCAAAATTATCTAGCGAAGTACAATTGGTTCAAAAAATGACGGATTATCACATCGAAACAGGGGGTAAAAGACTAAGAGCTTTATTAACATTAGGTAGTGCAAAGTTATGTGGCTACTCAAAAGGCTCTAGAGATATAAATTTAGCTGCATGTGTTGAATTAATTCATAGTGCAACATTGATGCATGATGATGTAATTGATGAAGGTGCTGTTAGAAGAGGAAAGGAAACTTTAAACAAAGTTTGGAATAATCATTCCTCAGTTTTAATAGGAGATTATTTATTAAGTAGATGTTTTGAGATGATGGTAGAGGATGGAAACTTAGAAGTTTTAAAATTATTATCTTCCACTTCATCTAAAATTGCTCAAGGAGAAGTTCTGCAACTTCAACACAAAGGTGAAGTTGATATGCTAGAAGAAACATATTTAAAAATAATCTCAGCAAAGACTGCTGAGTTATTTGCAGCAGCAACTAAAGTTGGTGCAATTTTATCCGTTGCAGGAAATAAAGAAAAAGATGCTTTAGAATTCTATGGAAGAAACTTGGGATTAACTTTTCAAATAGCAGATGATACACTCGACTATAATGCTGAACTGAAACTATTTGGTAAAAAAATTGGTCAAGATTTTTTTGAAGGAAAAATTACCTTACCAATAATTTTACTTTTTCAAAAATTAGGAAATGATGAAAAAAAAATTCTATTTAATATGTTTAATAAAGAGTTAAGAACAAAAGATGACTTTAATGAAGTAATTTCTCTTATAAACAAGTATAAAATAATTCAGGAATGCTATCAAAAAGCTCAGCACTATATAAATTTAGCATCAAATTCTTTAAGTGTATTCAAAGACTCTAACGAAAAAAATATTCTTAAAAAATTAACATCATTTAGTTTATCAAGAAATTTTTAAGGACTTAGTAAAGACCTTGTCCACTTTCCTGAGTTATCTTTATTATATTTCAATCTTTCGTGAATTCTGTTTTCGCCATCTAACCAAAATTCAATACTATCTGGAGATAAAATCCACCCAGACCAATGACTAGGCCTTGGCAAATCTGATTTATTAGTAAATTTTTTTTTGTAATCTTTAATAGATTTTATTAATTGGTCTCGTGAATTTAATTCCTCACTTTGCTTAGAAGCCCATGCTCCTATTCGACTTTCATATGCTCTAGATGAATAATATTTGTCTGCAACTTTATCAGAAACTAATGAAACCTTTCCATTAATTCTTATTTGTCTTAAAAGACTTTTCCAATGAAAACACATCGCAGCATATGGATTTTCTTTTAATTCATTTCCTTTTTGACTATTTAAATTTGTATAAAATACAAATCCATCTTTGCTGAAATCTTTAAGCAAAACCATTCTGACCGAAGGAATATTGTTTTGATTTGATGTGGCTAAAGAAACTGCGTTTGGGTCATTTGGCTCTTTTTTCTTTGCTTCCTCCATCCATTCATGAAATAATTGAATTGGATCGTTTATATCGAGAAAGCAACTGTTAAGACCAAAAGAGTTTTTTTGATTCATAATTTAAACAAAATAATCTATATAATATAAATAATGTCATTTAATACATTTGGAAAGCTATTTCGTTTCACAACTTGGGGGGAGTCCCATGGGCCTGCAATTGGATGTATTGTTGATGGTTGTCCTCCAAATATAAATCTTAAAGAGCAAGATATTCAAATAGAACTAGACAAAAGAAAACCAGGACAGTCTAAATTTACGACTCAGCGAAAAGAGGATGATAAAGTTCAAATATTGTCGGGAGTATTTGAGGGCAAAACTACAGGTACGCCTGTTTCTCTCATAATTTATAATAAAGATATGAGATCCAAAGATTATAGCAATATTAAAGATAAGTTCAGACCAGGTCACGCTGATTTTACTTATTTAAAAAAATATGGAATTAGAGATTACAGAGGTGGTGGCAGATCTTCTGCTAGAGAAACTGCAGCACGTGTTGCAGCTGGGGCAATAGCGAAAGTTGTGCTTCAAAAAAAATTAGGTAAAAAATTTAAAGTCATCGGTGCAGTAACGCAGTTAGGAATTCTTGGATGCGATACTAACCAATGGAATGATAATTTTATTTCAAAAAATCCTTTTTTTTGTCCTGATAAATCAATGATTAAATTATGGGAAAAGTATTTGCTTGGAGTAAGAAAATCAGGCTCCTCATGTGGAGCAGTGATTGAAATAAGAGCCAGAGGTATCCCAGTTGGTTTAGGTGCTCCAATTTATTCAAAATTGGATACTGACATAGCTTCAGGTCTAATGAGTATTAATGCAGTTAAAGGTGTTAATATTGGAGCGGGTATGAACTCTGCACAATTAAGTGGAGAACAAAGTTCAGATGAAATTTATACAAAAGGAAAAAAATTAAAATTCAATTCAAATAACGCTGGAGGAATCCTTGGTGGAATTTCTACAGGACAAGAAATTATTGCCTCTTTTGCAGTCAAACCAACATCATCTATTTTAACTATTAGAAAAACTATAAATAAATTTGGAAAAAATACCTCAATATCTGTCAAAGGTAGACATGACCCTTGCGTAGGAATTAGAGCTGTTCCAATTGGTGAGGCAATGATGAACTGTGTTTTACTTGATCACTACTTAATGAATAAAGCTCAGTGTAGTTAGTCTAAATTAATTTTTTACAACTCTTATTTTCTCTTTTTTAAACAAAATATCCGAAATTTTCTCGGAAATCTGAGAACAATTCAATCCAGCTTTATCATACATTTTTTTTGGATCATCTTGTTCAATGAATTCATCTGGTAAAGTCATTGATCTAAACTTTAAACCTTTATCAAATACTCCTTTTTCAGCTAACAAATTCTTAACATGAGAACCAAATCCACCTATTGAACCTTCTTCAACGGTAATCATAAGCTCATGCTCCTTAGCAGATTTTAATATCAGTTCTTCGTCTAAAGGTTTAGCAAATCTAGCATCAATCACTGTTACTGAAACTCCTTTTGCTTTTAATTCCTCTGCAGCTAATTTGCATTCCTCAAGTCGAGTACCAAGGTTTAAAATACAAACCTGTGTTCCCTGATGAATAATTCTACCTTTGCCAATTTCAATTTTTTCATCTATTGCCGGGAGATCTACACCAACTCCTGTGCCTCTTGGATATCTAATTGCAGAAGGTCTGTCATTGATATCTACTGATGTATTAATCATTTTAACAAGTTCAGCTTCATCACTTGCGGCCATTACTATAAAGTTAGGCAAAGTTGATAAATAAGTTATATCAAATGAACCAGCATGTGTTGATCCATCGGCGCCAACTAATCCTGCTCTATCTATAGCAAATCTAACTGGTAAACTTTGGATAGCAACATCATGGACTATTTGATCATATGCTCTCTGTAAAAAGGTGGAATAAATTGCAGCATATGGTTTATAGCCTTCAGTTGCTAAACCAGCAGCAAAAGTTACTGCATGTTGTTCTGCTATTCCGACATCAAACATTCTATTTGGAAACTCTTTTCCAAAAGTATCCATGCCAGTCCCACCCGGCATCGCTGCAGTTATTCCTACTATTTTGCTATCTTTTTTTGCATGTTTAACCAATGTGTTTGCAAAGACTTTTGTATAAGCTGGAAGATTGGTTTTGCTCTTTAGCTGTTCTCCAGTCTCAACATTAAATTTTGACACTCCATGATAATGGTCATTTGCTTTTTCTGCATAAGAATAACCTTTTCCTTTTTGAGTTTTAATATGGATCATTATAGGACCCTCATGTCTTGAATCTTTTGCATTTTTTAAAATTGGAACTAGAGAGGATAAATCGTGACCATCTATAGGACCCGCATAATAAAAGCCAAGTGAACTAAACAATGTACCACCAGTAACAGCTGAACGGAAAAAATCCTCTGCTTTTCCAGCTTTAGCGCTAAATCTTTTAGAAAATGCAGATGTAATTAATTTTAAAGTCTCTCTAAGACTAAAATATATTTTACCAGTAAATAATTTTGCTAAGTAAGTTCTCATTGCTCCCACTGGTTTTGCAATCGACATATCGTTATCATTTAAAATAACAATCATTTTTGTCTTAGATGCTCCAGCATTATTCATAGCTTCGTAAGCCATGCCCGCACTAATTGCTCCATCACCTATAACAGCTATCACATTAGAAGATTTATTTTCTAATTTATTTGCCTCAGCAATTCCTAATGCAGATGAAATAGATGTTGAGCTGTGGGCTGCTCCAAATGGATCATACTCACTTTCAGATCTTTTAGTAAAACCTGATAAACCATCACCTTGACGCAAAGTTCTAATTTTATCTTTTCTCCCAGTTAAAATTTTATGCGGATAAGATTGATGACCAACATCCCATATTAATTTATCATTTGGTGTATCAAAAACATAATGAAGTGCAACTGTCAATTCAACCACTCCCAAACCAGCACCTAAGTGACCTCCAGTTTCTGAAACTGCACTTATCATCTCTTCCCTCACCTCATCTGCAACTTTTTGTAAATTATTTTCAGAAACCTTTCTTAAATCAGATGGAAAGTTTATATCATTTAAAAATTGATAATTTTTTTTCATTTTTTTCTATTCAATATATAGTCCAAGGTTTTATTAATTTTTATAGATCTCGAACCATATTTACTTAAATTCTTGTTAATATCTTTTATTATCTTATCACAATACTTAATTGAGTCATCATAGCCTATTAAATTTATAAGTGTAGCTTTGCCTTTTTTTTGATCTTTTCCTGTTTTTTTTCCAGCTTCCTTAGAATTACTTTTCAGATCAATTAAATCATCAGCTATTTGGAATAAAAGACCTATTTTAGATCCAATATTTTCAAAATATTTAATTTCTTGAATTTTTTTTTTTTTAATTATTGCGGGAGCAGCGCAACAAAAACTAAATAACATTCCAGTTTTTTTTATTTCCATTTCTAATATTTTATTTTTTGATATTTTCTTTCGCTCATAACTTAAATCTAAATATTGCCCTCCAGCTATTCCTAAATGACCCGAACATTCTGATAGTTTTTTGATTAAATTGATTTTAATCTCGTCATTTAATTTTAAATTAGGACTTGATAAAATTTCAAATGCTAATGTTAATAATGAATTTCCTGCAAGAACTGCTGTAGACTCACCAAATTTAATGTGAGTTGAAGGTTTGCCTCTTCTTATATCATCATCATCCATGCAAGGTAGGTCATCATGAATAAGTGAATAAGCATGAATACTTTCAACAGCTGACCCAATTATTATTAATGTCTTATAATCAATTGAAAACAATGAACCTAAATCAATTAGGATTTTGGACCTGATTTTTTTTCCTCCTGGAAATAAACCATACTTCATGGGATACATTAACTGAGAATATTTTTGTGAATTTATATATTTTTTAAGAAATATATTAGTATCGTTAGCAATTTTATTAAGCTGTTTTTCCATTTTTTTTAGTTATCTCTTTAATCTTTTTGTTTGATTCTTCCCCAATAGATTTGAAATTTTTATGAAATTTCTTTTCAATAATATTGTTAAGTTTTAAAAGTTCTTGATAACTCTCAACTGAATTATTTAAGTCATTTTCTTTTTCTAGAGACTCTATAATCTTATTAGCTTTTTCTGTAAGCTCCTCAACTGAGCATTGATCATAATCAAGTGGTAATATTTTATCTTTCATATAATAATAATTATTAATACATGAAATCTATTCAATCAAATATCAAAAAAGCAAAAAAATATTTAGATAATAATCATTGTGTTGCTGTACCAACAGAAACTGTGTATGGACTAGCTGCCAACGCGTACTCGAGTATTGCAGTTAAGAAAATATTTGATCTTAAAAAAAGACCTTTAAACAATCCACTTATTGTCCATTACTACAATATTGATAGACTTAAAGAGGACTGCGATATCAATGACAATTTAGTAAAACTTTACAAAAAATTCTCTCCAGGACCAATAACTTATGTTTTGAAATTAAGAAAAAAATCCAAAATATCAAAATATGTCACTAATAATAAAAAAAGGATTGCTGTACGTTTTCCTAAACATAAATTGTTTAGAAATTTATTAAAAAATTTAGATTATCCAGTAGCCGCACCAAGCGCAAATATATCCACAAGATTAAGTTCAGTTAAACCATCTGATGTAAAAGAAGAATTTGGTTCAAAAATAAAATATGTTTTAAATGGTGGAAAAAGTAAAATTGGAGTTGAGTCTACAATTTTAAATCTTTTAGAAAAACCTTCGCTTTTAAGATACGGAGGCCTTGATACCAAAAAAATTGAAAATGTTTTAAAAAAAAAAATATTAATTAATACTAATTCAAAAAATAAATTATCGCCTGGTTTGTTCCCATTGCATTACTCACCTGGAATACCGTTAAGAAGAAATGTTAAAAAACCAAAAAAAGATGAAGCTTTTTTGTTAATAAAAAAAAGACAATCAAACTTAAAAAAATATTATTATTTATCCAAAGTGAAAAATATAGAAGAGGCTGCAAAGAACTTATATTCAACTTTAAGAAAAATTAAAAATGATGGGTTTGAGAAGATTGCAGTTGAGAAGATTCCAAACAAAGGCCTTGGCAAAACTATCAACGACAGATTAAAGAGAGCTTCAAAATATTAATGACAAATTCAATTGAAGTAATCAATCTTTCAAAAAAATATAAAGATAAACAAGCTGTAGCTAATATAAATTTTAAAATTAATGAGAATGAAATGGTTGGTTTATTAGGACCAAATGGGTGTGGAAAAACTACAACTATAGGAATGATTTTAGGATTATTAAAACCAAGTAGTGGTGAAGTTTTAATCAATGGAATGAATATTGAAAAAAATAAAATTTCACTTCTTCATAAAATGAATTTTATTTCACCATACATTGAATTACCTAAAAAACTTAAAGTTAAACAAAATTTAATTGTTTATGGAAAATTATATAACATTCAAAATTTAAATGACCGAATAGATCACCTTGCTAATAAACTTAGATTAAAAGACCTTTTAGATAAAGTTACAGGAGAACTTTCTTCTGGACAAAAAAATAGGGTAAGTCTTGCTAAGGCTTTAATAAACGATCCAACAGTACTTTTGTTAGATGAACCTACCGCTTCATTAGATCCTGAAACAGGTGATTTTGTAAGAACTTTTTTAGAGGATTACAAAAAAGAAAAAAAAATATCAGTTTTACTTGCCTCTCACAATATGGAAGAAGTGAAAAGATTATGCAGTTCTATTCTAATGATGAAAGATGGTTTAATAGTTGATAGGGGAAGTCCTGAAGATTTAATAACAAAATATGGTAGAAGAAATTTAGAGGAAGTGTTTTTAGAAATTGCGAGAAAAGAAAAATGAATTTAATTAGAATTTACGGCCTTTTTTTAAGACACTTTTATTTAATAACAAGATCATTTCCAAGAATATTAGATTTAATTTATTGGCCTTCAATTCAAATCACTCTTTGGGGTTTTATTTCAAATTTTTTTGCAGCACATAGCTCTTATTACAGTGGTGCAGTAGGAGTTATACTTTCATGTGCAATTCTTTATGATTTTTTATTTAGAACAAGTATTGGGTTTAATATGTTATTTTTAGAAGAAATTTGGAGTAGAAATTTTACCAATCTTTTTATTGCACCGATGAAAATTAGTGAAATTATAACATCTCTAGTTGTTACAGCTTTAATAAGAGCATTAATTGGCTTAGTTCCGGCAATATTATTAACCTCACCATTATTTGGAATATCTTTATTAAAACTTGGACTTCCTTTAGCCTTTCTTTTTTTAAGTTTATATATTTTTGGTATTACACTTGGACTATTTGTTTCAGCAGGTCTATTGAGATTTGGACCATCTTTTGAAAATATTGCTTGGTCTACAATGTTTTTACTAGCTCCATTTGGCTGCATATATTACCCTGTAGAAATACTGCCTGAAATTTTTCAAAAAATAGCGTTCGCCCTTCCCTTAGTTTATATTTTTGAAGAAACTAGAAGTATATTGGTTAATGGAATGGTTAATTATGAAAATATTTTAAACGCACTTTATCTTAACGCATTTTATCTGATCTTATCAATATATGTATTTTATTACTCTTTTGATAAAGCAAGAGACAAAGGTACATTAATTAATATTGGGGAATAAAAATGAAAAATGAAATTGGTATACTGGGTTTAGGTTCGATGGGAACAGCAATGGCAAAACATCTTAAGAAAAAATATAAAATTTATGGTTATGATATCAAAAAAAATTATACGTTAAAATCCAGTAAAAATTTTTTTTTTGTTAATAATTTGAAAGAAATTTTCTTAAAAACTAATATTTTTATAATTATTGTATTGGATGAAGGTCAATGCCAAAAAATTTTCAATACATTCATGGACTTTAAAAAAAGACTTAAAATTAAGAAAAATTTTACAATTATTAACTGCACTACTGTATCTCCAAATTGGGTTAAAAAAATATATAAAAAATTACAAAAAAATAATTTTGAATATATTGACTGTCCAGTATCAGGAGGACCAAAAAAAGCAGTAAATGGAAAATTAAGTTTAATGATTTCTTCAAGGAAAAATATATATAAAAAAAATTTAACTTTATTACAAGATATGGGAAATAATATTTATAATTTAGGAAATAAAATAGGTACCGGCTCAACTGTAAAAATTATTAATAATAGCTTAGCAGGAATCCAGATTATATCTGCAGCTGAGGCTATCATATTAGCTAAAAAAGAAAAAATTAATTTAAAGAAAATATTCAAAATAATTAATAACTCATCAGGGCATAGCTGGATGTTTAATGATAGAGGAAAAAGAATGATAGATAAAAAATATTTTAAACCACTAAGCAGATTAAGTATTTTTAAAAAAGACATGAAATTGGCAAATAAATTATTAAAAAAACATTATTTAAATTTACCTTTGACTAAAACAGCGCTAAAAATTTATGAAATGGGATGCAAGCAAGGTTTAGAAAATTTTGATGATTCTGCTGTAATAAGATTATTAGATAAAAGAACAAATTACTAATGGTGCGCCTGCTAGGAGTCGAACCCAGAACCTCCTGATCCGAAGTCAGGCGCTCTATCCAGTTGAGCTACAAGCGCATATAGTATTAATATTATATTTTATGGAAAAAAACATTAATTTTATAGTTAAAGAAAGTGAAAATAATTTAAGAATTGATGTTCTTATAAATAAAAAAGATGAACTAATTAGCAGAACTAGAATTAAAAATTTAATACTAAAAGAAAAACTTAAATTAAATAATGAGATTTTAAAAAGTCCTTCAAAGAAAGTTATTACTGGTGATAAAATAAACCTAATAATACCTGAGCCTGAGAAGGCTTCTCTTAAGCCGTACGATTTTAAATTAGAAATAATTTATGAAGATAAAGATTTATTGATTATTAATAAACCAGCAGGAATTATTATGCACCCTGGAGCAGGTAATTATGATAAAACTATCGTGAATGCATTAATGCACTATGATAAAAACTCTCTTTCAAATATTGGCGACGAGCTAAGACCAGGAATTGTTCATAGGATAGATAAAAATACGTCTGGACTAGTTGTAATTGCGAAAAATAATGAGACACATGAGAGTTTATCAAAACAATTTAGTGAACACACAATTGTAAGAGAGTATCAACTTTTAATATGGGGAAAACTAAGACCATCATCTGGAAAGATTGAAACTTATATTGTTCGAAGCTCAAGAAATAGACAGCTCATGGAAGTAAGTCGTTCAAAAGGAAAAAAAGCTATCACAAATTATAAAACAATAGAAATCTTTGAAAATGATAAAGTGCCAACATTGAGCTTAATAGAATGCAGATTAGAAACTGGAAGAACACACCAAATTAGAGTCCATATGAATTATAAAGGCAATAGTCTTGTGGGTGACGACAAATATAAAAAAAAATATAAAAAACTAAAAAATGTTGATTTAAATATTCAAAACTTAATTACAAAATTAAACAGACAGTTTTTGCATGCTAAAACTCTAGGTTTTATTCATCCTCGAACTAATAAAGAAATGATTTTTTCCTCAATTTTGCCAAAAGAGCTAAATAATATTTTAAAAATGCTTAGAAATACTAGATAATAAATTATTGAAAATTGAACAAAATTAATTAAATAAGCCTTTCTATGGGTTCAACAATATATAATAATTTACCTGCTCTTTCTAATGAAGGCGGTCTTTCTGTCTATTTAGAACAAATTAAAAAATTTCCAATGTTAGCAGCTGAAGAGGAATATATGCTTGCTAAGAATTGGAAGACAACTGGTAACATTAAAGCAGCAGAAAAATTAGTTACAAGTCATTTAAGATTAGTTGCTAAGATTGCAATGGGATATAAAGGTTATGGTTTACCAGTAAATGAAATGATTTCTGAAGGTAATGTAGGTCTTATGCAGGCTGTAAAAAAATTTGAACCTGAAAAAGGATTCAGATTAGCTACTTATGCGATGTGGTGGATTAAAGCTTCAATTCAAGAATATATTTTAAGATCATGGAGTTTAGTGAAAATTGGAACAACTACTGCTCAAAAAAAATTATTTTTTAACCTTAAAAAAATTAAAAACCAAATTGCTCCTCAGGCAGAAGGTGACTTAAGACAAGAGCATGTTAATCATATCGCAAATAAACTTGACGTTAGTCAAGAAGAAGTTGTTTCAATGAACAGAAGATTGTCTGGAAAAGAGTTTTCTCTAAATGCGCAAGTTGGTGAGGATGGCGATGAATGGCAAGATTGGCTTGTTGATAAAGAACTCGACCATGATCTAAAATTCGCCCAACATGAAGAAATGGAGAATAGAAAAGATTTATTGAAAGACGCTATTAAAATACTTAATGATAGAGAGAGAGAAATTTTATATTCAAGAAGATTAAACGATGATCCTATAACTCTTGAAAATTTAAGTAAAAAATACAAAATTAGTAGAGAAAGAGTGAGACAAATTGAAAACAAAGCATTTGAAAAACTTCAAAAACACATGCTTCTTTTAGCTAAATCTAAAAATTTATTACCTATAAATTAAATATCAAAAGGATTCTCAACTAAAATAGTATCATCTCTCTCAGGACTTGTAGAGACACTAGATACTTTAGCACCTATAAAGTCTTCTACAGCAAAAATATATTTTTTTGCTTTCTCCGGCAATTCATCCATATTTTTTATTCCACTTGTAGAAACCTTCCATCCTTCAAATGATTTATATACTGGTTTAATTTTAACCTGGTCTTCTACTGCTGCAGGTAAATAATCTAATTTTCTTCCATCAAGCTCATACGCAACACACATTTTAATTTCATCTAATTCATCCAATACATCTAATTTTGTCAAAGCTATTCCGTCTATACCTGATATTTTAATTGTTTGTCTAACTAAAACTCCATCAAACCAACCACATCTTCTTTTTCTACTAGTAACAGTTCCAAATTCTTTTCCTCTTGTGCCTAGCAATTCTCCAATATCATCTTTTAATTCTGTTGGAAAAGGACCTTCTCCAACTCTCGTTGTATAAGCTTTTGTAATTCCAAGAACATAATTTATCGAATTAGGACCGCACCCAGTTCCTGTCGCTGCACTTGATGCAACTGTATTGGATGAAGTTACAAAAGGATAAGTTCCATGATCAACATCAAGCAAAATACCCTGGGCACCTTCAAATAAAATTTTCTTTTTTTGTTTTTTAAATTGATCAATTTTAAGCCAAACAGGTTGAGAAAATTCAAGAATTTTCGGAGCTATTTTAAGTAAATCTTCTCTCAGCTGATCTTTTTTATAAATTTTTTTTCCAAGTCCTTTTCTAATTGCATTATGGTGAACTAACACAGAGTCTAGTCTTTGATCTAAATTCTTTTCTGATCTTAAATCCATTACTCTTATTGATCTTCTTCCAATTTTATCTTCATATGCAGGTCCAATTCCTCTTCTAGTGGTTCCTATTTTGCTTTTTCCTGCTGTATCTTCTCTAATCTCATCCATTTCTCTGTGAAAAGGCAAAATTAAATTTGCAGATTCTGAAATAATAAAGTTATTTACATTTACTTCTACACCTTTAGATTTTATTTCCGCAATTTCCTCCAATAGTGCCCATGGATCTACCACAACACCATTACCAATAATTGATATTTTACCTTCTCTAACTATGCCAGATGGAAGTAATCTTAATTTATAAGTAACACCATCAATTACCAGAGTGTGGCCAGCATTGTGACCACCTTGGAATCTTATTACTACATCAGCTTGTTCAGATAACCAATCAACGATCTTACCTTTTCCTTCGTCACCCCATTGAGATCCAACAACAACTATATTTTTCATTATTTAAATTTTCTATTTACTTTGAGTGAGGTGAGATGGTTAATTGGGCCATGACCTTTTCCATATTTAGGGTTCGATTTAATTGCTGAATTTACATACTTAATTCCAAGCTCACAAGATTTCTTTACTGGTTTTCCACATGATATAAAAGTGGTAATTGCACTAGATAAAGTACAACCAGTGCCATGAGTATTTGATGTTTTGTATCGCTTACTTTCAAAGATTTTTATATCTTTATTATTTACAAAAATATCTTTAACAATTTTATGTTTTAAGTGCCCGCCTTTAATAAGTACATTTTTGGCTCCTATTTCAATGAGTTTATTAGAAGCATAAATCATGTCCTCTTTAGTTATAATTTTTGTTTTAGTCAAAATTTCTGCTTCAGGAATATTTGGAGTAATCAGTGATACTTTTTTAATTAACTTTAATTTAAGTAATTGAATTGCTTTACTATCTATCAATTTAGCTCCTCCTTTCGCAACCATAACTGGATCTAAGATAATTTTTTTAACTTTAATTAAATCTAAAGCCTTTAGCACCATCTTAATAACCTCCGAAGAATGGAGCATACCAATTTTAATTGCATCAGGCCTTATATCTTTACAAGTAAAAGTAATTTGATTAAAAATTTCTTTTGGGTTAATTCCAACAATTGACTTTACGCCTGTAGTATTTTGCGTTGTAACTGCAGTTATCGCAGTCATTGCATAAGATCCTAGAGCAGTTACAGATTTAATATCAGCTTGAATACCGGCACCACCAGATGAATCAGATCCAGCAATAATTAATATTTTTGAATTTGGTTTCAATTTATTTAATCTTTTTTGAAATAATATTTACGCATTTAGAAAGAATTAATTTATTTTCACTTTCAACCATAATTCTAATTTTTGACTCTGTGCCTGATTTTCTAACCAAAATTCTTCCATTACCTTTGATTAATTTTTCTGCTATTTTTATAGACTTCTTTACCTCCGGTTTATTAATAATATTTTTATCCTTTACGTTTATATTTTGTAAAAATTGAGGCGTTTTTTTAAATTTATCAAAAAATTCGCTAGCCTTTTTTCCCTTCCTTAAAGCAAAAAGAGCTTCTAAAGCAACAAGTAAACCATCTCCAGTTGTTGCAAATTTACCTAAAATAATATGACCTGACTGCTCACCACCTAGATTAAATTTATATTTTTGCATTTTTTCTTTTACATATCTATCACCAACATTTGCCCTTATAAATTTTATTCCCTCTGATTTAAAATATTTTTCCAGGCCATAATTTGACATCAATGTTCCAACTACTCCACCTTTTAACATTTTTTTATTTTTCCATCTTGTTGCTAGAGCGGCTATTATTTGATCTCCATCTATAATATTGCTTTTCTCATCACACATTATAATTCTGTCAGCATCTCCATCTAAAGAAATACCAATATGTGCTCTATATTTTTTTACTGCCAATCTAATTTTTTTTGGAAAAGTTGAGCCACATTTTTTATTTATATTTAAACCATTTGGATTTACACCTATTGCTATAACTTTAGCTCCAAATGATTTTAATAGTTCAGGACCAACTTTATAACCCGCACCATTAGCGCAATCAATTACAATTCTTAATCCTCTTAAATTGAACTCTTTTATAAAATTTTTTTTTAATATTTTAATATATTTTTGTGTTCCTGTTTCTAATCTTTTTACCCTTCCTAATTTTTCAGGTTGAGAAAGGTTTGTTGAAATCTTTTTATCTATAAGACCTTCAATTTTTCTTTCTATTTTATCAGACAATTTCATTCCATCAGGGCCAAACAATTTTAAGCCATTATCGTAATGAGGGTTATGAGAGGCTGTAATCATTATACCCATATTGGCCTTCATTTCTTTTGTCAGCATAGCCAAACCATTTGTTGGTAAAGGTCCTAAAGTATAAACGTCCATACCGGCGGAAGCCAAACCTGAAACTAGCGCGGGCTCAAGAGTATAACCTGACAACCTCGTATCTTTAGCAATTATTGCTGTTTGTTTTCTTTTTTTTTGAGATTTAAAATAAGTTCCACTTGCAAGTCCAAATTTAAAGAACATATCGCCATTTATATATTTACTATTAATAGCACCTCTTATTCCGTCTGTTCCAAAATATTTTTTTGTCATTAATTATTAGTTATCTCTTTAATTATTAATTATCTCTTTAAAAACTTTAATTCCTTGCATTACCTCATTTACATCATGAATTCTTAAAATCTGAATTCCTTGCATCATTAAGTATATTGAAGACGCCATAGTTCCACCAATTCTTGTATTGCTATCATTTTTCTTAGATATGTCCTTAATAAATCTTTTTCTAGAATTTCCAACAAGTATAGGAAAACCAAGAGAATGAAAAATAGAAATACCTCTAATTAGATTCATATTATGTTTCAAATTTTTTCCAAATCCAATTCCAGGATCTAAAATAATATTATTATGTTTAATACCTTTAGATCTTATTAACTTAATCTTCTCATCAAAAAAATCATATATATCCAATAATTCATTTTTATATTTAGGGTTTTTCTGCATATTTTCTGGTGTCCCAACTGAATGTTGAATTACAAATGGAATTTTATACTTTTTTAAAACACTTATTGTATTAGGATCATAATTTAATCCTGAAACATCATTAATTAACTTTACTCCTAATTTAATACCCTTTTGCATAATTTCAGATTTTCTAGTATCCAAAGATATAGGTATTTTTTTTACAACTAATTTTAAAATCTTATTAATTCTGTTCCACTCTTTTTTTTTATTCACTGACTTCGATCCTGGTCTTGTTGATTCTCCACCAACATCTATTATATTCGCACCTTTATTAAACAAATTGATTGCATGACTTATACCTTTATTTTCTGTATTAAATTTTCCTCCATCCGAAAAACTATCGGGTGTAAGATTTAATACACCTAATATATTTGGAATTTTTTTGAAATTAAAATTAGAAAAATTAATTTTTTTTGATTTAATTTTTTTAATATCTCTATTTATTATTTTATTTAAATTTTTAGGTAAATATTTGACTTGATGAATAGAAATTTTTTTTTTTGATTTTCTTGTAATGATTTCAACATGGTCAAAAGATATTTCTTTAATCTGATTTAAAGGGATTGATTTTTTTTTACTTACAAAAATTTTTGACTGCTTGCCAAAATAGAAATTACACGCTCTTGTGTAATATCTTTCCATTATTTATTAATGAACAATTTTTGGTTTTAAACCCATCGCACCTAAAGCTGAATCTTGGTCATCTTTTGACTCTGGACTCTCTAATATCTTATCTTTAGGGTATAAATTTTTATTAATTATATTTTCGATTTCATCTCCCGTTAAAGTTTCATAGGTTATAAGGGCTTTTGCAATTTTATGTAAATCTTCAATCTTTTCAGCTAAAATTTTCTTAGCTTGATTATACCCTTCATCAACAAGCTTTCTTATTTCCTTGTCAATTTTTTGAGCAACTTCCTCTGAAACGGATTGAGTTTGAGTCACCGATCTGCCTAAAAATACTTCCTCTTGGTTTTCTCCATATTCTACTGGTCCCATTTCTTCACTCATACCATATTTTGTTACCATTGCTCTTGCTAGCTGTGTAGCTTGGTTGATGTCTGAACCATTTCCTCCTCCAGCACCCGTTGAAATATTATCTTTTCCAAAAATTAATTCTTCAGCAACTCGACCTCCGAAGCAGACTGCCAATCTTGCTTTAAGATATTTTATTGAGTAACCATGCTTATCTCTTTCAGGTAAATTCATAACCATTCCTAGGGCTCTTCCTCTTGGAATAATTGTTGCTTTATGTATAGGATCATAACTTGGCATATTAAACGACACTAAGGCATGACCTCCTTCATGGTATGCTGTTAATTTTTTCTCATCCTCTGTCATGACCATTGAACGTCTTTCAGCACCCATCATAACTTTATCTTTTGCCTCTTCAAATTCTAACAAAGTAACTATTCTTTTATTTTTTCTTGCCGCTAGCAAAGCTGCTTCATTAACAATATTTGCAAGATCCGCCCCGGAAAAGCCAGGTGTACCTCGAGCAATAGTTCTTAAATTTACATCTGGTGCCATTTTTATTTTTTTTACATGAACTTTTAAAATTTTTTCTCTTCCAATAATATCTGGATTCGAGACCACAACCTGTCTATCAAATCTACCGGGTCTTAATAAGGCTGGATCAAGAACATCAGGTCTATTTGTTGCGGCAATTATAATTACACCTTCATTAGTATCAAAGCCATCCATCTCAACTAATAATTGGTTTAAAGTTTGCTCTCGTTCATCGTTACCTCCACCTAAGCCTGCACCCCTGCTTCTTCCAACTGCATCAATCTCATCAATAAAAATAATGCAAGGAGAGTTTTTTTTACCTTGTTCGAACATATCTCTTACTCTTGAAGCACCAACTCCTACAAACATTTCGACAAAATCTGAACCTGAGATAGTAAAGAAAGGAACACCCGCCTCACCAGCAATTGCTCTTGCTAACAATGTTTTTCCTGTTCCTGGCGGTCCAACAAGTAATGCGCCTCTTGGTATTTTACCACCAAGTCTACTAAATTTTTTTGGATCCTTTAAAAATTCAACAATTTCCTCAACTTCTTCTTTTGCTTCTTCTACGCCAGCAACATCATTGAAGGTAACTTTGCCTTTGAGCTCATTCATCATTTTCGCTTTTGATTTTCCAAAGCCCATCGCTCCTCCCTTGCCACCCTGCATCTGTCTCATAAAAAAAATCCAGACGGCAATTAATAACAACATGGGAAACCATGAAAGCAATACCCCAAATAACGAAGGCATCTTTTCTTCTAAAGGAGCGGCAGATATACTAACTCCTTTATCTGACAACTTTTGAATTAAATTTGGATCATTGGGGGCGTATGTAGAAAAAGTGTTACCATTTGAATAAACACCCTTAATATTATTACCTTGAATTTCGACTTTTAAAACTTCCCCATTATCGACGGAGTCTAAAAAATCTGAGAATATTATTTTGTTTACTCCTCTTAAATTTGATTGAGGATTTTTAAACATGTTATATAGGCCTATAGTTAGAAAAACTATTATTCCCCACATGGCCAGATTTTTTAAATTCATTAGGTTAAAATAAGAATTATTATAAAATTAACAAGTGACAAAATAACTTTTAATTCTTTAATTTTAGCGCTCTTTTAGCACAATTACAGTTTTATTAATTTTTTCAATAACACAATTACCAAGAGTATATCTAACATTGGTTTTATAACTTAAGTTTTCTAAAATAGTTTTAATCTTTTTTCCCCTAACAAAGAAATGCTTATTTCCTATCAATTTTAGAATTTCTGAAAAGGATCTAAACAAAACCTCTTCAGGATAATTAAAAAATTCCTCATTCAAAATTGCTTTATTTTTTAAAATAATCGAATTTTCTTTTAAATTTTTTTCATAAAAAAATTTAATTGCATTATTCGCATGTTTTAAGTTTTTGATTGTTAATTTAAATTTTTTATTATCCAATCCTTCTGTTTCAAGTTTAGCTATTAAATTACGAACTCTAACTCTAGTAAAATTTTCATCATTGTTAGAGGGATCTTTGACATATGTGTTAAATACTTTTTTAGCAACATAAATTAAATCTTTCTTTTCTAAATGTATCAAAGGTCTTATTATATTAACTTTATGGATTACTGACTTTTTATCAAAAGATACCATTCCATTTAAACCACTACCTCTTAAAAATCTTATAAAAAAATTTTCAAAAACATCATTTATATGGTGACCCAATAAAATATTATTAATTTTCAACTTTTTAGTTTGTTCAATTAAAAGTTTATATCGCTTCTGCCTTGCAAGAGACTGAATATTGCTAGATGGTTTTTTCCCTATCCATTTTAAAATATTTAAATCAATAGAAAAGTTTTTTAAAAGATCTTTTACAAACAAGGCTTCTGTTGAAGAATTATTTCTTAACTTGTGATCAACAATAAAATATTTTACTTTCAAAGACTTTTTGATTGAATAAATCTTCGAGAAAAATGCTAATGCAAGGCTGTCAGGTCCTCCAGACACAGCCACAATAAAGTTTTTATTTAAATTTAAACTACTTTCAAAATTATTATAAATTTTTAAAATTCGCCTATCGTTTAATTTTTTAAATAAAAACTTACGAGTCTTGCTTGACACACTCAAATTTTTTAGACTCATATTTTGCTTTTTGTATCACAGACTGATTTGCGTTAGGATACTGCAACTCAACACCATTTATCATTTTACATCCCTGATCTTTTTCTCCTATCTGAACCATTGAAACTCCAAGTTTTAATAAATTTATTGGAGCTTTTTTGCCTTTTGGATATTTTTGATATCCCTCGAGATATGCTGAAGCTGCATCAGTATATAATTGTCTTATTCTAAATGTTTCGGCATACCAATATTGTGCACTGCCAGCCAATTCATGTTCAGAATTTGATAGAACAAATTCTCTAAAAGCTCTTTCTGCTGTTCCATAATCTCCTACTTTCAAAAAACTTGTTGCAAATTCATATTGTTCTTTTGGAGACATATCTGTTGGTAAAAGTTTATCTTCAGATTGAAAAGTTTCTTCAACTATTGAAGCGGTAGTATCAATTGACTGAATTTGTTGATTGGCTTCTGAAGTTTCTAAATCTTTATAAGAAATTGTACCAAGATCTTGTGGTTGTGAACTTCCAGGTAAAATTTTTTTTTCAATTTTAGGAGCGCTACTTAGTTTATTGTCGCTTTTGATGGTATTAATAGAATCAAGATTGTTTTCTATGTCTTCTAATCTTATTTGATTATCAGATTGTAATTTTGAAACTCTATTTGACAACTTATCAAGCTTGAAATTTATCTCCTCAAATTTATTTGTAAGTTCTCTAAATTGTTCTTCAACCTCAGACAACTTTAATAAATGTCTTGTTAAAACATCCTCTGAATTAGGATCAAATTCAGTATCTGATTTGTTTTTTGTGTTTTTTTCAATTTCAATTGACCCAGAGTAAACAGCTCTCTCTAATGTTTTTAAGTCATTCTTAATAATGTCTAAAATTTCATAAATATTATGATTATCTGCTTTAGATGTATTCAAAAAAAGTAGATTTAATAAAATAAATAATTTAAAAGATTTTGATCGAAACAATAGCCTCATTTAAATCATATATGATGATAAAAATGGCAAAAAAAAGACCCTATACGTTTTAACGTGTAGGGTCTTAAATTTATAATTTTTAATTTGCTTTAACAGTTACAGATCTTCTGTTTTTTGACCAAGCTAATGGATTAGATCCAGAGTCTACTGGTCTCTCTTTACCATAACTTATTACTGTAATTCTGTCAGAAGAAATTCCATAGGTCATCAAGTAATCTTTAGCAGAGTTAGCTCTTCTTTCACCAAGTGCTAAGTTATATTCTCTTGTGCCTCTTTCATCAGCATGACCTTCCAATACAATTGTTATATTCGAGTTTTCTCTAAGCCATGCAGCTTGGGCTCTTAAAGTTTCTCTTGATGCAGTTGTAAGGATTGACTCATTTGTAGCAAAGAACACTCTATCAGCAACACCGTCAGCTAAATATTTTACGCTATCTGTTCCAACATAAACATCTCCTTGCATTTGACCTGCAATTTTTTCAATTTTAGTTACTTCCTCTTTTTTAGGCTCTTCTTTTTTGGGAGCCTCTTTAGTAGTAGATACTTCTTTTTTAGTTGCACATGCAGTTAAAATTATTCCCGCAGAAATCACTAAAAGTGTATTCTTAAAAATTTTGTTTAATTTCATTAATTCGCTCCTTGCTGCTTATTTCAATTTCTCACTTTTTCACAACTAATTAGATGTTTCAAGCCTAAAAATCAAGAAATTTTACCATATACAAAGGTTAAATACATATTAATTACTTAACAAAGATGACCATGATGGGTCTGATGCATCAGTTTCAGTCTTAATTAATCTTTCATTATAACCAGTAAGATCAATAGACCATAATTTTGCAGAAAACCCTTCACCTTTAGAGTTAGTTTTTGTCTCTCTATAAAATATTAGAACCCTCCCATTTGGCGACCAAGATGGTGCCTCCTGATAATAATTTTCAGTTAATAATCTCTCTCCTTTACCATCTGTTCTCATAACTCCAATATAAAATTTCCCTTTATGCAATTTGGTAAATGCAATCAAATCTCCTCTAGGTGACCAAACTGGGGTCCCATATAAACCATTTCCAAAAGAAATTCTTCTAACATTACTTCCATCACTCCTCATAACATAAATTTGTTGATAACCACTTCTGTCTGAATTAAATGTGATGTATTTCCCATCTGGAGAATAAGATGGAGAAGTGTCGATTGATGGATGATTTGTAATTCTTTCAACTAAACGATTTTCTAAATTCATTGTGTAAATGTCTGATTTACCATCTTTTGCAAAACTCATGATTATTTTTTTACCATCAGGTGAAAATCTTGGCGCAAATGTCATGCCTGGGAAATCCCCAACTACTTCTTGGGTGCCCGTTTCAATATCTAAAAGATAAACCCTTGGCATATTTTTAAAATAAGATAAGTAAGTGACCATCTGACTTGTTGGATTAAAACGAGGAGTAAGAACTAGTTCATTTCCAAGAGTTAAAAACTTGTTGTTAGCACCATCCTGGTCCATTATTGCTAATTTTTTAATTCTTAATGTTTTAGGACCTTCTTCTGCAACATAAATAATTCTAGTATCAAAATAGCCTTTTTCTCCAGTCAATCTTTCATAAACTTTATCAGATATTATATGTCCAACTCTTCTCCAATTTGTTGGCACAGTAGTAAATGCCAAAGCCATCATTTCTTTTGCCGCTAATACATCCCATAATCTAAACTCTACCCTCAATTTATCGTTAACAAAATTTACTTTACCTGTAATTAAAGCCTGAGCTTTAATCAAATTCCAATCTTCAAATCTTGGTTTTAAATTTGCAATTTCTGGTGCTTGTAAAAATGCATTTTTATCTAATGGATTAAACAAACCAGAAGTTCTTAAATTATTTTCAACAATTAGTGATATTTCGGAACCGATATTTTCATTTTCTAAAATTTGTTCAAATTTTTTTCTTGATACTTCATCAATTGACAATGGAGAAACAGCTAATGGTAATGGATCCAAATTTCCTCTTGTAATATCAACTTCAATTAAAGCTAATGCATTAATTGGGAAAAATAAAATAATTGAAAATACAATTTTTTTTAGCATATATTTATATATTAACCTCCTAACATCTCTCTTGCATCAAAATTTAGTTGTAATTCTTTCCATCTTTCATAGCCTGAGCTAGGAACTCTTAAAGGTTGACATAATCTTACTGCCCTTAGTGCACTTTCTGCTAAAACTTTGTAAAAACCTTGGCCAGGTTTATTCATTCTCGCATGGTCTAAAATTTCAGTTTTTGTCACAGATCCGTCTGGTTTAAGTTTTAGTTTTATTCTTACTAATAGATTTTCATCATAAGGTAAACCTAGAGGAATACTCCAACATCCAAATATTTGAGCTTTAAGAGCATCTTCTTCACTTAAAGTGAGTTTTGAGTTTTCAATATTTCTAACCTGGTCTTGAGTAACATCGTTATTTGTCTTTAATACTTCGGCTTTTTCCTCTTTTGACTTATCAATCAATGCGGCAATATTATTTGGATCAAATAAATCTTTTTTTTCAAACTCAGAAACTTGCTTAACTTCATCATCTACTTTTTCTGGATTTTGTTTTTTTTCTTCTTTGGTTTTTATTTTCTTAACCTCTTTTTCAGGTAGTGGGACAGCTTCAGGATTTTGTTTTTCTATATTCTTATTGATTTCCTCAGATACCACTGTTTTGGTTTTATTTTTTTTAACCTTTTTAGGAGGTGCTTGTTCAGAAACTAACTTTTTTTCTTTTTCTTTGACCTTTTCAATTATTTTTTTTGCTTTAGGTGCAAATGGAATATTCGTCTTTTCAGTTATTTGAATTAATTCAACAGATACTATGGGAGGAACATCTATTGGTTTTTTTGAGAGGAAAGGTAAGCTTAAAGCAGTCAAAACAACTAATGAAATATGTAAAGCAGAGGATATTGCAATACTACTACTTCTCACTACTTCTACCTTTGTTTGTATGGCTCTGAAATTAATGCTACTTTAGTAAAACCAGATCCAGATAATAAACCCATTATCTCTAGAACTCTTCCGTAATTGATTGTTTTGTCTCCTCTTACATAAATTCTAGTATCGGTTCTATTCTTTGAGACAGCAAGAACTTTGGCTATTATATTATCATATTCTACTTTTGTTTCTTGAATAAATATTTCACCTTTAGCATTGATAGATAAAGTTAAAGGTTCTGTTTCCTCAGGAAGTGAGTCTGCTGAACTTTCGGGTAAATCAACTTGAACACCAACAGTTAAAAGTGGTGCAGTGACCATAAATATAATTAACAATACTAACATTACGTCAACAAATGGAGTGACGTTAATCTCACTCATTGGTTCTTTTGATGAGCGATTTAATTTAAAAGCCATTTAAATTATTGTTAAAAACCTTTTAGAGAAATTCTCTAGTTTTTCAGAATATTTTTTAGAGTCTGTGTTAAACTTATTATAAGCAACTACTGCAGGTATTGCCGCCAAGAGACCTAAAGCAGTAGCGAAAAGAGCTTCCGCTATACCAGGAGCAACTATCGCAAGACTAGTATTTCTTGAAATCGCTATCGATTGAAAAGAATTCATAATCCCCCAGACTGTTCCAAATAATCCTATAAATGGAGCAGTTGAACCAACAGTTGCTAAGAATGTAAATCCCTTTTCAATTTTTGTCATTTCTTTTTCAATTCCTCCTACGAGCAAAGCTGACATTCTTTCACTTAAATTTGTCTTTGATTTTTTCTTTAATAAAGTTTCCATAGCATTTTGAAATACTAAGGCCATTGGATCCTCTAATTTTTCGGGCAAACTATTATAAAAATTCTCTGCAGATTTAGAGTTCCAAAATTTTTCTTCAAATTCTTCCGAAGATTTATTTATCTTTTTAAATAATTTAATTTTTTCGATTATTACGGCCCAAGAATATACTGAACAAAGCACTAAAATAATCATTACAGCTTTAACAATTATGTCTGCTTTTAAAAATAAACTTAAAAGTGAAAAATCTGTGTTTGAACCTAATTCAACTACTTTAGATGCTATATCTGCTTCCATAATCACTCATCACACTTAATTGTGTCATGAATTTGACTAAGATAATTCAAAGATTACTCATTTTTATAAGTTTCATGAAAAAAACTAGCTATCAAAATTGCATCAGCTTTATTTGAATCTTTTTTTTTTGACAGATTTGAGGAAAAATAAGGAAATATCTCAATCGCACGTGTTCTACTAGCATCTTTTTCAGAATTAATTAAATTATAATACTTTTTCCATCTAGCAGGTCTGACAAAATAAGTTGGTAACTGCATAGCGCTGCATAGACCTTTCAAGATACCAAATGACTGACCAAAATTAAACATGCTTGTAACGCCCTGACCTGGCATTGCTGAAACTTGCTCAATTATCACTTTTATATCCTTTTTATCAATTGATTTTATTCTTTCAGAAATTTCATTAAATATTTGAGATCCGTTTACTTGTTTTTTATTTTTTTTACCCTCAGTCATTGTGGGCATCTCTAAAACATCTACAATAACACCATCTTTGAAAAAACAAATAGAGCCTGATATTCCTGGATCAATTCCAATAATCAACATTATATATTACCTAAATTGACGTTAGAATACACATTCTGAACATCATCGTCGTCTTCTAAATTTTCCAAAAACTCTACCACGTTCTCTCTATCATCTTTGCTAATTTCTAGACTGTTTAAAGGAACCCATTCAATTTCTGTGGAAATGAAATTTGTTATTGTCTTTTCTAAATTTTTTTTAACATTATAAATTTCACTAAATGCACATTGAATTTCATGAAATTCATCATGAGAGACACATTCTTCAGCTCCAGATTCAATTGCTAGCTCAAATATTTTATCTTCAGAAATGTCTTTTTTATCAATTTTAATAATTCCAAGTTGCTTAAAATTATGGGATGCTGATCCTTGGGTACCTAAACTCCCTCCACTTTTTTGAAAAATAGTTCTAACATTAGATGCTGTTCTATTTTTATTGTCAGTTAAAGTTTCTACAATTACAGCTATTTTGTTTGGACCAAAACCTTCGTATCTTAAATTTTCAAAATTTGCTCCGGACATGGCAGTTGATTTATCTATTGCTCTTTCAATATTATCTTTAGGCATATTTGCTGATCTAGCAGCTTGTACTGCTGATCTTAATCTTGGGTTCATTACTGGATCTTTATCACCAAGTTTTGCTGCTACTGTAATTTCTTTTGAAAGCTTAGAAAAAATTTTTGAACGCTGTTTATCTGCTTTTCCTTTTTTGTGCTTTATACCTGCCCAATGAGAATGACCTGCCATACTTTTTTTATTAAATATTTTTAAGTTGATCTCCAAATATATAACTCTTAATTCCTAATGCTAGACCAGTATTTATATCACAATCCACAATAACACCACACAAAGTGGCCTCACCTGAAGCAGGAAAATGTTTTATAGATTCTTTTTTTAAAAATTTATTTAAAGAATTTTCTTTGTTCATCCCAATAACAGAGTCGTAGTCACCACACATTCCAGCATCAGTTTGATATCCCGTACCATGATTTAGTATTCTAGCATCATTAGTTGGAATATGAGTATGAGTTCCAACAACCAATGATGCTTTGCCATCAAAAAAATGTCCTATAGCGTTTTTTTCACTTGTGATTTCGCCATGAAAATCAACTACCAAAAAATCATAATCTTCCTTAAACTGGTATTTCTTTAAAAATTTTTTGGAAGTTTCGAAAACGTCTTCAGATTTTTTCATAAAAACATTTCCCATAAGGTTAAGAACTCCAATCTTTAAATCATTCTTAGTATTAAAAATCTGGAAACCTTTTCCAGGCGCTGGTTCAAATAAATTGTTAGGACGCAATAATCTCTCTTCTTTATCTATAAATTCCATTATCTCTTTTTGATCCCAAACATGATTACCTGTAGTTATGACATCTACACCACAATTAAAAAATTCTTCACAAATTTCTTTAGTTAAACCAACACCTTGGTTGGCAGCATTTTCTCCATTTACAATAACAAAATCTATATTTTTTGATTTGATTTCGTTAAGGAGGTTACTTTTTAATTTAGAACAACCTGAAATACCAACTACATCTCCCAAAAATAAAATTCTCATTTTATAAAATCTTTTTCTGTAATTATTAAATCTAATTTCTTATCATATTTATTTATTGGTATTCTATTTATCTTTTGAAAAGAAAAAGCTAGTCCTATTTTAAAAACCTTTTTTTTTTTTTCAATTTTTTGAATATAACGATCATAAAAGCCTCCTCCATAACCTAATCTGTTTAATTTAAGGTCATAAGCTAATAGAGGAATTAGTATTAAATCAGGATAAATTTTTTTTTTTGATATTGGCTCAATGATCCCATATTTATTAATTTTAAGTGGATTATTTTTCGACCACTCAAAAAAATCCATTTGATTATTTTTTTTTATAATTGGCAGTGAAACAATTACTTTTCTTTTTCTAAAATTATTTAAAATTTCTAAATCATCTATTTCATTATTACATGGATAGTATCCACCTACGCTAATTACGTCTATCTTATTATATTTTAAAATTTGAAATATTTTTTTTGGATTTATTCTTACTTTTTCTTTGAATTTATATTTTCTTAGTTTTAAAATCTCACTTCTTATTTTAGATTTGCTCACAAATTTATTGAGATAAATTTTCTAATTTCGCTTTTTCAACGAAACTAGATATTTGATCTGCCGCTTCATCAATCAACTTCTCATATTTTCTTTGATTAACTTCAATTTCATTTTTAAATTTTTCATAATCTAAATTTAAATTTTTAATCTCCTCTTCTTTTTTATCTCTATATTCATAAATCAACTCTTTAAGCTCAATAAACTTTTTTGAAAGATCTTTTAATTCTTTTTTTTTTTGTTCTACCCCTTTTTTTGTTTCATAATATTCATCCATTATTTTTACTGCTGTAATAAGTAAAAGCTTATTTTCACCCAGATTCCCAAGTTCATTTTTTAAATTATTAAATTTTTGATTTAATTGTATTAATAATTCTTCTAGATGTTCTTCTTGGCCATCATCACATGACAATAAAAACTCTTTATTATTAAATTTTATACTTACATTTGCCATTTATCAATTTCATCTATTAGAGTATCTGTTTCTTGGTTTAATTCATCAATTTTTTCAGAAAATTCAATTTGTTTTCTTTGATCTAATTTTTCTTTATTTTTTAATTCCTCTAACTTTTTTGATAAAACCTCATATTCTTCTAACAATTTTTTGTATTTGTTCTCAAGTTCGATTTTTTCAATTTCTAATTGATTTTTTTGTGAATTTAAATTTTTAATATTATTTTGTAAATCTGGATTGCTTAAATCTAAACTTTTTAATTCCTTTAAAGCATTGTCCAATTTTTTTTCTTTTTCGTTTATAGAATTCATATATATATAATCATAATATTAAATAGATTCTTCTTAGTCTAGTCAGGATAATTTTGAGCAAACTACATAAAGATTTAGCAAATTGTATTAGATTCTTATCAATAGACGCGGTACAAAAGGCAAATTCTGGTCATCCAGGTATGCCTATGGGAATGGCTGATGTTGCAACTGTACTGTTTAAAAATTTTTTAAAATTTAATCCAAAAAATCCTGATTGGTTAAATAGAGACCGATTTATTTTGTCAGCTGGTCATGGTTCTATGTTATTATACTCTTTATTGTATTTAACTGGATATAAAAGTATTTCAATAAATAGTATTAAAAAATTTAGACAGCTTAATTCTATTTGTGCTGGACACCCCGAATATCATCCAAAAACAGGCATAGAGACAACTACTGGTCCCTTGGGACAAGGTATAGCTAATGCTGTTGGTTTTGCTATTGCTGAAGAAATATTAAAAAAAAAATTAGGGAAAGATTTAATTAATCATAAAACCTATGTTTTAGCCGGAGATGGATGTTTAATGGAAGGTATAAGCCATGAGGCCATGAGTTTAGCTGGTCATTTAAAGCTTAAAAATTTAGTAATGCTTTTTGATAATAATTCAATTTCAATTGATGGCCCAACCAATTTAGCAGTTTCAGATAATTTTAAAAAAAGATTTGAAGGTTATGGTTGGAATTATATTTTGATTAATGGTCATAATGAAAGAGACATTTTTAAAGCATTAAAAAAAGTTCAAAATGCCAAAAAGCCAACAGTTATTTCTTGTAAAACTAAAATTGGATATGGTTCACCAAATAAATCTGGAAAGGCATCTTCACATGGAAGTCCTTTAGGATTAGAAGAAATAAAACTAGTAAGAAAATCTTTGAATTGGAATAATAAACCATTTGATATTCCAAAAATAATTTTAAAAGAATGGAGAAAAATTGGAAATAGAGGTAAATTAAAAGAAAAAAAATGGTTAAAAATATTTCAAAAGAAAAAGAATAAATTTAATCAACTAACCAGAGATAATTTTACAAAAGTACTGAACGAAGAGAAGAAGAATGCAATAAATAATCCTAAAAATTTGGCTACAAGAAAATGTTCTGAACTTACATTGAATGCATTAACTAAAAATAATAATACTTTAGTTGGTGGTTCTGCTGACTTAGCGGGATCTAATAATACCAAAACAAAAAATCATAAAATAATTAAACCAGGAGAATTTGGTGGAGATTATATACACTATGGAGTTAGAGAACATGGAATGAGTGGAATTATGAATGGTATTGCCCTACATAGCAATTTAATTCCTTATGGTGGGACTTTTTTAATCTTTTCTGATTATTGTAAACCATCAATAAGATTGTCTGCATTAATGAAAAAAAGAGTAATATATGTAATGACTCATGATTCTGTTGGTCTTGGAGAAGATGGCCCTACCCATCAACCAATAGAACAACTTTCAGGTTTGCGTTCAATTCCAAATTTAAATGTTTTTAGACCTGCAGATAGAATTGAAACAATTGAATGCTGGGAAATTGCATTAAAAAGTTTAAAGACACCAAGTATTTTATCATTAACAAGGCAAAACTTAAGTCCAATAAGAAAAATTTCTTTAAAAGTTAATAAATGTTTATCAGGAGCTTATGAAGTTTTAAGAACAAATAAAAAAATTAATTTAACAATACTTGCGAGTGGGTCTGAAGTTAATTTAGCTATTGAAACAAGCCATAAATTAGCCAAAGATAAAATATACTCTAAAGTAATATCGGTACCTTGCATGGAGCTTTTCGACTTACAATCAAATTCATATAAAAATAAAATTCTTAATGAATCTAAATTTAAAATAACAATAGAAGCTGGATCAACTGATTATTGGAAAAAATATGTTGGAAATAATGGTATGAATTTTGGTATTGATGATTTTGGTAAAAGTGCCCCTTTTAAAGATATTTATAAATATTTCGGACTAGAAGTTTCAAATATTGCAAATAAAACAAAAAAATTGATAAAAAATTAAAATGACAATTAAAATTGGTATTAATGGAATGGGTAGAATTGGTCGTATGGTTGTTAGATCTATTATAGAAAATAAAAATAATAAATTAAAAATTAAACATATAAATAACAGGTCAAATTCTGAGGCTACTAGTAAATTAATTAAATACGACTCAATACATGGGAAATTTAATGCGGATTTAAGTTTTGATGACAATCATATAATGATAAACAGTGAGAAAATTACATTTTCTCAGCAATCAAAAATAGAAGATATAAATTGGAAAAAATTTGATGTCGATTATGTTTTTGAGTGCACAGGAAAATTTAATTCAAAAGAAAAACTATTATCTCATATAAAAAATGGAGCAAAAAAAGTAATAGTATCTGCACCTTGTAAAAATGCAGATAAAACAATCGTATTTGGTGTTAATGAAGAAAATATATCAAAGAATGATCAAATTATTTCAGCCGCTTCTTGCACAACTAATTGTTTAGCTCCTGTCGTAAATGTGTTGAACGAAAATTTTGAAATAGAAAAAGGTTTTATGACAACTATTCATGCTTTAACTAGCGACCAAAGGATTTTAGATAATTCTCATAAAGATCCAAGAAGAGCAAGATCCGCAGGTCAGTCTATTGTTCCTACTTCTACTGGTGCATCAAAAGCAATTGGTGAAATAATTCCAAGTTTAAAAGGTAAATTAGAAGGTATTGCGATGAGAGTTCCTACTCCAAATGTTTCACTTATTGAATTAGTCTTTTGCACTAAGAAAGAGATTGATCAAGAAAAAATTAATAAATCATTTGAAATAGCAGCTAATAATAAACTAAAAAATATATTAGAAATAACCTATGACAAATTAGTATCTATTGATTTTAATCATCATTCTGCATCAGCAATAGTTGATGGCTCCTTAACAAATGTAATTGGAAAAAATATGGGTAAAATCTCTGCATGGTATGACAATGAATGGGGGTTTTCAAATCGTATGTGTGATATTGCTGAAAATATTCATAAAATCTCTTAATGAAGAATATTAAAGAGCAGACAAATCTCCTAGGAAAAAAAATAATTTTAAGGCTAGATTTAAATGTTCCTTTAGAAAATAGCAAAATAACTGATACAACAAGAATTGATAAGATTCTTCCAACTATAGAATTCTTATTAAATCAAAACTCAAAAATAATAATCTTATCTCATGTTGGTAGACCTAAGGGAAAAATTATAAAAGAACTTTCATTAAAACCAATTGGTGAAGAAATTGAAAAAAAATTAAGAGAAAAAGTTAGATTAATATCAAACAATATTAGCAGTATTAACAAAAAATTTATTGATAATACAAAAGAGAACATCTTGTTGATTGAAAATATTAGATACTATCCACAGGAAGAACAAAATGATAATAAATTTGGAGAACAATTGGCAAGTCTAGGTGATATTTATGTAAATGATGCTTTTTCATGTTCGCATAGAGCTCATTCATCTATTTGTGAAATTTCAAAATTTTTACCCGCATTTTCTGGCTTACAATTTGATTTAGAAGTTAAGGCATTGAAAAAAATTACTTCTGATATTACTAAACCCATAACTTGTATAATTGGGGGATCTAAAATTTCGACTAAAATCAATATAATTAAAAACTTAATTCCTAAATTTGATAATTTAATAATAGTAGGAGGCATGGCAAATAATATTATTGAGTATTCTGGTAATAAAATTGGTAAATCTATAAAAGAAGAAAATGTTAATGAAATTATTACTGAAATTTTCAGATTATCAAAAGAAGAAAATTGCAATATAATTTACCCTGAGGATGTGGTCGTAGCTGAAAGTTCAAATGGATTTCCTCAAAATAAGGAATTAAATGAAATCTATAACGACGAAATGATTTTAGACATAGGACCAAAAACAATCAAAAAAATTTTAAATATTATTGATAAAACTAAAACAATTTTATGGAATGGGCCAGCTGGATATTTCGAAAATCCAATTTTTGCAAATGGGAGCAAAGAAATTGCAAAAAAAATAGTTGAAAATAATAAAGCAAATAAAATATTTTCTGTTGTTGGTGGTGGAGATACTGTTTCATTGCTCAATAGTTTGAATGTAGTGGATAATTTTAATTTTGTTTCAACTGCTGGTGGAGCTTTTCTAGAATATCTTGAAGGCAAAGAGTTACCTGGTATAACCGCTTTAAATTAGTATGTCTGAACTTAATAAAATAGCTATCCAAATATTATCAAGTGGTAAAGGAATACTTGCTGCAGATGAAAGTAACGGGACTATGACCAAGAGACTTGAGGCAGTTAGTGTTAAGTCATCACCAGAAAACAGACTTGCTTTTAGAGAAACTCTTTTTAGTTCAGAGAGCATGAAGGATTGTATTGGTGGCGTAATTTTATACGATGAAACCATAAATCAGATAACGAGCTCAGGTAAATCAATCCCTGAGGTAATTGCAAAAACTGGTGCAATTCCAGGTATCAAAGTAGATACAGGCGCAAAAGAATTAGCTAACTCAACAGAGGAAAAAATTACCGAAGGTTTAGACGGCCTAAGAGAAAGATTAAAAAAATACTATGCACTTGGTGCAAGATTTACAAAATGGAGAGGTGTTTATTCAATTAGTGATAAATTTCCAAGCAAACTTGCAATTCATAGTAATGCTCATGCACTTGCAAGATATTCTACATTGGTACAAGAGTGCAATATGGTTCCAATTGTTGAGCCTGAAGTTTTAATGGATGGGAGCCATACGGCTGATATTTGTTTTAGCAAAACATCAGATGTAATTAAAAAGTGCTTTGAAGAATTAATCTTACATAAAGTTGATCTTTCTGGAATAATTTTAAAACCAAATATGATCTTATCTGGCAGCCAATCAAAAGAAAAGATCTCATCTGAAGAGATTTCACTAAAAACTCTTAAATGTTTAAAAAATTCAGTACCAAGTGAAGTGCCAGGAATTGCCTTTTTATCTGGAGGACAATCTGAAATAGAAGCTACAGAAAATTTAAACTCCATAAATAAAAATAATAATACTAATTTTATAATGACTTATTCATACGGAAGAGCACTTCAACAAAGTGCCTTAAAAATTTGGTCAAATAATATTAAAGATATAGACGCGACTCAAAATACTTTTAATCATAGAGCTAAAATGTGCACATTGGCTGCTCAAGGAAAATGGTCGAGCGAACTTGAAAATAAATAAAAGGAAATTTATTTATCTAATTTCTCCTAACAAAATAACCAAAAATTTTTATAAAAATCTTAAATTAGTATTTAAAACTGGTAAAGTTAGTTTTTTTCAACTGAGACTCAAAAATTACTCCTTAAAAGAGAAAATTATAATTGGAAGAAAAATCAAAAACATATGCAGGAAAAATAGAGTTAAATTCTTAATTAATGATGATCCTTTGCTTGCTTTAAAATTAGATGCTGATGGTTGTCATTTAGGTCAAAATGATATGGATATTATTAAAGCTAAAAAAATACTTGGTAATAAAATTATAGGAATAACTTGTCACAACTCTATAAATTTAGCAAAAAAAGCTATAAAAGCTAATGCAAACTATATTGCCTTTGGAGCTTTTTATTCAACTAAAACTAAGAAAACTAAATATTTAGCCTCTACAAATATTCTAAATAAAGTAAAAAAATTTACAAAAACTCCAATAGTAGCAATTGGTGGCATAAATTATGATAATTATAAAAATCTATTATTGAAGAATGCAAATTTTTTAGCTATCTCAAGCTACATTTGGAAAAATAAAAAATATAAACCATTACAAGCTTTGGAAAGATTAAAATGAAAATTAATGCTGGAGAAATTAGAGTTGGAATGCTTTTAGAATATAAAAATGATTTATGGCAGGTTTTAAAAACACAACATGTGAAACCTGGTAAAGGTGGTGCATTTGCACAAGTAGAAATGAAAAGTGTAAATAAAAATACAAAATTAAATGAAAGATTTAGATCAAGTGAAACTGTGGAAAAAGCTTCTTTAGAAGAAACTTCTTTCAATTATTTATATAACGATGAAAATAATTATTTTTTTATAGAACCTAAAACGTTTGAGCAAATAGAAATAAAAAAAGAACTTATTGGAGATAAAGGAAAATTATTGACTGAAAATTTAAAAGTTTCTGTAAGTTTTTATAATGAGAGTCCAATTTCAGTTGAACTTCCAAATCAAGTGAAATGCAAAATAGAAACTACAGATGTGGCACTAAAAGGGCAAACTGTGTCATCATCTTATAAACCAGCAACACTTGATAATGGTTTAAATATTCAAGTACCACCTTTTATTGAAGCAGGTGATGAAGTAATAGTGGATACTAGAAATTTAGAATATGTTAAAAAAATATAAATGATATCTATATCTTCAAATTTAAATTTAATGATTAAAGCAGCTGAAAAAGCTTCAAAATCGGCAATAAGAGATTTTGGTGAAGTTGAAAAATTGCAAGTATCGAAAAAAGGTCCTTATGATTTTGTAACCAAAACTGATAAACATGTTGAAAAAATATTAATCGAGGAATTATCTAAATCAAAAAAAAATTATTCATTTATCACCGAAGAAACTGGAATAATAAATAATAAAGATAAAGAAAATTTTTGGATTATTGATCCTATAGATGGAACAACAAACTTTCTTCATGGAATTCCTCATTTTGCAATATGCATAGCTTTTAAATCTGAAGAAGAGATAATAAGTGGTCTTATTTTTGATCCTATAAAGGATGAGATGTTCTATGCTGAAAAAAATAAGGGAGCTTTTTTAAACAATCAAAGATTAAGAGTATCGAATAAGGGTTCTATAGAAGATTGCTTATTTTCTAGTAATCATGAAGGGGTAAAATTCAGTGATTTAAATATGAGATATAGTGGATGCGCTGCATTGGATTTAGCTTATGTAGCTTCAGGTAGATTAGATGGTTTTTTTCACAACAAAATAAACCTCTGGGATGTTGCTGCTGGAACTCTAATGGTTCAAGAAGCAGGAGGTATAGTTAATGATATAAGTCAATATAATATAAATAATATTGATATTAGAGCTTCAAGTAGCTCAATTAATAATAAAATGCTTGAAAATTTAAAGAACTTTTAATTGTGTTATAAAATTCTTTTGCTATAAGTCTCGTTATGAAAAAAAGCATCCACCCAAACTACCATGCTATAAAAGTAGAAATGACTGATGGAACCCAATTTGAAACAAAGTCAACATGGGGTACTGAAGGTGATATACTTAAACTTGAAATTGATCCAAAATCACATTCTGCCTGGACTGGTGGTAAACAAAAATTAATGGATAAAGGTAGAATAAGTAAATTTAATAAAAAATTTCAAAATTTTAAATCTGAGAAAAACTAATGTCAAATGCACCATTAATGCCAATGGCCACAGCTGTTTGGTTGGTTGAAAATACAACTTTAACATTTAAACAAATAGCAAATTTCTGTAAATTACATGAAGTCGAAATTCAAGGAATTGCTGATGGAGAAGTTGCTAAAGGAATTAAAGCATATAATCCAATTATATCAGGACAACTTTCTAGAGAAGAAATTGAGCTCTCATCTAAAGATGAAAACAGAGCCTTACAAATCAAAAGTAGTGATATCGAAATTTCAAATGACGAAAAAAAAATTAAAAAATATATCCCACTTTCAAAAAGACAAGATAAGCCAGACTCTGCTTTATGGCTAATACGACAGCACAATATTCTTAAAGATTCTCAAATAGCAAAATTGGTTGGAGTTACAAAAAATTCTGTAACTTCTATAAGAAATAAAAGTTATTGGAATTATAATAACTTAAATCCAAAAGATCCAGTTGCATTAAATTTATTTACTCAAAAAGATTTAGTTGAAGCTATTGAAAAAGCTGAAAGAAGAATAAAAAGAGAAAAAAAAGAAAAAGAAAAACAAAATAAACTTAACCAAGCGTCTGCGTAGTGAATAAAATTGATAGACATAAATTTATAAAAGTGATATCAAACCACTTTTTTGGAGGTAGTTATTAAAATAGAAGTTAAAGATAATAATATAGAACAAGCTTTGAGAGTTTTAAAAAGAAAACTACAGAGAGATGGTTTTTTTAAAGTTATAAAATTAAAAAATACATATGAGAAACCGTCTGAAAAGAAAAAAAGAATTCTCCAAGAAAATATTAAAAGAGTAAAAAAATTAAATAAACTAAAAAACAGAATTTAAAAATACCGCGGGGTGGAGCAGTCTGGTAGCTCGTCAGGCTCATAACCTGAAGGTCGGCGGTTCAAATCCGTCCCCCGCAACCAATTGAACTAAATTCTAAATTTCGATTTTCTACTATCTATCAAAAAAGCTTTTACAGTTTCTACAGTTAACTGATCAAATGACTTTCCAAAGTTTTGAATTTTATCAATAATAGAAGGTGGAATAGTTATAATATGACATCCTAGTTGTTTTGCCTGAATGTAATTATAGGGCTCCCTGACACTCGCCCATAAAATTTCCACATTTTTATATTTTTTTGCCATTTTAATACTTTTAATCAGTTCTGGTATCGGATCCTTGCCAGTGTCTCCGGCCCTTCCAGCAAAAATAGAAATTATCACTTTTGTAGTTTTGTTTATTTTACTTAAAATTTTTTTTGTTTGTTTAGCAGTATAAACTGCTGTTACGTTGAGTTTAATATTTTTTCTATTTAATTCATTTATTACTTTACCAGTGAATTGATTTTTTGAGTTTACTATAGGAACTTTTACGTAAACGTTTTTGCCCCAGCTATTTATTTCAATTCCTTGATCAATCATAGTCCTTTCTTTATCTGCAAATACTTCAAATGAAATTGGCTTATTAGGACACACTTTAAGTATTTGTTTTGAGTATGACTTGTAATCTTTTGCTCCTGCTTTTCTCATCAAGCTAGGATTTGTCGTAAAACCTTTAACTATTTTTTTTTTTTTGAAATTTTTAATAAGACTTAAATCAGCAATATCACAGAAAATTTTTATACTCATTATTCTTTATAAATTCTTAGTAATTTCCTCAGTCATTTTTTTTGCATCAGCAAATAACATTAGTGTATTTTCTTTATAAAAAAGATCATTATCAATCCCAGCATAACCGGGAGACAAACTTCTCTTAACAAATAAAACAGATTTACATTTTTCTACATCTAAAACAGGCATTCCATAAATAGGACTCTGTGGATCAGTTTTTGCTATTGGATTTGTTACATCATTGGCACCAATTACAAAAGCTACATCAGCATTAACAAAGTCGTTGTTAATTTCTTCTAGTTCAAATACTTCATCGTAGGGAACGTTTGCTTCTGCCAACAAAACATTCATATGTCCAGGCATTCTTCCAGCCACAGGATGAATAGCATAAGAAACTTTTATATCATTTTTTTTAAGTGTATCTACCATTTCTCTTAGGGCGTGTTGAGCTTGAGCAACAGCCATTCCATAACCAGGAACTATTATAACTGATGAAGCATTTTTCATTAAAAAGGCTGCATCTTCTGCATTGCCACTTTTAACTGGTCTTTGTTCTTTAGTTGAGTTACTCCCGTTGTCTTCTGTTGCTCCAAATCCACCTAAAATAACATTAAAGAATGATCGATTCATTCCTTTACACATTATATATGACAAGATTGCCCCCGATGATCCAACAAGAGCTCCTGTAATTATCAAAGCTGTATTTTCTAAAGTAAATCCAATTCCTGCTGCAGCCCAACCCGAGTATGAATTAAGCATAGAAATTACTACCGGCATATCTGCACCACCGATTGGAATAATTAAAAGAAAACCTATTAAGAAAGATGCTGCCAACAATATCCAAAATAAATTAGATGATTGAGATGAACACAATAAATAAATTAAAACAATTATTGAAATTAAAATTATTGCATTTAGAGGATGTTGACCTTTAAATGTAATTGGTGAACCAGACATTATTCCTTGTAATTTTAAGAAAGCAATTACTGAGCCTGAAAATGTTATAGCTCCTACCGCAGCCCCTATAGACATTTCAATCAAGCTAACAAGTTTTATATTACCTGGTGACCCAAGATTAAATGCTTCAGGATTTGAGAATGCAGAAATTGCAACAAAGACTGCAGCTAGTCCAACTAGACTATGAAATCCAGCAACTAATTCTGGCATAGCTGTCATTGGAATTCTATAGGCTATCAAGGCACCAATCGAACCGCCTACTAAAATAAAAATTATTACAAATATAAATCCATTAGAAAAATTACCTGTAGAAAGAAATGTTACTGTTATAGCTATTATCATTCCTAAAATTCCAAACAAATTACCTTGTCTCGATGTTTCTGGTGATGACAATCCTCTTAAAGCAAGAATAAACAAAACTCCTGAAACTAAATAAAATATTGCAGATAAATTTGCTGAAATCATCATTTATCCTTTTTCTTTTTTTTATACATTGCTAACATTCTTTGAGTTACGAGAAATCCCCCAAAAATATTAATCGCTGCTAACGCTATAGCTAAAAAACCAAAAATTGTTGAAGTATTAAATACGCTTTCAGAATTTCCTGATAAACCTGCAATTATAGCCCCAACAATTATTACTGAGGAAATTGCGTTAGTAACAGACATTAAAGGTGTATGTAGAGATGGAGTAACACTCCAAACTACATAATATCCAACAAATATTGATAGGATAAATATACTTAATCTAAATATTATAGGATCTATTTCCATAACTTATTTTATTAGCGTCTTTTCAATAATTTCATCTTCTAAATTAATATTTATTTTTTTATTTTCTTTATCTAATAAATTATCAACAAAGTTAAAAACATTTTTTGCATATAAATTTGAAGCTGAAACAGGTAGTTTATTTAGAATATTACTTTCACCCATTATCCTTACTCCATTTTTTTCAACAATTGTATCTACTTCTGTAAATGCAGTATTTCCTCCCTGAATTGCTGCAAGATCATATATAATAGATCCTGCTTGCATGTTATTAACCATATTGTCTTTTATAATTAATGGTGCTTTTTTACCTGGAATTAAAGCTGTACAAATCACAATATCAATTTTTTTTAAAGTTTCAGATAATAGCTCTTCCTGTTTTTTTTTAAAATCATCTGAGGCTTCTTTTGCATAACCACCCTCAGTTTCTAAATTTTCTGAACCCTCTACGGTTAGAAATTTACCACCTAAACTTTCAACTTGTTCTTTGGATGCCATTCTAACATCGGTAGCAAAAACTATTGCCCCCATACGCTTTGCCGTTGCAATTGCTTGAAGTCCTGCAACACCTGCGCCTACAACCAAAACTTTTGCTGCTGGAATTGTTCCTGCTGCTGTCATCATCATGGGTATCGCTTTTTTAAAATTTGAAAATGACTCAACAACAGCTTTATATCCAGCAAGGTTTGCTTGGGAAGATAATATGTCCATAGATTGTGCTCTTGTTATTCTTGGGAGTAATTCTAAAGAAAAAATATTTATTTTTTTTTTAGATAAAGCTTCTAATTTATCCTTATTATTATAGGGATCTAAAACTCCTATTAATGTCTGGTTTTCTTTAATCAAATTACATTTGTCATCTGAAAGTATTCCTAGTTGAACAATAACCTCTGAGGAACTTAATATTTCAGTATCATTATCTGTGATTTTAACGCCTAAGGCTAGAAATTCCTCATCGTTTATCCCAAGATGAGATCCATAATTTTTACTCAAAATAACTTCGAACCCAAGTGAAATATATTTTTTTATAATTTCTGGAGTGATAGCAATCCTCTTCTCGATATTCTGATTTTCTAATACAGACCCAATTCTCATTTTGTAACTTTACAATAAGAAGAGTGCCATTAAAACTAAAACAAAGATAACAGCGACAGTTCCCCACAGAACAAATTTAGTAAAATTATTCCAAGTATTTTTATGGTTTTCGTTATCCATAAAAATTATTTTTGTCTTGCTTTAAATTTTGGGTTAGTTTTGTTAATTATATAAACCCGACCTCTTCTTCTAACTAACTTAGAATTAAGATCTCTTTTTTTAATTGATTTTAAAGAACTTTTAATTTTCATATTTTTATTAGCCTGGCAATGTCCTACTCTTCCATGTCTTAAGACAAAGTACCATTGGCGCTGAAAGGCTTGACTTCCGAGTTCGGAATGGGATCGGGTATTACACTTTCGCAATAATCACCAGGCACGGCACTTATATTGAAATATATATTTTTGTAAATATTAATATTTAACTAAATAACTAATTTTTTAACAATAATTCCTATATTTTAATTCAATTTACTGATTATTCAGTAAAATTTGATTTCAATTTAAAATATTTTGTTTTTCCATGTTTCAGGAGTCAGATGATTTATGATTTCCAAGTTATAATTATAAGAAAATTCTCTTGGCCCTCTTTTCTTAATATAATCAATTAAACGAGTTATAGTATCATCTAGAGTATTTTTGGTAGAGTATTTTAAAATATTTTTCGCCTTTTCATTTGAACAATTAGCGAATTTAACCTCTCCTGGACGATCTGGATAAAATATTGGTTCTCTATTAAATTGGAGCTTATTTGAAATCATTTTATACAAACTATTTATTGTTATGAAATTTTCATCAGATGGACCTATATTTATTACCTCTGATTTGATTTTATCATCTGTTATCATTTTATCTAAACAATAAAGACAATCATTAACGTCTGAAAAAGATCTTTTTTGTTCTCCATCTCCGTAAATAATTGGAGATTTATTTTGTAACATTAAATTAATCATAATCGATGCTACATTTCTATATGGATCATCATATTTTTGATTTTCTCCAATGATGTTATGAGGTACTGCAATATTATACTCTACACCATGCATTTCACATAAATTGATAAGTATTTTTTCCGCTGAAAGTTTAGATATTCCATAAGGATCAACAGGTATAGGTTTGTCATTTTCGTCAAACGGTATTTTAATTTTACCATATCTTGCCATTGAAGAACAAAATACTATTCTCTTTACTTTATTTTGTATTGCCGCGCTAAACACTGATGTTGAACCAGAAACTATGTTTTTACTTATTAGGTGAGGAGAAAAAACTGAAAGACCTTCATGGGCATATGCAGCAGAATGCACCACTACATCAACGCCTTTAAAAATTTTTTTTAATTCATCGTAATTTTCACAATCTATTTCATAAAAATTTACTCTTTCATCTACATTTAAAATATCTCCTCCAACCATATTATCATTACCACTTACTTTAAAATTTTTAGATAAATAATAATTTGCAAGGTTTGAGCCTAAAAATCCAGCAACACCAGTTATAAATATATGCATAAGTTAAGAAATACTCAATAAACCAAAAAGATGCTTTATACAAATTTTTTTTTAAAATTTTTTAACAATTTTTAGTTTAAGATTTTTTTTTAATACTTCTTTTTAAACATATATTCAAAATAAAAATATATAAAGCGAGAAAAAGAAGGATTAATGATAAGGGATTTATATTTAGTAAATTAAATAAGAAAATTGGGCTAAAGATAAATAAAAAAATTATTATCATCGTTTTTCTATAATTAAATGTTCTCATTAAAATGTGATGAAAATGATTATTGTCTCCTTCGAAAGGACTCTTATTATTTAAGAATCTTAAAATTGACAATCTAATCATATCAATACCAGGCAACATCATGTACAAAAAAATTTCCTCTGCATAATAATTTTTATTCCAATTATGATCGCTGATAATAATAGTTGCTATAAAAAAAGATAAAAAATATGAACCATTGTTACCTAAAAAAGTTTTTTCTTTTAAGTTCATGTATGAAAAAAAAATAAGACTTAATAAAAAAACAATTAAAAATTTATGATCAATCCCTTTAATATAGAATATTAAGAGAAAAGATGAATATAAAATCGAACTTTGAAGATTTAAACCATCAAACATATTTGAGGCATTCATGAATGCTAAAAAACAAAATAAAGTTAAAAAAATTGAAAAATTGTTAAAATAGATTTTATTTTCAAAATTGTAAAATTGTAAACTTGAAATAGGAATATTTGGATTTGAAATTAATAATAAGTAAATACAAACTAAAAATAATAATGTTTTTTTTAATGGTGAAACGTCATACATATCATCATAAAAACCAACTATATAAATTAATGTAATTACTATTAAAAATGTAAGTAATTGTTTAAATGATATAAATCTTAAATTAAAAAAAAATTCACTGTACACTGTTGAATTAAATTGAAAGTATAACTCAAACAAAAAAAACAGAGATATATTAATAAAAAAAAATAAACCTCCTAAAAGTGGAGTTGGCTTTGTATGTATTTTTTTTTTATTATTTGGGAAATCTATTATTTTTAAAAATTTTGCTAATGGGAAAGCTTTATATAAAATAATTAAATTACATAATGATATAATAAGTAAAAAAATTATAAATAAATTACTCATTTTTTAAATCAACTTTTTGCATATGAATTGATAAATAAAGACTCACTGGTAGATAATAAACAATACTAATCCAATTATTAAAAAAATTACCGCTTGTAACAAATGGAAAAATATTAGCTGAAATTATAGATAATAAACAAATTTTAAAAAAAAAATATTTGTCTCTATTGATATTTTTTTCTAAAAGATTTCGAAAAAATAAAATTATTAAATACATATAAATAATAAATAAAAACAATAAACCAATAACTCCATTCTCAACAGCTATTTGTAATAAAGTATTATGTGGATGTGTTGAGCAACTACTTACTGATCTTTTAAAATTTCCACAATTTTCATAATACATGTTATGACCATGGCCTAAAATTGGTTTTTCCAAAAACATTTTATAAGCTGCTACGTACAATTCGTGATGATCTGGTGAAAAAATTACAAATTTTTCTGGTGAGGTATATGAATTATTTTTAAAATCTGAATTTAAAAATGCAAATGTCGACACAACCATTCTATTTTTTACGTTTGTATTTGTTAAAGTTATTAAAAAAATAATCGAGAAAAGTATTAATAAAAAAACTGAAATTTTTTTTTTAAGATTTTTTGATTGAAATAAAATGTAAACAATACAAAATATTGTTATGAAAAAAGATAATCTTTCACCAGATAAAAATACAATTATGAAAGCAGATGTTAAGAAAAAAATAAAATAAATATTATTTATTTTTTTTTTGCAAAATATATAAACCCCTAATAATACAAATATTGTTCTAGAGATGTAGCTCCCTAATATTAATTCACTTCCAAAAAAACCGCTTACTCTAGTAGTCATAGTTTGAGTATAAGAATCTTTCAGATAATAAATACTTTGATTAAATAAATTTTTACCAAAAATCACTTGAACATAAGCATCTAAAATCAATATTACTAAGGTAAATAACATGAATTTAAAAAATGATTTATAAAAATTTACATTTACTTTCGATAAATATACAACTGCCAATGAAAATAATAAAAACCTAATATAAGGTAATGAAGATTTAAGAGAAGACAAACTATCTGCAGCCCAAATAGACGAAGTAATTAAATATAGATAAAATGCTAAAAAAAACTTTGTGAAATAATTATTATAATAATTCCACAACTGATATTTAAAAGTATAAATTAAAAAAAAAAATCCTAAAAGTGTTACAATAAGGTCACTCAAAAAAGGGCCTGTAATTAAAGCAGCAGGTAATAAATAAAATAAATAAGAAAATGTTAAAACTAAATTTTTCTTATTTAACATTCTTTACAACCAGCCTTTATATTTATTATAAATTATAGCCAAATATTCATAAAATATAATTTTAATATTATTAAAATTAATACCCCATTGGATTGTCTTGTTAGGCGTGTCTGTCATTTTGGGTATTATAATATTAATGCCTGGATAATTTTTTTTCCAAATTAATTTACTTCTAAAAGTATGGTAAGGAGATGTCAGGAATATTATATTATTTGATTGATCAACTAGTAAATAGTTACTAACTACTTTAATGTTTTCAAATGTATTATAAGGGTCATCTTTGATTACAATTACATCCTCTTTTTTTATACCTTCACTTAATAATAAGGATTTAATTATTTCCGCTTCGCTATATATTGCTCGTCTTCCTGTTAAAATAACTTTAATATCAGGATATTTACCTTTTATTTTTTTGATATCTATAATTCTTTTTTGAAAACTCAAATTATGATACTCGTTTTCACCATCTCCTGAAAAAACTACCATAGTTTTTGCATATTTTAATTCATTCTCCACTACTAGAAAATTTCCAAAAAATGGAATTAAAGGAGACTTAAAAAATATTACTAAAAATACTAAAACTATAGAAACTTTTTTTATGTTTGTATAAAATAAACTATTGTATTTTCTAATAAATTTTAACTTCCAGCTAATATCACTAAGTTTTTTCTTTACTATTTTATTATAAATCAATTCATTAAAAAATTTAAATCTACTTTCCCAAGAATTTTTTTTTGCAGCTAAAATTCTATTTCTAATTTTAAATTTTGTATTATTTTTTAAATTCTCATTAATTTTTTCATTAAATTTTTCATAAGAATTTCCTATTTGAATTATATTTTTATATTTTTTATTATATATATTGGTCTCTTTAAGGTTTGTAGATACAACGGGTATTCCCATCGATAAATACTCATTGAGCTTACAGCTATAAACACTGTTAGTAAAATCATTAACTTTGTATGGAATTATACCTACATCAAAACCTTTTATATATGATGGGAGTCGACTGTGTTTTATCTCATTAATAAAATATATATTTTTGATATTTTGCAGTTTTTTCACATTTGCATAAATTCTACCAATAATTACAAAATTCAATTGAGGGTTATTTTTACTCAGAAATTCTAACAAATTTAAGTCAAAAACTTCTGTGATGGCTCCAATATAACCAACTATTGGCTTACCTTTAATGGGATTTATTTTTTTTACACTTTTAAAATTGAATTTATTTAATTCAACACCTGCTGGTAAAAGGAATACTTCTTTGGTAAATCTACCAGCTTTCTTCTTAAGATTATCAGAAATTACAAAAGAAATATCAGACTCTTTAAAAAATAATTTTTCCAAATCGTCAATTTTTTTATTTTTATTATTAATTCCTTTCATTTCATTTGCACAATAATAAATATTTATATTGGCATTTACTAAATTTTTAATTTCATGGGATAATGGAGTAGGTAAAAATGATATTAAAATATCATTTTTAAATTTTAAAGTTTTAAACCAATTTGATAAAAGAAAATTAACTATAAACAAATTGATGTAATAAAAAAATTTAATGAATGGAAATGGAAATACTATTGGTGAAAATATAAATAGATTTTTTTTTTTTTCTGCAAAACCTTTGGCACTTTTAGACCAATTTATAATTCTATCTTTAATTCGAGATAAATCAGAAATTTTAGCAGTTCTTATGCCTGTGTTTTCAATGAATAAAACCCTATTATTTTGACTTACCAAAGAAGTAACAAGCCTATGCTGAGTTTGCCAATTTGTTTTCCAATCAATTGATCCTATTATGATTATATCCTTGTTTTTTATCATAATCTAAAATCAGAATACTTTTTATCAAAATGTCCTTTTAAATCAAAAAATATATTTTTTTGTTTTAAATAAGATTTAATAACTTTAATACCTTTTTTTACTATATTTTTATGAGGTACTGCCAAAATAATTATATCAAATGTATTTTTTTTTAATCTTTTTTCTAAAATAATATCTTCCTCTTCGAGACTTTTAATATTAGCAACTCCATCATAAACGTAAACTTTTTTATATTTATTTTTTATTAATTTACAAAGTTTTAGTGATTGTGAATTCCTAATATCTGGACAATTTTCTTTAAAAGTAACTCCAAGCATTAAAATTTTTAAATTTTTTTTATTAAGTTTTTTTATTTTTATATGTTTTTCGAGTTGCAAAGTTATGTATTTAGCCATTGAATCATTTAATTTTCTTCCAGCTAATATTATTTGTGGTTTATACCCTAACAATTTTGATTTATAAGTTAAATAATAAGGGTCTACTCCAATGCAATGACCTCCTACTAAACCTGGTGAATATTTGTGAAAATTCCATTTAGTCGAAGCTGCATTTATTACTTGATTTGTATCAATATTTAATTTTGAGCAAATTATAGATAGCTCATTTGCTAAAGCTATATTTAAATCTCTTTGAGTATTTTCAATTACTTTAGCGGCCTCTGCCACCATTATCGAAGAGGTTGGAACAATTCTTGCTTTAATTATTTTTCCATACATAAATTTTAATGTATTTAATGTTTTTTTGTTTGAGGCAGATACAATTTTTGAAATTTTTTCTAATTTGTGCTTTTTATCACCTGGATTAATCCTTTCAGGAGAATATCCACAAAAAAAGTCTTTATTATATTTAAGTTTTGAGATTTTTTCTATTACAGGAACACATTGTTCTTCTGTTGCACCAGGATATACTGTGGATTCATAAACTATAATAGATTTTCTATTCATAACCTTTGCAACCAAACTTGAAGCCTTCTTTAAATAGTAAAAATCTGGTTTGTTTTTTTTTGTAACAGGAGACGGAACGGTAATAATAAATATATTACATTCCTTTAAATCTTTTAATTCATTTGAAAAAAAAATTTTTTTTGCTTTTAAAAATTCACTTAAATTGGCTTCGTTTGTTATGTCTTTTTTATTTTTTAATTGCAAAATTCTTTTTTTATTTAAATCAAATCCTACAACTTTGAAAAAGCGGCCAAGAGATAAAGCTAAAGGAGTTCCAACATAACCTAATCCTATAACACCAATAATTAAATTTTGTTTCATTGCTTTAGTTGGTTGATTAATTTTTTATACCTTTCGAAAACAATTTTTTCATTAAAGTAAGTCTCGGCTTTTTTTCTACTATTTTGACCCATAATCAATCTTTTTTTATAGTTAAGGTTTAAAAACCTATGCATAGCTCTTAAAAGAGATTTTTCACTTTTTACTTTGCATAAAAAACCGTTATATCCATCATTTATGACTTCTCTACAACCTGGCACATTTGTTGTAATAGCGGGTATACCCATAGCTGAGGACTCCAATAATACTCTTGGGAGTCCTTCTCTATAAGATGGCAAAACAACACAATCTGATTTGAGTAAATATTTTTTTATATTTTTTTTTTGTCCAAGAAAATTTAGAACTTTTTTATTTTTAAATATTAAGTAATCGTTGTTAGAAATTGATGAACTATTTTTACTATCAATAGAACCAATAACTGAAAATGTTACTTTAATTTTTTTATTTACTTTTATTTGCTGCGCAGCGTTTATAAATTCTATTATACCTTTATCTTTAAGTAGTCTTCCAATAAATAAAAAGTTAATATTTTTATTATTTATTTGTTTTTTTTTCGAAACAGTATATTTTTTTAAATCTATTCCCGATCCAGGTATCAAAAATGAATTTTTTGTTTTAACTAACCTTTTTTTAATAAAAAGATTTCTGTCATCTTTGTTTTGAAATAAAGTGACATTATTTTTTCCTAAGGCAATTTTATAAAATATTATAACTATATTTGTAAAAATAGTATTTTTGATAAAAGCTGTTCCCAATCCAGTAATATTTATTATTGATTTTATATTTAAAATTTTTGCGACTAACCCACCATAAATATTTATTTTATGAGTGAAGCCTAAAAAAAAATCAGGTTTTTCAATATAAAAAATTTTTAAAAATTGTAATATTAATTTTAAATCATCGAATGGAGAAAAACTATTTCTATTAATAGGTATTTCTAAAAATTTGACTTTAAGTTTTTTAATATGTTTAAGTGAAGAATCTTTTTTTGATAAAATCAATAAATTATTTTTATCTTTTAAAAAAAATTTAATTAGATTTTTTCTAAAATTTAAAATATTCCAGCTAGAGTTAGAACTAATAATTATTTTCATAATTTCTATTTGATAAATAAATATAAATAATGTTTAATAATACATGAATAAAAAAAATATTGTAATTTCCAAAAAAAAATTATGAAAAAAAAATCAAGGAAATTTGCACTTATTGGTGCTGCTGGATTTATTGCACCAAAACATATGGCAGCAATTAAACATAATAAAGCAGAATTAACTCTTGCTCTGGATCCAAATGACAGTGTTGGTATAATTGACAGATTTTTTCCAAATACTTTTTTTTTTACTAAAACAAATAAATTTATTAAAAATTTAAAGAAGGTTGACTATTTAAGTATCTGTTCTCCAAATTATCTTCACTATAATCATGTAAGAATAGGATTGAAAAATAATTTAAATGTAATCTGCGAAAAACCATTAGTATTAAATAAAAAACAAATTTTTAAATTAGAAAAATTAGAAAAAAAAGCAAAAAAGAAAATTTATGTGATAATGCAACTTCGATATCACAAACCTTTTTTGGATTTAAAAAAAAAATTGAAGAAGAATAAAAATCAAAATAAAGTTGAGGTAACATATATAGCGTCAAGAGGAAATTGGTACCAAACAAGCTGGAAAGGAAATAATAAAAAATCTGGTGGTATTATAAATAATATCGGTGTGCATATTTTTGATATTTTAATATGGCTTTTTGGAAAATTAATAAAAAGTGAAGTTCACATATTAAAAAGCGATGTTGCAGCTGGGAAACTTTTTTTCCAAAATACTGAAGTTAAATGGTTTTTATCTACTAATAGCGATTACTTACCAAAAGAATTTATTAAAAAAAATATTCCTTCTTTAAGGTCAATGACTTTCAATAATAAAAAAATAGAATTTTCAAAAGGAATAGCTGACCTCCATGATAATTGCTATCAAGATTTTTTAAAAAATAAAGGTTACAGGCTTAATGATTTTAAAAAATGTTTAGAATTAATTACTCAAATTAAAAAAAGTAAAATAAAAATTAATAGT
>CABYCY010000002.1 GCA_902517615.1 uncultured Pelagibacteraceae bacterium
GGGAAAATTCAAAGTTAAAATTTTTTTACACTCTGAAGTTGATGCTGAAATAGTAATCAATGTTTCTTCTGCAGATACGATTCAATAATTATACATTCTTTTCAACAGCTATAAATTAAAATTTAAATTATCTAAATATTCTATATTTTTATTTTATGGAAAATAATTTTAAAATTGTAAAAAATGAATTCAAAGAACTTCCTAATAATATTGAAGCTGAACAATCTGTTATTGGATCTATACTTGTAAGTAATGATATTTTTGACGAAATAAACACAATTATTTCTTCAGTAAATTTTTATGATCCTATGCATCAAAAAATTTTTGAAGCAATAGAAAGTCTTATATATAAAGGAATGCTTGCTAATCCAATTACATTAAAAAATTATTTTGAAGATGAAACTGATGAAATAAATATTCCCGAATATTTAGTAAAAATAACCAAATTCTCAACATCCGTTAGACAAACAATTGAATATTCAAAAATTATTTATGATATGTTCGTTAGAAGAGAGCTAATTAAAATATCGGAAGAAACAATAGATACTGCTAAATTAAATGACCTAGATACCAATGGTCAAACTATAATTGAAAATTCTGAGAGAAAATTATTTGATTTAGCTGAAAAAGGATCTTTTAATTCTTCTTTAGTAAAATTTGATGAAGCAATGAAGCAAACAATTGAAATGGCTTCTGCTGCATATAAAAATGAAGAAGGAATTGTCGGAGTTCCAACTGGTCTAAGAGACTTAGATGACAAACTAGGAGGTTTACATCAATCTGACTTAATTATAATAGCCGGTCGTCCATCAATGGGAAAAACCTCACTCGCAACAAATATAGCATTCAATGCTGCTCAAAAGTTACAAGATAGTGGTAAAAAATCTTCTATTGCTTTTTTTTCTCTTGAAATGTCTTCAGAACAACTTTCTACAAGAATCATTTCGGAACAAGCAAAAATTAGCTCTAATGATATAAGAAGAGGACGAATTTCTGATGATCAATTTGATAAGTTTCTAGAAACATCAAAAAATATAGCTGAACTTCCGCTTTATATAGACGAAACACCGGCAATAAGTATTGCAGCTTTAAGTAATAGAGCTAGAAGAATTAAGAGATTATTTGGTTTAGATATGATTGTGGTTGATTACATTCAATTAATGAGAGGAACAACTTTTAATAAAGATGGGAGAGTTCAGGAAATATCTCAAATTACACAAGGACTTAAAGCAATTGCAAAAGAGCTCGCTGTTCCTGTTGTTGCATTATCACAATTATCAAGACAAGTTGAACAAAGAGACGATCATAAACCTCAATTAGCTGATCTAAGAGAATCAGGTTCAATTGAACAAGACGCAGACGTAGTAATGTTCGTTTATAGAGAAGGATATTACCTTCAAAGAAAAGAACCTAGGGAAGCAACTGTAGAGCATGCAGAATGGCAAGCTAAAATGAATGAAGTTGCACACTTAGCTCAAATTATAATTGGGAAACAACGACACGGTCCAATTGGTAACATAACGCTTGAATTTGAGGAGAGATTTACGAAATTTAAAGATACTCAAACTAATTAAATTCCAATATAAAAGAGCTAATGCTAGCTCAATTATTCCATAACCTAGTTCTTAAGAACCCAAAGACCATATTTCTTCTACTTATTGTTGCTTTATTAAGTTTTGGTTATAATTCAAAAGATTTTAGATTAGATGCTTCATCAGAAACTTTATTAATTGATGGAGATCCTGATTTGGAATATTTAAAAAAAGTTTCAGAAAGATATGGATCTAAAGAGTTTTTAATCCTTACCTATACACCTAATGAGGGTATGTTTACAGATAACTCTATTAACAATCTACTAAGCCTAAAATATAAGATACAAAGTCTTAATTGGGTTCATAGTGTGATAACTCTTTTAGATGTCCCATTATTAAGTAATTCAGATGCACCTCTTCAAGAAAGATTGGAGAGTTTTAAAACTTTAAAAGATGAGGGAGTAGATAAAGAAAGAGGATTTAAAGAAATTCTTAATAGCCCTGTATATAAAAATTTTATTATTAGTGAAGATGGAAATACAAGTGGTATAATAATTAATATTAAAAAAAATCAAACTTTAGAAGATATTCAAGATAAATCAAAAGATGAAATCGAAGAATACAAAGATAAAATTAAAAAACAGAACCATCAAAATATTCTAAATATTAGGCAAGTAATCCAAAGCTATGAAGATGTTGGAAAAATATATCTTGGCGGAATCCCTATGATTGCAGACGATATGATGTCTTTTATTAAGAATGATATTATTGTTTTTGGTCTTGGAGTTCTTTTATTTATTATTGCAACTTTGTGGTTTGTTTTTAGAAAACTTCTTTGGATCATTATTCCAATCAGTAGCTGTTTGTTTTCTGTTGTAATTATGGTCGGACTTCTAGGACTACTAAGCTGGAAAGTAACAGTTATTTCCTCAAATTTTATTGCATTAATGTTAATTTTAACAATGGCAATGAATATTCATATGAGTACAAGATTTCTCCAACTTAAGAAAGATTATCCATCAAAAACTAACTTTAAAATTATTTCTTTAACAACAAGAAAAATGTTCTGGCCAATACTTTATACAGTCTTGACTACAATTATTGCTTTCTTGTCTTTAATTTTTAGTGAAATTAAACCAATTATAGATTTTGGTTGGATGATGACTTTCGGTTTAATCACCTCGTTTATAATCACATTTACTCTACTCCCTGCTCTTTTAAACTTTTCTTCAGGAACTAATGTTTCTATTAAAAAAGAGCAAGATTCAAAGATTACAAAATATTTAGCTTTACTTTCTTTAAATAATAAAAAAATAATTTTTTTAGCAACGGTGCTAGTAATAATGTTAAGTGTTTTTGGAATTAGTAAGCTTGAAGTTGAAAATAGTTTTATAAATTATTTTAATAAAAATACCGAAATCTATAAAGGTATGAAGCTTATAGATGAGAAGCTAGGAGGAACCACACCTTTAGAGGTTATATTAAAATTTCCAAAAAAAAAAGAAGAGGAAAAAGCTACTGATGACAAAGAGTTTGATGATTGGGGTGAAGATGAAGAAACTAATGATGAAAAGTATTGGTTTACCAAAGATAAAATTGATTTAATCACTTCTGTTCACAATTACCTAGATAGTCTGCCTCAGATAGGAAAAGTTTTATCTTTTTCTTCGATAATTGAGGTTGCAACCAAATTAAATAATAATAAACCTTTGGGTACGTTGGAAATGGGGGTTCTTTATTCTAAAATACCAGAAAGCATTAAAACTGAAATAATAAACCCTTATCTTTCAATTGAAAATGATGAGGCTCGGATAAGTTTAAGAATTATAGACTCACAAGAAGATTTAAGAAGAAACGATTTAATAAAAAAAATTAATTTTGATCTTAAAGATAAAATAGGACTTAAAGAAAATGAATATAAACTTACTGGGGTTTTAATATTATTTAATAATTTATTACAAAGTTTGTTTAAATCGCAAATTTTAACTTTAGGACTTGTAATGATAGGGATATTTTCAATGTTTATTATTTTATTTAGGAATATTAAACTTTCACTAATCGGAGTTGTACCTAACTTTATTGCTGCTTTTTTTATTTTGGGAATTATTGGATTATTAGAAATTCCTTTAGATATGATGACTATTACTATTGCTGCTATTACTATAGGTATAGCAGTTGATAACAGTATTCACTATATTTATAGATTCAAAGAAGAATTTAAAAAAATTAAAGATTACAATAAAACATTAAAAGTGTGTCATTCGACTGTTGGCGTTGCTATATTAAATACCTCAATCACTATAGTTTTTGGATTTTCAATATTAGTTTTATCAAAGTTTATACCAACAATTTATTTCGGGTTATTTACTGGTATTGCAATGTTATTAGCAATGATATCTGTTTTAACTTTATTGCCATCTTTAATTTTAATTATCAGACCTTTTGGTAAATCTGCTTAATGCTAGAAATTCTAAAAGAATTTTATCAAGCAATATCTGTAATTGATTTAATTTATCTAATTTTAACAATCTTATCTTTGATCAGCTGTTATAAAAAAGGTTTCATATTGAGCATACTTTCAATGTCAAAGTGGTTGCTTGCTTACATAATTACTCTAATTTTATTTCCAAAAATTAAACCTTATGTCAAAGATATAATTGATAACGAATATGTGCTTGATATAGGTTTGGGAATAACTATCTTTATGATAGTTGTTTTCCTGGTTCTTTTAATAAACAAAGGAATTAGTAAGGCAGTGAGATACACGGGTATAGGTGGTTTAGATTCTACTTTTGGATTCTTTTTTGGATTCATAAGAGCCTATATTATTTCTGTTTGTATATTTTCAGGAGTTCACATCGTTTATAACTATGATAAATGGCCAATAAATTTTGACAAATCATATACCTTCCCATATTTGAAAAAAGGTAGTAATTATTTGATAAAAGAATTTCCTAATGAAAAAACATATCAAGATTCTAAAGAGAAGATTGAAGATATTTAATCCTAAATTGAAAGAGGAATGTGGAGTTTTTGGGATTAGCAATATTCAAGACGCATCTGCACTTGCAGCTTTAGGTTTGCATGCTCTTCAACATCGAGGTCAGGAAGGATGTGGAATTGTAACTTTTGATGGTGATAAATATTATTCTGAAAAAAGATTTGGTTTAGTTGGAGATAATTTTAATAAAGAAAAAGTGCTAAAAAACCTTAAGGGTAACTATGCGATTGGACATAACCGATACAGTACAACTGGAAATAATGTTTTAAGAAATATTCAGCCATTTTTTGCTGATACAAATGCTGGTGGAATTGGAGTTGCTCATAATGGAAACTTGACAAATTCAATATCTCTAAGAAACAAATTGGTTGAAGATGGGGCAATTTTTTATACTACCTCAGATACAGAAACAATCGTTCAACTTATTGCGAAATCAAAAAGAACCAAAACAATTGATAAAGTTATTGATGCAATATTTCAAATACAAGGCGGTTATGCATTAGTGATGTTAACTCAGAATTCTATTATTGGAGTAAGAGACCCTTATGGAATTAGACCATTGGTAATTGGCAAGCTAGGCAATAGTTATGTTTTAGCTTCTGAAACTTGTGCATTAGATATTATTGGTGCAAAATTTTTGAGAGAAGTAGATAATGGAGAAATTGTTTTAATTGAAAATAATGAACTACAAAGCCTTAAGCCTTTTCCTGCTAGAAAAGTAAGGCCATGCGTATTTGAATATATTTATTTCTCAAGGCCAGATAGTATTATAAATGGGAAGACAGCATATGAGCATAGAAAAAATATTGGAAAAGAACTGGCTAAAGAAAATGATACAGATGCAGATATAGTTGTTCCTGTACCTGACTCAGGAAATGCTGCTGCAATGGGATTTGCACAACATTTAAAGATAAATTTTGAACATGGATTAATTCGTAATCATTATGTTGGGAGAACTTTCATAGAACCAAGTCAAAAAATTAGAAGCTTAGGTGTAAAATTAAAATTAAATGCTAATAAAACAACAATTAAGAATAAAAAAATAATATTAATTGATGACTCTCTTGTAAGAGGAACTACATCGTATAAAATTGTTAAAATGCTATATGATGCTGGAGCAAAAGAAGTTCATGTAAAAATTGCTTGTCCTGAAATTAGGTATCCTGATTTTTATGGTGTTGATACGCCCACTAAAAAAGAATTATTAGCTGCAAATAAAACTAATGATGAAATATGCGAATATATTGGAGCCAAATCTTTAAGATTTTTATCCATAGTTGGTCTGTACAGAGCAATTGGTTTTGATAAGAGAAATGAAACCTACCCTCAATTAACTGACCATTATTTTACTGGCGATTATCCTGTTGAACTAGTTGACGAATTAGGTGATAATAAAATTACCCAATTATCCTTATTAAGTTCAGCGTCAAACAATTAAAAATGAAAACTGTTAATTTCACACAAATGAAAAATGGAACAAAAGAAGATTATGAGCTTCTAGAGAAATTTGAAAAAAATTTTGAAAGACAAACAGCAGGTAGAGTTTTAGATTATTTATCTAAACAAACTTCAACTTTGGAAGGATATAAAATCACTAGGCTAGAACACTCCTTACAGGCTGCGACAAGGGCCTTTAAAAATAAAGAAAGTGAAGAGATGATTGTTGCAACACTATTACATGATATAGGTGATGATCTAGCGCCAATGAATCATTCTCAATACGCAGCATCCATATTAAGACCTTATGTTTCGGATAGAACTTATTGGATCATTTTACATCATGGACTTTTTCAAACTTATTATAGTGCTCATCATTTAGGTGGTGACAAAAATGCCAGAGATAAATTTAAAGATCACAAATATTATCAAGATACAATAGATTTTTGCGAAAATTACGATCAATGTTCTTTTGATCCAGACTACAAAAGTATGACTTTAGATGATTTTGCACCAATGGTTAAAAAAATATTTGCAAAAGAGCCTTATTATTATCTTTAAATTTAATTATAAACAACTACTTAAAGCACATGATGGACTCCAAAGATAAAATTATAGAATATTTTTCATCGGGCATTAAAGAACCAAAAAATTTTAGAATTGGAATTGAGCATGAAAAATTTCTATTTAATAAAAAGAACAATAAAAGGGTTGATTATTCAAAAATAAAAGAAATGTTTCAAGCACTACAAGAGTTTGGGTGGAAGCCAGTATTTGAAAAAGAAAACATTATCGGATTAAACAAGGGTGGGAAAAATATTACCCTTGAACCAGGTAATCAAATTGAGCTATCTGGTGATAAATTAAATCACATGCATGAAGCGTGTGCTGAATCACAAGATTATTTGTTTGAACTTGAACAAGTAACAAAGAAACTAAATATAAAAATTGTAAGCTCAGGTTTTGATCCTTTTTCTAAATTAGATGAAATTCCCAATAATCCTAAGGAAAGATATAAGCTAATGAATAAAAGTATGCCTTTTGGTGGAGAATTGAGTTTGGACATGATGTATAGAACATGCGGAACTCAATTGAATATAGATTATAAATCTGAAGATGATTTCAAAAAAAAATTTCTAGTAACAAATTCAATAGTTCCAATTACAATAGCACTATTTGCTAATTCATCGATAGTTGAAAAAAAAAATAGCACTTATTTATCTTATAGATCAAAAGTATGGCAAAGTACTTCAAGGGGTGGACTTCCAAAATTATTTTTTGAAAATCTAGATTTTGAAAAATATGCTAATTTTGTAATGGAATTTCCAATTCTTTTTATTCAACATGAGGATAAATATATATCTGGATCTAATTATACATTTAGTGATTTTATGAATGGTAATATCAAAGAAATAGATAATAGACTACCAACAGAAAACGATTTAACCATTCATTTAAGCACTATATTTACAGAAAATAGATTAAAAAAATATATAGAATTAAGGTCAATGGATACGTGCGGATGGGATTGTCTTTGTTCTGGACCAGCTTTTTTTGTAGGTATGCTTTATGGTAATTTAGATGAAGTGCATGAATTGACTAAAAAATGGGATAAAAATAAAATCATTAATGCATACCTCGAGTCTCCAAAAAAAGGTTTTAATACAGAGCTAATGGGAAAAGATTTGCACTATTGGGCCTCTACTTTGTTAGATCTTTCGCGAAAAGGTCTTAATAAAAGAGACATCTTAAGTAAAAAGAGTAAAAACGAAACTTTATTTTTAAATCATTTAAGAAAAGTCGTTTTTAATAAGACAACAAATGCAGATTATATGATTGATAAATTTTCAAATAACGAAAATTTAGAAGAATTGTATGACCAGTAAAATTATTGCAATACAAGGGAACCATCCTTCAAAATTAAACCCTATAACTGATACAAGTATTTTTCTAGCTAATGAAATTCAGAATAAAAATTATAAAATTTTCTATTATGTCCCAAAAGATCTCTCAATTTTAAATTCAAAAGTAATTGCCAAAGGTTTTTTTATAAAATTTGATTATTTACAAAAAAATTTTTTTAAAATATTAAAAAAACAAACCCTAGAACTTACAAAATCTAAGTTTATTTTAATTCGTCAGGACCCACCATTTAATCTTGAATATATATCAACCACTTATATTCTGGATAGTATTAAAAATAAGGTTAAAATAATCAATAATCCAACCTCTATAAGAAATGTTTCTGAAAAATTATACTCAGCAAAATATCAAAAATTTATGCCAAGTACAATTTTTACTAAAGATTTAGGTGAAATTAGAAATTTTATAAAGAAAAATAAAAAAATAATACTTAAACCTATTCATAGTTATAGTGGAAATGATATTCACTTACTCAAAAGTTTTAACTCAAGGTTAATAAATAAATTTATAAAAAAACATGATCATATAATGTGTCAAAAATTTTTACCTAAAATAAGTAAAGGAGACAAAAGAGTTTTTATAATCAACGGAAAAGTTTGTGGAGCTATATCAAGAATACCAAAACAAGGATCTTTCCTAAGCAATATGAGCAAAGGAGCTAAACCAATTAATATAAAATTAACAAATTCAGAAAATAAAATATCTAAATTAATTGCTAAAGATTTAAAAAAAGAAAATATTTTTTTTGCAGGAATTGATTTTATAGATCAAAAACTTAATGGAGATATAAATGTAACCTCACCCACAGGTTTAAAAACACTTTTTGATTTATCAGGAATAAATTTAGCTAAGACTTTTTGGAAAGAACTAAAGGCATGAGTAAATTAACAAATCAACAAAAAGGGTCTTTAATGGCATTTGTTGCAATTATGTTTATTACTCCTGACTCATTACTGATTAGACTATCAAATATTGAAACTTGGGGAATGCTTTTTTATAGAGGAGCAATACCATTTGTAGTAGTTCTTTTTGGACTTATTTTGTTTTATAAAAATAATTTTTTTAAAGCTTTGTTTAAAATTGGTTACCCTGGTATTTTTTATGTAATTAGTTTTTCTGTTTGCAATATTACTTTTATTATCTCAATACAAAACACTAATGTAGCAAACACATTACTAATGGTAGCACTTGCTCCAATGCTATCAGCAATATTAGGAGCTATTTTCTTAAAAGAAAAACCAGACAATAAAACTTGGGTTGCTATAATAATTACATTTATTGCTTGTATTTATATTTTTTATGATTCATTGAGCTTAGGTAATTTTTATGGAGATCTATTTGGCTTAATCACTTCTTTTGGGCTAGCATGCAATGCTAACATTGCAAGATATGCAAAATCGACCGATCTAGTGCCTGCTGCTGTAATTGGAAAATCGTGTGTTGCAATATTTGCGTTTTTCTTTGTTAAAGATTTCTCTTTATTGGGAAATGACCTTTTTTATATACCTTTGATGTGTGTTATGTGTGTGGCTATCCCATTTGTTTTAGTGACTATAGCACCAAGGTTTATAACAGCAGCTGAAGTAAATCTATTTTTCCTTCTAGAAACAATTCTTGGACCATTATGGGTTTGGATGGTTATTAAAGAACAGCCTTCTAACGAAACTATATATGGAGGCGTAGTTATCATTATAACGATAGCAATTCATTCTTTACTGGCCATAAAAAAAACACAAACCAAAACTACCTAGCCAACAATTATTAAAATTAAAAAATTATAAATGCAAAAAGAAGTAAAAAAATCTTGGGCTCTATTTATTGGGATAGGAGTGATGATGATTGCTCATGGATTGCAAATGCAAGTTATGGGTATTAGATCAGTGCTTGAAGATTTTAGTGTTTTTACAACTGGTATCTTCATGTCTGGATACTTTGTTGGTTATTTTATAGGCTCAAAAACTACTCCAAATTTTGTCTCAAAAGTAGGTCATATAAGAGTATTTGCTGCATTTGCTTCTCTTGCATCATTAAGTGCATTAGTTGCTGTAGTTTATGTAAATCCATTTATGTGGACAATAAGCAGATTTATAACGGGTATAAGCTTAGTTAGTTGTTATGTTGTGACTGAAAGCTGGCTAAATGATAGAGCGACCAATAAAAATAGAGGACAATTATTGTCTGCCTACATGATGGTAATTTATTTTGGGTTAGCTATTGGTATGTTGCTACTTAACGTTAGTAAACCTGAAGATTATGAGCCTTTTATTTTAGTTTCTATTTTACTTTCTGTGGCTCTTGTCCCTATTTTATTAACAAAAAGACCTGCACCTAAATTTAAAAAAATAGAAACAATTAGCATTAAAGAATTATATAAAATTTCTCCTCTTGGTTCATTGAGTTCATTCTTTACTGGTATTATTCATGCAGCATTCTTTTCTTTAATTTCTGTTTATGCGACTCTTGCAAAATTTACTTTAACAGAAACTTCGATACTTTTATTTATTGCAACAATTGCAGGCGTAATTGGTCAAGGCCCAATTGGTTATTTTTCAGATACATTTGATAGAAGAAAAGTAATAGTAATAACTACTATTGGAAGTTGTTTTTTTGCTTCAATTTCAATTTTAACTTCAAATGATCCTATTCAAAATATTTACTACATGGATGAATTTAGTTTTAGAAAAATTATATTTTTTATTTCAGTAGGATTATATTCAAGTTTATGTCTTCCTTTATTTTCACTAAATCTTGCTCATACAAATGACTTTGTTCCTAAATCAAAATTTGTAGCAGCTGGAGGTGGTTTACAATTTATTTTTGGTGTAGGGGCAATTAGTGGTCCTATTTTATGTTCTATATTTATGGAATGGTTAGGAATAAATGGTTTATTTATTTTTTTAATTATTGCCCATGCAATAATTGGTGGATTTGGTTTGTATAGAATGAAAGTTAGAGAAACTGTTGAAAACCCTGACTCAACATTTACACCAGTCCCTGCAACGATAACACCTGCAGGATTAGAATTAGATCCAGATACACCTGCGACACTTGATGAAAATCCAGTTAATGAAACTATAAAAACTTAAATTTAAATCTATAAAACAAGAGTTAGTTCGCATCAAGGACAGCATGAAGAAACTGTTTGGTTCGTTCATTTTGAGGATCTCCAAATAATTTTTCTGGAGGTCCTTCTTCAAATATTTTTCCTTCATTAAAAAAACAAACTCTATCTGAAATTTCTCGAGCAAATCCCATTTGATGAGTAACCATTATCATTGTCAAATTATGCTCTTTATTTAATGATCTGATAACGTTTAAAACTTCGCCTACAACTTCAGGATCAAGTGCAGAAGTTATTTCATCTAAAAGCATTACTTTAGGTCTCATTGCTAAAGCTCTTGCTATTGCAACTCTTTGTTGTTGACCTCCAGAAAGTCTGCTTGGGTGTTGATCTTTTTTATCAGTTAAACCAACCAACTCCAATAATTCTAATGCTCGCTCTTCAGCTTCCTCTCTTTTAAGACCTAATACTTCAACTGGAGCCTCGATGCAATTTTGTAATGCTGTCATATGTGGAAATAAATTAAATTGCTGGAAAACCATACCTATCTTTGAACGCCTGTCTCTTAAATACTTTTCGCTGGCTTCAATCATTTTACCATTCTCATTCATATGAGTTAAAGTCTCTCCATCTAAATGAATAACACCTCCATTAATTTTCTCTAAAGTCATCAACACTCTAAGAACTGTAGTTTTTCCAGATCCGGATGGTCCTATTATAGAAACCATTTCATTTTTTTTAATATCTAAGTTCAGCTTATCTAAAACGACTAATTCACCATACCGTTTAGTTACGTTATCAAATTTTACTATTATTTCTTCTAAATTATTTTTATTCATGATTTATTTTTTTATTTTTCCTTGTGCTTTATTAACATCATTTTCTAATTTTCTAACCCACATAGCTGCAGGAATTGAAAGTGTTAAAAATATAACACCAACTAAAGTATAAGGCTCTAAATATCTATAATTATAACCTCCTACAGCAGTAGCTGCATGGAATAATTCTGCAACTCCAATTGTTGATAATAAAGGAGTGTCTTTAAAAATTCCAACTAAGTAATTTCCCATACCTGGTATTGCTATTGGAAATGCTTGTGGCAAAACTATTCTTCGATAAGTATATAATGTTGAAAAATTAAGAGCTCTACACGCTTCCCACTGTGTTTTAGATACGCCTTCTAGAGCTCCTCTATAAACTTCAGACAAATAAGTTCCAAAATGAAGGCCAATAGTTATCATTCCACATACCCAAGCAGATAAGGTTATACCAAATTGTGGAAGTACAAAATAAACAAAGAACAATTGTATTAAAAGTGGAGTTGATCTAATAAATTCTACTATTTCTCTATTAATCCAGTTAATAATCTTTGATGGAGTTCTTTGACCCAGCAAAAAAATCAATCCAACAATTAAAGCTATTGCATAACCTACACCAGCAGCAAGAATAGTATTAAGTGTTGCTATTGCCATCTGAGGCAATATTTCAATGGTAAAGTCCCATCTCCAACCCATTTCCATAGATTAAATTCTCTCCTTTCCAACTTTTCTTGCAGCTAATACCTCTAACCATCTTAAAAATGGTACTAATGCAAATCTAGCAATTACGTAGTAAATAAGAAGTGCAGTTCCAAAACACTGTGCAGATAACCATGTTATAGAATTTATTTGTTTTGCTTCAAAAGTTAAGTCAACTACTGTGACCAAGGCTACTAATGCTGTAGCTTTTAAAAGCTCTACAGTTAAATTTGCAGCAGGAGGTAAAATTATTGGAAATATCTGTGGAATAATAATTCTTTTAATTCTTTTTGCTGCAGAAAAATTTAATGCATGTGCGGCTTCCCATTGACCTTTTGGTACTGCTAATATTCCAGCTCTGACAATCTCAGCACCATATGCTCCAAAATTTAAGCCCAAAGCTACTACACCCGCTGTAAAAGCCTCTAAGGATATTCCAAAAAATGGTAAGACATAATATGCCCAAAATAATTGAACTAATAGAGATGTACCTCTAAAAAATTCTATATAAGCTGTCGCTAGACCCTGTATTAAAACATTCTTTGAAAGTCTCATTAAACCAAAAATCATTGAAATAATTACATAAAGTATCATTGAACAAACAAGAACCTTGACAGTTGTCACTGTGCCAAGCAAAAGTGTAATCCCATGTTCGTTTAAAAATTCAAAATATGTCAATTATTTTCCTTAAGATTTTAAATACCAGGCAACTTTATAGTTGCCTGGTTTATTTTTTTTTAATTTGTTAAATTATTTAGTTGTACAAGCCCACTCTGTAGTCATGTCAGGTGGAGGAAGTTGAGCTTTATCATAGCCATACTTACCCGCTCTCTCTAACATTTTACCTGGATTAGCTAAAACTTTAGCTAAAGCTACATTGAATGCATCTCTAAACTTACTGTCACTTTTTCTAAAACCAATTCCAACTACATTTACAGTTTCTTTAGGCATTAGTTTTGGATCAGTTACTTCAAATTTACCGCCAGTTTTTTCTTCATGCTCTTTTGCACCAAAAAATGTTTGTACAGCAGCATCAGCTCTTCCTGCCTTCATAGCAGCAAGTATTCCTACTTCACCCTCTACTAGCAACATTTGACTATCTGGCACACCAGCTTTTTTAGCTGCTTCTACAGTGTTGAATCCAGTACCTGTAACAAGTTTAGCTCCTGTTCTTATAACATCTGCGTAATTATTAATTCCCTTAGGGTTTCCTTTAGGAACTAACATTGCGTCACCAAATACTCCAATTGGATCAGAAAAATCAATGTTCGCACATCTACTTTTTAAAATGTACATACCGCCAGTAATCATATCTGATCTATCTGCATTTATTCCTGGAATAAGACCTGACCATTCAAAAACTTTAGTTTCATGCTCGTTAATACCCATTTCTTCTAGAACAGTTAACGCTATCATGTTTACAAAACCTAATGCTTCACCATTATCTCCAGCATATGCCCATGGCACAGCTGTTCCAAAACCAAGTCTTAATTTGTGTCCATCTGCAAGTCGCTCTGTTAATGTTTTTGCATTAACAGTAGAAATACTAAACAGAAGAACAAATAAAACAGTTAACGTTTTATATATCTTTCTCATAATTATTTCCCCTTAGTGTTATGTTTAAAGTAAATTTAAACAGATTAGATAAGCGGTGTACACCCACACTGAATAAATTTTTTCAATCTTAAGTTGTTCGATTTTTTAATTTATTTCTATTTTATCTAATAAATTGATTTCTCCATCTTCTAATGGAGTTAAATAAATGCCCATATCAAAATGATTATAAGTTTGTTTTAAAATTTTTAGTAAATTAAAAGAATTATCATCTGATTTTGGTTGTAGATTAATTGCCACACATCTTGGAATATTTTTCTCTACTTTAAATGTAATATTATTAATTTTTAATTTTTTTCCAATCCAGCTCCTCTCTTTCCAAGCTTCAACACCATCGAAATATAAATTTCCTCTAAATATTGAGGTTTGAATTTTTTTATCAATTTTATTTTCAAAATCTTGAATACTATTAATATTCAAAAGAGAAATTGAATTTCTGAAGACTGACTTATTTGATATAGAAGTATCATAAAAGGGATGCTCTTCATTTTTCATTAATTTAATATCTTTTTTTAAGGAACTCTCTAACTCAATCAACTTCTTAGCAAGATCATTTCTTTCATCAGCATCAGCATTAATTGTAATTATTTTTTTTTCGTTATTGGTTAAAGTTAATTTATTTTCTTGATATAAAAAATTGTACTTATTGAGAACAGGAGTATTTTTAAGTGTTAATATTTTATTCCATTTACCTTTTCTTTCCTCAGGATTCTTCTCAAATAATTTTGATTGCTCTAAATCAAGATTTTGTGAAAATGCAAAAATTCTATCTCCTTCTATACCAATATTTCTATCAATTTTACATTTATCAATATTTTGAAATGATAAAGATTTTACAGGGCAGTAATGTATTGAAGAAATATTTATGCTCATATAATCTTTTAAAATAATATGACTTATCTAAACTCAAATCAACTTAAACAATACAGGGATGAAGGATTTGTTTCACCTGTTAATATTTTTTCAAAAGAGAAAGCTAAAGAAATAAGAGATGAAATTGAATTAATTGAAAAAAAATTACCTAATGAGCTTGAAAAAGGAGGAAGATATAATGCACATCTAATTTCTCCAATGCTTGATGAGGTAACTCATAATGAAAATATATTAAATGCCGTAGAAAGTTTGATAGGTAGTAATATTTTAGTTTGTGGTACAACGTTATTTATTAAAAATCCTGGTGAAAGAGGATTTGTAAGTTATCACCAAGATGCAAAATATATTGGTTTGGAGCCACACAATTGGGTAACTGCCTGGGTAGCTATCACCGATTCCAATGAAAATAATGGTTGTATGAGAATGTGGTCAGGATCACATAAAGATAATTTAAAAGAACATGATCAAAATTTTAATGAAAAAAATCTATTAACTAGGGGTCAAACTGTAAATAATGTTCCTGACGACCAAATTGTTCCGCTGGTTTTAAATGCAGGACAAATGTCTTTGCATCATCCTAAAACAGTCCATGGGTCTGGTATAAATCATAGTAAAGATAGAAGAATAGGTTTTGTAATTCAAAGTTATATTGGGACAAATGTTAAACAAGTTTTAGGTAAAAATGGTGTTCAAATAGCTAGAGGTGAGGACAAATATAATTTTCATGAAAAAATAGGAAGGCCACATTCATTAATGAATACAAATGATCTTAAAATAAAAAAACAAGAAAACAACAATCTTAAAGAAATTTTTTATAAAGATTCACAGAAAAAAGGGTTTTACTAAATAAATGGCAAAAAAATTAAATCTTGGAGTAATCGGTATCGATCATGGACATATATTTGACATGTTAGATGAAATGTTAAAAGAAAGTTGCACTTGTAATTATTTTTGGACAGAGGGTAATCCTTTAACTCTTCCTGAATTTAATAAAAAATATCCAAATATTAAAAGAAAAGAAAATAAAGAAGATCTATTAAATGACTCTTCTATAGATATGATTTTAATTTCATCTATTCCAAAAGATAGAGCAAACCTTTCAATAGCTGCTTTAAAAGCTGGTAAAGATGTAATGGTAGATAAACCAGGTTGCACAACTTTAGATCAATTAAATCAACTTAAAAATATAGTTAAAGAAACTGGAAAAATATGGTCTGTAAATTTTTCTGAAAGATTTCACGTTGCTGCAGTTGCAAAAGCTGAAGAATTTGTTTTGAAAGGCAAAATAGGTAAAGTAAAACAGACAATTGGTACTGGTCCACATAGACAAGGAAACTACGAAAGACCTGATTGGTTTTATAATCGTGAAAGTTATGGAGGAATTATTACTGATATTGGGTGTCACCAAATTCATCAATTTTTAGTTTTTACAAATTCAAATCAAGCAAAAATCAATCACGCACTGGTAGAAAATACGACAAAAAAAGAAATGCCTGGCTTCCAGGATTTTGGTGAAGTGAACCTTGCTGGCAATGGTGGGCATGGCTATATTCGCCTTGATTGGTTTACTCCAGATGCTCTTCCGACCTGGGGAGATGGAAGGTTGTTAATACTTGGAGACAAAGGTTTTATAGAAATAAGAAAATATACAGATTTAGCAAAGTCTGAGAAAGGTAACCATTTATTTTTAGCAAATGATAATGAAGTAAAACATATTGATTGTTCTAATGTTAAACTCCCCTATTTCAGTAATTTAATTAATGATGTTTCAAACAGAACTGAGAGTGCATGTCCTCAAGAACTTACATACCTTTCAATGGAACTTGCTATTAAAGCTCAAGAACAAGCCGAGAAAAAATGAAAAAATATCAAGTGGCAATAATTGGAACAAACATAGGGGCAAAACATTTTGAAAACTTTCAAAAAGTACCTGAAAGATTTAATGTGCATACTTTATGTGGTTTAACTAGAGAAGCTATTGATAAAATTTTAAAATCAAATAATAAAACAAAAATTTCTCTTAACTTTGATGATGTATTAAAAGTTAAAGAAATTGATATTATAGATATTTGTCTTCCACCACATCTGCATTTTTCTGCTTGTAAAAAATCATTAGAAGCAGGAAAGCATGTCATATGTGAAAAACCCTTGGTCTCTAGTCTTAAAGAAATTGATGAACTTCAAAAGATCAGTAGAAAAACTCGTAAAATAATATTTCCAGTTTTTCAATATCGATATGGATCAGGTTTTTCTAAATTAAAAGCGCTTATTAAATCAGGACTTACTGGAAAACCTCTTGTTGCTTCATTGGAAACACATTGGAATAGAGGAAAAGATTATTATTCAAAACCATGGAGAGGAACTTGGAAAGGTGAGCAAGGAGGCGCAATATTAAGTCATTCAATTCATATTCATGATCTACTTAATATGATCTTTGGTCCAGTCTCAAATGTATTTGCAAAATTAACAACAAGTGTAAATGATATTGAAGTTGAAGATTGTGCTGCGCTTTCAATTGAAATGGAAAATGGAGCAGTTGTAACTAGTTCTATCACACTGGGGGCCGCTAATAATACAAGTAGACTTCGATTTTGTTTTGAAGGATTAACTGCAGAGTCTGGTGCTTCACCAGAAAAACCATATAATCCAGCTGACGATGAATGGAAATTTCTAGCAAGAACACCCGTAACTCAAAATCAAATTAATCAGTTGTTATCAAAAGTTAAACAACCTAAGTCTTGGTATGCTGGTATGTTTGATCAAATAGCAAATAAATTGGATAGCTCTAAAAGTGATGAGGTTACTCTTCATGATGCAAAAAAATCTCTAGAATTTGTAACTGCTGTCTATGAATCATCAAGACAAAATAAAAATATCAAACTACCAATAGAAAAAAACAGTCCTTTATATAATTCCTGGCTACCAAATGAAATAATTTCTAAAAATTAATCATTAAAAAAATTTAAATAAAACTGTTCTTAAATAGTAAAAATAGTTTTTCATTTTATTTGTTATGTCTTTTAATTATTTGTGAATAGAAAATAATAGCTGTTAAAACCATATAGGGTTCAGCATAATATCTCCACCTATATCCAATAAAAAATAATAATGATATTAGTAATGAACCTATTATTGGTGTTAAAATAACCAAATTTTTATAATTAAATTCTTTATTCCTTAAAACTTTTAGAAGAAATAAAAATAAACCAATATGGGATATAACATTAATTGGATTATGTATTCTATTCCCAGGTAAAATTGAGTAGTTTTGAGGTAAAAAATAAATAGCTATTTTTCTAAATTGTAAAATTAAATAGTCATGTGGATTATTTTTAATCCATTCAATTCCTGCATTGAAATACATTTTGCTCATTTCTAATTCATTTAAATTATTCTCAATTTTTGATTTATGTTCATTAACAGCTTTTCCTGTGCCATCCCAACTTCCTCTTGCGTTTTCATTTGCTCCTATAAAAAAACTTACTCCTGAACTTGTTGTTAATGTTTTATTTTCAAATAAAATATAGTTTTTATCTAGTATGGGTTTGTGAGCAATGTATGCAATCAAGATAAATGAAATAATGGGTAAAAAACTTTTAATTTTTCTATAAGTGTAAAAATCATAAAAAGTAAATAAAGTAAATAATAAAAACCAAATAAACACAGTTTGAAATCTTAAAAGCAAACTTATAACAGCAAAAATAATTATTATAGAAAAATTTAAAAGGTTTTTTTTTTTTAGAAAAAGATACGAAGCTATAATAATCATACTTAAAACTAAATTTTCATAAAAAAATAAAGGTCCTATGTAGAAAAATATTGAAGGGTATAAACAATATGTAAATGTAGAAATTTTTGACAAACGCTCGTTTAAAAATATCAATGAAAGTTTATAAAAAAATACAACTGATAAAAAAAATAAAATTAAATTTATAAAAATATATAAAAAAATGAAGTAATCAAAATTAATTTGTTTATCTATAAAATATTTATAAATAAAAACTTGAAAAGAATGCTGGTGTGCTGTGTGCCGATAATTTTGTTTATTATGATCAAAAATTGAATAATTATTTCCTTTTAAAAAATTAACTGCTATTGCATAATTTTGTTCCTCGTCATCATTCATTCTAATAGATCTTTTAGCGTAAGATTTTATTATAAACTCATTGCTTAAATCTTTTTCACTATAATACTGAGTATCTGTTTTGCTTTGGAATGGTCTTTGATTGTTAATTTTAATTAAAAATTTATAGACTTTATGTTTATCGAGATTTTGTGAGATATCACTTTTTTCAAAAATTGGAATGTAGTAAATTATTAATATAAACCTTATTAATAAAGCTACAAAAGCTAAAACAATTATTTTTTTCATTTTATGATTTCAATACAAATATTTATAATTAGTAAAACACTTGAGTAAATCTTTTTATTTAGTATCAATGAATATATGAACAAAAAATTGTCCATTCTGATACCGGTTTACAATGAGGAAAGCACTATACTCACTATTTTAAAAAGAATAAATGAATGCAGAATTAATGATTTTGATTTTGAGATTATTATTGTAAATGACGGATCTACAGATAATACCTTAAAAATAATAAAAGAAAATATCAACTTATTTGATCAACTCGTTAATCTGGATAAAAATAGAGGTAAAGGATTTGCTGTTAAAAATGGTCTTAAAGTTGCAACAGGTGATTATATAATATTTCAAGATGCCGACTTAGAATATGATCCAAAGGATTTTATAAAATTTACAAGTTTAATTAACAAATTTTCAGCAGATGTTATCATAGGTTCAAGATTTAATTATAGTGATTATACTCGTTCACATAACATAGCTAACAAGTTTGGAAATCATATTTTAACTTTATTTTTTAATCTTTTATATAACACAACTTTTACAGATATTTATTCATGCTACCTAGCTTTTAGAAAAGATATTTTAAATATTGATGAATTAAAGACTGATGGTTTTGAGCAACATGCAGAAATTTTATGTAAGCTTGTTAAAAAAGGAGATAAATTCTATGAGGTGCCAATTAATTATAATGGCAGATCAACTCAGGAAGGAAAAAAAATAAAATTTTATCATTTCTTTAGTGTTATTTATAGAATATTTATTGAAAGATTTTAAGTTTTCAAATGAAAAAGAAAATAGTTATCACAGGTGGGCTTGGATATATAGGTACAGAATTATGCAAAATATATTCAGGTGAATCTTGGAATAGTGAAATTACAGTTATTGATAAAAATTTTTTTTCTGATCGCGTAAATCAACTTACAAATTGGCGAATAAAGTTTATTCAAGGTGACATATTAGATAAAAAATTTATACACAATCAAATAAAAGATGCTGATATTATTCATCACTTAGCGGGAATAACTGACGTTGCATACGTAAAAAAAGAAGAAAACAAAGAAAGAGATGATTTAATAAAAGCAACAGCTATCGAAGGTACTCAAAATGTTCTCAATGCAATGAGAAAAGATGCAAAAATTATCTTTCCATCAACACATGTTATTTTTGAAGGTTTAACTAAAACAAAATATAATATTTTAGAAAATGAAAAGCCAAAAACATTTTTAGCTTACTCATCTAGTAAAGTAGTAAATGAAGAACAATTAAAATCCTCAGGAAAAAATTATGTAATACTAAGGTTAGGATCTGTGTATGGATATTCAGGAGATTCAACTAGAATAAATATAATGCCTAATCTGTTTTCTAAAATTACTTCGCAGAATGGCAAAATAAAACTTTTTTCAGGAGGAAAACAGATCAAAAGTTTAACTCCCATCATAGATGTTGCCAGATGTTTTAAATTTATGGAGGAAGAAAATATTTATAATGAAACTTATAATTTAACTAAAGAAACAGTGACTGTAAAACAAGTAGCTGAATTATGTAAAAAATTTAATAAAAAATTAAAAATAGAAAAAACTAATGATGAGATTCCAAATTTAGGATACACATTATCAAATCAAAAACTACTTCAAACTGGATTTAAATTTCTCTACGAACTTGAGGAAAATATTAAAGAGATGATTTTTAAATGGTCAAAAAAAGAATTGATCGATGATTTAGAATACGTCAAAGATGGAGAAAATCTATATATAGATAATAGAGGAAAAATTAGTAATCACGAATTAACAGAGCCTATTAATTTAGTTGGTTTAATAGATTCAAAAAAAGGAACCATGAGAGCCAACCATTACCATCCACAGCAGGAACAAAAATGTCTTTTTACAAAAGGACAAATTATTGAGGTTTTTCAAGATTTACTTAACCCAAATTCTCCAAAAATTACCCAAGTAGTAAATGAAGGTCAAATATCAGTAATTAAACCTAATGTTGCTCATACAATGGTTTTTAGTAAGGATACAACTTTTCTTAATTTAGTTAGAGGAGAAAGAAATCATGAAAATTATGGAATAACACATACTATTAAAAGCAATATTGTAAGCGAGGAAGAAAAAAAACTACTGCTTAGCTGTTATAAATTTGATTGTAGATGTTGCGGTAATACAAACCTCAAAAGAATCGTTTCTCTTGGATATCAACCTTTAGCAAATAATTTAATAAATAATGTTAAAGATGAGTATGAACTTTACCCATTAGAATTAAACTACTGTCCAATTTGTCATAATTGTCAACTATCAGTTGCTGTAGATCAAAAAAAAATGTTTTCAAATTATCTATATACATCATCTACATCTAAATCGTTTCGTGAACATTTTATCAGTGCAGCAAAAAAATATATTAAAGAATTTAAATTAACTAAAAAATCCCTAATAATAGATGTTGGAAGTAATGACGGTGTAGCTTTAAAACCATTTAAAAATCTTGGATATAATAATATATTAGGTATTGAGCCTGCAGTTAATTTAGCAAGATTAGCGAATAAAAATAAAATTAAAACATTTAATGGTTTTTTAGAAAAAACTAACTTAAAAAAATTAAAAAAAAATGCAGATTTAATTCTAGCTTCAAATGTATTTGCTCATTCAGATAAATTAAAAGAAATGGCAGATTGTATGATAAAATTACTTAGCAAAAATGGTGTTTTGATTATTGAAATACAGTATTTATTGAATACGCTTAAAGATTTAACTTTTGATAATATTTATCATGAGCATTATAATTATTGGTCTCTAACGTCATTATCCAATTTCTTCAAAAAATTTGAAGTAAAATTGTTTAAAGCAGAAAAAATAAATACTCATGGTGGGTCACTTAGAATTTATGTAAGTAAAAATAAAAAAATTAAAGTTGATAAAAGTATAAATAAAATAATTAAAGAAGAAGAGATTTTTGGCATAAAAAAATATGATACCTATAAGAAATTTGGAGAAAAAATTTATAAAATTAAAAAAAATGTAGTCAAAAATATCCAAGAACTTAAAAATAAAAATAAAATACTAATAGGTTATGGGGCTCCAGCAAAGGCAACTACAGCTTTAAATTTCTTTGGAATTTCTCATGAAATTGATTTCATTGTTGAAGATAATAAGTTAAAGCATAATAAAATTATTCCAGGTGTAAATATCCCTATTTTTTCAAAGACAAAAATAATTGGCAAAAAAAATCCGATTATTGTAATGGCATGGAATTTTTTTAATGAAATTAAAAAAAATAACAGTGATATACAAAGTAAATTTATAAATATAAAAGATCTTGAAAAATAGAAACAGTCTCTGGTACTTTGAATAAAGAAAACGCAAGTAAACTCTGGAAAATTATTCAGGAAGCTGGCGATTATTTACTAAGCTAATTCTTTTTTTTGAAAATTTATTATAGTTTTCGTTAATCTCAGTTCCAATACCTATCATTCCAAGTTTTATTGCAGACACCAAAGTTGTTCCGGTGCCTAAAAATGGATCATAAACAATACTACCTTTTTTAATTCCACTTAGTTTAATACATTGCTCAGATAGTTTCTCTGGGAATGTGGCTGGATGATCTGCTCTACTATTTTTTCTATAATTATGGCCTTTATCTACACCTATCTGTTTTGAAAGTTTGCTTGTTGGGGTATATGGTATAAACCAAGCATTACCAATACATTTTTTTTTCTCAGGCTCATACGGTATTTCTTTTAAAAGTTGTTTAACCTTATTTTCAAACTCTTTTTTTTGTGTGCCGGTAGCATTTGCTAGAACATCTTTATAATTTTTAAATTTCATTCGTTTTGCAATTTTCCTTCTAGTTACAGCTCTATGCCTATTCTCGCTATAAAGTTCTGGATAAATAGGATGGGTTTGATTTCTTTGTCCAATAGCCAATCTGTCTATTGCAACATCACCTTTTTTAGTAAAATGAAAAACGCTTTCTGTAGTTGCGCTTGTATATCTATTTGATGTTATTGGTTTGTATTGACCATGACCAAAATCATTAACTACAACGTGTTTAACCCATGTAAATTGATTTTGTAAAATAAAGTATTTCCTAAAAACTTGAGCAACATCCATTGCAACAAAAGGGTCAGAGTTTGAATAACCCATATTCAAAAATAATTGACCTTTGTCTTTTAAGACTTTTTTGATTGATTTTGCAACTTCTGCTAACCAAACTAAATATACTTTTCTTGGAGCAGAATCATCATAATTTCCATATTTAATATTTAAGTTATATGGAGGAGAGGTCACAATACAGTCAATGGATTTAGGATTTTGTGCATTCATCCATTTAATACAATCTTCTTTAATTACTTTGTAGTTCTTTTTCATAATTTTCTAAAATTTTTATTATTGAATGTGTGTTTCCAACACTGATTCTATCTTTATGATATCTTACATGTTTTTGTAATATTGGAATATTTCTTTCTCCTTCTTTTCCATCAGATATACAAAAGAAATTAATATTATCATCATTTGCCTGAGAATATTTTTGGGCTTCTTCAAGCCATCTTTTTGCTTCGTCTAATTGATGCTTTGTTGTTGCTGTTCCTTGTTCCTTAGAAAATTTCATGAATCCATAAAAAATTATTTTCTGTAGTGGTTTTTTTGCACATATTTTAACATCAACGCTTCTCGCATTTGGTGAAAATCTTTTGTTAAGTTTTTTTATGTTAACTATATTTTCACCATCTATAACGATTTCCCCCTCTTTTGGATGTATAACATCCCAATACTTGTTATTCAATTTTTCTTCCAACATCATTAATTGATTTTTTTGATGCATACTTTGTCTTGTTGGTTGACGACAAAATTCAAGTTGTATTGCTTCTGGACTATGAATTAGTAATTTAGCAAAATGTTTTAAATGATTTAATCTAAGATCTTCTCTTTCTTTTAAATTAAACAATTCAGATCTCATATCCCATATTTTTTCTCCTAATGTTGATATTCGCTCTTCAAAAAATTGTTTTGGGTTTTTTTTGTAGGGTAGGCTCTTTATATTTTTATTTACTTTCTCTACATTTACATATTTTATTTTATAATTATAAGATTTATTTAAAGATATTGAAAAATCTTTCTCGTTATCTTCTAATGAAGCTAAAAATTTCCATGCCTCCAAATCTTCTATAAGATTTTGTTTTCTTTTTTTATTATTCGAGTCAAAATGTATTTTTTTTGGGTCCATATAGAACGAATCTGAGATCAATTATATTGAATATCTACATAATTTATAGAATAACTATGCCATAGACTAGGCCATTTAGAGATAAAACAAGGATTGAAGTAGTATGAACAAAGAAAACGCAAGTAAACTCTGGAAAATTATTCAGGAAGCTGGCGATTATTTGGGGTGCTAGTGGAACAAACTAATCCACATTAAGCTACGCTAAACTACAATACTTATTTGAATAATTAAAAATTAACTTAAAATTATTCATGTAAAAACTATAAAATTTTATAAATAAACTAGAAATGAAACTAGAAATATTTTAGATAAATTTATAATGAAAAAATTTACAATCTGTATTCTTATAATTTTTTTAAATTTAAATATTGCAAATAGTAATGAAAGATCAGAAAAAGAAATTAAATTAGGTGTATTTTTAGATGATCTTGATGATATAGGAAGTTTTGAAAAAATAGACTTTTCTCCAATAGGGATGTTTCCTGAAGTAGCTTCAGATTTTTATAAAAAGCAAAGAATTGCAAATAAAAAATTTGTGGAAATATTTATAACACAAAAAGGATTAATGGAAAAATATACAGATAGAGTCATCTTAGGGATGGCATATTTTGAATATTTTTATATGCAACAATTAAAAGAAAACAAAAAATCTCTTGAAACATTTGAGAGAAAATATCCCAAAGTAAATGCTGCAACTAAAAAAAATTTAAAAAAATTATATGGTTTAAACAAAGCAAAAAAGTCTATGAGAGAAGCATTAGGCATGGCATTAAATGATAGTCCTGAAACAGCTATTAAAAGATACTACACATTATATAAACTTTTAAATCAGGCCGAAATTAAAACTATAAAAATTTCTAAAGAAGAAAAAAAATTAATAAAAACACATAATAAAATCTCCAAAAATATCTCTAAATTAAAATCTCTTATAGAAGATAAAAAAAATGCGAGATTAAGTGAAAAAAAATTTAACAAGGAATACAATAAAATTTTTAAGGTTTTATCAAAAGATTTTAAAAAAAATAAAGATAATAAAGATTATGAGCTTTTAACTTCATTTATCATAGAAATTGAAAAATTAAGAGATAAGAATCTTGAAGCGTTATTAAGTGGATACAAAATTTCAGAATTTGTACTTCAAAATATAAAAAAAGACAAAATACCAAAAAAATTTGAACAAGATTTGTCAAATGCTAATTTTGATGACTTTCAACAAGAAGAGTTGGAAATATTAGGAAAAATAACTAAGTCGATGAAACTTAATAAAAATGTTAAATCAAATGAAATTCAGCTACATATATTAAATTTAGAGAATTCTAATATTCCAGTAAGTAGATTTTTAAATGTGTATAAGGACGAGCTTAATGTAAAATTAGATACTATAAACCTTATGGTTGCTTCATCCTCCGAAATGAAAGATTGGAAACTTAGTGATTGGGCCAATGCGTGGAAAAATCCTATTCCAAAATCAATCGTTGATGAGTCTGGAATTGAAATAAGTTTGTCTGAAGATGAAATTGAGTCAATAAAAGCACAACTGGCTATGAAAAATTTTAAGGAACTACTTGATTTAGAAGAGTTTAATAATTTGATTAAAACAAATTCTGATAATTTTTCACAGATTGCAAATGATTTAACTTTAAATACGCAGTCATTCGAATTTTCTTTTACTCTTGATGATTTTGCTAGATCTTTTGGTGATGCATATGGTTTCGATATTAATAACTATTCTGACTTAACAGATTTAGCAAACGCTCAACATGGAGCTAACTGGTCTGTAGAAGAATATTCTTCTGTATATCAAGCAAATGTCGATGTTATTAATTCTCTAGCAAAAGGTAATTTTGACTATAATTTTGCTGGTCAGTTAGGAGCAAGTCTTCAAGATGTGGCGGATACTATTAGAGTTGCAGCTAGCGCAGGAATAACTGTAGATCTAGAGGCAACTGCTCAAGGTTTAGGTTATAGTAGTTTTGCAGATGCTGTTGCAGACTATAATGCTCAGCATGGAACAAATTATACTGTTGATGAAGCAAAAGAGTCTTTGGGACAATAAATTATATTAAAGGATTTTAAAGGATACTAGAAATGAAACTAGAAATATTAGAGATAAATCAAATGGTTAATTTAATAGGTTTTTGATAACATTTATAAAATTAATATTTTATGGGTCCTAATAAGAAAAAAAAAGTATATCAATTTTTAAAAGGTAAAAAAGAAGTTCATCAAAAGGACTTATGGGACTATTTAGAGAATATTGGCTACAAAGATTTTAAAAATACTTTTAGAGTTTTAAAATACGAAAAAGTTTTTTCGGGTATTAAAATTATTAAAGCTAAAAGTAAACCATATGTCAATGCAACTCAAAGAAGAAGAGTTATTCAATTTTTAAAAAACAAAAAAGTAATAGAACAGGATGATATTTGGGATTTTCTAGAAAACCTTGGCTACAAAAATTTTAAAAAAACTTTTAGAGTTTTGAAATCTGAAAAATACTTTGATGGTATTACAATTATTCCAACTAAGAAAAAAGGAGTTGAAATTGATTCTTTGAGTAAAAAATCTATCAAAGAATATTCTAAAATTACACAAGACAGACATGCACATAAAGCAATAAGTTGGTGGCTATTGGGTCATTCAATACCCTATTGGAAAAAGAAATTAGGAGCTCGTGGGAAATACTCTAAACTTACTCCTGAGATTATGCAAGATCTAGTAATAAAACAAGGTGGTTGTTGTTATTATACAGGATTACCTCTAAGACCATTTAAAAAAGAAACATATAACGATGAACAACCCTTGTCTCAATTATTGCAGCAAGTTTCGATCGATAAATTAACTCCAAAAAAAGGATATGTTAAAGGAAATATTGTTTTAGCAAGTTTTTTTGTAAATAAAATGAAAGGACAATGTACTTTAAGTCAATTTAAAACTTTAATTCTCTTAATATCTAAACGTCTAAATTTTAATGAACAGAATCACTTACCAGATAAAGATTTAACAAGAATTATTGATAAAATAAATAAAACATATTTGAAAAGAACAATGAAAAATATGAAAAAAATAAAAAAATTACATTCTAAAAATCTTTTAAAAGCAGTTAAAAAATTTCCTGGAAAATTAACTATTGAAAAAGGAAAATTAATTAGAACAAATTAATGTTTAAATATAATAAAAGCATAAACTAGGCACCAGACTAGGCAAATTAGAGATAAATCAAATGGTCAATTATTAAGCATTTTTCTTATTGTTTGACGTTAATTTTGTTTTGATGGAATAACTAAATCATTTTTTTTCATAAAATTTTCCGCATCTTCTTTTGTTGGAAAGCTCCAAAGATTAACTACGCGAGGGGGAATAACATTACGCCACTCCACAACTGACCATACTTCTTTCCATACATTTGAATTTAACTTTCTTTCTTTTGATTTTCCTATTGTATATATAAATTTTCGATGATCCTTGTAATTATCGGGATAAGAAGGAAAATCTTTTATAATATTTCCTGTAGGATACTTTTCTTTTTTTTTCTTTTTCATTTATTTAAAAACTACTATCAAAAATAAATTTTATATTTTCGACAACTTTATTTGGAAAATCAAAAACTTCTTTATACCCATCTAATTGATCGGGGTTAATTTTTCTGTCTCTATAAATTGAAAAATTATTTAATAATTTTTTTTCGAGTAAGTAGCAATGATATAAAGGTTTTTTAACACACTTAATAAGTTTATAAATTACGAATTCTTTAGATAGTCTATCTACAATCTTTTTAGCTGTAATTCCGATCTTATATCTTTTTTTATTGTTAATTAAAACGGAGGCAAAATATAATTTCCCTTTTTTATTTGCTAGATCAGGGTTTCTTTTAAATACTTCTTCGTTATATCTTCCCTCATTTCCAATATTTTTATTACCTAAATTAAGAGCTTCTCTAATAGTTAATCCTCTATTTAATCTATTTCGCAAAAGACTTGAGGAAAAATTAAAATTTCTACACAAATGTTCTCTATTTCGATAAAATTGACCTTCGAAATAGAATGAGTCTACAGTGGGTCTCATTTCTAATTTAAAAGCTTGTTTTATTGTAAATCCTTTTTGTAATACAGCTCTAACATTTTCGGGAATTAAACCATACTCTCTAGCAGCTTCAGAAATGGTCCTGAATTCTTTTCCTTCAACTGTTATACTTGTAGCAGTTCCAGATCCTAAATCATCATTTGGAACATAATGAAACCTAGCTGGAGTAGTTAATGCTTCTTCAAAAGACCAACCACGATCCATCCTTTTTCTTACTGTTATTTCTTTGATGTTATTTATTTTACAAGCTTGTCTCTTTGATTTGTATCCAACACCATTAACTATATATCTGTATCTTTGTTTGATTATTGGTTTAACATAATTTTTTCTTTTTTTTTCTGGGACCAAATTGTCCCCTCTGCAACCTCTCGAATATCTTTTGTATACGCAATTTAAAGTCATTCCATACTCTTTAGCTATCGAGGGAAGGTTTGGATATTCCACTCCCTCGACAATATGACTACCTAATCTAGAAATTATTTTTCCCATATTTCTTAAGTAGATTTTTTGTCTCTCCTTTCTTTTAGGGCATCTATGAAATCAATAACTTCACCCAAATCTTCTCCGTCTTGTGTACTTTCCGCAATACACTCAACATCTTGAGGGATTCTTTTGTTTTTTCCATCTTCAGCAAAACCTTTCATGCCTTCTGTAAAGACTTTGTGAGGTTCTTCAGTTGCAAGCTTAATCATTCCACGAGCTATAGTTGATGTCATCTCGTATTCTTCTGAAGTCATTTTCGAAGATGAATTCATCAAAATACCACACGTAAATCCACGTTCCCATGGGGAAACCATTACCTGAACTGAGTTTGTTATATTTAGTTTATTTTCTTTTTTCATATTTCAATACATTCGCCCTCGATGAAGGGTTCATCTTCCAAAACCTCTTCATTAAGTTTTAAGTTTTCTTCGTTTAAGAGTATCTTGGAGTAAGATGATGCTATTTTTGCCTCAACAAGAGCGGACAGGCATCCCCAGGTGATATTTGTTTTTTTTCCTTTCTGTAGCGTTATTTCAACCAAAGGATAAATAGTTTTTTTTAATTTAACTAATTTGCCTGTCTTCATAGGCGTTTATTTAAAACTATTTTTAAAGATTAATAGTCTTTGAAAATTTAGAAGAACAAAATTTATGTTCTTCTAATTATAGAAGAACATTTTTTATATAATTTTTTGCCAGATTTCCCAAAATTTTTCATTCTTAAAACAAGCTAAAGCATGTTTATAAGTAGTTTTATCTTTATCAAAACAACTAATCATAAAATCTTTATTATTATATTTTCGTTTTAAAAGATGGTTTACTATTGATTTTTCATATAACCTTTTTTCAATCTTAACCTGATTTTTAATTTTCATATCATCTACAGGTAGTTTTGGGAAAATTTTAAATCTTTGAGTCCAATACTCTTTATATATTAAAACTTGATCAATAGTATTTGTTCTAGGTCTAGCATTATATTTTTTAGTAGTTAATTTGCCATTTTTTTTAGTAGTTACAATTATTTTTAATTTTCTATTTTCCTTAATAACTTTTACATTATTAGCAAGAAGTTGAATTTTTTCTGGAAAATTTACTAAGTCATACATCAAATGTATAAACCTGTTCTCAACATACATTTTGAATCTATAGTTTGACCACTTAATTCTGTTATCAATTTTTCTTTTTTTCAAAATTTTTTTTGGCATTTCAACAGTTTCAAATTCATATCCACATATACAATGTCTTTTTCTAACTATTGAAGATTTTCCTGTTAATGGTTGTGAAGAAATTAAAGATGTATTAGATTTTTTACAATTCGGACATAACATAAAACTATTACTTCTTGTTTTTGTTATGGGATTTTATAGGATAACTAGGCACCAGACTAGGCAAATTAGAGATAAAACAAGAAAAGTGAAGATGTGAATAAAGAAAACGCAAGTAAACTGTGGAAAATTATTCAGGAAGCTGGTGATTATTTGGTAGGACAATTACCAGACCACCCCAATCATCCTAAAGGTAGAAACCCATACGCACATGTAGCTATTTGTGTGAAAAGTAAATTTAATGTTAGTTATAAGGACATTCCTGATGAGCAATACGAAGAAGTAATACAATATATTGAATTCTTAAAAGAGAATCCTAGTTAGCCTTAATAGTTTCTAATAATTCATCAACATCACTATCTTTAGTGTTCCAAGCAGCCACTAATCTAACTGCTTTTCCATCCAATTCTTCTTCATTCATTTTATAACCCTTAGAATTTAAATGTTCGATCTTATTTCTTGGAAACTTTGCAAATACTTCATTTGCCTCTGTAGGATATGTAATTTCAATATCATTATGTTCTTCTAATCCATCACTAAGTTTTTTACCCATTTTATTTGCATGCTTGGCATTTCTTAACCACACATCATTTGAAATATAAGCATCTAATTGTGCTGATACAAAACGCATTTTAGATAATAGATGCCCTGCTCTTTTCATTAAAAAAGCAATATCACCAACTAATTCTTTTTTAAAAAAGATGATTGCTTCAGCTGCCAAACAACCATTTTTTGTTGCCCCAAATGACAATACATCAATACCAGATTTCCATGTCATTTCTGCTGGCGTTACATCTAGGGAAACTAATGCATTAGCAAATCTTGCTCCATCCATATGCATATTCAAGTTATGTTTATGTGCTATATCAGATATCTTTTTTATTTCATCTATTTGATAAACTTCACCTGTCTCACAAACCTGTGTAATACTAACTGATGAAGGTTGGGTATGATGGACAATTCCTTTTCCACCTATTGATTGATCCAACTCCTCTGCAGTTATTTTTCCCATTATTCCATTTAAAGTGACTAATTTTCCTCCTCCTGTATAAAATTCTGGCGCACCACATTCATCAGTATTTATATGTGACATCTTATGACAATAAATATTTCCATAAGAAGGTGTCATTGTAGATAAAGCTAAAGCATTTGCTGCCGTACCAGAAGCAGTAGGAAAAATAATTACTTCTTTTTCAAAGATTTCTGAAAACTTATCCTGCAATTCAGTTGAAATTGGATCGTTACCATAAGGAGTACTATCTCCCTCATTAGCTTTTAAAATTGCATCTAAAACTTCAGGACAAGCACCAGTAACATTGTCTGAAGCGAATTTAACTCGCTCTCTTTTTATTTTAATTTTTGCCATAATTATTGTTTTGGAAAGTAATCTTTTAGTTCACCATCCCTATAAACGTCCGCTGTACAACAATGTAAACCTCCACCAAAAGCGTAAGCATCTCTAAGCTCAACAAGCACAACTTCCATCCCTAATTTATCTAATTGTTCAGCTTGATAGACTTCACTTTTTTCAACACATACCGTCTTAGGGTCTAAAACTAAAACATTCATTGATAGCCATGTTGATGAATAACACAAAGGTGGTGGTTCATTGTGTGCAGGTTGAGCACTATCTACAATTTCCCAACCATTTTCTTCAAATAATTTTCTTTGGTCTTTTGGAAGTCTTCTTTGGGGATTGTTGATAATTAAACCCTCTTTAATTGGCGTAAATGTTGCATCAATATGAATTGGATACGGATCACCTGGAAAGTTGACAGCATGAACTCTGTGATCTTTATAATGTCTTTTTAACCAATCAATTCCCTTCAAATTTGTTGTAAATCCATGCTGAACAACTAAATCTTTACCAAATCTTAATACATCTGCTGCATCAAATAATGGTTCTTCTTCTGTGGTTACAAAAAATTTTTTTTCTGTCCACTCTAATCTTTTTTGAACACCAATTTTATCTGATAGATAATCTTTTCTATAATCTACATCTGTTAATCTTGGCTTAGGAGCAGACTCATGTCTCATATTTGGATCTTGATTATAATAATCTTTTAAAAGCGGTCGGTAACATAAGTATTCAAACCATCGACAACGATAACTCATTGTAGCTTCTAAAATTTCGTTACCAATAGTTAACAAAACATCTCGTGGAGGCATACATCCAAACATCGTCTCAGCTTCCCAATCAGGTGTAGATGTTTTTTGATTAAAATCTATTGGTGTTGGTCTATCAACTTTAATTCCTCTTTTTTGAAGCATGTTAGAAAAATCATCTAACAATTGGTTTGCTTTATCAACTGTGTCTTTTTTTCTTGGTCCAAACTGCCCACGCATATCACTTTCTTCTGGAACTTTTGCATCTAATGCTGGTTCAGGTGCTGGTATACATGTACCGTCTGCTTTACCAACAATCACATGCTTTAATGGATCCCATTCATTCCAACTATTAACAATAGTTTTATTCTCGCTCATAAGAATTAGTTTTTTATAATATTATTATCTGGGCCGAAAGGAAATTTTGTAATATTTTCAGAAGCATCTTTACCAATTACTAAAATATCATGCTCACGATAGCCACCTGCACCAGCATTACCTTCTGGTATCATAATCATTGGTTCCATTGATACCACCATGTTTTCTTGAAGCTCTGTATCAATATCCTCTCTCAATTCTAATCCTGCTTCTCTTCCATAAAAATGAGAAAGCATCCCAAAAGAATGTCCATATCCAAAACTTCTATATTGAAGATATCCAAGTTCTGCAAAAAGTTCATTTAGTTCATGACAAATATCAGAGCATTTTACTCCTGGCTTTATAAGTTCTAATCCTCTCTTATGAACTTTGACATTTGCTTCCCAGGCTTTTAAAGAGTCATCATCTACATTTTCCAAAAATAAAGTTCTTTCTAAAGCCGTATAGTATCCTGAAATCATAGGAAATGTATTAAGAGATAAAATATCTCCTTTAACTAACTTTCTATTTGTTTTTGGATTGTGAGCTCCATCAGTATTTATCCCAGATTGAAACCAAACCCAAGTATCCATATATTCTGCTCCTGGATAAGTTTTGGCTATTTCTCTTTCCATTTTATCTCGACCTGCAATAGCAACTTCAATCTCTGTATTGCCTGCACGAATATTTTTTACAATTTCTTCACCTCCTAAGTCAGCTATTCTTGCTCCATTTTTAATAATTTCTATTTCTTCACTTGATTTAATCATTCTCAATTTCATTAAATCATTAGAAATGTCACTAAAGACTGAAAAAGTGAATATAGATCCAATTTTTTCTCTCATATCTAGAGTCACATGATCATTTTCAATGCCAATACTTTTTGGAGGATCGTCTCTCCCAATAATTGAAACAATTGCTCTAAGGAAATTATCTCTCTTCCAGTCGGTATAAATTACATTATCACAATGAGATCTTCGCCATGGTTGACTGGCATCAATATTTGCGGAGATAGTTGATATTTTATTCTTTGTTATCACACATCCATATGGTCTTCCGAATGAACAATAAATGAAACCTGTATAATATGCTACGTTATGCATGGAAGTTAAAATAACCATATCAATATTATTTTTATCCATAACATCTCTTAATTTATTAATTCGGTTATCATATTCTTTGTTTGAAAAAGGTAATTTAACTTTTTCTCCATTTTTTAATTCAAAAAAATCTGGTCGTTCCATAATAAAAATATTTAGTTTAATGCGATGTATCTTTTATTCCATCTCATAATCAGACTATAATAAAATAAAGACACAAAAAGAAAAAAACCACCAATGATAGTATTTGTCGATGGAACTTCATTAATTCCTAATATTGGTAACCAAACCCAAAAAATTCCACCAACAACTTCCGTTAAAGACAACAATGTTAATTCAGCCGCAGGAATTGCTTTGGAGCCAATTGAGTATAAAATTAATCCAAAACATACTAAAGTGCCATGAAGTGAAAACAAAGATCCATTGTAGCTTGAGGAAAAGAATACTAAATCATTTGATAAAATTACAATTGTTGCAAATACAAAACAAAAAAATCCTGCGAAAGCTACGGTTGTAAATTTTGGAGTTTCTTTTCTCCACCTTAGGGTTACTGAAAATACTGAAAAACCTATTGATGATGTTAATCCAAAAATAAAACCAATTAAAGATTTTTCACCAGAATTACCAACTGCCATAATAACTATTCCTGCTGTTGCAATAATTATTGAAATCCAAACATTAATAGAAATCTTTTCTCTTAAAAACAAAAACGCTAAAAGTGCAGTAAAAAACGGCATTGCAGCTAAGCAAAGTAAAGTAACAGCTGCACTAGTATTTGTGATTGAATATATAAAAGTAATCATGGCAATCCCTAAACCAGAGCCACCTATTACTCCTGATAGACCTATCTTGTAATAATTTTTGTAAAAATTTTTTCCTTCTTCAAAAAATAAATAAAGATTTAACAATATAAAAATAGTTAAACCTCTTCCAAATATGTATTGCCATGGTGCTAAATGAGGATTATCCATATATCTGACTACCAAAGGACCAAAGGACCAAAGAAGACCTGCAAAAAGTACAACTGGAACAGCAATTCTTGGATTTCTTAACTCTAACATATAGAGAAATCTAATTGTAAAAAGATTTTTCTACAACAAAAATACGTTTTTAAATTAAGGTTTGATTTGTATGGTTTGGAAAAAAACAATCTACGATTTCACCCTTCTTAAATTTACTTTTTCCTGCAGGAAGTAATGCCCAATTATTGGAATTTACGAATGATTTAACTCTAAAGGACTCCTGTCCTTTTAAAATTTCAACTTCTATTTTTCCATCTTTAGTTGTGCTTATTTTACTTTTAGCAAACCTCGTAAATTTCTTTTTTTTAAAAAAACCATTTTTCAAAACAGCACGAATAGGTTTTTCAACTGGTAGACCTAAGATATTTGCGATGTAAGGAATTACAAAAAATCTAAAACAAGCAGCTGATGACATTGGATTGCCTGGTAATCCAAAAATTGCTTTATGTTTAGATTTAATTTTTGCAAATAAAATTGGTTTTCCTGGTCTAATTGCAACGCTTTTAAAGTATTCAGACAGTTTAAAGTTTTTAACTACGCTCGGTATATAGTCATATTTACCAGCAGAAACTGCACCTGATGTAATAATAATATCATTTTTATTATTTAACATTTTTTTTATTTTACTTTTAAAAATACTTTGGTGATTATCTTTTAATATACCTCCATTTTCAAAATTAAATAAAAAGTTTTCATTTAAATTTTTGATATAGTGACTATTTGAATTTCTTACCTTCCAACTCGGAACATTGTCTTTATCAGTAATTTCATTACCAGTAGAAAAAAATAGAATGTTAATTTTTTTTTTAACTTTAATTTTCTTTATTCCCAAAGTTTTAAAAGCTAAAATATGATTTGGTTGAACTATATTGTTTTTTTTAAGAATAACTTCACCTTTTTTAAAATCAGAACCAGTGAACCTAATATGTTTATGTTTCTTAATTTTTTGATCTATTAAAATATATTTTTTATTAGTTTTATTTGGATAAAAATTTATTTGCTCAATAGGAATAATCGTATCAAAACCTTTTGGAAGTATCCCTCCTGTCATTATCTCTATTGCATCAAATTTTTTAATTTTTTTCTTTAATGGTTTAGAACCAGCAGCAATCGAGCCGATTATTTTAAATTGTTTTTTTGATTTTTTTTTAATTCGATTGGTATCTTTCGAATTAATTGCATATCCATCAAAAGCAGCATTATCACCAGTTGGATAATTTATGCTTGAATAAACATTGCTAGAAACAAGTCTATTTAAAGAATTTACACTATTAATTATCTCATCTTTAATTTTAATTTTTGCTTTTTTTAATATTTTCTTGGATTGTTCGTAACTAATCATTTCAATATTTCTTTAGCTTTTTCTAAATCTTCTTTTGTATTTATATTAAAGAAAGGATCATTATTTGGAAACTCCATATTAATTATTTTAACCCCAATATTATTTGCCCATAACTCTACTTTTCTTTCTCCATTATTTAAGTCCTTTTCTAACCTATCTAGTAATTTTATTGACCATAAGCCAAAAATATTATGTCTAGTATTATTCGATTTAATAAAAAATAAATCACTTTCTTTGAAATTAATATTTTTGATAAAATCTTTTAGTATTTGTCTCTTAAAAAAAGGAGTATCCACAGGGAAGGTTGCTATCCATTGGTAATCTCTTTTATTTGCTTTGATCCATTTCATAGCAGATAAAACTCCACATAAAGGACCAAGTCCTTTTTTATAGTCTTCAATTTTAGTTATTTTTTCTGAATTTTGAAAATTTATCGAATTATTTGAAACAATCAAAACCTCGTTAAATTGATCAATTATTTCTGACAATACATAATCTATTAATAGCTTGTTTGCTAAGGTCACTTGTGATTTATCTTCACCAAATCTTTGTGACTTTCCGCCTGCTAGCACTGTGCCTAAAATATTGTTATGATCCATTAATCAAAATATAAAACATTCAAACTTGAATTAAAGAAATTAAATGGACTTAAGAATTTTAGAAATTGCCTCACATACAGAAAACAACAAAGTCCTTGAAAATTACACTCATAAATCTAAACACAAAAATCCATTATGCGGAGATGAAATGGAAATAAGCTTAATTGTTAAAGACGAAGTTGTAAAAGACATGGCTTATCAGTGCAAATCATGTGTTTATTGTCAGGCATCGGTAAGCTTATTATCTAGAAAAATAAGAGATAAAAAGATTAATCAAATAATGACCTTTATATCGCATGGAGAAAAATTGTTTGATGACATAAAATCTAAAGTAGATAACGAATGGAAAAGCTTTAAAGAAATATTTAATAAGAAAAATATTAGTAGAAAAGAATGTTTGCTTTTGCCATTAAAAACAGTTCAAAAGGCTTTAGAAAATAAATGAATATAGATAAATCTACATTACAAAAAGCTTTGATTGCAGGTTTTTTTTCAACAATTACAATTGGTGTTTTGACTGTTTTAACTTACAAAAGTACTTTGGGATATTTCATAGCTGGATCTTTTGGCTCATCAATGGTGCTATTATTTGGTTTTCCTGAAAGTCCATTTGCACAACCAAAAAATGTTTTTTTTGGTCATTTGTGTACCGCACTTGTTGGTGTTATTTTTGTTAATTTCATACCTTTGCCTATATACATAAATATTGCCTTAGCTGTAGGTGCTGGTGTTTTCTTTATGATTTTATTAAATATTGTTCACCCACCTGCTGGTGGTAATCCAATTATGGTTATTATTGGAAGTGCGTCATTTGAATACTTAATAAATCCAATAATATTCGGATGTATTATAATCTTAGGATTAGCTATATTAGTTAACAAATTTATTCTGAAAAAAAATTATCCCTCGAAATAAATTTTATTTATTTGTTATAAAAATAATATTGAAGGAATAAAAAATTTTTAATAAATTAAGACTGTAGAGAAAAAAAAATAGGGTAAATAACCATAAGGGTAAAGAAATGAGAAAAAATGAAAATACTTTGTGTATTATACGACGACCCTATAAATGGGATGCCCAAAAATTATCCTTTAGGGGATCTTCCAAAAATAGATAAATATCCTGATGGTATGACTCTTCCTTCACCAAATGGAAGAGATTTCAAACCTGGTGAGTTATTAGGATGTGTTTCAGGAGAATTAGGCTTAAGAAAATTTTTAGAGAGTAATGGTCACCAATTAGTTGTTACCTCTGATAAAGATGGAGATGATTGCACTGCTGATAAAGAATTAGTAGACGCAGATGTAGTTATTTCACAGCCTTTCTTTCCATATTATCTAACAAGAAAAAAAATGGAGTCTGCTCCGAACCTTAAAATGGCAATTACAGCAGGTATTGGATCTGATCACGTTGATTTGCAAGCTGCAATGGATCATAAAATTGATGTAGTTGAAGTTACCTACTGTAATTCTAGATCAGTTGCTGAACATATAGTTATGATGATTGTATCTATGGTTAGAGATTACCATTCGCAATATGCAATAGTAAATAATGGTGGCTGGAACATCGCTGATGCTGTTCAGAGATCTTATGATGTTGAAGGAATGCATATTGGTACAGTAGCAGCAGGAAGAATTGGTTTAGATGCTTTAAGAAAAATGAAACCTTTTGATGTTCATCTCCATTATTTTGATAGACATAGGTTATCAGAAAAGGTTGAAAAAGAGTTAAATTTAACTTTTCATGATTCAGTTGAGTCTATGGTTAAAGTTTGTGATGTAGTTACAATTAATTGTCCACTGCATCCTGAAACTGAACATCTTTTTGATGAAACAATGATTAATAAGATGAAAAAAGGAGCTTATATCGTAAATACCGCTAGAGGAAAAATTTGTGATAAAGATGCAATTGCTGCAGCGCTTAAATCTGGTCAATTAAGTGGTTATGCTGGAGATGTTTGGTTTCCTCAGCCTGCACCAAATGATCATCCTTGGAGATCGATGCCTCATCACGGGATGACGCCACATACTTCTGGAACATCTCTATCAGCACAAACTAGATACGCAGATGGTGTTAGAGAAATACTGGAATGTTTTTTTGAGAAAAAAGAAATCAGAAATCAGTATCTTATAGTTAAAGATGGAGAGCTTGCAGGTATGGGTGCACACTCATATAGCAAAGGGACTGCAACTGACGGTTCAGAAGAAGCTGCAAAGTATCAAAAAAAATAAATTCTTATAAAAAAGCGACTTATATCTTTTATAAGTCGCTTTTTTAAAGAAAATTCACATCAATAATTCATAAACTTATTTTTTTCATTCTTTCATATTTTTAAAGTTAAAATATACTGCTCGAATGAATTCTGAATACAAAGTATTTAAATTTAAATCTGAAAATTTAGATAACTTTAATGATCATATATCTATAGAGGAACCTGTAGAAATAATAATTAGATATAAAAATAAAGAAATTTGGGTTGAAAAAACTATTTCAGTTACGATGAGAACTCCAGGAGATGATGAAGATTTAGTACGAGGTTTTCTTTTTAATGAAAAAATAATTGAAAAAATTGATTATATAGAAAAAATTGAGCTCACTGGTAAACCTACAGAACAATACGGTCTAAAAAATAAAATTATTGTTACAATTAATAATTCAGATAACATTGATGTTGACAAAATAAAAAGAAATTTTTTAACAAACTCATCTTGTGGTGTTTGTGGCAAAAGTTCTTTAGATGCTTTAGAAATTATTAAAAAAGACAAAATTTTAAAATCTAATCCAAAAATATCAAAAGAGGTTTTAATGAGCTCACCAAAAAAGCTTCGTCAAAATCAATCAGAATTTTCAAAAACTGGAGGTATTCATGCAAGTGGATTATTTACTGCTCAAGGAGATATAGTTGCCATTAAGGAGGATGTTGGTCGTCATAATGCTTTAGATAAACTTATTGGTTATGCTCTAAAAGAAAATTTACTTGATAACACTTCACAATTTTTAGCTTGTTCCGGTAGACTTAATTTTGACCTGGTGCAAAAAGCACTTATGGCAAATATTGGGATTTTAATAGGTGTTGGTGCGCCAACTAGTCTTGCTATTGATTTAGCAAATAAGTTTGACATGACATTGGTTGGTTTTGTAAAAGAGGATAGCTTTAATATTTATAGCAATAAAGATAGGATTATAATAAATACTTGAGCTATTAAAAAAGGGTAAAGGGTAAATTGTCAAAAAATATAAGTAATCTATCAGGTAGAATTGGACTTAAGGAAAATCTGTTTAAGCAAATATCTGAAAATACATTGAGCGATAAACCGCAAGATATCAAAGAAATTGCTAAAAAACATAACCTTGGAGTTTCAACTCTTCATGGAGCTGAATCTTTTTATGAATTCTTAAGACCATCTCATAGAGAAAAGAAAGCTTTTGTTTGTAATGGTAGTGCATGTATGTGCGCGGGAACACAAGAGAAGTTGAAAGATACTTTAAAAGAAAAACTTGGTGACGATAAAGTTGGAGAAATGTTTTGCTTAGGTCATTGTTATGAAAACCATGCTTTTCATTATGATGGAGAAAATTATGCAGGAAAAGATATAGAAAAAATTGACCAGATAATTAAAGGTGAAGAAGTCAAACAAGAAAAGTTTTTCTCTAAGAGTTTTGCAAAAACAAGTTTTTTAATGGATGACAAACTTTCATCAACAGATCAATTTAAAGAACAATTAAATAAATTTTTAAAAACTGATAAAAAGGAAATAATTAAAACTCTCTTAGATTCAAATTTAACAGGGAGAGGTGGCGCAGGGTTTCCAACAGGAATGAAGTGGGATTTTTGTAGTAAGGCAAAAGGAGATAAGAAATATGTTATTTGTAATGCTGACGAAGGAGATTCTGGTGCTTTTTCAGATAGATATTTATTAGAAGATCAGCCTCTTAAAGTTATTTTTGGAATGATAATTTGTGGTTTTGTTATTGGAAGTGATGAGGGAGTTTTATATATTCGAGGTGAATATCCAAAATCTATTGAAGCTATTAACGGAAGCATCAATGAGCTTAAAAAATTAGGACTTCTGGGTGAAAATATTTTAGGAACTGATTTTTCATTCGATCTAGGAATTTGCATTGGACAAGGTGCATATATTTGTGGTGAAGAAACAGCTTTGATTGCATCTATTGAAGGTAGACGAGCAGAAGTTGATGTTAGACCTCCTTTTCCTGTAACTGAAGGATTATATAAAAAACCTACCGTTGTTAACAACGTTGAAACTTTAGCTGCTGCTACAGGTATTTTAATAAATGGTTCTGAAAAATTTTCATCTGTAGGAAATAAAAAATCTGCTGGCACTAAATTAGTTTGTTTAGACAGTTTCTTTAAAAACCCAGGAGTTTATGAAATTGACATGGGAACTCCAATGAAAAAAATATTTATTGAAATTGGTGGAGGATACAAAGAACCAATAAAAGCTTTTCAAATTGGTGGCCCACTAGGGGGTGTAGTTCCGTTAAGTGAAATAGAAAATCTAAATTTAGATTTTCAAGAATTTACTGCAAAAGGATTTATGCTAGGTCATGCTAGTGTCGTAAGTATTCCTAAAGATTTTTCTATGACAGAATACATTCACCATCTATTTGAATTTTCTGCAGAAGAATCATGTGGAAAATGTTTCCCAGGAAGATTAGGGTCCTACCGAGGCAAAGAAATGTTTGATCAAGCTAAAAATAAAACTGCAAAAATACCTTTAAAATTACTCGAAGAATTGCTTGTTACAATGAAAAAAGGTTGTTTGTGCGCTTTGTGTGGAGCAATTCCCACTCCTATTCAAAATATCCTAAAATACTTTGGGGATGAAATGAAAAATGATATGGTTAAAGATAATTAATGAGTTCAGAGAAAAGAAAAATTGCTTATATCGATGGAAAACCGTACGAAATCGGTCCTAATCATTCATCTATTTTAAAATTTGTAAAAAGTTATGTAGGTGAAAAAAAAGTTCCTACTTTATGTGATGATCCAAACTTAGCACCCTATGGAGCATGTAGAGTTTGTTCAGTTGAAGTTGCTTTAGAAAAAGATGGTCCAACAAGAATAGTTGCCTCATGCCACACGCCAGTTACTGAAAATCAACACATATTTACATCAAATGAATCTTTAAAAGATCTAAGAAAAAATATTGTAGAATTAGTATTAACAGATCATCCAATGGAATGTGATAGTTGCGAAGTAAATAATAATTGTGAACTTCAAACTGTTGCAAATGATTTAGGTATCTCTGACTTCAGATATAACAGTCCAAAACAGCATAAGGGTATACCAAAAGACACTTCTCATGATTATATGAGAATGAACTTAGACAATTGTATTAATTGTGGAAGATGTGTACGAGCGTGTGATGAAATTCAAGGTTCATTTGTTTTAACAATGAGTGGAAGAGGCTTCGAGTCTAGAATTACAACAGACAATGATATGATGTTCGGAGATTCATCTTGTGTTTCTTGTGGTGCTTGTGCACACACATGTCCAACAGATGCAATTTCAGATGTGTTTCAATCGAAATCTGCAGCAGTTGATAAAAAAGTTAGAACAACTTGTTCATACTGTGGTGTTGGTTGTAATTTAGAAGCTTCAATCAAAGATGATAAAGTTGTGGCAATTGACACTCCTAAAGAAACAGAAGTTAATGCTGGACATACTTGTATCAAAGGAAGATATGCATTTAGTTTTTATGATCATCCAGACAGATTAAAAACTCCACTAATAAAAAGAAATGGAAAATTTGAAGAGGCTTCTTGGGATGAAGCGTATGATTTCATAAAGAAAGAAATGAATAGAATTGTTAAAGATAATGGTCCTGATGCATTTGCAGGAATTTCATCTGCCAGATGTACAAATGAAGAAAATTATATTTTTCAAAAAATGATTAGAGCAGCGGTTGGAACTAACAGTGTAGATTGTTGTGCAAGGATTTGTCACTCACCTACTGCATGGGGAATGCAACAAACGTTTGGGACTGGTGCTGCAACTAATTCTACCGAGGATATCTATCATGCGGATTGTTTTATAGTTATTGGAGCAAATCCAACTAATGCTCACCCTGTAACTGGTGCCAAAATAAAACAACAAGTAATGAAAGGAAAAAAATTAATTGTTCTTGATCCTGTTACCACCGAGCTAGCTAAACTTGCAGACTATCATATTAAATTAAGACCAGGTACCAACGTTGCGGTGCTAAACATGATGTTACACTTTATTATTAAATCAAAACTGTATAACGCAGATTTTGTTAGAGATAGAACTGAAGGATTTGATAATTTTTTAAGAGAAATAGAAAGACAAGATGTTGATCATTTGGCAAAAGTTGCTGGAGTTGACAAACAAATGGTTAAGGAAGCAGCAATAGCATATGCAACAGCTAAAAACTCTATGGAATTCCACGGATTAGGGGTTACTGAGCAAGAGCAAGGCTCTAAAACAGTAATGTTAATAGCTGATCTTGCAATGATCACTGGAAATATTGGAAGAAAAGGAGTTGGAGTTAATCCACTACGAGGACAAAATAATGTTCAAGGAGCAGCTGACATGGGATGTCAGCCTCATCAAGGAGCTGGTTACTTTGAAGTTGCTGATGAAAAAAATCAAAAATTTTATACAGAAAAATATGGCGTAACCCATCCGACAAAACCTGGGTTAAAAATTCCTCAAATGTTTGAAGCAGCAATTGATAAAGAATTAAAAGGTTTATGGATTATTGGAGAGGATATTGTTCAAACAGACCCTAACAGTGCACATGTCGTTGAGGCAATGAATTCATTAGAACTTTTAGTGGTTCAAGAAATATTTATGAGTGAAACAGCAAAACTTGCAACTGTAGTATTACCAGGAACAACTTTCTTAGAAAAAGATGGTACTTTCACAAATACAGAAAGAAGAATTCAAAGAGTAAACAGAGCAGTTCCACCATTACCTGGTACAAAGCCTGATGGTGTTATAGTAACTGATATGATGCAAAAACTTGGTTTTAATCAACCTACGTATGATGCTGACCAAATGCTAAAAGAAATTGCAGATGTGGTTCCTTTCTTCAAAGGTGTAACAAGAGAAAGACTTGGTAAACTAGGATTACAATGGCCAGTAAAAGAGGATGGAACAGATACACAAATTCTACATACTGATACTTTTAAGCTTGGAAAAGGAAGGTTAAAAAACTTCGATTGGAAAGAATCTTCAGAAATTGAGGCAAATCAAAAAGATTATCCTTTAATTCTAACAACAAGCAGAGTTTTACAACATTATAATGCTGCTACGATGACTAGAAGAACTAAAAATATTAATATTGTTGATGAAGATATTTTATTAATTCACCCTAAGGATGCAGAATATAGAGATCTTAACTCAGGTGATATTGGAAGACTATACTCTGGAAGAGGTGAAGTTGCTTTAAAAGTAGAAGTTACTGATAAAGTTAAAGAGGGAATTGTATTTACAACATTTCACTTTCCTGAGCATATGGTTAATATGGTTACAGGTCACGGTAAAGATGAAGAAACAATGTGTGCTGAATACAAAGTGTCTTCTGTTGAAGTCCAAAAAATTTCAAATCAGTTTAAAACAGAAGTTAAACCAAAAGAAAATCAAGCTGAAGTTAGTTAATTAAAATGACCATCGGTTGGCATTTTGATAATACCTATTCAAAACTATCAAATAAATTTAAAGAAGAAATAAAACCAACACCTGTTCATGATCCTGAATTAGTAATTATAAACAATGAACTTGCAAAAAGTTTAAATTTAGATTTTTCAAAAATTGATAAAAAAAAATTAGCAGAGATATTTTCAGGTAATTCATTGCCTGAAGGAACAAATACAATAGCGCAAGCTTACGCGGGTCATCAGTTCGGTCATTTTACTATGCTTGGAGATGGAAGAGCTATATTACTGGGCGAGCATTTAACCAATAAAAACAATCGTTATGACATTCAATTCAAAGGGTCAGGAAGGACTTCATTTTCTAGAAGTGGCGATGGGCGTGCTGCATTAGGACCAATGCTTAGGGAATATATTATAAGTGAAGCTATACATTCATTAAATATTCCAACAACCAGAAGTTTGGCTGTAGTTAAAACTGGTGAAAAAGTTGTAAGAGAAAATTTATTACAAGGCGCAATCTTGACAAGAGTTGCGTCAAGCCATTTGCGTGTAGGAACTTTTCAATACATTGCTGCTACTCAAAATCTTGATGAGCTTAATACTTTAGTCGATTATACAATTAATAGACACTACCCAGAGATACGATCTTCAAAAACTAAAGCTATAGATTTATTAAATCTTGTAATGGAAAAACAATGTCAGTTAGTGATTAATTGGATGCGAGTAGGTTTTATCCATGGAGTAATGAATACAGATAATATGGCAATATCAGGAGAAACAATTGATTATGGTCCGTGTGCCTTTATGGACGAATATAATCCAAAAACAGTATTTAGCTCTATAGATAAATTTGGAAGATATGCGTTTTCAAATCAACCTCCAATAACTAAATGGAATTTGGCTAGATTTGCTGAATGCCTAATACCACTCATTGATAAAAATGAAGATAGTGCGATCAAAACTGCTTCAGAATTAATTGATAACTTTCAAAATATTTTTGAAGAAAAATGGTTAAACATGATGAGGGATAAACTCGGTCTATTTGGAAATGATAAAAATGACAAAATATTAATAAAAAATTTATTAAATTGGATGAAAAATAATAAAGCAGATTATACAAATACCTTTTGTCATCTAATGGGTATAGAAACTAATAATGAAATTTATAAAGATGATAATTTTAAAAATTGGATTGATGAATGGGAAAAAAGATCAAAATTAAATAATTCATCAAAAGAAGAGCAAATTAACCTTATGAAAAAAACTAATCCAATTGTAATACCAAGAAATCATAAAGTGGAAGAAGCCTTAACAGATGCAGATAAAGGAAGTTTAAAAAAAATTAATGAATTATTAAAAGTTTTATGCAATCCATACTTTGATCAAGAAAATATTAGAGAATTTCAACAACCCGCCCAAGGTATAAATAAAAAATACCAAACATTCTGTGGCACTTAAGAAATTTTATTAAAAGGAAAGCTTAACCAACCTGTTATAATATATTTTGTTTCAACTTTTAAAATTTCTCCAGCGTGTGCATGTGTCCATTCAGCAGGCCAAATAAGAGTTCTGCCTTGCTCTGGTTTAATTTTTATATCGTAATGCAAAAAATGAGTTTTACCATTATCTGATTTAATATCATTAAGATATGTCATCCAAGCAAAAACCCTTTGCATTACCTTAGAAGAATCTCTTTCACAATGAATTTTTGAAAAATGATCGCCAGGATTATATTTTTGAATATTAAATGAAGGTATATCTAAAGTTTTAATATTTTCATTTAAATAAGGCCATTGTAATCTGTAATCTTTATAACAATTATATAACTCTTTAAAATACTCGTTAAAAATTGAAAAGCTCTTTTTGTTTAAATCTTTTGGCAAAATTGTTATGTCGGTTGTTTTTTTGTAAACTTCATCAGCTCCAGAGCCTGTATTTCCTTGTTTTTGAAGTTGGGGATTATTTTCAAAAAAACTTATTATATTTGTACATAATTCTTTATTATTTATTTGCCAGCATCCAATAAAATTAGAATTTTTTGATTCTATTGTCTCTCTTTTCATTCGACTATTTCGACTCCATTATCAGAAAATCTAATTAATCCAGTTGCTTTGTAAATATGACCCCATCCTCTTGTATGATCATTCATTTTTAAATATAAATTTCCAAACATAATATTTACTCTTCTATTATAAACATCTTTTTTTAAAACCTCTTCAAAATATTTTTTTGCTTCTTCATAATTGTTTTGTCTTAAATAAATTTTTCCTATTTCACACATTGAATCTAAATGTCCGTTAATTTTTACAGCTTTAATAAAATTATCTATAGCAAATTTATCCTCACCTTTATTATCATACATTATACCTAGATTATAAAATGTAGAAAAATTTTTATTGTTAATTTTGCTTGATGCTAATAAATTTTTTTCTGCTAAATCCATTTTTTTTTGGGCCAAATAAATTGTTCCTCTAATAAATAAAATTCTATGATCTTCCTGTTTAAAATCTTGTAAAATATTTAAGGCATCATCAAATTTTTTTTGATTTAAAAATTTTAATGCTTTCTGAATTGAAATTTCTAAATCCATAATTTACAATTTTTTTTACTATAAAATTTTTTAAAGAACATATGGCTCAGGCCTAGCAGTTTTTCCTAACACTCTTTCAACTGAAAATTCGCTAATATCAATTGTTTGGTATGATCCTGTTGTAATTAATTCAGTTAAAGCTCTTCCGATTCCTGGTGCCTGCATCAATCCTCTTCCTGTAAATCCTGATGCCATGTATACATTATCGTATTTAGGATGTTTGCCAACAACTGCATTATTATCTAATTTGTTGCAATCGTAATAACCTGCCCATCCACCCGTTAATTTTAATTCTTCAAAAGCTGGTATTCTTTCTGCGAGTGCTGGCCAAACTAATTCTTCAAAATCATTCCATGCCGGTTCCAAGTCATCAGCATCAAATACAGAGAGAGGTGAGCCAGCTAAATATTCTCCACCTTCAGGTCTCCAATAAACTCCTGTTGTTAAATCACCAGTTAAAGGCATTTCTTTTATATAAGTCGGACATTTAACTCTAAAAACAGTATGTTTTTGGGGAACAACTGGAATATCTTTTAACAATTCTTTTGTCCAACAACCAGCTGCGGAAATAATTGTTTTGGCTTTTATTTCAGAAATAGTTTTAACTTCACCTTTAATAAATTCAGCTCCAAGCTCTATTGCTTTACTTTTAAGTGCACTATGAAACATAAAAGGATCAATCCAACCTTCACTCTGGTTATCAGTATAAGTTGCTGTCTCAATTCCCTTGTTATTAACATAAGGAAATACTTTTGATAATTCTGAACCTTTAATATTTTTTGTACCAGCATCACACTCTTTGTGATTTTCTAAAGCTCGATATTGTTCCTCAGCATGTTCTGGACCGAACATTAAAAGATACCCATTGGTAACCATACTTGCTGTAGGATTTGGATTTTTTTCAGTTTTTAATAGTTCAGGTATTTGAAAAATAAATTCTCTAGCAAATTTTCCTAATAAAATATTTTCTCTTTGAAAAAATTGTCTTCTAAAACCACCTAATGATAATGGGAATGAAGCAGTTTTATATGTTGGGTCTCTTTCTATTACTTTTACTTTTCTACCTTCTTTAGATAAAAAATAAGCGGTTGCTGCTCCTATGATACCACCACCAATTACTACCACATCATCCATAATTAATTTAATATTATTAAATTAATATTGAGAAGTAGTGCAAAGGAACACCAAAGTAAATATGGAATCATTAAATAAGCGCTAATCATCTTGACGCGTCTAAACCTTAAAATAAGATTAATAATCAAAGCAATTAACATGATTAATACAACTAAAGCTAAAAGCATATTGTGAAATACAAAAAAGGTTATACTCCAAGTTGTATTAAAAACTAAGTGTACAAAATAAATATAAACTGTGTTCATTTCTCTATTTTTTGTATGCCAATAAAGCCATATTGAAATAGTCATCATAAAATACAATGTAGTCCATACAGGGCCAAACACCCAATCTGGTGGATTAATTATTGGTTTATTCAATGATGAGTACCAAGGCTCTTTATAAATAATAGTAGCCAATCCACCAATTAGTGAAGCAGAAAATGTAGTGCCAAGAAATAATATAAATGTTAATGATTTATTTTTAATCATGTTAATAATACATAACAAAAAATGAGTAAAAAAACTATTTGGATAACTGGTGGAAGTACTGGAATTGGTAAAGCTTTAGCAATTAAGTTTGCTAACAAAGGTTGGAATGTTGCTATATCTGCAAGAAGAACAGAATTACTAAATCAACTTTCAGATACATATGAAAATATTTCTTCCTACCCACTTGATGTGACAGATAAGTTAAAATGTAAAGAAGTATTTGATCAAATAAAAAACAAGTTTGAAAATATAGAAATATGTTTTTTTTCAACTGGTACTTGGAACCCTAAAAAAGAAAAAGATATAGATGTAGAGCAAATGGAAGATGTATTTAAAATAAATTTTTTTGGAACTGTAAATAGCATAAAAGCTGTTGAGGAATACTTTAGACATAAAAAAAGTGGTATTATCACTATAGTTTCATCAATTGCTGGATATCGAGGATTACCAAATTCAACAGGTTACGGACCATCAAAGTCTGCATTAAATAACCTAGCCGAAAGTTTGTATTTTGATTTTAAAAGATTTAATGTCCGAATTTGCTTAGTTTCACCTGGATTTATTAAAACACCAATGACCGACAAAAATAATTTTAAGATGCCATTTTTGAAAACACCAGAATATGCTGCCGATCAAATTTATGACGGATTAGTTAACAAAAATGTATTTGAAATTCATTTTCCAAAAGCTCTGACAATTACATTAAAACTTTTGAGCTTTTTGCCTAGTAAAGTTTATTTTAGTTTAGTTGGTAGACTGACAAAATATCAGAAAAAATAATTAATCTTTAACAAACACAACAGTTAATTCAGCTACTTTAAATCCAAATTTTGTCATTGTGGCTCTATTAATAGCAACTCTATCATCTTGTTTAAATATCCAGTCATCAAAAGTAATTTTTATATCTTTGCCTTTAACTGGAACTAACAAAACATATTCAAACTTGAAAGCTGGTCCATAGGAGTATCCTTTAGCTTTACCAACAACGTCCCCTGCTGTGCCTTCGTAGTTATGCTCATCAATTTTATTTATTTTCCATTCTCTATCTTGAACTTCACCATCATCCCAATTAAATTTTTCTTTAAGAATTAATTGTTTTCCATCCCAAACTCCATTTAAATCAGCTGAGAATTGTCTTGTTACTTTTCCTGATCTATTTTGCAAAACACCCCAAGCTTTTACATTTCCATTCATATACTCTTCTATGATTAATCTTGGCTCTTTGTTTTTAAAATCTTCGGGTTTCATTGTGCTACTATTAGAGCAACTTGTAATTAAGAAAAATGAAATTATCAATGAAATTGATTTAATTATTTTTATATGTCGCATTAATACCTCTAATAGTTACTATTTGTTTTGCATTGAAAATTGTATTAAATCAATATTTTTGGACTTGAACCCAGCTTCACAATAAGAAAGATAAAACTCCCACATTCTTTTAAACGTTAAATCAAAACCTTGTTTTTTTATTAATTCCCACTTTTTTAAAAATTCATTTCTCCATATTGCTAAAGTATTCGCATAATGATCAGCATAAGAAATATATGAATTAATAGTCAAACCGTTATCAGAAACATATCGGTTAATACTATTTTTATTTGGCAAAAAACCACCAGGGAAAATATATTTTTGAATAAAATCTTGTTTATTTTTATATCTATCAAATAAATTATCATCAATTGTAATTGCTTGAACTGCTGCTTTACCACCATCAGATAAATTATTTTTGATAGTTTTAAAATAACCCTCTAGATAGTTTTGACCTACAGCTTCTATCATTTCTATAGATGCAATTGAGTTATACTTTCCTTGAAGATCTCTATAATCCTTTATTTCAATATTAACTTTTTCGTTTAAACCAGATTTAAAAATTCTTTCTTTTGCATATTCATATTGTTTTTTTGAAATAGTAATACAATCAAGTTTTACATCATATTTTTTTCCTAAATATTCAGCAAAACCACCCCAGCCACATCCTATTTCTAAAACTTTATCTCCATTATTTGGTTTGATTAGATCAATCAATTTTTGATATTTGTTATTTTGCGCTTCAGATAAATTTGTAGATTTTTCATCAAATATTGCACTTGAATAAGTCAACGTATCATCTAGCCAATGAGAGAAAAAATCATTTCCTAAATCATAATGCTTTGCAATATTATCTTTGCTTCTGCTTTTTGTATTTTTAATGATTTTATTTTTAACAAAGTTAACTGCTGTTAAATCAAGTAATCCTGAAAACTTATAAATTATCTCAATATTTCTAGCCGTTAATTCAATTAAATTTGATAAATCATTAGTCTCAAATTCACCTTTCATATAGCTTTCAGCAAAACCAATGCTACCACCTCTTATTAAATTATAATTAAAGTCTGATTTTTTGATAATAATATTTGCTTTTAATATTTCATTGGGATTTCCAAATTTTAATAGCTCACCTTCAAAAGTCGTTATTTCAAGATAACCGTAATTAATTTTATTTAAAAATTTATAAACTAATTTATCTGCTACTTTATTTAAAAACATTAATTCTCTATAGTTATATTATTTTTAATTTTAAATTTTTTTTTTATTAATTTAATTCCTTTAACCCATAATTTAAACGCTTCAAAATGTATCGCTGAAATAATTTTAAACGTCATTAGTGGGTGTTTTAGGTAGGATTTTATTAACTGTTTTGAATTTAAATCTGACTTGTTTCCGTCTTGTGATGCAAAAAGAATTTTACCATCTTTGTCGTATTGATCAATAATAACTGATAGTTTATCAGTTGGATTTAATATTCTAAAAAAATATTTACAATCCATTTCAATAAATGGAGAAACATGAAACTTTTTAGAGCAATTATTTTGAATTAAATTACTTTCATTATCTACTCTAAATACATAAGTATGTTGTTCTCCAAATGTATTTTTGACTTCATATAAAATAGATAATAGTTTTTCTTTTTCATCATATACAAAAAAAACACTTAATGGATTAAAAACATAGCCTAATATTCTAGGGTAACATAAAAGTTTTATTTTAATATTTTCTGAATTTATACTGTTATTTTTTAAATTAAATTTAACCCAGCTTATTAAAGATGAACCATCACGTTCACCATGATCTTTTTCGTGAAAACTAATTAAGTTAAATTTGTTAATGGAAAAAAAACTTATTTTTTTATCTAGATCATCTAATTCAGAAAGATCAATTAGCAGCGAGAAAACTTTGTATTTAAAAAAATGCTTTTTTGGTTTAAAACGTTTATGTATTACTGAACCATTATATATATAAGAATTAGTCATTAAGGTTTTTCAACATTTCAATTGATGATTTTATTCCATCTTCATGAAATCCGTAACCAAAATAACTGCCACAAAAAAGTAAATCTTTTTGATTTTGTATTTTGACAAGCTCAGATTGAGCATCTAATGCTTTTTGATCATAATAAGGGTGCGTAAATTTAACTTTTCTCAATATTTTTTTTTCATCAATTTTGAAGTATGGATTTAAAGTTAAAAAAATATCTTTATCACACTTTAAGTTTTGTAATAAATTTAACCAGTATGTAATTGAATTTTTCTCCAGATTTTTATCATCTATTGAAGAGTTCCAAGAACACCAAGCCTTTTTATTTTTTGGCATAGCCCGATGATCTGTGTGAATATAAGCTATATTTTCTTTATAACTGAAATTCGAAAGAATGTTTTTCTCATTATCAGTTGGATTTTCAATTAATTTTAAAGCTTCGTCGGCATGTGTTGCTAATACTACTTTATCATAATCAAAAAATTCATTTTCTCCGCCATAGTATAAATCTAGACCTGACAATTTCCTTTTAATTTTTGTGATTTTATAGTTTTTATAGTGCTCTCCACTTATTTGAGAAATTATTTTACTAACATAAGTTCTACTTCTATTGGTAACAGTATACCACTGTGGTCTATTTTTTAATTTAAACAAACCATGATTTTGAAAAAATTTTAAAAAAAACTTAATTGGCATCTTGCTTGCTTTATAAGGAGGCATAGACCAAATAGCAGATACTATTGGAATTATATGATAATCAACAAATGTTTTGGACAATTTATTAATTTTTAAATATTCACCTAAAGTAATTTTATCATTGTATATACTTACTTGATCACTTTTTTTATAGAATTTAATTATGTCAAAAAACATTTTTAAGAACTCAACGTTAAATAAATTTGATTTATTAGAGAAAATTCCACTCAATCCTTTGCCACAGTATTCAAAATTTGTATTATCTACTGAAACTGAAAAAGACATATTGCTTTTTTCAAATTGAATATCATTTTCCTTAAAAAAATTAATTAAATTTGGATAAGTTTGAAAATTAAAAACAATAAAACCAATGTCTACTGAAACTTTTTTTTCATCAAGAAACAAATCTATTGTATGAGAATGCCCACCAAAATGATCCTCTCGCTCAAAAAGATCTACATGATGTTTTTTAGATAAATAATAAGCAGCACTTAATCCAGAAATACCTGACCCAATAACAGCAACTTTCATTAATTATTATGCTGCATCTTCTTTAAACTCATCCATACTTGGACAAGTACAAAAAATATTTTTATCTCCGTATACATTATCCACTCTTGCAACTGGAGGCCAAAATTTATTTGCTTTTAAGAATTTTGCTGGATATGCTGCTTGCTCTCTTGAATATTTATGATTCCATTCATCTGAAGCTAATTCAATATCAGTATGTGGCGCATTTTTAATTGGATTATCAACCTTATCAAATTTACCTGACTTGATCATGTCTATTTCAGATTTAATGTTAATTAAAGTATCACAAAATCTATCTAGTTCAGATAAGCTCTCACTTTCTGTTGGTTCAATCATCATTGTGCCGGCAACCGGCCATGACATTGTTGGTGCATGAAATCCATAATCTATCAATCTTTTAGCTATATCTTCTTCAGTAATCCCTGTTTCGCTTTTAATAGATCTTATATCAATTATACATTCGTGGGCTACATTTCCGTTTGAGCCTTTATAAAGAATTGGATAATGGTCTTTAAGTCTATGAGCTATATAATTTGCATTTAGTATTGCAACTTGGGTAGCTAGTTTTAAACCTTGAGAGCCCATCATTTTAATATACATCCAAGAAATTGATAAAATACTTGAGCTTCCCCAAGGTGCTGCTGAAACGGCACCTATTCCTGTAGCAGGTCCACAATCTTTAACAACTGGATGATTAGGTAGATAAACTTGTAAATGTTTTTTACATGCAATTGGTCCCATTCCAGGTCCCCCTCCGCCATGTGGTATACAAAATGTTTTGTGTAAGTTTATATGACAAACATCTGGACCAAAATTTCCAGGTCTTGCTATACCAACAAGTGCGTTTAAGTTTGCACCATCCATATAAACTTGACCACCATGTTTGTGAATCAACTCACATATATCAGTAATTTTTTCCTCAAATACACCATGAGTAGACGGGTATGTGACCATTAACGCTCCAAGGTTTTCAGAATGCATTTCTGTTTTTTTCTTTAGATCCTCAAAATCAACATTTCCTTCTTTATCGCAATCAACAACAACTACTTTCATCCCAACCATTTGTGCACTAGCAGGATTTGTTCCATGTGCTGAGCTTGGTATTAAACATATATTCCTGTTTTCTTCTCCTCTGTCTAAATGATACTTTCTAATTACCATTAATCCTGCATACTCCCCTTGAGCACCTGCATTTGGCTGAAGTGAAACTCCAGAAAAACCAGTAATTGATCTTAGCCAATTTTTAAGATCAGTGAACAATGCTCTATACCCTTCCATCTGTTCAATAGGAACAAACGGATGAGGCTCAGCTAATTCTCTCCAAGAAATAGGTATCATTTCTGCAGTAGCATTTAATTTCATAGTGCATGAGCCAAGTGCAATCATAGTTCTGTTAAGAGCTATATCTTTATCTTCTAATTTTTTTAAATATCTAAGCATCTCAGTTTCTGAATGATATAAATTAAAAACAGGGTGTTCTAAATATTTTGAAGTTCTTAATAAGTTTTTTGGTAGATTAGGCAAACTTACAGTAGGATCTTCTTTTTTAATTGATTCTGCTGCATTAAAAATTTTTAACAGTTGATTTGCCCGATAAACATTTTTCTTTTCATCAAAAGAAACTGCTAGCATTTCAGAATTTACTCTTCTGATATTTACTTTTTGATCTATTGCATTTTTATAGATTTGATCAGTTTTTTCCTTAGTAATAATTGTGACTGTATCAAAGAAATGATCTGAATAAATCTCATATCCTGATTGTTTTAATTTATCTGCAAAATTTTTAGCTAATTGAGAAACTCGCTCAGCAATAGTTCGAATGCCTTCTGGACCGTGATAAATAGCATACGCTGCTGAAACAATTGCTAATAACGCTTGGGCAGTACAAATATTACTTGTAGCCTTATCTCTTCTTATATGTTGTTCCCTAGTTTGTAATGATAATCTGTATGCTTTGTTTCCGTGTCTATCAACTGACACACCAATAATTCTTCCTGGCATTGATCTTTTAAATTCATCTTTAGTTGCAAAGAATGCAGCATGCGGTCCGCCATAACCCATTGGAATACCAAATCTTTGAGAACTTCCTACAGCTATATCTGCTCCTAGTTCTCTAGGAGTTTTTAATTTAGCAAGTGCTAATAAATCAGAAACTAAGACTGCCTTCCCGTTCTTTTTATGGATTTTACTTATTGCTTCACTAGGATCTTTAATATCTCCTAATGTTCCTGGATATTGTAATATTCCACAAACCAAATCTTCTTTTAACTGATCCAATACCTTTTTTTCATCACCAACAAGCACCTTTAACCCCATTGGTTCTGCTCTTGTTTGAATTACATCTATTGTTTGAGGATGACAATTTTCTGAGACAAAAACTAAATTACTATCCTTTTTGTTTAATCTATGACTTAATCCCATAGCTTCTGCTGCTGCTGTTCCTTCATCTAATAAAGATGCATTTGCGATATCCATTCCTGTGAAATCAACAATCATTTGTTGGAAATTAAGTAGCATTTCCAATCTTCCTTGAGCTACCTCAGGCTGATAAGGTGTATAAGCAGTGTACCAACCTGGATTTTCTAAAATATTTCTTAGAATTACATATGGCGTGTAAGTTCCATAGTAACCCATTCCTATAAAGTTAGAATAAATTTGATTTTTTTTTGAAATTGCTTTTAATTTTCTTAATGCTTCATATTCTGAATTTGACTCACCAATATTTAATTCGTCTTTTAATTGGATTTTTTCTGGAACTGTACTTTTGATTAAATCATCTAGTGAATTGTAATTAAGTTCCTTCAGCATTTTATTTTGATCTTCATCTGAAGGTCCGATGTGTCTTTTTAAAAAATCTTTTTGAGAATTATGCAACATTAATTACCACTCTCCTTTGCAAATTTATCATATTCATCTTTGTTCATAAGACTATCCATTTCAGATTGATCTTTCATTTTCAGTTTAAAAAACCATGCTGAACCCTCTGGATCTTCATTAATTTTAGAAGGATCATCAACTATTGCTTGATTAGTGTCTACCACTTCTCCACTAACTGGAGTATAAACATCGCTAGCAGCTTTTGTAGATTCTACCACACCTGCAGTACCATCTTTTTCAACATTAGATCCTTTTTCAGGAAGTTCTGCAAAAACTATATCGCCTAGCATTTCTGTAGCATGCTTTGTAATTCCTATAGTGGCTACATCTCCTTCTAAAGTAATCCATTCGTGTTCCTTTGAAAATTTTACTTCACTCATTAATTTACTCCTTTCACATAATTTTTTTTATAAAATGGTAATGCACAAACATTTGCTGGATATTTTTTTCCTCTAACCTCAAGCAAAATCTTAGTATCAACTTTTGAAAATTCTTTATCAACGTAACCCATCGCTATAGGACCATTTACACTTGGTCCAAATGTTCCACTTGTTATTTCACCAATTTGTGAATCATTGTCGTTAAAAATTTTTGTTTTTTCTCTTGCTATCAATCTACCTTCAGGTTTAATACCAACTCTTATTTGGTTTGCTCCATCTTGCATTTGGTTTATAATTTTTTCTGATCCAATAAAACCTCCATTTAATAATCTTGATTTTGAGATTGCCCATTTAAGATTTGCCTCAATTGGAGTTTTATTAATATCTAATTCGTGACCATATAAACACAAACCAGCTTCCAGTCTCAAGGTATCTCTTGCCCCAAGTCCTATAAGTTGTGCTCCCTTTTCAATTAAATTTTGTACAAATTTTTCACCTTTATCGTTAGTAATTGATATTTCAAATCCATCTTCCCCTGTGTAACCTGATCTTGTGACAAATAATTTTTGATTATCAAAATCAAACCATTTTCCTGTCATAAAATTTAGTTGATCGACCTCATTTATAATTGAATTTAAAATTTCAACGGACTTAGGTCCCTGAATTGCTATTAATGATCTGTTATGATCTAAATTCATTTTAAATTTAGTACCTAGTAAATTAGATAAAATCTCAAAATCTTTATCTTTACATGCAGCATTTAAGATAATTAAATAACCTCCCTCAATTTTGGTAATGATTAAATCATCATAAATTCCAGCATCTTCATTCATTAAAAAACTATACTTTGAGCAGTTTAGTTTTAATTTTTTTAAATCTAATGGAAAAATTTTTTCTAATTCTTCTGTTAAATTTTCATCACCATATATAAATAACTGACCCATGTGAGATACATCAAATATTCCAGAGTGAGATCTGGTAAATTTATGTTCTTCAATAATACCTTTGCTATACTGTATAGGCATTTCATAACCAGCAAATTCAACAAACTTAGCGTTATTACTTTGATGAAGTTTATTTAATGATGTTTTTTTAATTTCCATATTAACTCTTATTTGCCCCCTCTGTCTTGGTGCCTGAGAGATTTGCTCCGTCGGCGAGAATAATTCTCTTTCCAGAGTTAATATGTACGGTCCTTTTGCCTGAGAGTTTCCGGGGTGGTTGCTCCTTCGGCGCTACAAAAGTAGTCTCTCCCGTATTAGAATTTATAACACATTTAAAATATTAATGTGAAATTTATTTAGCTAACTTTTTAACGATTAATGGAGATAAAAACTGTATAACTACAGCAGTTATAACTACAGCTCCCCCAAATAATACTGTAAGTGGTGGGTTCTCATTTGCAAACATCCATGCCCAAAAGGGTCCCAAAACTGCTTCTGTTAACATTATTATGCCAACAAATGCTGAAGGAGTTGATCTTGCACCAATCGTAATAAGTATAAATCCAAGTCCAACTTGAAAAAAACCTGCAATAAAACCTAAAAAAATATCATTCGAAGAAACAATAATACTTGATGACATGAACAAACCTATTAATGTTGCAAAAATTCCAGCAACAAGTTGCAAAGGTATCATATCTACTTTTGGATATTTTCTAACAATTAAAATTAATATTGCGAAAGAAATTGGCATAATAAAAGCAACTAAATTTCCAGTCATTTGTCCTGGTGATAGTGAACTTCCTAACATTAAAATAATTCCTGCAACCGCTAAAATAATACAAGTTAATGTTAATTTAGAAATTCTCTCTTTTAAAAATACATATCCAAAAATTGCTAAAAATAAGGCTTGGGTTTGGATTATAAAATTTGCATTTGCGACTGTTGTTTCATACATAGCAAATACGTAGCTTGCAAATCCAATAGATAAAATTATGCCTCCTATAAATCCTGGTATTCCAGATTTATAGAGAGCACCAAAAATATTTCCTTTATAAGTAAATATTAAAAAAATTGTAATTACTCCAATAAAAAATAGTGATCTCCAAAATAATATTTGCCAAAGTGTAGATCCATCAAAAGATTTTACAATTAAACCTCCAAAACTTAATGCGCATGCTCCAAAAAAAACTAATAAAGGTCCAGGTATTTTAGATAAAAAATTCATCAAATTTGTGATAGCAAATTTTGAGTTTCCATCTGATATAACTTAAATAGCGTTTCTGCATCAGATAAATTAATCTCTTTGAATTTTATTTTTGAACCTGGTGCTATTTGTACTAATCGATCATAATCAACACTTGCAACAGCGCCAATTTTTGGATAACCGCCAACAGTCCCGTGATCTGAAAGCATTATTATTGGATTTCCGTCAGCAGGTACCTGGATAACACCTTTAATCAATCCTTCAGATTTAATATTGGTATTAACGATATTCTCTATTTTAGGCCCCTCAAGTCTCATTCCCATTCTATCAGAAAGTTTTGAAACAATAAATTCTTTTTCATAAAATATTTGTTTTCCTTTCTCTGAAAAATAATCAAAATTAGTGCCCTTCATCACCCTAATATTTTCTATTTTTGTATTTATGTAATTAATTTTTTTAATATCTTTATTCGAATTTATTTTTTTAAGATTAATTCTTTGTCCTTCATCTAATTTTTTTCCATCGTTAGAACCAATATTTGCTTTCGTATTTATAGAACAGCTGTTCCATTGAAATTTTATATCAAGTTCACCACCTAAAGCCATATATCCATAAACTGATTTATTTGTAGAAACGATATTTATTTCATCTCCATTTTCAATTTGATAACTTTCATAACAATTGCCCTCAATTTCAGTATCTTTTTTTTTAATAAAAAAAATCACATCTCCAGTAATAACGAAATTAATTTTTTCCCCAAAATACCTTAAGTGTGGACCTTGATATGCAAATTCTATCACTGCCAAATCTAAGTTATTATTTACAAGTCTGTTAGCTAGAAGATAATTTCTATTGTCCATAGCACCACTAAATGGAATACCAATATGATAAAGATTATTCCTTCCTTTGTCTTGAAAGGTAGTATTTATCCCTGATCTAATTATATCAAAATAATTACTGCTCATTAAAGTTTTTATATTGATCTAAAGTTATTTCTTTAAAAAATACTATATCTCCAGGATTGATTAAATTTGGCTTATCTTCTTTTGAGCTATCAAATACATCTAAAGGAGTGTTGCCTATAATATTCCACCCACCTGGACTTTCAAAAGTATAAATGTTTGCGAATTGCTCAGTTAATGCAACAGAACCTTTTGGAACTTTTACTCTTGGAGTTTCTAAACGTTCAGCTCGCATATTCTCATCTAGGTCACCAAGGAAAGGCATGCCAGCAATAAAACCTGTCATATAGCAAAAATATTCTTTATTTAAAAAGTTCTCTAAAATTTTTTCTCTACTTAAATTTAATTTTTCTTCTAATCGTTTAATATCCATTGAAAAAGTTTCATTACAACATACGGGTATTTCTATTTTTTTAGATACAGATGTTATCGAGTCTGTAACATTAATACTTTCAACAAAATTTTTAACTTCATTAAAATTTGTTAACTTCAAATCATATGAGATGATTAATTTATTATACGAAGGTGTTAAATTATTAATTCCTTTAAATTTTTTTTCTTTAATTGAATTAAAGTATTTTATTACATTTGAATTAATTGATTTATTTACTTCAATACCAAAATCACAATATACAGCTGCGTCACCAAGATTTGATATATTTTTTATCATGCCATGTTATACTCAACAATAAAGACTATGGAAATTAATATAAATTGTGATTTAGGGGAAAAATCTAAACATCATTCAAATAAGCATGATCCAGATTTGCTAAAAATAGTTAATTCAGCAAATGTAGCTTGCGGCTATCACGCTGGAGATGTTGCAACAATGCACGATGTGGTTCAAATTTCAAAAAAAAATGGTGTAAGTATAGGTGCGCATCCTTCTTTTAATGATCCTGAAAATTTTGGAAGAGAAAGAATGAATCTATCTAATTCTGAAATCAAAAGGTTGATTTATGATCAGTACAATATATTGCAAAATATTTCTATTCAGCATGAAGAAAATGTAACACATATAAAACCTCATGGTGCTCTTAATAACATGGCGTGTGAGGATATTGAATTAGCCACAACACTTGCCGCTGCAATAAATGATATAAGCAAAGATTTGATATATTTAGTTCCTACAGGCTCTAAAATGGAAGAGGCTGCTAAAAAATTAAACATGAGGATAGCCTGTGAAATTTTTGCAGATAGGAATTATGAAGATGATGGAAACTTGGTATCAAGAAAAAAACCACATGCTCTAATTACTGACCCAATTGAAGCAAAAAAACATGTGTTAAGTATGGTTAAAAATCAGTCACTTAATTGTCACAGTGGGAAGCAGATACCTTGTGAAATTGACTCTGTATGTATACATGGAGATAACGAAAGTTCGTTATCTACAGCAAACTCTATAAAAGAAAACCTGATAGAGAATGGATTGAAATTAAAACCTTTAAATAAACTGGAGAAATTTATAAATGATTAAAAAAATATTTGTAATTTTGTTTTTAACATTATTTACAACAAATTCTTTTTCTGCAGGATCAGACTCTACTTCTACAAAAGTTAAATCAAACTATGATAAAGCAGTACAATCAATAAAATTTGCAAAAAAATATGAAGCAAAAGGAAAACTCGAAAAAGCAAAAAAAAGATATGCAAAAGCTCAAAAACTACTTTTAAAATCGAACTTAGAAAAACCTCTTAAAGCAGATACTTTAAATTATTTAGGCTTCACGACGAGGAAACTTGGTGATTATGAGAATGGCGAGAAATATTATCTAATGGGCTTAGAAATTGAGCCAAACCATATAGGTATAAATGAATATTTGGGCGAACTATATGTTGCTACCAATAGATTAGATTTAGCAAAAGAGAGATTAAAAATATTAGAAAGCTGTAATTGTGAAGAGTATAATGAACTTAAAGAAATTATTGAGGGTACAAAAAAATCTAAATATTAATCAATATGCTTGATATCCAAGATCCAATTGAAGCGCGAAAGATTATAAGAGAAAATAAATATACTGAACAAACAGCAGGGTCTGCAAATAAGTACGTTCAAGGCAACCTTTGTATTCTCCCAAGTGAGTATGCAATGGATTTCGCATCTTTTTGTCAAAAAAATCCAAAACCTTGTCCACTGATTGGTTTTGGAACTAAAGGAGATCCTTCATTAAAAGATTTAGGTGATATTGATATTAGAACGGATGTTCCTCAATACAGAGTTTGGGAAAAAGGAAAATTAATTGATGAGCCTTATGATATAAAAAAATATTGGAATGAAGATTTGACAACATTTGTCTTAGGTTGTTCTATGTCCTTTGAATTACCATTAATTGAAGCCGGAATACCAATTCAACATATAGAAAATAATACTATTGTACCAATGTATAGAACTTCAATAGATTGTGAACCGGCTGGGCAGTTCTCTGGAAAGCTTGTTGTATCTATGAGGCCATTAAATGCAAAAGATGCAATTAGATCAATTCAAATTAGTTCAAGATTTCCAGCTGTGCATGGTGCACCTATACATTTAGGTAATCCAGACGAAATAGGTATAAAAGATATAATGAATCCAGAATATGGAGACCCACCAAGACAAATTAAAAATGATGAAATTCCAGTTTTTTGGGCTTGTGGAGTAACTCCTCAATCAGTTTTAGAAAATTCAAAACCTAATTTTTGTATTACTCATAGCCCTGGAAAAATGCTTATCACTGATAAATTAAATAACGATTTAGCTGCTCTTTAATTAATTTCCTAAAAATACTTTTGTTACTTTCTCGTTATCAATTAAATCCTCTGATTTGCCATCTATAACTAATCGACCACTTTCCAATACATAACCCCTATCAGCCATACTTAGTGCAAGTCTTACATTTTGTTCTACGAAGAGAATTGAGATTCCTTCTTTAACAATATTTTTAAATATTTTTATTAAATCTTTCATTACTATAGGTGATAAACCTAAAAAAGGTTCGTCAACCATTAATAGTTTTGGCAAGCCCATCATACCTCTTGCAATTGCAAGCATTTGTTGTTCGCCACCAGACATTGTTTTTGCTAGTTGATTTGATCTCGTCTCTAATTTAGGAAAAATTTTATATATTTTTTCTAATGAATTAGATAATTCATCTTTTGCTTTTGGGTGCCAAGCTCCAAGCAATAAATTTTGCTTTACTGTCAAGTGAGGAAAAACTCTTCTTCTTTCAAGTACGTGTGAAATGCCCAATTCTGTTCTTTTATATGTTGGAATATTAGAAATTAAATTATTTTCAAAATCGATGGTCCCGTTTTTATGTTCAACTAAATTACTAATGGTGTTTAAAATAGTGCTTTTTCCAGATCCATTAGGGCCAAGGAGAGCAACCATTTCTGATTTGTTTACATTGATTGAAACATCCCAAATAACTTGAAAATCATCATACAATACATCAATATTTTTTATATCAAGCAGCATCGAATGTTCCTAAGTACGAATCTATTACTTGTTTATTTTTTTGAATCTCTCTTGGAGGACCAAATGCAATACTTTTACCTTGATCTAAAGCTAAAACATTATCAGAAATTTCCATGATTATATTAATATTGTGCTCAATGGTAATTATCGTAACTCCAGTTTTTTTCATTTTTTTTATAAGTTCAACCAGACCAGGAATAGTTTTTTGGTCAACTCCACCAGTAACTTCGTCCATTAAAAGCAATTTGGGTTCTATTGCCATTGCCCTTGCCATCTCAAGTCTTTTTCTTTGTCCAGTTGATAGCTCTTTTGCAAAATGATGTCTTTTTTCAATCAAATCAACAAAATTAATTATTTCAAGAGCATTGTCTCTAGCTTTTTTTACATTCTTCTCTTTAACAAAAGCTCCAATCATAACGTTTTCAAGCAAAGTTTGATCTGCAAAAGGTTTAAGTTTTTGAAAAGTTCTACCTACACCTAAATTGCTTATTTTATCAGGACTTAAACCAAAAATATTTTTATCAAAAAATTGCACTTTTCCACTTTCAGCTTTTGTGTAACCTGTTATTAGATCAAACAAAGTTGATTTACCTGCTCCATTAGGTCCAATAATTCCAAGTATACTCCCCTGTTCTACGCTAAATGAAACATTGTCATTTGCTTTGATCCCTCCAAAAGATCTACTTAAATTTTCTACTGATAATATTTTCATCTTTGTTTCTTTCTTTCCAAAATATCTTTAGGAATAAAGGAAATAAGTCCATTTGGTCTGAATACGCAAATAATCATTAAAATTAATCCATATAAAATTAAATCAACTGCACCTCCAGTTCCTCCTAAATATATTCTTGAATATTCTGAAATTGGTATAAGTATAGAGGCTCCTATTATAGGTCCCCAAACATTGCCGATTCCACCTAGTACTGTGATTAATAAAACTATAATTGATATCTCAATATTAAAAACTCTATCTGGATCAATAATTAAAATGTATTGAGCAAATAAACTTCCCATTGGAGCCATAATCATTGCTGAAATTACGTAAGCGATGATTTTATAATTTGAAACATTGATGCCTAAGCTCAAAGCTGCTTGTGGATCATCTCGTATAGCTCTTAATCTATAACCTAATTTAGATCTACTTAATACCCATACACTAAAAAATGAGATTAAGAAAAAAATTAAAAAAATATAATAATAAGGTAGTTTGCTACTATGAAATTGAAGAGCTATCCAAGAATCTTCAGGTGTCATAGTCACCCATAAGCCAGATGCAGCTCCTACCAAATCCCATCTTTGAAAAACTACTTGAAAACTAATTCCAATCAATAAAGTGGCAATTGCAAAATAGTGACCACTTAATCTTAACATCGGGATACCAATTAAAACTGCAAAAACTCCAGAAATAAATATTCCAATAAATATACTGATCCATGGTGTTACCCCATACTGCATATAAAAGAATGAAGTTGCATATGCACCAATACCAAAGAATGCTCCATGGCCTAAACTAATTTGACCTGAAAATCCTGCTATTACATTCCATGACTGAGCCATGACGGCATGCATAAAAATCATAATGAATAAGTGAAGATAAAAAGAATTTAATCCAAATAAAGGTAAAGCAAATAAAAGAGTTATTAGTCCATAAACTATGGATACAACTTTATTATTAGTATTCCAAAGTGGTTCAGATTTTGCAGTTATTAATTTATCCATTAATACCTACCAAACAAACCTTGTGGTTTATAAATTACAACCAATAAATAAATTACAAAAACATATAAAAGTTTAAACGATGGATCAATAAGCAAACCACCTAATGACTCTACTAATCCAATTATTATACCAGCATATAAACAACCAATGATACTTCCAAATCCACCCAGCGCAACTGCAACAAATGCAAACAATGCAAAATTAATCCCAACATCCGTGAAAATAAAAAAATAATTTGCCATCATTCCTCCTGCAACACCTACACAACCAAGTCCAATTGCCCATCCAATAGCAAACATTTTATTTGATGGAATACCTAAGACTTCTGCAGCGTGTCTATCTTGAGCAGTTGCCTGTAGTGCTAATCCAGTTTCTGTTTTAGTAACAAATAAATACAATCCTACGAAAGCCACCAAGCATACAAGACTTGCATAAAGTTGTGGCTGGCCAATAAAGACCGATCCTAATTCTATACGACCTTCTAACAAAGGTTTGTCAACATTTCTAAAGTCTGGTGTCCATAATAATTGAGCAATTGATCTAATAAAAATTGATAATCCAAAAGTTGCACAAATTTGAATTAGCATCTTTGCTTTTAAAATATATCTAATTAAAAAATAATGCGTGATTACTCCACAAAAAGCTAATAACAAAATTGTAATAGGTATTGAAAACAACGGATCTAAACCAAATAACGACCAAAGCCAGAAAGATGAAAACATAGACAGCATTAAATGCTCACCATGAGCAAAGTTAACTATTTCCATTAATCCAAAAATTAAACTTAAGCCTGCTGCAATTAATGCATAGATTAAACCCATCATTAATCCGGTTACTATCGCTTGAAGAATAATTTCAGAAGTCATTTTACTAATTAATATTCTATATATAGTTAATTATATATTAAATAATCATATCTAAAGTATAATAATTCTTAATTGATTTCTAAAAAGTAAATCATTGAATTGATTTCTCATATGGTATTAAATTGTTATTTTAAAAAACAAATACGAGGGGAAATAAATGAAAAAATTAGTTCTTACAGTATTCACTTTTTTATCATTAGTTTGTGCGCCTGCTATAAGTTATGCACAAGATGTTAAAATTGGAGTACTTTATCCACTAACTGGACCGGTGGCTCAAGTTGGTAAAGATGCTGTTGCAGCCGTTAAAACTGCTTTAGATATTATTAATAATAGTCACAATATACCTGGCATGCCTCTAGCGAAAGATGCTGGCTTAAAAGGTTTAGGTGGTGGAAAAATATCTATAGTTGTTGGAGACCACGGTGGAAAACCAGATGTTGGTGTTGGTGAAACAGAAAAAATGTTAAATTCTGACAAAGTTCATGCAATGTTTGGAGCTTACTACTCATCTGTAACAGGTGCTGCAAGTCAAGTTTCTGAAAGAGCAGGAATACCTTGGGTTAACGGAGAATCAACATCTCCTAAGTTAACTACAAGAGGATTTAAATATTTCTTTAGAGTTACACCTCATGATGGAGAATTCACTCAATTAATGTTTGAGTTTATGAATGACTTTAACAAGAAAAATAGCACTAAACTAAACACTCTTGGTATTATTCACGAAGATACTCTATGGGGATCTGATAGTGGTGGTACTCAAAACAAAATGGCTAAAGATCAAGGATATAAGGTTGTTGAAAAAATAAGTTATAAAGCAAAAACAACTACACTAAGTTCTGAAGTGCAAAGATTGAAAGCAAAAAACCCTGACGTTTTATTGCCTTCGTCTTACACAGCAGATGCTTATTTGTTTTTAAATACAGCTAAAGAGCTTGATTATAACCCTAAACTTTTAGTTGCTCAGAATGCTGGGTACACAGATCCTAAGTTTATAGCCACTATGGGAAGTAAAGCTGAAGGTGTGATTACTAGATCGCCTTTTAACACTGACTTAGCAACTACTATTCCAATGATTGGTACTGTAAATGATCTATTTAAGACTCATTCTGGTGGAAGAGATTTATCAGATGTTCCTGCTAGAGCATTTACTGGGTTTATGGCGTTAGCGAATGCAATTAATAACGCAGGATCAACTGACCCTGAAAAAATCAGACAAGCTCTAGTAAATTTAGATATGTCCTCAGAGTCATTAATAGTTCCTTACAGAGGAATTAAATTTGGCGCAGATGGTCAAAATGAAAAGACCAGAGGTATTTTAATGCAGGTTCAAAATGGAAAATACTGTACAGTATATCCATTTGAATTAGCTGCTTGTAAGCTAAAATACCCTATGCCTACTTGGGCTCAGAAATAATTTAATATTATATTAACTAGGCGGTCATTAACTTGACCGCCTTTTTTTTTACAAATAGTATCAATTGAATTATTAAAATTTTTAAATATTATTAAAATATCTTGATTGAAGAACTTATTATTTTAACTCAAATAATTTTTATTGATATTATCTTAGCTGCAGATAACGCGATAATTATTGGACTGATTGCTGCAAACTTTGTTCCTAAAAATAGAAAAAAAATAATTTTATGGGGGGTTGCTGGAGCTTTAGTATTTAAAGTAATTTTTGCAATCTTTGCTACTTACTTGTTTGAATTTTATTTTATCAAAATTCTTGGTGGTCTTCTATTAATCTGGATTGTTAACGATCTAAGAAAAGATCTTGTGGAAATTAAAAAAGTTAAATCTCCAACAAAAAAATCTAATGAACCATCATTTATTAAGAGCGTTTATAAAGTTCTATTTGCAGATATTACAATTAGTTTTGATAATGTGATTGGAGTTGTAGGTGCTGCAAAAGGGTATTTTGGATTTATGATTTTTGGACTTGTCTTGTCAGTGGTTCTTACTGGTGCTTTAGCAACATATATGGCTAATTATATACAAAAGCATATTTGGATTGCTTATGTTGGTTTAATATTTATTTTAATCGTTGGTCTTCAACTAGTAATTGGTGGATTAGTTGATCTGGAAATATTAAAAATTAATGAGGAGTTTAAAAAATACTTTTAATTAATAGGAGTTTTTTTTATTTGGAAATTTATTTTTTCGTACTTCTTTTGAATAATTTGAAACAGCCTTAGAAATTTCATTTTTCAAATTTGCATATTTTTTTACAAATCTATAATTCATTGGATTTAATCCTATTAAATCATCAAAAACCAATATTTGGCCATTACAATACTTAGATGATCCAATTCCAATAGTTGGTATTTTTATATTTTGAGTTACTAGCTTTGCTAAAGAAGTTTCAACACATTCTAAAACAATAGAAAACACTCCAGCTTTTTCTAATAAATGTGAGTCCTTTAAAATTCTATCTCTCTCAGGTTTTTTTTTACCCTTAAATGTAAAAGTTTTGTCTGACTGAGGTAGTAATCCTAAATGACCCATAACAGGAATTTTGTTTTTAATTAAATTTTTAATTATTTCACAAACTTTCTTTCCACCTTCTAATTTCACAGCGTCACATTTGGTTTTTGACATTATTTTTTTTGCGTTATGTAATGCTTCTTTTGAGTTTCGATAAGTATTGTGTGGCATATCAACAACCATTAAAGCCTTTTTAATTCCCATTCTTACACTTTTTGAATGTTCAATCATTATATCTAAAGATACTTCTTTAGTAGATTTATAATTGTATAAAACTGAACCTAAAGAGTCTCCAACAAGTATGATATCACAAAAATTATCTAAAATTGATGCTATGTTTTTTGAGTAAGCTGTTAAACTTACAATATTTTGTTTATTTTTTTTTTTAATTAAATCTGAAATTTTTTTTTTCATCGACTTACCAAGAGCCGGTATTTTCCATAGAAGCCCAAGGTTCTTTAGGTTCTAGATTTCCTTCTTGAAGTATTTCAATTGAGATTTTATCTGGTGATCTAACAAATGCCATATGACCATCTCTTGGAGGTCTATTAATAGTATAACCCATATCCATTAATCTTTGGCAGGTTTCATAAATATTATCTACTCTATAAGCAAGATGACCAAAATTTCTGGAACCTTCACCAAGCTCGTCGCCATCCCAATTATAAGTTAATTCTATTTCTGCTTTTTCATCATTTGGAGCTGCAAGAAATATGAGAGTAAATCTTCCTTTTTCATGTTCCATTCTTCTGGTTTCCTTTAATCCAAGACCTTCACAATAAAATCTCAAAGACTCATCTACATTTTTTATTCTAATCATTGTGTGTAAATATTTCATAGACTTTATTTATATTTAAAAACTACTCTAATTCAATAGTGCTTGGAGGTTTTGATGTAACATCATACACTACCCTGTTTATACCCCTTATACTATTAACTATTTTATTTGATATAGATTGCATAAAAGACTTTTTAAATTCATAATAATCTGCTGTCATTCCATCTTCAGAAGTAATTGCCCTCAATAAGCATAAATATTCATAAGTACGGTTGTCTCCCATTACGCCCACAGTTTTTACTGGAAGCAATGCTGCATATGCCTGCCAAATCTTATGATAAAGACCATAATCTTTTAAAGCTTGGATAAAATAATAATCAGCTTCTTTTAAAATTTTAATTTTTTCTTTCGTAATTATACCCGGCATTCTAATAGCTAAACCTGGTCCAGGAAATGGATGTCTCGAAATAATTTCTTTACTTAAATTTAACTCTAATCCTAATTTCCTTACCTCATCTTTAAATAAAAATTTTAGTGGTTCTACTAATTTCAAATTCATTTTTTTCGGTAAACCACCAACATTATGATGTGATTTGATTTTAGAGGTTTGGCTGCCGGTAACAGATTTACTCTCAATTAAGTCTGGATAAAGAGTACCTTGAGCTAAAAATTTAACATTTTTAATTTTCTTAGCATATCTCTCAAAAATTTTAATAAATAAATTACCTATTATTTTTCTCTTTTTTTCTGGATCAAAAACATTTTTTAACTTCTTCAAAAATTCTTTTTCAGCATTTACATAGATTAAATTCATTTTTAAACGCTTCTTAAAAGTTTGAACTACTTGAACTTCTTCATTTTTCCTTAAAAGACCTGTGTTTACAAAAATACAATAAAGTTTTTTACCAATAGCTTTATTCAACAATTGAGCAACTACACTGCTGTCTACTCCTCCTGATAAAGCACAAATTACTTTGTTTGTTCCAACTTGAATTCTAACATCCTTAATTAGTTGGTTTTTTTGATCCTCAGATGACCAATTGCTTTTAATTTTACAAATTAAAAAAATAAAGTTGCTTATTAATTTCTTTCCATTTTCTGTATGAGTCACTTCTGGGTGAAATTGCACTCCATAATATTTTTTAATTTTATTTTCAACAATTGCAAATTTTGAATTGGTACTTGAAGCGACAACTTTAAAATTCTTTGGAAGTTTTGAAACTTGATCAGCATGACTCATCCAAACTTGTTTAGATTTTTTATTTCCGAAAAAATTAGATGTTAAAAGGCTGTTATTTTTTTTATAAACTTTAGCCAGACCAAATTCTCGGTGTTTTGATTGTCTTACTTTTCCACCGTTCAGTTTTGATAAGATTTGATGTCCAAAACATATTCCAAGAACTGGTATATTTTGTTGTAAAATTTTTTTATCAAATGAATACTTGTTTATTTGATAAACATTTAATGGGCCACCAGATAAAACTATTCCTTTAACAGAATTATTCATGTCTTTTAGTCTAATTTTTTTATGACTAATTATCTCTGAAAAAATACCTAGTTCTCTTACTCTTCTGGCAATTAATTGTGTAAATTGAGAACCAAAATCTATTATTAAAATTTTATTCAAATTTTGATCAAGACTCATTATTTTCTGGTTCTATATTTTTTAATGACTCTTGAATATCTTTGTTTTCATCACATAAATTTTTGCAGACTTTCACAAACTTATCTGAAAGATCTTTGACTTTATCATAATTAGATTTTTCTAAAGCAATTTTCATCAACATTAATAAAGCTTCCTCGTTATCAGGCTGAATTAAAAGTGTTGTTTCCAAATTATATTCTTCTTTTCTTTGATTTTCTTCTTGGTTAAAAATTTTAGCTAAATATAAATATGAATTTGCGTCTTTTGGATTAAAAACTATATTTCTTTCAAATAAAAAACGTGCATCCTCATATTTTTCTTTTTTAAATAATTCTAAAGCCTCATTAAAAAAATTTTCTTTACTGTAAGATGTGCTTTTAAACGAAATAATTAAAAGTATTAGTCCAATTATTTTTAAAAAATTACTCATTAATATTTACTGTCTTTTATTACTACATCCACATTATGAACCATACTTTCATAAAATCCAGCTTTAGTAATTTTCACAAACTGTGGTTTATTTCTTAATTTAATAATAGTTTTTGATCCAAGATAACCCATAGAAGATTTCAATCCACCAATTAATTTATAAATAATGGTCCCAACTTCTCCTTTGTATTTAACAAAACCTTCAACACCCTCTGGCACATATTTTGAGGAATCTTTTTGTTTTTTTTGAAAATATCTATCTGCTGATCCCTTATTCATAGCTCCAACAGAACCCATTCCTCTAAAACTCTTAAAGAGTTGCCCATTTTTTTTTATTAATTTTCCTGGGGTTTCATTTGTTCCTGCAAATAGGGAACCTATCATTACAGCATCAGCGCCTGCAGCAAATGCTTTTGCCAAATCACCAGAATATTTGATTCCTCCATCTGAAATTATTTTAACTTTTTTATTCTTTAAACGACTTCTTACAGCTAAAATTGCACTTAACTGAGGAACTCCTATACCAGCAACTAATCTTGTTGTACAAATAGAACCTGGCCCTATACCAATTTTAATTACATCTACTCCTAGATTTATAAGGAATTTTGCAGCTTCTGGTGTTGCAATATTCCCAGCACATAAGGCAATTTTGTTGTTCTTTATTTTTTTTATATATTTTATTATTTCAGCAACTTTCTTTGTATGGCCATGCGCTGTATCTACTACGATTAAATCTACACCCTCTTTAATTATTTCTTTGGCTCTAATAAACTCATTCGGTGCTGCACCTACAGCTGCTCCAACTATTAATTTTTGTTTTTTAACTTTTTTTATCTCTAATACCTGTTTTTTAATATCTAGATTTCGATGAATAACTCCAATGCCTCCAGCTTTTGCAATTGTAATAGCCATTCTACTTTCAGTAACAGTATCCATGGCTGAGGATAAAAGTGGAATTCTAAGTTTTAAATACTTTGTTAATGAAACACTAGTATCTGTATCAGAAGGTAATATTTCTGAATATTTTGGTGCTAATGTAACATCATCAAAGGTAAGTGCTTCTTTTATGGGAACCATGATCTTTTATATATGATTCCTTTTATTTTTAAAGTCTCTATCGAATTTTTCTACAAATTATAAAACTTTCTTTTGAGTCTTTTCTGCTAGATTTTGGTTTAAAAACCTTTACTTCTTTAAAATATTTTTTTCCTTCTGCGACGATTTCGTTAAATGTTCCACCCATAAAAATTTTTGATATAAAATACCCATTGTCTCTCATTAAATCTTTAGCAAAGAACATTGCTTCTTTACATAACTCTCCGGTTTGGATTGAGTCAATATTTTTAATACCAGTTGTATCAACAGCCATATCAGAAATTACAACATCAACTTCACCATTTATGTTTGTTTTTATTTTATCTTGGATTTTTTCTTCAGTAAAATCTCCTTGGATTTGGATACTTTTTCCAATTGGATCCATTTTTTTGAGATCTATAGATATTAATTTGCAACTTTTTGATGCTTTAATAACATATTGAGACCAGCTACCTGGTGCGGCACCAATATCTATTACAGATAAACCACCTTTAAAAATTTTAAATTTTTGGTCAATTTCAATTAATTTATATGCTGATCTCGCTCGATACCCATCTACTTTAGATTGTCTCACGTAGATATCTCTACGTTGTTTATTTACCCAATTTTTAGAAATTTTATTTTTTTTCAATTAATTACTAAATCTTAAACTTTTGTTTAAAATTTTGCCTGCAAGAGTTTGTATTTCTATTTTGATGTCCTTATTTAATCTCATATCCTTATCATCTTTCCAAATACCGGCTGCTAAATGCATAATTCCAATTTTATAATTTGGCAAATAAGGTTCTACAAAAGTGGCATTTTCTTCATCGAATTTAGGTAATAAATTACTTGTTATCCAATTACAGTTTAATGGAAGAAATTCAGTTTCTACATTATCAACATAAACAGACATATTCATTGCTAATTGCTCTGAACCAAATATTTCTCCACTTTTTAAAGTTTGTCTTAAATTTTCTTGCCAAGAATTCCAGCACATTGAATTTTTTTCTAAAGAGAAAACACCAATATTAATATGCGGAGAAAAAGCTAACTTTCTTGCTTTTTCGTAACTTATTTTTGATTTTACAGCATGTTTGAAATTTTGAGATTTAATAATTGCTAGTTTTCCAAATACCCAGTCTACCCTTGAAGTTATTTTATAACCTGGTCCTATAGTTTGAGTAATTCCCAGTCTGCCGTCATCACAAGCTTTAAAATAAATCTCAACAGTTTTCCAATCATTCACCCAAGCATCACAATCAATCCACAAATATTTTTCATAGTTAGGAAAATACTTGGGTAAAAAAGCTCTAGAAACTTGGCTCTTTAACCACTCACGGCCTTTAACTTTGCTATCAGGAACTTTTATATCCCATTCTGCTGATTTAATCTCGTCTACTTTTGATGATAGTTCTTTTTTTTGATGATCTGATAATCCAGCATCTAAGATGCAAATGGCAACGTTATTGTTATCTTTAAATCTTTTAATAGAGTCAATTAATTCATTTAATAAAGGGTAATAATTAGAGTCAGCTAGAGATACAATTACATTTTTTTTCATTACAACACATCTTCAAGTTCATCGTCATCATCTTTATAATTCTGGTCTTCGTTTATTTTTTTCAATTTTTGATAATGAAAAAAACTAATTGGGAGCATACCTAAATAAATTAGGACACTTATAAACATAATATTAAAGGGATAAATAAGCAGCAATCCAAAAAACAAAACTATACCAAACAATAAAAAAATTGTTGCTTTTCTTTGTATCACAATTTTTTTAAATGAATAACTTGGAAATTTACTTATCAACAATAACGAAGTTGCTATGAAAAAAATTGGCACTACAACTTCATAGTTAATTTGAATTAAATTAAAATTTGTAATGCTAAATATTAGTGGAGTTAAAACTAAAATACCACCTGCTGGTGATGGCACTCCTTCAAAGAAGTTATCTCTCCAAGAAGGTGCTTGACCTGTATTTACATTAAATCTAGCTAGTCTTAAAGCTACACAAATTACATATACAAGACATAACAGCCATCCAAATCTTCCTAACGTATTTAATTTCCAGAAATACATTATAAAGGCTGGAGCAACTCCAAAACTAATCATATCTGTTAATGAGTCTAGTTCTTTTCCTACCTTTGAGGTTCCTTTAATTAATCTGGCAATTCTTCCATCCAATCCATCAATCAATGCTGCAAGTATAATTGCAATAACCGCAAACTCATATCTCCCATCTAAAGCAAATCTTATTGATGTTAACCCTATGCAAACTCCTATTAGAGTTAGCATATTAGGTAAAATCACTCTTGCGTTATTTTTTTTTTCAGTAACAATTTTTAAATTGTTTTTTGGCTGTTCCATAATTAACTCTTAGCCAACAAAGTCTCTCCAGAAATTGCTGTTTGACCAACTTTCACAAGTGGCTCATAATTTTCATAATAAACATCTGCTCTACTGCCAAATCTAATCATTCCAATTCTATCACCTTGATTTAAGTCTTGGTTTTTATTTGTTTCACAAACAATTCTTCTGGCAACTAATCCTGCTATTTGAACAACAATAATATCATTTCCATGTTTATCTTTTATTTTATAATAATTTCTTTCATTATCTTCACTTGCTTTGTCTAGTGATGCATTTAGAAATTTTCCTGGCTTGTATAAAATTTCTTCTACAGTGCCTGAACAAGGTGTTCTATTTACATGACAATCAAAAACATTCATAAAAATACTTATTTTTTTAAATTTTTTATTTTCTAAATTAAGTTCTTTTGGACCATCTACTTCTTCAACTTTAATTACTTCTCCATCGGCGGGACTTACTAAATAACTATCATCTCCTATAATCGTTCTTTCAGGATCTCTAAAGAAATAATAAACCCAAATGGTTAATAACAAACCAATTAGTCCTAAAAAATTATTAATAATTAAAAATATGATAGTTATAAATACAGCTATAACTATAAACTTATATCCCTCTGTATGGATTTTTGGAAATATCTTACTGAACATATTCTTCTATTTGCTAATTTTCGATTAATATGTATATAAAATGATCAAATTCAATTAATAAGATAATTTTTATTTAATGAGCAAAATCACCGTAAAAAACCCAGTAGTTGAGCTGGATGGCGATGAAATGACTCGTATTATATGGGAGTTCATTAAGAATAAGCTAATTCTTCCTTATGTTGACTTAGGTATTGAATACTTTGATTTAGGAATGAAAAGTAGAGATAATACTAATGATCAAATAACAATTGAATCTGCAAATGCTATCAAAAAAATTGGAGTTGGAATCAAGTGTGCAACTATAACACCTGATGAAGCAAGAGTTGAAGAATTCGATTTGAAAAAAATGTGGAGATCTCCAAATGGAACAATAAGAAATATTATTGGAGGAACTGTTTTTAGAGAGCCTATTATTTGTAAAAATATTCCAAAACTTGTTCCTTCATGGACTGATCCGGTAATAATTGGAAGACATGCATTTGGTGATCAATATAGAGCAACTGATTTTAAAGTTCCCGGAAAAGGAAAAATGGAAATTAAATGGACATCTGAAGATGGAAAAGATGAAATCAAATATGAAGTATTTAATTTTACAGGGCCAGGTATTGCACTTTCAATGTACAATTTAGACAAATCTATTGAGGATTTTGCAAGGTCTTGTTTTAGTTACGGTCTAATAAAAAAATGGCCTGTTTACATGTCAACAAAAAATACGATTTTAAAACAATATGATGGAAGATTTAAAGATATATTCGAGGAAATTTTTGAAAAAGAATATAAAAAAGAATTTGAAAAAAATAATTTAACTTACGAACATAGATTAATTGATGACATGGTTGCATGCGCAATGAAATGGAGTGGTAAATATATTTGGGCATGTAAAAATTATGATGGAGATGTTCAATCTGATACAATGGCTCAAGGTTACGGTTCTTTAGGTTTAATGACTAGTACTCTTTTAACTCCTGACGGAAAAATAATGGAAGCAGAGGCAGCTCATGGCACTGTAACTAGACATTATAGAATGCATCAACAAGGTAAAGAAACTTCAACAAACCCTATTGCATCAATTTTTGCTTGGACAAGAGGACTTGGGCATAGAGGAAAGATAGATGGGAATGAAATTTTAATTAATTTCGCTAAAACTCTTGAAAATGTTTGCATTGAGTGTGTTGAAAATGGTTCTATGACTAAAGATCTGGCCATACTTATTGGACCTGACAGCAAATACCTTACAACTAATCAATTTCTTGATGAAATTGATGGTAATTTAAAAAAGAAATTAAATTAAAGTCTTAAGCTTTTCAAAAGCTTCCTCTATTTTTGTTTGATCTTGACCTCCAGCTTGGGCAAAATCTTTTCTACCGCCCCCACCTTTGCCACCAATAATTTCAGATCCCACTTTAACAAACTGAACAGCATCAAACTTTTCAGTTAAGGTATCTGAAACCCCTACTGCCACTCCGACCTTGTCATCTTTGCTTGCAAATACAACAACTATACCTTCACTTAAATCTTTTTTACCTTGATCTACAAGTTTTCTCAATTCTTTAGGTGGTAGTCCATCAATTGTCTGAAGTCTTAATTTGATCCCATTAATTTCTTCATCTTTAATAATATTTTTTGACTTATCTTCTAAGATTGAATTAACTGAAATAGTTTCTAATTGTTTTGTTAAATTTTTAATTAAAGTTTTTTGATCGGATTGACCTAAATTAGGTTTACCTCCTAATTTAACTATTTGCTCACTTAAATCTTTAATTGTTTCTTCATTTTTCTCTGAAGATAAACTTGATAATTTTTCTTTATTTTGGAGATATTCATCTAATTGTCTTTCTCTTAGAGCTTCAATTCTTCTTACACCTGCTGCAATTGATGATTGGCTAATAATCTTAAATTTACCAATATCACCAGTGTTTTTAACATGTGTTCCTCCACATAATTCTGTTGAGAAATACTTGTCTCCTTCATCTCCCATTGAAAGTACTCTTACTTCTTCTCCATATTTTTCACCAAATAAAGCTAAAGCTCCATTTTCCACAGCTTCATCTGGCGTCATTAATCTAGTTTTAACTTCAGACTTTTTTGATACCATTGAGTTAACAAATTCCTCAATTTTATCTATCTCTTCGCTTAAAATTGGCTTCATATGGCTAAAATCAAACCTTAATCTACTTGGCTCCACTAAAGAACCTTTCTGCATTACGTGTGTTCCAAGCACTCTTCTCAAAGACTCGTGTAACAAATGAGTTGCGGAATGATAAGCTCGAGTATTATCTCTTCTTTCAACATTAATTTTCAATTCTACACTTTCATTTAATTTAACTGAACCACTTTTTACTTTTCCATAGTGAACAAATAATTCACCCAGTTTCTTTTGAACATCTTTAACTTCAAATCTAAAATCATTTGTAACAATCTCGCCTGTATCACCAACTTGGCCTCCAGACTCTCCATAAAAAGGGGTTTGATTAACTATAATCATTCCCTCATCATTTTCTTTTAACTCTTTAACTTCTTTATTATCTTTTAGTAATGATAAAGCAACTCCTTCAGCTTGATTTGTTTCGTATCCTAAAAATTCAGTTACACCTAATTTATCTTTAATTCCAAACCACACATCTTCAACTGCAGCATCACCAGAACCTTTCCAATTTTTCTTTGCAAGCTCTCTACTTTCTTTCATTAGTGAGTGAAACTTTTCAGTATCAATTGACATCGATTTATTTCTTAAAATATCTTCTGTAAGATCTAATGGAAAACCATAAGTATCATATAATTTGAAAGCTACATTGCCTGATAAAACTTTATCTATTTTAGATATTTCTTCATTTAGAATTTTTATCCCTCTATCTAAAAGAACTAAGAACTTTTCTTCTTCCATTTTTAAAGTTTCTTTAATTAATGACTCTGCTCTTACAAGTTCAGGATAATTTCCAGACATTTCTTCTTTAAGTGTTTCAAACAAATTAAAAAAAACTGGATCTTTTGACCCAAGTAAATGAGAATGCCTCATTCCTCTTCTCATAATTCTTCGAAGAACATAGCCTCTTCCTTCATTTGAAGGTAAAACTCCCTCGGCAATTAAAAATGAGCTGGCTCTTAAATGATCAGCTATAACTCTAAAGCTTGATAGATTGGAACTATCTGATTTAACTTTTACTATTTCAGATGTTGAATTAATTATTTTTTTAAAATGATCTGTTTCATAGTTGTCATGAGTCCCTTGTAATAAAGCTGCAATTCTCTCAAGACCCATACCTGTATCAACAGATGGTTTAGGAAGATTTATTCTTTTATCTTTTGTAATTTGTTCAAATTGCATAAAGACCAAGTTCCAAATTTCTATAAATCTATCTCCATCCTCGTCCTTAGTTCCAGGTAAACCGCCGGTTAAATGATCACCATGATCATAAAAAATCTCAGAACACGGTCCACACGGACCTGTCTCACCCATCGACCAAAAATTATCTGAAGTTGCTATTCTTATAATCCTATTATCTCTAAAACCCGCGATTTTCTTCCAAAAATTGAAGGCTTCATCATCTTCATGAAATACTGTCACATATAGTCTATTTTTATCTATACCAAAATCTTTAGTAATTAAATCCCATGCGTAATGTATTGCTTGTTCTTTAAAGTAATCTCCAAAAGAAAAATTTCCTAACATTTCAAAAAATGTATGATGACGAGGTGTATAACCAACATTCTCTAGGTCATTGTGCTTTCCACCTGCTCTAACACATTTTTGAGAAGTAGTAGCTCTTACATACTCTCTTTTTTCTAATCCAGTGAAAACGTTTTTAAATTGAACCATTCCAGAATTGGCAAACATTAATGTAGGATCATTATTTGGGACCAAATTACTAGACGCCAAGATCTTATGGTCATTCTTTTCAAAATACTTTAGGAAAGTATTTCTTATTTCATTAAGTGTTTTGTCAGCCATATTTTTAAAATACAGCTTTTTTATTCTATGTCTAGATACAGTTGGGAAAAAAGGCGCTTAAATTAAGCGCCTTTTATTAATAAAGATAACCTATTAATTCTTCTTAGGAGAAGTAGCTTCTTCTTTAGCAGCTTCTTCTTTTTCTGCTACTTTCTTTTCTTTCTCTAATTTCTCAGGATCTATTGGATTTCCTTCTATTTTCTCAGAAATCACACCAGCTTTTTCTCTAATTGCCATTTCAATTTCTGCAGCAACCTTAGGATTTTGAGCTAGATAAGTTTTGGCATTTTCTCTACCTTGACCGATCTTCTCACCTTTATAAGCGTACCATGCACCTGATTTTTCAATTATATCTGCTTTAGAACCAAGATCGACTAGTTCGCCCATCTTGCTAATTCCTCTTCCATACATTAAGTCAAATTCAACAACTTTAAATGGTGGTGCAACTTTATTTTTAACTACCTTCACTCTTGTAGAGTTACCGATAATTTCATCTTTATCTTTAATTGCACCTATTCTTCTAATATCCATTCTTACAGATGAATAAAATTTAAGTGCATTACCACCTGATGTTGTTTCTGGACTTCCAAACATAACTCCGATTTTCATTCTTATTTGGTTAATGAAAATCATCATTGTGTTCGTGTTTGAAATTGAACCTGTTAATTTTCTTAATGCCTGACTCATTAATCTTGATTGAAGACCAACATGATGATCTCCCATCTCACCTTCGATTTCAGCTTTTGGAGTTAAAGCTGCAACAGAGTCAATTACGATAACTGAAATAGAGCCTGATTTTACTAGCGTATCAGCGATTTCTAAAGCTTGTTCACCGGTATCCGGTTGAGAAATTAAAAGCTCTTCAGTATTAACACCTAATTTTTTCGCATAAACTGGATCTAATGCATGCTCTGCATCAACAAATGCACAAATTCCACCTGCTTTTTGAGCTTCGGCAACAACTTGTAATGCTAATGTCGTTTTTCCAGAAGACTCTGGTCCATAAACCTCAACAATTCTTCCTTTTGGCAATCCACCTATTCCTAAAGCCAAATCAAGACTTAAAGAACCAGTCGATACAGACTCTATATCCATAGCTCTTTTTTCTCCAAGCTTCATGACAGAACCTTTTCCAAAATTATCCGTAATCTGAGCTATTGCAGCATCTAATGCTTTATTTTTTTCTTTAACATCCATTTCTTGATCTTTAGTAGATTTAACTACTTTTAGGTTACTTTTCGTCATTTTTTGCCTCTTTTTTTGTATTTTTTAACAGTCGAATCATAAAATAAATGTACACATTTTGTTCTCATTGGCAATATATTTATTAAAATTGATAAAAAAAGATTGAATTACTTAAGATTTAGATAATCGCTATTAAGTAAGCCTACAGATTTTAATACTTTATATTGAGCTAACAAATAGCTTCTTTCAGCTTCCGCAAGATTTATTTTTGCATTAATTAGACTTGATCTTGATTGAAGAACATCAAATGTTGATCTACCAGATCCACTTTCATATTCAAAACTAATACCTTCAGTTGCAATTTCTGAAGCTTTAACTTGTGATTGAACAGCTTTTAAAAAACTTCTAGAGGATTGTAAAGTTGACCAAGCCGCAGTTACAGTTTGAGTATTATTTCTTTGTGCATTTTCTAACAATAGTCTTTTCATACCTTTTGCTTGAAGATTTTTACTAACATTAGCTTTATTTTTTCCTCCAAATTGAAAAGGCCAAGTAACTGTTGCTTGCAAAACATCTTTTTCTCTTTCATCGTATGTTGAGCTCAAATCTTCATTATAAGTCCTTTCTAATGAAATTTTTGCTGTAGGTGAAAGATCAGATCGAGCTATTTTCACATCTAGTTCTGATTGACCATATTCTATTTCAGCTATAATTAGTTCAGGACTTTTTTGTAAGGATATTTTTTTTGCTTCATCTAGGTTTGATGGAATTTTAACTTGAGTAGTATAAATTTTTTTTAAATTTTCTTGATTACTAATTGTGCCAATAATATTTTCATAATTTAATTTACTAGTAATTATATTGTTTTGAGAATCAATATATCTTGCTTGCGCTCCTGCAAGAGAAGATTGAGATTGTGCTAAGTCAGAAGCTGTAATTTGTCCCCTACTCACTCTAGCATTATCTAGTTCAAATTGTCTCTGAAGTAGATTTATATTTTCTTCATTAATAATTAATTTTTCATAAGCTAAAATTAAGCCTGTATATGCTTCGATTGCTCTTAAAAATATTTCTTGCTCTTTTTTAATTAACTGTGCTTCAGATAAGTTTAAACCTAATTTACTTTTTTCATATTCTGTTTTTCTACCTTTTCCATCAAGTAATGTTTGTTCAATTTTAATTGAACCTGTGGATGTATCAACATCTGCCACTGATGCATCGGCTCCTGCTTGGGTAGTAATTTCATTTGTTTCTTCAAAATTTTTTTTACCTGTAAGAGTTAAAGTTGGAAACAAATCACTTCTAGAAATATTCAAAACCTCTCTTTGTATTTCTAGATTTTTTCTCTCAGCTTGTAACTCTAAATTATTTTCATAAGTTTGTTTTAAAGCTTTATTGAGAGTTGCTGAAAATGCAGATAATGGAAGAATTATTAAAAAGATTATTGTTAAGAAAATTTTTTTCATTTGTTGTATTTTATTGTCTTAATTTGATGATTGCTATTTAAATTTAAAATTATTGATGAATATTTTGGCGCATATTTAAACATATTTTGTGTAATTCTTTGATAAGTTTGCATAAAATTAATTACATCTCCTTTACTCATGATTTTATGATTAGATTTCTTCCTTGTTTTTAACCATAATTTTTTTTCCTGCTTCAATCTCCATTTTTGCAATAAACTAAAGTTTTTTGCTTTTAAATAAATTAAACAATTTAGTTGTGAATATAACGTTTTGTATGAATTTTTTAATTGGTTATTAACATATTTTCTCCAAATAAGTTTTTGATCATTAACTTTTTCAAGAGAATTGATTGCTCTTTTTAATGTTTTATTAGATTCTGATCTTGCACCTACGCACCACCCTTCAAATATAATTACATCGGGTCTCTGTTTAATATTATACCAATTTTTTTTTGGAAATCGGTCGTCAATAGCTTTATTAAAATTAGGAATTTTGATTTTTCTGAAATTTTTACTTTTTGCTTGTTTAAAAAAATCTAACATTATTTTAATATCATGTGTTCCTGGAACTCCTCTTGTCATAAACATATGATGTATTTTTTTTGATAGTCTAAACCTTTCTTTTCTTGTTTTATAAAAATCATCAATAGAAACTTTAAAAACTTTGAGTTTAAAATATTTTTCTAAAATTATTTTTAAAATTGAGCTAATAGTCGTTTTTCCTGTCCCTTGACCACCTGCTAATCCAACAATGTATGGTTTTTTATTATTAGCTTTTTTTGTAATCCAAAAACATATTGGAATTAAAAACGCTTTAAGCATTCCTTCTTTATTAATAAATTTTTCTTTTGAAGTTTCTTGTGATTTAATAAATTTTATACAATCTTTTTTAACTTTTTCAAAACACTCAGCAGCAAATTTCATTGAATTTCTATTTTTTCTGGTCCATTGGATGATTTAGTCCATCAAAGAAAACTACATCATTTAAATCCTCTACTTTAACCTCATCTACACAACCTAAATTAAATCCTGTCATTGCTGGAGCACTTCTGGGATTATGATGAGTATAAATTCCACATTCTTTACAAAAGTAATGATTTGCAACTTTCGTATGATATTGATAAAGGCTTAATTTGTCTTGTCCTTTAGTAACTTTAAAATCTTCATTTTTAACCATACCCATCGTTGCATTTTTTCTTTTGCAAATTGAACAATTACATTTTACAATTTTTGCTAATTCGTTAATTGTAGCATTAATTTCTGCTTCAACAGCACCGCAATGACAATTTAATTTCATATATCTACCTCTTATTTATTTTAAATTACTTTTTGCTGCAATCTTGTTTCCATCTAGATCTCGGACATAAGCATAATAATTTCCATCACTTCTTACTCCTGGCCCTCCCTCATCAGTGGCTCCTCTTGAGATTGCAATTTCATAAAATTTTTCTACAGCTTCTTTTGACTCTGCTAGTAAAGTTATTTGCGTTCCATTTCCAAATGTTGCTGGTTCACCGTTTACAGGAGTTGTTACATAAAATAGCGCTTTGTCAGGTTCACTTGGATTAGCATAACCAATATATTTTTCTGTTGTTACAGTTTTTTTTAATTTTAGAGGTTCTAAGACTGCATCATAAAACTCGCTCGATTTTTTATAATCATTTGAGCCAACCATCACAAAATCTATAATATTCATGAATAAATTTATTTAATTTTTTTTATTTTTGTTTTTTTTAAAATTTTACTTATTTCATCTACTCTTATGGCAATAGCCAGTACTATTCCCAATATACCTAATAACAACCAAGCTTCTAAATTTATATATTTAAACTATCTCTGGTTGAAGTTATCCACAAGCCTACAAAATGTAGTTTCGATGTTCACGTTTTGATTCACTTTTGATTCAGTTACAGACTCAAAATACAACCTCTTGAGTGTATTGTATAAATGGTCTATAAATAAGAACAAAACAAGAACATGAAACTAACAATACCTTATTATTTACATAAAGCAGGTGCTGGTTTTCCTTCTCCTGCAACTGATTATATCGAAGAAGATATTGATCTGAACATGCATTTAATAAGAAATGTTCCAGCTACCTTCATTATTAGAGTTCAAGGTAAATCTATGGTTGATGTTGGGATTAATGATGGAGACTTATTGGTTGTCGATAAAAGTTTAAAGCCAAAAAACTTTTCAACTGTGATTGCAAATATTCATGACGAACTTGTGGTTAAAACTTTAGTTCAAGAAAGAGATAAAAAATTTTTAACTTCTGGATCTAAAGAATTTTCTGACAGAATTTTAATTAACGAAGAACAAGATATTTTTATTTGGGGAGTTGTTACTTATGTCATCCATTCTACGTACTAAAAAAATAGCATTAATTGATTGTAATTCTTTTTATGTTTCTTGCGAAAGATTATTTAATCCTAAAATAAGAAGAAAACCTGTTATTGTTTTATCTAATAATGATGGCTGCATCATTTCAAGATCTAACGAAGCAAAAGCCTTAGGTATTAAAATGGGAGAACCTTATTTTAAAGCAAAAGATATTATTCTTAAAAATAAAGTTGAGGTATTTTCATCTAATTATTCTTTATATGGAGATTTATCTAGAAGAGTAATGAGAACTCTTAAAAGATTTAATTCAGAAATAGAAGTTTATTCAATTGATGAAGCTTTTTTAGATTTATCAAACTTTCCTGATCAAGATGTTGAAAAAGTTGGAAAAGAAATTAGAGAAACTGTTTTGCAGTGGACTGGTATCCCAACAAGTATTGGAATAGCAAAAACAAAAACTTTAAGTAAAGTTGCAAATCATATTGCAAAGAAAAAAATATCAGGGGTAACAAGTTTAATTGGTATAGAAAACTTAGATCCTATTTTAGAAAAAGTAGAGATTAATGATATCTGGGGTGTTGGAAAGCAATTAACTAAGTTTTATCAAAAACATGGTATTTATAATGCTAAACAACTCAAAAATAAATCTAACACATGGATTAAAAAATCTTCTAATGTTTTAAGTTCAAGAACTGCAATGGAGCTTAGGGGAATTTCTTGTATTGGATTAGAGACAACTACAACTAAAAGAAAGAGCTGTGTTGTCTCAAGATCATTTGGAAAAAGAATTGAAACGTTCCAGGAATTAAAAGAAGCAGTTGCAAACTATTGTTTAAATGCATCTGAAAAAATTAGATCAGAGTCATTAGTTGCAAAAGCAATTACTGTTTTTGTTAGAACTAGCCCTTTCCAAAGAAATTTTGGATATTATTCAAATGCAAAAACAGTTGATTTTCCTATTGCAACAAACAATAGTATTGAAACAGTTAAAACAGCGGTTTCAATCTTGGAGGGTATATTCAAAAATGGCTATCGTTATCAAAAAGCAGGTGTGATGCTAACAGGACTGTCTAATGCTAGTGACAAAACAAATTTATTTACATCTGAAAAAGATGAAAAAATAAATAGTTTAATGAGATCAATTGATAATACTAATCATCGATATGGAAGATCTACTTTGAGTGTTGCAAGTGCTGGGGTTCATAAAAAATGGAATATGCGAAGACAGTATTCTTCTAAAATTGATACAGCTGACTTTTATTGTTTACCAACTATTAGAGCTTGATTTATCTGACTTTTTTAATAAAAAAGAAGCATGCAAAATCAAGAAATAGTCAAAATAATAGAAAATCTTAAAGGTAAAAGAAGCTATGAGGAAAAAAGAGCATCTAAATTAGGCTTTGCTTCTCTATATGATTACTTTGAAGATAAAATTTCAAAAAAGCAAAAAGCTATTGAAAACGAACAAAAAGAATTAGAAACTTCAAAAGCTGATGAACAACCAAAAGCTAATAAAAAAAGCTGTAGTTGTTGTTAAATGAATGAGCTTTTATAAACCAGAAAAGTTACCAAAATTAATGGTAGCTCCAAATGGGGCTAGAAAAGTAAAAAAAGATCACCCAGCTATACCATTGACAATTAGTGAGATAGTGGCAACAGCAAAATCTTGTAGCAATGCTGGCGCAGAAGCAATGCATTTTCATGTAAGAGATAAAGATGGTCAGCATGTATTAGATGCAGGACTTTATAAAGAAACGCTAAATGAGTTAGAGCATCAAGTGCCAAGTATGCATATACAAATTACAACCGAAGCAATTGGAAAATATTCCCCAACAGAAATGAGAAAAGTTGCGTATGATGTTGAACCTCCAGGTATATCAATTGGAACAGCAGAATTAATTTCCTCTAGAAAACCTGAAATAGAAGATGTTAAACTTTATAAATATTTAACTGAAGCTGGAATAAAAATTCAAAATATACTTTATCAACCTGAAGATATAGATCTCTTAATTGATTTATTTAATAAAGCAAATATTCAAATAAATGATGCTTGGTGTTTATTTGTTATAGGTCATTATAGCGGAAGGGTAAGTTATCCAGAAAATATTCTGCCATTTATAAAAAAAATGGAAAAAAATAAAATAAATCTTGATTGGGCTATATGCGCTTTTGGCAAAGAGGAAATTAATTGTCTAGAAAAAGCTATTAGTCTTGGAGGCAAACTAAGAGTTGGATTTGAAAATTCATTATTTATGCCTAATGGAGAAATCGCACCAGATAATCATACGAAAGTTGATAGTATAAATAAATTGTTTAAATTAAGTTAAAAAATATAAACTCTTATTTAAATAATATTTAAAATCTTTGACTGATTTACAAGAAGAAAGAATAAATCTATCTGGTCTTACAATTACTGCTTTAGAATTAGAATTTTCAAAAAAAGTTTCTAAGTTCTTATTATTTTTTGGTTGTACAAAATTTAATTTTTTTGAAATATTTTTTTTAATTTCTTTTGATAATATTAGAATTGGTTTTAAAGAGAATTTAACATCTAGTGATTTTCCATCCCTTATATTAAATTGAGGAAAGATTTTTCCTCGATTTTTATCCTTACTTAATCCTAAACCTTTACCTAATTTAGGTTTAATAGATTTCATACTTTGTTTTCCATCAGGTGTAGAAGAAACCTCTCCAGTAATATTAGAAGTTCCGATAGCATTAACAAATTCGCCCATTTTAGCGGTCGTTTTAATGTACTCTTTAACATTTGAATACCTTTCAGATTGATATGTATTAAGAAGTTTTTCATCATGATTATTTTTTAAACAATAAGCAATTTTCCAGGCTAAATTTGAAACGTCTCTTATACCAGCGCACATTCCTTGACCCATAAAAGGTGGCATTAAATGAGCCGCATCACCTGCTAGAAAAACTCTACCTTTCCTCCACTTTTTTGAAATTGCTGATTGAAATGTATAGATAGTTTTTCTTTCCATAAAAGCATCTCTTGGCTTTAACCATGGTTTAAGGAAGTTCCAGATATATGAATTTGATAAAACTTGTTTTTCGCTTTCACTATTGTGAATTGCAAATTCCCAACGTCTTCTTTTCCCTACATTTCGACAATAAGTTGCTGGTCTTTTTGTATTAGAATATTGAATGGTTCTATCTGGTAATTCTTTTTTATCTTTTTTTAATATAAGATCTATAACAGCCCATTTCTGAGTGAATCCAAGGTTTTGAAATTTTGATTTTATTTTTTTTCTAATAGTTGAATTGGCACCATCACAACCAACAATATATTTTGAAGCTACTTCTTGAATTTTTTTATTATTAACATTCTCTAAAATTATTTTTACTAAATTTTTATTCTCTTTAAGACTAACAACCTTTGTATTTTGCATTATCGATACTTTTTTAAAGTTTTTAAGTCTTCTTCTAAGGTTTCTTTCTAAATCAGGTTGATGAAATCTATAACTTGGATACCAACCATTTTCAGTTATTGATCTTGGTCTTGGCCAATCTAATACTACTTTATTTTTTGAATTTACAAATTTAGTTCCTTTATTAATAATTGTATATTTTAAAAATTTATCTGTAATTCCTATCGTCTGGAAAACTCTCATAATTTCATCATCAAAATGAACGGCTCTTGGTAAAGGATAGAAACTTTTTTCTTTTTCAATTATTAAAATAGAAAAACCATGTAATGCTAAAAGATTAGCTAAAGTACCTCCTGTTGGTCCAAGACCTGTAATTACAACATCATACTTTTTCATTTACAAAATAATAATTCTCTTATTTTTTGTTTATAGTATTTGAATATAACCAAGGACAATCAATAAACAGAGGTGCTTGTTTTCCTTCTGAGGCAGTTTCTAATCTTTTATTTCTAAATTTCATTCTTTCCTCATCGGGCAAGTAAAGTCTTTCATGACCCCAAAAACTTGGCCCTTCAAAAGTTTCTATTGGTTGCCACGTTTTAGGATCTATAATTCTGCCACCCCAACCATTTTCAATAAAAAATCCTGATGGAGTTATAGAATAAAACGATGTCATATAATCATTAGTGTGCCTTCCAAGAGTATAAGCGATCTTATTATCTTCATATTGAAGCAGGTCATATCCTTGACCAACATCATCAAGACTATTGTATTCTACCATGAAATGGTGAAATCCTGTTCTACCAGATCCAAATAATGCTAAACTGTGATGTCTTTCATTTACATGAAAAAAACACAAAGAAATTGGTGTATGGCTGTAATCACTGATTTTAAAACCAAGTACTTCTGTGTAAAAAGGTATTAAATCGTCAACTTTTTTAACATGAATAACTGCATGCCCCATTCCCAATGCGCCTGTTTTAAATCCAGAAATTGGACGAGCTGGTTGAAAAGGATCTGTATCATTCATAGGCCTATATACAAGCTCAATCCTGTTTCCTTGAGGATCATCAAAATAAATTAAATCTTCAACAAATCTTTTATCAGCAAATAAAGTTTTACCTTGATGAACTTGAATTTTATTTTTTTCTAACTTTGATGCAAAAGATAATAAATCCTCTTTTGTGTCTACTTCCCAACCCATAAATCCAAGATTATCACCTGCATCACCTGTTATTGTTAATCTTTGTTTTTGATCATCCATTCTAAAAGATAGAGTATCGTTACCTCTGTCAATAAGCTGCATTCCCAAACTTTTTTGAGTGTAATCTGACCAGTCTTCAAATTTATCTGAATTAACTCCAATATAACTAAGAGCTTTTATAGCCATTTAAAATTTTCCTAAAATTTAATTGAGCCCACTCTTATGTGGGCTCAAGAATGATTTTTTTAGCCTTCTATTGCAGTAATGATTTGTCTCGCTCTTTTTAGAACTGCGTCACCATCAAGGCCTTTGCCGCTCATTTCTTTTAACCAATCTGACTCTATTGGTGCCAAGATTTTTTTGTATTCAGCAATAACATCATCTGATGCAATAATGATTTCGTGACCATCTCTTTTTGAGATTTCAGTTTTCATCTTAGCATTTTGATTATCAATTAAACTAGATGCCCAATCACCAAAAGCATGTCCGCTAAATTTATTTATACAAGCCTGTGCTCCAGCTGATAAGCCATTAAACTTATCTTCGTTCATAATTAAACCAAACGTTGCATTTGTTAGATTAACTTCAGTATGATATTTGGTTACATCAAATAATCTAAAAGATCCTACTGCTGTATATGGAAAAGGAGTTCCATCTACTACTCCTTTGCTCAAAGCTTCAGAAGTTCCAGGTGCAGGAACTTTTACTCCTGTTGCGCCCAAAGTCTTTAAAATTGTTCCAGCAATTTTGCTTGGAACTCTCATTTTCTTCCCTTTAAAATCTGCAGGTCTAACAACTTTTGTATCTTTCATATGAATTTGATACCCAGGATTAGAATGAAGTCCTATCACTTTAATTCCTGCCATTTCTTTATCTAAATATCCTTCGTTAAACATAGTATTAAGAGCCGTTGTTCCAGCTTTTGAACTTTTAGTTAGAAATGGTAATTCAATTACTGAACTTAAAGGAAATTGACCTCCGATGTATCCTAAAACTGTCCATGAAATATCTGCAACACCTGATGTTACAATATCATATTGTTTAGGAGGACTTCCCAATACTCCACCAGCATACATTTTTACATTTAATGCTCCAGCTGAACACTGGTTAACTTTTGTTGCCCAAGCTGCAAGAATTTTACTTGCTATAAATGCTTTTGGCGGTTCAAAAGTTGCTAACTTAAGCTCTGTTGCTGAAGATGCACTAACTATGCTGAATGAAAAAATTCCAATAATTAATCCTACTAATTTTTTTTTCATAAAATTATCCCTTTGTTGTTTAAAATTATTCTAAAATACTAACGTGAAATTTAAATTATTTCATCTTTAATTGTGTTAGATAAAACACCAATTTCAGTGACCTCTACCTCAACTTTATCACCAGGTTTCATGAAAACAGGTGGATTTCTCTTAAATCCAACACCCCCAGGAGTGCCTGTAACCAATACATCTCCTGCTCTCCAAGCCATTGCCTTTGAAACATATGAAATCAATATTGGAATATCAAAAATTAACTGACTTAATTTTGCATTTTGCATGACTTCCCCATTTAATCTTGTTTTAAGGGTAAGCTCTTTATAATCTTTAATATCTTCTGCAAGAACCATGTGAGGTCCAAAGCTTCCAGTTTTTTCAAAATTTTTTCCCATTCCAAATTGTCTTGTGTGTCTTTGCCAATCTCTGATTGTGCTTTCATTGTAGCAAGAATAACCAACTATATGATTTAAAGCATCTTCGGGTTTAACATGTTTACCTGCCTCTCCCATAATTACTGCCATCTCTCCTTCAAAATCTAAATTATCAGAAGCAATTGGTCTTTGTATTGCTTGTAAATGTGCGGTTTGACTTTCTGGAAAACGATGAAAGATAACCGGGTTTTCTTCAACCGTTCTATTAGTTTCTTTCACATGTTCGCTATAATTTAAACCTACGCAAATTATCTTTCCAGGATTAGGAATTAAAGGTAAATACTCAATTTCATCAACACCCAAGTTACCAGGGTTTGAGCCAGCATATTTTTTAGCTTCGGAGATACCATTTATAGAAATAAGATCTTTTAAAGTATGCGCTCCAGATATTTTATCAGTAAGGTCTGTAATTAAATTATTGTCTAAAATACCAAATTTGTGTTTTGACTCATGTAAAAAGGAAATAAATTTCATAACTAATACTTTCTGTTTAAAACAAACCTTATATGCTAATGTTTAATAAAATTGAAGAGACATTTTTATAAAATATAAAAAATGAATAAAATATTTGATTATTCAGCAATTGCTTCTGGAATAATACTTTTATTATTATCAGTGTTAACATTTTGTGATGTCTTTGGACGAAGATTTTTAAATTCACCAGTTACTGGTACGATTGAACTAGTTGAAATTGGAATGGCTTTAGTTGCATTTCTTGCAATGCCTAGAGCTTTTTTTTTAAATGCAAATGTTTCAGCAGATTTTATTAATAATTTAAATTTAGGAAGATTTAAAACCTATCTAATAATTCTTAAATTCATTTTAATGATAATAATTATGTCTTTAATGGCTTATGCAACTACAAAAACTTCAATAAAATTTATGGGTAATGAAAGAGTTACTCTTGATTTAGAATTATATTTTTATCCATTTTATTTTATCTCCTCATTAGGAATGTGGTTAAGTGTACTTGCAATTATTATTTGGTTTATAAAAGCTTTATCTGAAACTAACGCAAAACTGAAAGATATATAGTGGAAATGGATCCAATTATAAATGGTGGTATAGCATTTGCTGCTGTCTTAATACTAATGGTCTTAAATATTCCAATTGGAATTGCAATGTTACTTGTAGGATTTACAGGTTTTGCATTAATTTCTGGATTTGATCCTGCAATTTTTGTATTGGGTACCGCTCCTTTTGATGCAGTATCAAAATATACTTTATCTGTACTTCCTCTTTTTGTTTTAATGGGAAATCTTGCAAACAGCGCTAATTTATCAAGGAATTTATATGATGCTGCTTACGCAGTAGTTGGTCATTATAAAGGTGGATTAGCAATGTCTACTGTAGGTGCTTGTGCGGGCTTTGGAATGATATGTGGTTCTTCAATTGCTACAGCAGCAACGATGTCTCAAATGGCTGGACCTGAAATGAAAAGACATGGTTACAGTGATGCTTTAATAAGTGGTTCAATAGCATCTGGAGGAACATTAGGAATTATTATTCCACCAAGCGTCATTCTAGTAATTTATGCATATCTAACAGAACAGTCTGTTCAAGAGCTTTTCTTTGCAGCATTAATACCTGGATTGATAGCTGTGATTTTATACATGATAGCAATTAGAGTTTATCTCATAATTTATCCTTCTCATGGTGGACATGGAAATAAAATGCCACTTAAAGAAAGAATTGCAGCGATTACAAAAGTTTTTCCAATTTTTTTAATCTTTGCAATAATTATGGGTGGTCTTTATCTCGGTTTCTTTACCGCAACTGAAAGTGCTGCGGTTGGTGTTGTATTAGTTTTATTATTTATCTTAGTGAGAGGTCAACTAACTCTTAACTTATTAAAAGAAGCTTTGTGGACAACAATTAAAACAGTAGGTTCTTTATATTTAATAGTAATAGGTGCTAGTATTTTTAATTATTTAATTACAGTAACCCAATTACCTTTTGCAGTCGTTGATTTTATAAATCATTTAGAGCTTACACCTTTAGGAATTATTCTAGTTATTTGTGTTATTTATTTAGTTCTTGGAACTGTAATGGACTCACTAGCAATGCTATTCTTAACTATTCCTGTTTTTTATCCAGTAATAGTTGATGCAGGAATTGACCCAGTTTGGTTTGGTATTTTTGCAGTTATAGTTGTTGAATTTGGATTAATTTCACCACCCGTTGGCATGAATTTATTTGTCATTAAAGGCGTGATGCAAAACACCCCTCTTCAAACTATATGGTTTGGAACTGTTCCTTTTTTAATAACAGATGTAATTAGACTTGCTTTGATTATTGCATTTCCTGCTATATGTTTGTATTTGCCTAGTTTAATGACACCTTAATAATTACCAAACCCCAATCATTATACCATCATCTTTAGTATAATCTCTTTCTTTAGTTACAAACTCATCAGTTGCTGCAACTCTATTTTTTCTATCTATTATTCTTTTAAGAAGTAATTCTTTCATTTCATCTCTAATTTTTGAATGTTTTTCAGATTTTCCCAAATCATTAAACTCATCAGGATCATTTTTTAAATCAAAAAGCTGAGGCTCAAATCCTTTATAATAAATATATTTCCAATCATGATTTCTAATCATAAAAGCTCTTGCATCAGATGCTCCTAAGTTAAGTATTTTTCGAGCTTCATTAAATGAATAATCAATTTCACTAAAAACAAAATCTTTCCAGTCTTTAGGATTTTCACCTTTTATTACTGGCATTAAAGAGTTTCCTTCTAATCTGTGTTTGCTAACTTTGCTTTCTACCGCATCTAAAAAAGTTGGAAGCAAATCAATCGCTTCAATAAATCTTTTTTCTTTGGTCCCTCTAGTTTTATCCGCATGTTCGCTTGGATCATAAATTATCATTGGTACTCTTACAGATTGCTCGTGAAATAATTCTTTCTCACCCAACCAATGATCTCCTTGGTAATCACCATGATCTGAAGCAAATACAATCATAGTGTCTTCCATGTGACCAGCATCTTTTAAAAACTTAAATAATCTTCCCAAATTATCATCAATTTGTTTAATTAAACCCATGTAACCAGATAAAACTGTGTTTCTAACTTCATCTTTTGAAAAAGTTTTGGAAATACTGTTTTCCATAAATGCTTTGTAAACTGGATGATCATTATTTTTCTCTGCATCATTTCTGTGCACAGGATAAAATTCATTTTGAGAATACATATTATGATAAGGAGCTGGTGCCATATAAGGCCAATGCGGTTTAATATAGGATAAATGTAAAAACCAAGGTTTATCTTTACTCTCTTCTATAAATTCCATTGCACGATTAGTCATGAAAGCTGTTTCAGAATGTTTCTCTGGAATTCTTGCAGCTTTATTAGAATTTCTTAATCTCCAACCGCTTAAAATTTCTCCATTTTTACCTTCAGCAGAATTAGCCCAATCATTCCATGGATTGGGTCCATCGTATCCAAGTTTATTTAACCATTCGTTATAAGATAAAGTTTTTTTGGAATTTTTAATTTGATTATTTGGATGTAGTCCATCATCTCTTTCATAGGGATCAAAACCTGGTTCACTAATAACTAATCCTATTTCAGTATCTTTAGTAATACCAAGTCTACTCATACCATCTAAATCTGCTCTCATATGTGTTTTTCCAACTACACCTGTTCTTATTCCAGATTGACGTAAATAATCTCCAATAGTTAATTCTCCAATTGGAAGTGGAACCTGGTTCCAAGTAGAACCATGACTAAAAACTGTTCTACCAGTGTAATAAGATGCTCTGGAAGGGCCACATACAGGTGATTGAACAAAAGCAGAAACGAACTGTACTCCTTTTTTTGCTAAACTATCAATGTTAGGAGTTTTTAAATGGGGATGTCCATAACAGGAAAGATAATCCCATCTTAATTGATCAGCCATTATAAAAAGAATATTTTTAATTTTTTTCATTTAGTTAAATAAAGTATCAACCTCAATTTTCTGACTCTCTAAGTCTTCACAACTATAACCTAATTGTTCTAATTTTAACTTTGAGCATTTTTTTTTAGCATACCTAATTTCATCATAATAATTTATTTGTGTATGTGGATGAACACCGTCTTCTGCCATTCTATAAATTCCAAATTGCATTGTTGAATTGTTACTCCAGCCTTTTCCTTTATTGGGTGGCTTAACAGGTCCTTGATAGTGGTAAACTAGTTTTCCATTAATCCACATTTTAAGATATCCACTATCTTTAGTCGTATAATTTACATTCATTACAACATCATTCCATTTATCAAATATTTCATTTCTATCCATAATTTTGACATTTGCATTCTCTTTCCAGTTAACTGAGCAACCATCATTACCTTTAGCATTCATTTTTTTATAAATTTCTGGGGCATTACAAGCTGTACGTCTTTGCCAATAAAGACCATCAAATGTTAAATCTGTATTAAACATTGGGGCCCAATCACCGTCATTGTGAATTTGCCAAATAGAATTGTGTCCTGCCAATGGAGTATTAAATTTTTCTACATACCACGAAATTGTATGCCAAACATTTCCATTAAAAGTGATGTCTTTATCATTATTATTTGGTAACAACTCGTATCTCTCAGATCCAAATGGACCATTTTTACAATCATCTGATCCAGATGTTTTGCCACAACTACCACTTCTTAATTCAAATCTTAAGGCAGTCTTTCCATACCTTGCATTGTCAGTAATTTCTTGAATTGCGTAAGGCTTCCAATGTTCCATTATGTAACTGAACTTCCATTTATGTGGCCATTTATAAAAAACATCTCCTTTTGTTTTTATTACTCTATTTTTTTTAATTGTTAATGTGTTTGATTCTGCTGGAATGCTCCAAAATAAGGATAAACTAAAAAATATTAATAAAATTTTTTTCATTTAGAATAGTGTAATCTTTTTTTGATAATGCACATAACAACCATTATTCTCTAAATCAGAAAAATCAGAGAAGTTTTCAACACATTTAGATAATCCATCTTTTGCAGCCCCATCTTTACTATATCCCTGATGCTTTAATAAATATTTTTCGTCTTTTTTATTTTTAATGATAGCAAGAAATTCGGGTTTCGTTCCTTGAAAATCTATTCTTTTTGCTTCTGTTTTTGATGTTAGTCTTTTTATTTTCTTAGCACCTTCTGGAATATAGTGTCTGTCTTTTGCTTTATATTTATATTTAGTTCTAGATACCCTTTCTTTTGGTTTATAATCACATTTTTTTTTATCCATAACCTTCTCACAATTTTTACTGATAACATATTCTTTTATTGATAGCGTAGAAGGCTCAATCAATTTAGGATCTCTTTCAGCCTCTTCAGTGCTCCAATATCTATATAAGCCAATTTTAAAAGCTATACCGCCTGTTAAATCTAAAGTTAAATTAGGCCCATAAACTTCTAAAGTCCTTTCCCCATTCACCCACATAATAAATTCTCCATCTTCTTCTTTTGAAGGTTTTATTTTGAAAAGTAGGGTCTGATATTCTTTTTTAAATGGAGTTAAACTGCCCATGTCAAATTTATACATTGATTTTTTAAATCTATTTGCCGTTGGATCTTTATCTGTCCAGAATACTTCTTCTATTTGTTGAAAATAAAATTGTACTCTATTTGGTAGATCATCTTTGTTGGTGGTATACATTATCTGCATTGCTGGATAAATAATGTTCCCATCATTTTCTGTTCCAACTATTTGCCAAATATTAGCATCGTGGTTAAGACCAGGATTTACTTTAAATTTATATTTTAAGTAAACTTCTTTACCTAACTTGTAAAAATTTTTCTTTTTAGTGACAAATTCCCATCTTTGAGCTTGTTCATCAGAAAGATCCCAATCTTCTGGATGTCCTTTCATTGAATAATCTAGAGTGATTTCTATAGCTTTCTCATCTTCGTTATAACGAAGTATATCTTTATGCTTAGTAAGAGAGTCGTAAGCAAGGGACATCTTTTTTTTTGCATCACCACCTAATATTTCTTTTTTAAAAATCTTTAGTGGATTCTTTGACGCTGCATATAATTGAGTGGTAAAAATAATTGATATAGCAACAACAGTAATAATTTTTTTCATATTAAACTTGTTGTCCCTTTATTTAAAAGTCAGCACAACCAGACTTTAGTTAAATAAAAATATTATTTATTAATAAGTAGATGTCAATGGCTAGAAATTGTTTATTAAAAATCTAAAGTTTTTTTAGACCCATCACTATATGTAAATTCTACTTGTTTTTTTGAAATGCTTTTTATTGAGGTAAATCCATCGTATTCTGCAATAAATTCATTTAATTTTTTTCTACCCTTCTTACTCATTTTTTTTCCTGGAGCATTCACACCAACATCAATGATTAACTCTGCTCCATTTAAAAATGCTTTTACCCAAGCTTTTACTGGTGCACCACAAGTCATAGCCTCTGTTAACCAAATAGGTTTATTTACATCTACACTTTTTAATAAAGCTGCAAATTCATCTACCCATAGTTCTTTATCACACTGTCCATCAGGACCACTTATATGGTGAATGTTTGCAATATCGAAATGATCTTTAATTTTTGGCAAAGCAGATTTCCAATATTTAATATTTTCTGGGAACATTCCTGCAGCACCAGCCATAACAATGACTGCATCTGGCTGTTTTTCCTTAATCACTTTAGAAGAAAAATTAAAAATTTCTACAAAGTCTTCCTCGCTTCCTTTAAAGAACATTTTAAACTCTGGCTCATTCATAATATCCCAATATATAATTGGCTTAGTTAGGCCAGGCATATCATTTGAACCATCTCCGTCATAACGATCAACTAATTTTAAAAGAAAAGTTTTGTAGTCATCCATTGAGCAAGGTTTACTTAGATATTTGGTAAATTTTTTTCCAAAAGGACTTCTTGCTTTTTTTCTTTTACAGGATTTTTGCTCCCAATTGGCGTGAGGCCAGATAGTTGCTAAAATTGTTTGATTATGTTCTTGTGCATAAACAACATATTTATCTGCCTCTTCCCAAGTAAAATTTCCTTTTTCTTTTTCAATGTGGTTCCAAATAAAAGGTCCTGGATGAGGTCTAACCCATTGATTATCTTTACCTCGCATTTTTTTATCGCGCATTTCAGTTAGCTCTCCAAATCTTGAGTTTGCAAAAGATGAGTTTGAAATCAGATTAAAAAAAACAATGAATAAAATAAATCTAATAAACATTTTATTTATTTAGGATCTTTTGGACCTGGATCTGGGTTACCTGTACCAGGGGTACCGGCACCTGGAGTACCTGGACCTGGATCACCTGGCGCACCTGGATTGCCCATTGCTCCTTCAACAGCTCCACCAATATCACCCATGGCACCGCCCATGCCGCCCATGGCACCGCCCATATCTCCCATTGCACCGCCCATGGCTCCACCTTCAGCTCCTCCCATGGCTCCACCCATGTCGCCCATCGAACCCATATCACCTGGACCAGCTGGACCTCCAGCCATAGCCCCAGCCATAGCTCCGCCCATTGTTCCTGACATTCCATCTTGCATCGCGCCGCCCATGGCTTTACCCATTTCGCCTTCGCCCATGCCTTCCATTCCCATTGCAGCTCCCATTGCATGAGAACCCATAGCTGACGCTGCTGCTCCCTGAGCAGCCATAGCTGATCCCATTGCAGCACCTGCTAATCCTCCTGCTCCATCAGCTGCCATCGCTGCACCTGCTACGTTTCCAATTGCTGCTCCTGGGTCAACTCCTGTTCCCATTGCAGCAGAGACTTGTCCTAAATTCATTCCACCTTTCATACCACCATCTAACCCTTCAGGTGTTCCACCCATTATGTCTCCTAATTTGGCACCCTCAGGACTTCCTGTTAAACCCATGCTTGCTGCCATTTCTGGATTCATTTGTGCATCTAAATTCATTTCTCCCATTCCAACCATTCCACCGCTCATTGCTGCAAGGCCCATATCTCCACCTTCCATCCCCATGGCTCCACTTAATCCTTTCATACCTTCGGCTCCCATTGCAGCCATCGTTCCTTGGTTGACTAATCCAACTTCCATCATATCTCCCATTTGACCAGCAGATAAATTTCCAGACTTAGCCATATTCGCGACCCCTTGAACTGCTTTACTACCGAGCCCAGCAACGTTAGTTGACATAATTGTTGATACATCCATTCCTGCCATTCCAGCTGCACCCATACTTGCTACCATTCCAGGAGTTAAACCTGTTTGCATTGCCATATCAGCCATTCCTAATTTATCCATTTCTCCAACGTCCATTCCAGTCATGTTTGCCATTGCTTCGCCCATATCTGCTTTAGACATGTTTTCCATAACTCCACCCATCATACCGCCTGTTGGATTATTTGGATCTAAAGCTTCCCCCATACCTAATGCTGTCATTCCTTCGGGAGGTGCCATTGCACCTGGTAAACCTCCAGCTAAAGATGGTTTGGCCATAATCATTGCACCCATCATCATTCCTGATTCACTTATATTTTCTGGCATCTCCAAAGCTTCAGGCGCAGACATATTATTTGCAAAAGAGTCTTTCATCTCCATTCCTTTTTGAATAGCATTCTGTTCTTTTGGTGCTTTTCCTGAAATTGCTTGGCTTATCATTCCAACGGTACCTGACATTGCAGAAGTAATTCCAACTTCTGGATTTGCAAATGCTGTTTGCAATGTTTGAGCCATTTGATCCATTCCCATCTCTTGCATTGCTTTTCCAATTTCCTGCATTCCCTCAATACCACCCATACCTTTTGCCATATCCGTCATGCCTTCCATTCCAATACTTGTCTCCATGCTCTTCATCATCTCTTCACCCATACCTTTGGCACTCATCGTAGCTACTATTGCGCCAGTCATTGATTGACTCATTTGGCCCATGGCGTCAGGATTAGCTGCTAATGTTTCTAGTGCAGCAGTTGCAGCACCAACTGGTAGTGCATTTAATGCTCCTGCCATCATTGCTGGATTCATTCCCATTTCCGCAACATTCATTGAAGCAAAATTTCCAGGATTAAAATTTGTCATATCAAAATTAGCTGAACCAGTTATAGCTTCCATATCTACTAAACCTGAATTTGATAATCCTTCCATAGCAGCTCCCATTCCAATACCTTGAGCATCCAGAGATCCCATCATCCCTTTTGCATCAAATCCAACAGCACCTAAAGCATTCATTTGTCCAGCCATTTTTTGTAATGATACAACTTTTCCAGCACCCATTTGGCCCGCTATACTTGACAAAGCAGCCATCTCTTCTGGTGAAAAATCATTTGCAAAATCAATCCCTGTCATATCCAAAGCTGTAGGATCTGGAATAGCCCCTAAAGCCATATCAGTAACACCCTCAACTAATGACATTGCCTGAACTGCAGAAGTAATATCCCCTTTTGCTAAACTTTCAGTAGCAAATTGCATTGCAGTTTCAGCCTGAGCTATAGATACATCCAAAGCCTTCCCTATATCACTTTTTGCCTCTCCTAAAGCTTCTGTTGCTCCAGAAATATTTTCAGCAACTTTGCTTGCATCTGCTGCTAATTGATCTGCTGCAGCTTGAGCTGAATTTCCTGCTGCTTCTGAAATTCCAGACATTGAAGCTATATCATTTGCTTTAACAGTAAAGTTTAAAAATAATAAAAATATTAAAAAAGTTTTAATTATAATTTTCAAAGTTATTAATTTCCTTCCTCAATTGTTTCTTGAGCTTTAATAGTAGCAGCTCTTTGAGCATTTACTTTAGCTGTTGCGATTTGTTTTTTTAGATTAGCTAAGACTGCTGCTCTTTCAGATACTTCTGGTGTCAATTGTTTTGCTTTCTTTTTCTTTTTCTTTTTATTTTTTTTATATGCTGCATAAAGCATTTTACCTGTTGCCCAAAATTTAAGAATAGCCTCTGATGATTTAGCTTTTGGAGAAATATTTAAACTCATCCTCATAGCTTCTCTGCCTTTTTTAAGACCCTCTAATGTTTCAACGCTTGCACTTTTATCATTTAGCATCTCATTGTATAAAGCTTCAAAGTAAGCCATATCTCGAATCATATGATGCTGATATTTATTTAACTCTCCTTTTCCTTTAACAAATCTTTGGTAAACTTTTTTACCTGCCTCACCTTGCTTTTGTTTGCTCTTAATTAAGCTTTCGTGAAACATTCCCTCAGGGTAATCAATTTCTTCATAAATAAATGCTGCTGGCCTTTCGCTCATCGGCCAATCCTTTAGTTTCTCGTACTTTTCACAGTAGATGCAATCTTTTTCTTCTTTTTTTTTTGCTGCTTCTAGATTTTGGGTAGTGAAGATTATTATTATGAAAATAATAAATAATCTAATTATGTTTAAGGCAGATTTTTTGCTAAACTCGCCTGGCTAAACCTTTCATGTTTAAACCCTACATCTTATTTTAATTAATAAAAAGCATTTATATATGAGCAAATAAGTAATTTTAAATTTTGTTTTCAATTAAAGCGAGTGTTCTTTAACTTCTGAAATTTAAAGCTTAAGAATAACTTTATTAAAAAATAAAATGATAAATTAATAAACCTAAGATTAAACCTTTAATAAATGAAATCCACATAATTGAATAATCTGATAGATTAAGTTTTTTTTTCCACCAATTTATGTATCTCTTATGAATATCCATCAAACTGTTTTAAATAATTTATCAGATAAATTTTGTAAATCCTCACCCCAAAAAACATCTTTTTGAATACGCTTGAAATCTAAATCAAAAACTGTTGACATGGCCGATGCATAAATTGATCTTGCATCTATAGTTGAGTTTAAATCTCTTCCCTCAAATAATTCTTTTTTCTTCAATCCTGGCCAATCAGAATGAATTTGAGCTTTTTTAACCAAACCACCACTCATTAACACTGCAGTACCATATCCATGTTCAGTGCCATTACTACTATTTTGTTTAATGGTTCTTCCAAATTCGGTTAAAGTTAATACCAAAGTATTTTTAAACTCATCACCCATTGAAGCTTGGAGACCTTTTAGAATTCTATCATACTCTTTTAAACAATCAGCGTGAGCTCCATCTGTTGAACCTTGAGCTGCATGAGTATCAAAACCACCTACTTCAAAAACTGCTACTCTAGGCCCATCAATTTTTGCTAATTGTTTACCTGCCTGAAGTGATAAAGCGGAGTTCTCTGTATAACCATGACCTCCATCTTTTCTTTTTCGTATAACTTTAAGTGTTTCACTTAAGTCTTTTTCTGAATAATTATCAAATTCATTATGTATCATCTCTAAAATATCATTCGCAGGTATTGCTTTTCCAACAGGAAAATAATTATCATTCATTGGAACACCCCTAATTAATAATGGCATTGGTAATGATAAAGCTAAACCATTGCCAGTTAAACCTGCTAACTTCATACCTCTTCCAAGCCATCCTGTTTTAACTGAATATGGAATTTTTCCTCCAGACTGCATTAGATTTTGTCCATCAAAATGAGATCTACCTGTATATGGAATGCTTGTTGCATGAACAGCAGATGCCAAATTGTTATCCCACAAACTTTTAAAAGTTTGTAAAGCAGGATGTAAGTCAAAATCTGAAGTTAAAGAAAATGTTTTATCAAGATTAATTTTGCTTCTTAATTTTTTAAACTTTTTATCTCCTTTTATCGGTATTGCACAAAGTCCATCCATTCCTCCTTCAAGCATTATAATTACTAGATTTTTTTTAGGACCACTATTTGCAAAAGAAGGTAAACCAAAACCAGCAAAATAAAGTGAAGTTATTGCTGTTGATTTAAGAAAATCTCTTCTATTAATTTTTAATTTCATGCTTTTAGAAACTCTGGATGGTTAAAGAGCAACACTTGTTTATCGCTTGGATTGTTTTTTTTATTTAAGTATTTCATTATTTTTTCTGGATTATCAAAGTTTTTTTGCACAATCTTATTATAAAAATCATTATTATTATTTTCAGGTTTGTTAAAAAGATAACTTTCTTTAGCATAAACCAATCTTCTAATTAAAAGCTCAGGTGACAACCAATCATTTGAAATATCTGACCAGCCATTTGGTTGCTTTGCTTTATATGGGTGATGTCCAATTCTTTTTAATAACCACTCTGGATATCTTTGACTTCTAGTAGGTTTATTTCCTAATTCATATAAATCCATTAATGTTGGACTTGGTGGCCATTGTAAATCTGAAATTTTAGCAACTTGGACAAACCAATTTTCTGGGTTCTGAAATTTTTTATATTTATCATTATTATCAAAAGCTACTTTTATAGCAGCTTTATGGATCTCGGTTAAATGACCGTCTGATTTTTTAAAAGCATCTATAATTGGTTGTTTCATCTCTTTTGTTGGTTCATCTGTTATTAAATACCTACATAGTCTTTCAGCAACAAAATCTCTACAATTTGGGTGATTTACTAAATCTTTAATTACAGCTGCTAATGCTTTTTTTCCTTTTTTATATTCTTTTCCTAAAACTTTTTTCTTACCAGGCTGATGATATTCTGAATTAAACCAAATATCTCCAGTCTCTAAATGCTTTTTACTCCATCGTCTTTGCCAGCCAGTCATTATATATGCTAATTGAATTATATCCTCTTGAGTATATCCAGCTTCAGGAGATACTGTGTGAAGCTCTAAAAGTTCCCTGGCATGATTTTCATTAATTGTTGCAGGTTCTTTTTTTTTTTTTATCCAGTCTTGAAAAGCAGTAACACTTTTAGGACCAGCACTTTCACTGTTATCTAAATGATGAATCATTGCCCATGAAGTTGTGACTTCATAAACCATTTTTTCAAAAGTTTGATTTAAATTTGGTCTAATTATCTCTCTTTGATAAGGGCCTGTTGAATATTGTGGCAAAAAATCTTTATCACTTATAGTAAAAAAATTTCCCCAGAACATCCAAAGCTTTGCTAAAACTGGGCTTTGACTATTAATTGCCTCATTATGTCTCACTGTTATCTCAAGAGATTCCCAAAATTTTTGTCCTGTTTTGTGTCTAAGAAGATCTCTGTGAGTTTTGTAGAGTGTCTTATTATCTTTATATTTTTTTCTTATTACTTTTCTGTCATTATAAACCCACTCCCTATACAAAAGCCTTAACTCTTTTTCAGAATTTAATCTACCTGTCCAAGATAATTTTGGAACATCACTCACTTGGTTAAGTGCCCAACTTAATGGATCAGATGGTACTTCTTCATTTAGGCCAATTCCGAAAGCAACTTTTCTAAAAAAACTTTTCATTATTTATTTTACTTTATCAATATCGTGAATATTTGTTAAAGAATTATTAAATTCTTCCATGTTTTCTCTCAAAGATAAACTGGAAATTGAATAAATCATGATCAGTAATAATACTAAGGGCAAAGAAGTAATTACAGAAGCAAAACTTTTAATAAGTAATATATAAAAAACAATAAAAAGAGCTGAACGAATTAAAACTGTTTTTCTGAATACACTAACAATTGATAGAGAGTGCTTTAATAATTTAAAAAAACTCATTTGAGATGGTCCAAAATATCTTTTGGCTCGTACTGATGGTGTAGAAATTAAATCTTTTTCAATTTTTTTTAAAGATCCAGAAAAACTGTTCCACGTGGCTTTTTCATTTATCATTTTTTTAACAGTTGCTTTTGAAAGACAAGTAAAATTTCCAAATTTAATTAATTGACCTGTAAAAGCTAAAGTTAAAAACTTATGAAATTCATAACAGAATCTAAAAATTATATCCTCAGATCTTTTTACTCGTTCCCCTACAATTGATCTATCTCCAGATTGTTTAGAAATTTCAATAAAATTTTTAATTTCCTCTGGTCTATCTTCACCATCTCCATCCATAGGAATTACGTAATCAAATTCTTTTTTTTCATAAATGTATTTTAAACCAGACGCAATACACCTTGCATGACCTCTGTTTTCCCTCATATTTATGATTTCAATTGAATTAATGTTTTCAATATCTGTATATTCATCAATGATTTGATGTGTAGAAGCATCATTAATAATAACTAATGATAATTCAGAATTTAATTCTTTTATCTCTTGATTAATATTTTTAATTAATAATTTCAATGACTCTCGGTCATTATAAATCGGTACTAAAATTATATATTTCATTAATTATCTTGATCCAACACAAATATTATCAAGACACATATAATCTTTCAATTCATCAAGTTGGTCTCTTTGCACTATTCCTTCCCATACAGGTCTAGATTTTAAATGATAAGATAAATTTCCAGCATGCCATTCATCTCCAAAAACAACATTAATTGTTGAGTTAAATTGTTGGTTCCAAGCATATTGAGTTTTTACTGCAATTTCTTCACCTGGGTAATCAGTTCTTTTGTTATCTTTTGATACAGAAACATATGCATAGAGAGCTGGTGATAAAAAGAAAAAGAAAATAAATCCAATCATGAATGGTTTTAATTTTTTAAGATTAATTTGTGTTTGAAATAAATAAACAAATAATGTTCCAATAAATAAATAAAATGGTGTCATCCACATTGTTCTTATGTTTGATCCGGTAATTAACGATGTTAAAAAAATTAAAATAATTGGAAAAATATTTATCGCTATCAAAAAAAGTAGTTTTTTATCTTTAAAGTTTAATTTAAACTTAAATTTTTTAACTAATAACCAAATTAAAATTAAAAAAGGAATTATTATCCCAATTTGTTTTAATAAAAATATTATGGGAAATTTTATATGATCAATTAAACTTGATTGCTCCAAGCCTGTTCTTGCAAGACCATAGGTAATTGTAATAAAATCATTATTATTTAGCCAAATTAAATGAGGAATTAAAGCAACTATAAAAACTTCAACAGTTATTAAGTATTTAAAATCAAATTTTCTCTCTTTTTTTAAAAATATTAAATAAATAAATAAAAGATCAATAGAAACTAACAAATATATAAATAAGTATTTTGATAAAAAACCAAAAGCTGCAAAAAGACCCACTAAAAAACAATCTAAAAACTTTATTTCTTTTCCACTATATATTTTCCAAGAATAATAAACTGTAAGTGACCAGAAAGGTAATTGGCAAACATTTACATTAAATTCTGGTGTTGTGAAATTATAAAAATAAACTGATTCTATTAAAAGCACAGAGATTAAACCAAGTAGATCATTATTAAAGATTTCTTTAGAAAATCTGAATACATAATAAAATGATATAATTACAAAAATTTGACTAAGTAAGTAATAAGACCAATCTCGCGCACCAAAAATTTGATAAATTACTTCTGAAAAAAAAGCACTCATTGGAGGATGTTTGTTAAACCCCCAATCTAAATTACTTCCCCAGGCTAAAGCCTCTATAGTGTCTAATGGTAAATTGTGATTTGTAATATAAGGAACTAAAGTCCAAAATATAAGATGAGATATAATAACAATATAAAATATATTATTTATTTTTTTGTTATTATTGCTCATTTATAAATATTTATAACAATTCAGCTTGCTTGACACCCCTATTTTGCTGAATATACTCCGGAACTCAAATTTTACATATGTCAAAGACTGCTAAAGCAAAGAAAAAAGTATCTAAACCGAAAATTAAAGTTGTGAGTAAGGCAAAAAAAACTTTAGCCTCAACTGCGAAGAAAGCCCCTATTAAAATTTCAAAAAATTATATTCCAAAAGACACTGAAAAATATATGTGTGAAAAACATAAAGTATATTTCAGAACAAGACTCAATGAATGGAAAAAAGAACTAATTAAAGCAAATAACGAAGCACTTTATAATGGGAGTATGGATGATAATAATATTTCAGCAGATATTGTTGATCAAGCAAGTTCATACATTGATAAAAATGTAGAAATGAAAGCGATCAATAGACAAATTAAGCTGATTTCTGAAATAGATAAAGCTTTAAGAAGAATTTTAGATGACACTTATGGATACTGTTTAGATACTGCTGAACCTATTGGATTAAAAAGATTAATGGCAAGACCTGTTGCAAAGTATACTATTGCAGCACAAGAAAAACATGAAAAAAACGAAAAAGTTCATGCAGATGAATAAAAATGAAAAAAAAATCATCTAAGCAAAATTCAATATCTTTTCTATTTGCAAAGAAATATATTTATTTTTACTATCCATTTTTCTGGGTTATTCTGTTGCTATATTTATTTTTAAAATGAACAAAAAATTAATATTAATTATTGTAGTTATTGTTGCTATTGAATTTTCGGGATATGGAATTCTTAGTACTCTTTATAGATTATTTGGATAAGACCTTAAGGTTTTGGAATTTTAGCATCCTTATCCATAAAGCTGAAACCCTTAACAACAGCTTCACGTTGAGCTATTTCTAAATACCATCTAGATAAACTTTTATAATTCTTTAATCCAATATCGTGCCATTCATGTCGTGCCATCCATGGCCATGTAGCAATATCAGCAATTGTGTAATTAGATCCAGCAAGATATTTAGAATCTTTAAGTCTAGCATCTAATTCTCCATAAATTCTTTTGACAATTTTAAAATATCTTTCCTCACCAAAATCACTTTTTCCAGGATTATAATGATGAAACTGATGATGTTGACCAATCATAGGACCTACGGTTCCCATTTGAGCCATTAGCCATTGATTAATAATTAGTCTATGTTTTTTATCATAAAGTTTTCCACTTTTATCACCTAAAAACATCAATATTGCACCTGACTCGAATACACTTTCATTACTTTCATGATCTATGATCGCAGGGATCTTTCCAAAAGGGCTAATCTTCAAAAAGTCAGGCTTAAATTGTTCATCTTTTCCTAAATCAACTTTTGTGAGTTTGTATTCAAAACCAATTTCTTCAAGCATAATACTAATTTTCCATCCATTGGGAGTATTAGCAGAAAATAATTCTATCATTTTTTAATTCCAAGTCTTTCTTGCGCGACTTTAGATGTTGTTGTAAACTCAAATCTTAATTTTTCATCTGGTTTTGCATATTTAAAACAACCTCTTGCAGCTAACGCACCTTCATGAAAGCCAGAAAGAATTAATTTTAATTTACCTGGATAAGAGCAAATATCTCCAATAGCAAAAATACCATCAACATTCGTTTCAAAGTTTTCTGTATTTACTTCAACTGTTTTTTTATTGATATTTAATCCCCAATTTAAAATAGGACCGAGTTGCATAATTAATCCAAAAAAACCAAGTATATAATCAGATTTAAGTTCTTTTATTTCTCCTTCATCATGTTTTATTTTTATAGTTTCGATATTTTTATTTCCACTTACAGAATCCATTTGATATTTTGTATATAAACTTAACTTTCCTTGATCATTTAAATCTTTTATTTTTTGAACGCTTGATTCAGCTCCACTAAAACCATCTCTTCTATGAATTAAATTTACATTAGAAGTATTTGACAGCTCAATAGCCCAATCTAAAGCAGAGTCTCCACCTCCAAATATTGAAATTGTTTTAGCTTTAAAAATGGTTTTATCCTTAATTGAATAAAATAAAGTGCTACCTTCAAATTTTTCACAATCTTTCACTGAAAATTTTCTTGGTTCAAATGAGCCTACACCTCCAGCAATAACAATAGCTGCTACATCAAACTCTTTACCGCTGTTTGTTTTAACGTGCCATCTATTTGCAGATTTTTTAAGTTTTTCAACTCTCTCATTTAAATGAAATTTAACATTAAATGGTTTAATTTGTTCTAAAAGATTATTAGTTAATTCCTCACCGGTACACTCGGGTATTGCTGGAATATCATAAATCGGTTTATCAGGATAAAGTTCGATACATTGTCCACCTACTTTATCTAAATTATCTACAATTTCACACTGAAGCCCTATTATACCAAGTTGATGGGCACAAAATAAACCCGTTGGTCCTGCTCCAATAATTAGTACATCTGTTTTATTCATTTAACATTGTTTTGATGGAATATTAACTTCTAGTCCATCTAAATCGTCTGAAACTGTAAGTTGGCAACTTAAACGACTATTACTTTTTGGTTCAAACGCCATATCTAACATATCTTCTTCACCATCCTCTTTTGCTGGTAGTTTATCTAACCACTCTTCATTAACATAGACATGACATGTGGCACACGCCATTCCTCCTCCACAATCAGCATCAATACCTGGAATATCGTTTTGAACTGCACCTTCCATCACTGTTAATCCATTTTGAACATCAATTGTATGAATTTTATTATCGTGAGTATTGTAAGTAATTTTTGCCATAAGTTATATATAGTTTCTTATCCAAATTGAGCAAGTATGTAAAATTATACTTAGTATATTTTTAAATATTTTGAGCTTGAGGTAGCTCTTTTTTTATAAAATAAGTCGTATCGTCTTTTTGTCTCATTAGAGCTGGAATAATTTCTTTATAAGCATCTATTAATCCATCATTAGGTCTTGGCAGCTGGTCTTTGATATGATTATGGAGTTTATCTAAATTATATGATGGAACTGTTGGAAACATATGATGTGTTAAATGATATTCCATCTTCCAATATAAAAAGCTTAATATTGGATTTAAATACATTTCACGCGATGTAAGCCTATGATCTTTTATGTTTCTAGCTAACCCTGCGTGTTGAGTGAATGCAACAAGTTTATGTAATGTTTTTCCATAATATTGTGGCAATAAAAAATAAAGCATTGGCATCCAAGAAGAAGCTAATACCGACCATAGAATAGTTGTTAACCATATCATAACGTAAATTCTAGAATTAAATATTGCTTTAGTTTGTGCATTTTCTGGAATGCTATCTTGCATAACTTTTGTTTTAACTCCAAAAGCATGTTGAATAATTTCAAATGAAATATGTTTTTTAAAAAATATTAAATCTAAAAAGGGAACAATATTTATAATTAATCTTTTTGGTGTTTCTTTTAAATCATTTCCATATTCAATTTCATGATCAAAAGGATTTTCTGTTGAATAAGTATTGCCATGATGAACAAAATGTGTGAATCTCCATCTTATTGGTTCGAAATTTGCCATGTAAGAAGAGATGTAATAAAAAAATTCGTTTAAAAATTTTGATTGAAAGGCAGTTTTGTGTCCAGTTTCATGCCATAAAGGATTAGAGAAAGAATAAATATTTCCATAAACTAAAAACCAAAATACTGACCACCAAGTTCCCCAAGTCTGATAAGCAAAGACTCCTGTTAATAATAATAATCCAAAAAAAATTGAAACATGTTTAAGTCCTTTTAAATCAGATTTTCTTGAAAGCTCTTTTAGCACTTCTTTATCAACTTGGCATTTGTGCCACTTTTCTAATTTAACATCCATAAATATAAAATTATGTATAATAACTATACATAATTTTAATAAAGGTAAAAAAAAAGGGCAAGTACAAAATTGTACCTGCCCTTAATTTAAATTTTAGCTAAGTTACTTAGCTCTTCTTCCGCTTGAACTAGTTGCAGCAGCCCAGATTACTAGACCAAATGCAATTTTGTTAATGAAGTCAGCTAAGTTATAAACGACGTTTAGTGAGTCAGCGTCTACTCCACCAGTTAAGTAACCAAATACATAACCTAATGGGTAAATTGCCCAACCTACAGTAACGATCATTCTCATAGCACCAAATGCAGTTACAAGAGATTTGTTACCACTTTTCGATGCAGCTTTTCCAGCTTCACCTGAGAATACTTCATAAAGAATGTATACCCAACCTGCCATTCCGATAATGAAACCAAGTGTAGCATTAATATAACCTGCTTCACCTAAGTATCCACCGATTAGCATCACTAATGAACCAATCAACAATCTCCAGAACATTCCAGAGTTTGCTTTACCAATAGCTGCTAGAATTAAATAGAATTCTACCATCTGTAAAGGCACAGTGATTAACCAGTCAATGTATCTGTAAACAGTTGGCGAGTCTCCAGTAGAAACCCATACTTCTCTCATGTACATGTAGTGTATGAATGCAATACCAGTTACTAAACCAGCAACAATAACTGATGTTCTCCAGCCTGATGCGACATTGCCTGCTTCCATGAAAAAGAAAGCAGTAGCTGCTAACATTCCCATAGAGATAACCCAAAATGAAATTCCTACGAAGTCATCTTGCATCAACATCGTTGCGTCTGCTGCAATAGCTATGCCTGAAAAACCTATTAAGGCCATAGCTGCTAAAGCAAACAATTTAAGTTTTTTCATAAAAAACTCCCTCTTCGTTAGTTTTTATTAGTTTATATAAACTAGACTTAGGTTTCCCTAAATCAATTCGTGGTTAAATAGCAAATTAAATTAGATAAATGAAGACTTAATTGCGACTTATTCTCATTGATTTTACTTAATTTTTAAAATTAAATACAATTTAAAAGTTAAAAATCAAAAAAAACATAGAAATCGAATCAAATTATATGTCTAAAAAATTTCAAGAAATTTATGATCTTTCAATAAAAAATCCTGAAAATTTTTGGCAAGAAGCATCGGAAGATATCTTTTGGTTTAAAAAACCAACAAAAATTTTGAATAAATCTAACCCCCCTTTCTATAAATGGTTTGAAGATGGAGTTACAAACACATGTTATAATGCTTTAGACATCCACATAGATCAAGGAAGAGGAAAAAAAACTGCATTAATTTATGATAGTCCTATCACAGGTAACAAAAGTAAGTTTACTTATGAGGAATTGAAATTAAAAGTTTCAAAATTTGCTGGTGCATTGAAGTCTCAAGGGACAAATAAAGGTGATCGTGTAATTATTTACATGCCAATGATACCTGAAGCAGTGATTGCAATGCTTGCGTGTGCAAGAATAGGTGCAATCCACTCGGTAGTATTTGGGGGTTTTGCCTCAAATGAGTTAGCAAGCAGAATTGATGATAGTAAAGCAAAAATATTAGTTACAGCATCATGTGGTTTTGAACCAGGAAGAACAGTTGAGTACAAGCCATTAGTAGATGAAGCAGTAAAAATAGCTGATCATAAAATTGAAAAGATGATTTTATTTCAAAGACCTGGTCATGAGGTCAATTTAAAAGCTCCGAATGAAGTTAGTTGGGAGCAAGTTGTCTCTAATGCTAAAGATACTGATTGTGTAGAAATGAATTCAAATGAGTTTTCTTACATTCTGTATACATCTGGAACTACTGGAACCCCTAAAGGTATAGTTAGAGATATTGGCGGACATATTGTTGCTCTTAAATGGACTATGAAAAATATCTATAATATAGATGTAGATGATATCTGGTGGTCAGCTAGTGATATTGGATGGATAGTTGGACACTCTTATATTGTTTATGCCCCATTATTCAAAGGATGTACTACAGTTTTATTTGAAGGAAAACCTGTGGGCACTCCAGATGCTGGTGCCTTTTGGAAAATTATTTCAGATTATAAAGTAAAATCATTATTTACTGCACCGACAGCATTTAGAGCAATAAAGAAAGAAGATCCAGATGGTAAATTTTTTTCTAAATATGATCTAAGCAGTTTTGAAAGCTTGTTTCTGGCAGGAGAAAGAGCTGATCCTGATACTATAAAATGGGCTGAAAATTTACTCAAAGTGCCTGTTATTGATCATTGGTGGCAAACAGAGACTAGTTGGGCAATAAGCTCAAATTGTACTGGTATTGAAATGATGGAAACAAAATATGGTTCAGCTTGCAAGGCTGTCCCTGGATATGATGTAAAAATTATTAAGCCAGACCAGTCTTTAGCAAAGCCAAATGAAATGGGAGATATTGTTGTGAAACTACCATTGCCTCCAGGAACATTCCCAACATTATGGAATGCAGACCAAAGATACAGAGAAAATTACATGACTAACTATAATGGATATTACCAAACATACGATGCAGGTCACATCGATGAAGATGGTTACATTTGGATTATGTCTAGAACTGATGACATTATAAATGTTGCTGGTCATAGATTGTCAACTGGTGCAATAGAAGAAGTGCTTTCAGAACATCAATCAGTTGCTGAATGTGCTGTGCTTGGTATTGCTGACAAATTAAAAGGTCAATTGCCAATTGGCTTGGTGGTTCTAAAGTCTGGTGTTGATAAAGATAATGATACTATATCAAAAGAATGCGTTCAAATGGTTAGAGATAAAATTGGTCCTGTTGCAGCATTTAAAGTGGTTATTGTTATTAAAAGATTACCAAAAACAAGATCAGGAAAAATTTTAAGAGGAACAATAAGAAAAATTGCAGATAATGTTGAATATAAAATTCCACCAACAATAGATGATCCAGAAATTTTAACGGAGATTAAGGAAGATTTAATTCAACATAAAATTTTAAATAATGGTTAAAACATATTTATTTCTTGCGGGTGCAGTATTTTTTGAAGTTGCTGGTACAATGTTATTACCTGTAACTCAAAATTTTACAAAACTAATCCCAACAGCTGCTCTTGCATTCTTTTATCTTTGTGCTTTCTATTTGTTAACTTTTGTAGCAGATAAGATTCCTATCGCTATTATGTATGCAACATGGAGTGGTCTTGGAATATTTACTATTGCAATCCTAGGTTATATATTCTTTAAACAAACTTTAGCTTGGCAAGCAATATTAGGACTATTCTTAATCGTAATTGGTGTGATACTTGTAAATAGTTTTACCGGAAAGCTCAGCTAAACTGTAAAGGTTTTCCATCAGGATCACCTAAAATTTTTCCGTCCTTCATTTTAATTTTTCCTGCAATTATTGTATGGGTAGGTGTTCCTTTAAATTCAAATCCATTAAACGGTGTCCAGCCACATTTACTCTCAATATTTTCATTTTTAATCTCGATAGTTTTGTTCATATCAACAATTGTAAAATCAGCATCATAACCTTCTTTAATAAATCCTTTATTCTTAATTCCAAAAATCTTAACTGGATTTTCACATACAAAATTAATTAATTGATTTAATGTAAGTTTGCCATCATTGACGTGGTTTAACATTACAGGCATTAATGTTTGAACTCCTGGCATACCTGAAGGAGTATTTGGATATACTTTATCTTTATTTACTTTTAAATGTGGGGCGTGATCAGAGCCGATTGTATCATTAAAGTTATTTCTAACTCCATACCATAATCTGTCATAATGAGATTTATCTCTTAAAGGTGGATTCATTTGTGCATAAGTTCCAAGTTTGTCATAACAGTCTGGTGCATAAAGAGTTAAATGCTGAGGAGTAATCTCAAAAGTTATATTTCCCTTATGTTGAGATAAAAAATCAATTTCTTCTTTTGTTGTAATATGAAGCACATGAGCTTTTTTATTATGCTTTTCTGCAATTCTTACAATCCTTCTCGTAGACGCTATTGCGCATTCTACACTTCTCCATACTGGATGGGTATGAACATCTCCCTCTTTAATTAATTTTTTGTTAACTTTTAAAATTGCCTCATCTTCTGAATGAACAGCAACAACTTTTGATGCATTTTGAAAAACCTTATCTATATCATCTTCTTCAGCAACCAGCAGGTTACCAGTTGAAGATCCTGCAAAAAGTTTAATTCCACAACATCCTTCTAAACCCTCTAAACTCGCTAAATCATCTGCATTATCTGCTGTAGCACCGAAATAAAAAGCATAATTGCTGTACATTCTATTTTTAGCGAGATCTAATTTTCTTTGAAACTCTTTCATATTTGATGTTGGTGGATTAGTATTTGGCATTTCAAATACACTTGTAATTCCTCCAGCTATAGCTGCTCTACTTCCTGAGTGAAGATCTTCTGTATCCGTTGATCCTGGTTCTCTAAAATGTGTTTGCGTATCTATGCATCCAGGTAATACTGTATGGTCTTCTGCATTTATTGTCTCTTTAGCTTCCTCTGAAATTTGTCCAATCTGTTGAATTTTTCCATCTTTTAAAGCAACATCAACATCTTTTAATTCACCATCAATATAACATTGTCCGTTTTTAATTATAAGATCTAACATTTTGAGAAATTGTTATTATATTACATTCTATAATTAATCAATTATGAATATTAAAAACGTTTACATTTTAGATAATAGAGCAATTCTTTATATTAATGGAGATGATGCAAAAGAATTTCTTCAAAATCTTATTAGTAACGACATAAACAAAGTAAGTGATGTAAATAGTTGTTTTAGTTCATTGCTTACTCCTCAAGGTAAATTTTTGTATGAATTTATAATTGTAAAACATAAATCAGGATATCTTATAGATTGTGAAAAACCTCAAGCAGAGGAGTTGTTCAAACAATTAAGTCTATATAAGCTTAGATCAAAAGTTGAAATTCTTAATCTTAGCAATGAATTTGTTGTGGCTGCATTTTCTCCTGAAAAATTCTTAACCTTTAGTGAATCAAAAGATGAAATTGGATTTACTATTAAATATAGAGAAGATCCAATTTTTTTAGACCCAAGAAATAAACAACTAGGTGCTAGATTAATTATTAATTTAGAAAAACTTTATTTGTCTTTAAAAAAACTTGATCTTCATGATGCTGATCTTAAAGAATATTATTCATTAAGTCATAGACTTGGAATAGTTCCAAAGGATTTGAACAAGTTACAAGACAAATTGTTTGGGATTGAGTGTAATTTTGAGGAATTAAATGGAATTGATTTCAAAAAAGGTTGTTATGTTGGCCAAGAAAATACCGCACGAATTAAATTAAAGAACAAGCTTTTAAAAAGATTACTTCCAATAAATGTAATAAATGGAAAATTATATGAAGGTGAAAGTATTTATAATAATGAAATTGAAATAGGTAAGGTTTTAATCGATAGCGAGTATCCTTTTGCTTTAATTAAATACTTAAACGAAAACTTTGATGAAAAAGCAAATTTTAAAACTAAAGAAGCTTCAATAAATATCAAGAAACCCGATTGGATAAAAAACTAATTTCTTATTTAAATAAATAAACAATCATTAAGATTATAAAAACTACAATAATCCAAATACTGAGATTTTTAAGAAATTGCTTTAATTGAGAATTTGATTGTAAAAAACTTGGAAGAACTAAAAGCAAAACCCCAACCATAAATATTACTGAAAGTAATTTATCCATCAAAAACTCCTATATAAAATTCATTTTGGTGCGGTCGGAGAGACTCGAACTCTCTGGAGAATAACCTTTTAATCGCAAATTTAAATATTAATTTAATAATACAACCAAACTTGAGCGCAATCTCAGCACAGTCAGAAAAATTATTTATCTAAGATCAATAACCTTTTCAAATAAAACATCTGAATGTTTTTTTGTTTTTTTTAACTCTTCAAATACTGCTTGAGTGTTCATACAAAATAATTGCAATGTTGCAGGTCTTCCTATCCTTGCAAGTTCTTTTGTATTATTAACCTCAAATTTCTTGGTATCAATTTTAACTCCGTTAGCTTTAAGAAAGTTTGAAAGTGTAGGTGCCGCAACAGCAAAGTTAACATTTTCTGGTATATATTCTGACTGCTCTAACATATATAATTTATTTAAACCTGAAGATGCTACACCAACAACTTGACCTTCCATATTAAGTACAGGTCCACCACTATTTCCCGGCTGTATAGCTGCATCTATTTGAATTTCAGAATAATTATTTCCTGGACCGCTTAATGAACTAACAATTCCTCTTGTTAACTTAACACTTGTACTTAGTGCATCTGCTAAAGGATAACCAAAAGCAACTATATCTTCTCCATATTCAGCACCCTCAGTTTTAATGCTTAGATAATTGGGATTTTTATATTCTCCTTTCACTATACCAAGATCATTAACCTTGTCGGTTTTAATAACATTAAAATATTTTAATTGACCATCTATTTTTGATGCAACCTGTCTACAAATACCAACCACGTGGTCATTAGAGACTATGTGTCCCTCTGCACTAACAAAGAAACCTGTGCCAGATCCAATTATATAAAGTTTTGCATCAGCCTCTTTTCTTTGTTTTTCCTCTTCCTCTTGTTTTTTTTTAGCCTCGGCTATTTTTCTTTTTTCTTCTTCAATTTTTTTCTTTTCTTCCTCTATTTTTTGTCTTTCTTTTTCTAATTCATTTGCATCTTTGTCTGCTATTTGAATTTTATCATTTTTATCAAAAAAACCCCAAGAGTAGAATTTTCTATTTTGATAATTAATTTTATGACAAATATCCTGCGCATTAGGGTAAGCATTACATGACATTAATACTGCAATTTTTCTATTAGGTTTTTCTGACTGAATATAGAAAAGTTCAAATCTTCCACCTGTCGCTATTTTTGTTAATCTTTTTTCTTTAAATTTTTGATAACTTATTTTTTTCCCATATGTGCAATTGCCATCATTATATTCTTCTAAATATGCTCTATAAAAACTTCCTTCACAAAAATATAATTGCAACTCAATTCGTTTTCTAATTTTTTTTTTTTGTGTTTGGCTTGGTTTTTTTTTTTCAAGATTCCATATATCAATAGGATTTTCTTGACCTGTGGCATTAAAAATTGAACTTAAACAAATTAATATGAAAGTGTATGCTATGAATTGTTTCATAATTTAAGATTAACAAATCCTAAACGAAGAGTCTAAAATCAAATTTAAATTAAAATAATTCATTATAAAATTGACTCCAAAACGAGCACACTATGAGCACAGTGAGGTTAAAATTTTGAAAATTTTTTGCAAAAAGTTCCCATAAAAATTGAAATTTGGTGCGGTCGGAGAGACTCGAACTCTCATGGACTAGGTCCACACGGCCCTCAACCGTGCCTGTCTACCAATTTCAGCACGACCGCAATATGTCTCATAATAAATGAATGACAATTATGATTCAAATTGGTAAAAATCCTCATGGAATTTACACAAGAAGTACGTAAAGCAACAGATCCTATTTATCAAAAGATTTCAAAGGTAATGCCTGAAATTGAATGGTCGGTGCATGCCCCATATATCCATAAAATTAATAAATTAAAAAAAGAAAAAAATGCAGTAATACTTGCTCACAATTATCAAACACCAGAAATATATCATGGTGTTGCAGATTATTCCGCAGACTCACTTGCATTAGCAATTGAAGCCTCAAAAACGTCAGCTGATATTATTTTGATGGCTGGAGTTCATTTTATGGCAGAGACTGCAAAATTAATGAGCCCTGATAAGAAAGTTATTCTACCAGATATGGACGCTGGTTGTTCTTTATCATCATCAATAACGGGTAAAGATGTAAGATTATTAAAAGAAAAATACCCAGGCGTTCCTGTTGTATCTTATGTCAATACGTCAGCAGAAGTAAAAGCTGAAACAGATGTTTGTTGTACATCTGCTAATGCAGTTAAAATAGTTAAATCTCTTGGTGTAAAAAGAGTAATATTTTTGCCTGACGATTACTTGGCTAAATATGTAGCTTCTCAAACTGATGTTGAAATAATTTCTTGGAAAGGAATTTGTATTGTTCATGATCAATTTAATAAAAAAGAAATAGATGATATTAGAAAAAATAATCCAGGAATTAAAATCATAGCACACCCAGAATGTCCTCCAGATGTTATTGAGGCAAGTGATTTTGCAGGATCTACCTCTGGAATGATCAAATATGTAAAAGACAATCAACCGAAAAAAGTAATGATGGTTACAGAGTGTTCAATGAGTGACAATATTCAAATAGAAAATCCAAATGTAGATTTTGTTAAACCATGTAATATGTGTCCTCATATGAAAAAAATTACACTTCCAAAAATATTAGATTGTTTAGAAAATGAGACTGGTGAAATTATCATGGACAAAGAAACAATTGAGAAAGCCAGAATATCTGTAGAGAGAATGGCAGCCATTGGCAGATAAATAAGTGTCAAAAATAAAACTAAGCAAAGAATTTATCAAAAGCACTGTTAAGCTAGCATTGAATGAAGATCTTTATCCTTCAGGAGATATCACGTCGAGTCTAATTAAAAATGACAAATTAGTAACAGTTAAATTAATATCTAATCAAAAAGCAATTGTTGGAGGATTATTATTTGCTAAACAAACTTTTGCATTAATTGATAATAAAATAAAATTTATTATTAAGAAAAAAGATGGCTCTATAACTAAAAAAGGTTCCTTAGTAGCAATAATAAAAGGCAAAGCAAAAAATATATTAATTGCTGAAAGAGTTGCTTTAAATTTTTTATCTCACATTTCTGGAATAGCAACCAAAACAAATCAATTTGTTAAATTAGTTGGAAAAAAAACTAAGATTTGTTGTACTAGAAAAACAATTCCAAATTTAAGAGTTATCCAAAAGTATGCAGTAAAATTAGGAGGTGGTACAAATCATAGATTTAATTTAAGTGATGAGTATTTAATTAAAGATAACCATATCGCGAGCTCAGATTTAAAGAGTTTGGTGTTGAAAGCGATAAAAAATAAAAAAGGAAAAAAAATTACAGTTGAGGTTGACACAATTAAACAACTTAAATCAATTTTAGGTCTTAAATTTAATACAGTTTTGCTTGATAATATGAATATTAGAAATTTAAGAGACAGTATTAAAATTGCAAAAAAATATTATGAAACTGAAGCTTCGGGTAATGTTAATTTAAAAACTATAAAAACTATTGCATCAACAGGTGTAAACAGAATTTCTGTTGGTAGCATTACACACAGTGCTCCTGCGGTTGACTTTAAGTTAGAAATCTAATTCACAAACTTAGACAGGTCTGGTTTAAAATAGTTGGGACCTTTCATAACTTTTCCAAACTCATTATAAATTGGTTTCCCGTTCTCATCTAACTTACTCATATTGGAGTTTTGAACCTCTTCAAAACATTTATCTAAATCTATTCCAAATGCATGTCCCGCCCCATAAGTTACATACAATATATCTGTAAGTGCATCAGCTACCTCCAATAAATCCTTATTATTCATGGCCTCTATAAGCTCCTCTAATTCCTCTTTTATTAAATATATCCTTAATTTATTTATTTTATCAGTACTAAATGATGACTTGGTTTTAACTTCCTGACCAAAAGTTTTCATAAAAGTTCCAACTTTACTAAAATTTGACATATTGCTCCTATAAGTTTTTAAATATTTATTGTATGCTAATAATTATTTATTACTCTAGAATTAATCAATGAAATTGAGAAAAGAATTTGACAGTATTGGAAGTATTAACGTCCCCAATGACAAATATTGGGGTGCATCAACTCAAAGATCTAATAAATTTTTTAATATTGGTAAAATTTTGGTAAACATTTCAATTATTAAATCTATAGCAATCATTAAAAGATCTGCGGCTCTAGTTCATGTTAAAGATAAATTAATAAACAGTAAAATTTCAAAAGCAATTGTTAAAGCTTCTGAAGAAGTCATAAAAGGTAAATTAGATCAAAATTTCCCACTAAAAGTTTGGCAAACTGGATCTGGAACTCAAACAAACATGAATGTTAATGAAGTAATTGCTAATAGAGCTATTGAAATCTTGGGTGGTAAAAAGGGAACAAAAAAACCAGTCCATCCTAATGATCATGTTAATAAATCTCAATCTACAAATGATGTTTTTCCTACTGCTATGCATATTTCTGTTGCGAAAGAAACCTTAGATAAAATGTTACCAAGCCTAAAAATTTTAGAAAAAGAGTTAAAGAAAAAGTCAAATGAATTTAAAAATATAGTCAAAATTGGGCGAACACATCTCCAAGACGCAACTCCACTATCTCTTGGCCAAGAATTTTCAGGATATCATGCTCAATTAAAAAAATGTATTGAAAGAATAGAATATGCTTTAAAAGAAATATACTTTCTTGCACAAGGTGGAACGGCAGTTGGAACAGGAATAAATTCTAAAAAAAATTTTGATAAAAAAATTGTAAGAGAAATTGCTAAATTTACAAAAATTAAATTTGAACCTGCACCAAACAAATTTTCAGAACTAGCAGCACATGATGCAATTGTAAATTTTTCTGGAACTTTAAACACATGTGCAGTAGCATTAATGAAAATATCAAATGATATCAGATTTTTAGGTTCTGGTCCTAGAGCTGGTTATGGAGAGCTTATATTGCCCGAAAATGAACCAGGGTCATCAATAATGCCTGGAAAAGTAAATCCAACTCAGTGTGAAGCAGTAACTATGGTTTGTGTCAAGGTAATTGGAAATCACAATGGAATTACAATGGCTGGGTCACATGGTCATTTTGAATTAAATGTTTTTAAGCCACTAATAGCTCATAATATTTTACAATCGATAGATTTAATTGCTGACAGTAGTAAAAATTTTGCCCTCTTTTGTGTAAAAGATATTAAGGCAAATAAAAAAAAAATACAAGAACACCTAGATAATTCATTAATGTTAGTAACAGCGTTAGCGCCACATATTGGATATGATAATGCTGCAAAAATTGCAAAAAATGCTTTAAAAAATAATACAACTTTAAAGTATGAAACTTTAAAAACAGGATTAATTAATAAAAAAGATTATGAAAAAATAGTTGACCCTAAAAAAATGATTTATCCCGCATAATTTTTAAATGCATTATTCAAAAGGTTTTTAAAATA
>CABYCY010000003.1 GCA_902517615.1 uncultured Pelagibacteraceae bacterium
TGGGTTATTTTTGAACGCTAGTTCAATTGTAAAAAATTTGTTTGAAAGCAAAAAAGATGATGAGAATAAACTTTTTAAAAATAATATTAAATTAAACCTAAACTTGAATGAAGTTTATATAGATGAAATTAATTTTATAAAAAATTTGCAGGGATTGATATTCATCAAAGATAACAAAGTTATTGAATCAAATTTATCTGCAAATTTCGATAATAATAAAAATATTGTATTTTCTATTGAAACAACAAATAATGGAGAGAGAATAACTAAACTTTTTTCATCTAAAGCAAAACCTTTTGTTAGAAGATATAAATTTATAAAAGGATTTGATGAAGGGGCTTTAGATTTTGTATCTTCAAAAAAAGCGGAAAAATCTGTTTCAAATTTAAAAATCTATGATTTCAAGTTGAAGGAAGTTCCAGCTTTAACAAAACTTCTGACTTTAGCATCACTGCAGGGAATTGCAGACATTTTGACTGGAGAAGGAATAAGATTTGAGGAGTTTGAGATGAATTTCAATAATGAAAAAAACTTAATGACAATAGATGAACTTTATGCAATTGGCCCAGCTATTTCAATTTTAATGAGTGGTTATGTGGAAGAAGATAAATTGATAAGTCTGAGAGGTACTTTGGTACCAGCAACTACTATAAATAAAACAATAAGTAAAATTCCGCTATTAGGTAAAATTCTAGTAGGCGACAAAACTGGAGAAGGTGTTTTTGGAGTAAGTTTTAAAATAAAAGGACCACCAAAAAATCTTGAAACTACAGTAAATCCTATAAAAACATTAACTCCAAGATTTATAACTAGAACTCTTGAAAAAATAAAAAAGAACTAAATTAGCTCAACTTTTATGTGTCTTTTTTTACCAATAGAGAGCTTCAAGTAGTTATCTTTAAATAGCTCAAGATTAATAATAAATTTTTCTTCAGAAATAATATTTTCATTAATCTTAATAGCTTTACCCTTAATCAATCTTCTTATCTCACTTTTTGAATTTTCTGCTTTAGATAAAATTATCAAATCAATTATATTAATATTTTTTTCTAATTGTTTTGTTTCAATTTTAATACTAGGCAAGTTTGATCCTAAAGAATTTCCAGAAAAAGCTTCTCTTGCAGCTTGTTCAGAATTCTGAGCAGCACCCTCTCCATGTAACATGGCTGTAGTTTTGTTTGCTAATAATATTTTTAATTCATTAATATTTTTTTCCTTTAAATTATTAATTTCATTTAAGTCGATATCAGTAAACATTTTTAAAAATTTAACGACATCTCTGTCATCAATATTTCTCCAAAATTGCCAATAATCGTAAGCTGATAAATATTTTTCATCTAACCATATAGCTCCATTTTCTGTTTTACCCATTTTAGCACCTGTCGCTAATGTAATTAATGGTGTTGTAAGTCCGAAAGTTTGTTCGTTTGAATATCTTTTGATAAGTTCTACTCCGTTAACAATATTACCCCATTGATCTGAACCACCAATTTGTAATACACAATTTTCTTTTTTATTTAATTCTAGAAAATCATATGCTTGCAGTATCATATAATTGAATTCCATATAACTAAGCGATTGTTCTCTTTCTAATCTTAATTTTACACTATCAAATGTTAGCATCCTATTTATTGTAAAGTGTTTGCCTATATCTCTTAAAAACGAAATATAATTTAAATTTTTAAGCCAAGTATAGTTATTAACAAATATAGGTTTTGTTTGAGGATCATCAGTATCAAGAAATTTTTTCAAAATTTTTTGAATATTATTAATATTATTTTCAATTTCATTTTCGCTTAAAATTTTTCTAGTTTTATCTTTTCCAGATGGGTCACCAATTCTTGTAGTTCCTCCACCAATTAAAACTATTGGTCGATGACCATTTTTTTGAAGTAATCTTAAACACATAATTTGTAGTAAGCTACCAACATGTAAGCTTTCTGCTGTACAATCAAAACCTATATAAGCTTTGATTTTTTCTTTATTTAATAGTTTTGATAATTCTTCTGCGCTAGTACATTGATAGAAATACCCTCTATTTTTAAATTCTTTTAAAAATTTATTCATAAGTTTATAGTTACAATATACAAATTTTTTTTAAAAAATATATTAATGAAAAATAAATTATTTACTTCAATTGGATTAATGAGCGGTACATCTATGGATGGTGTTGATTTGTCTATAATAATTTCAGACGGATACGATCAGTTCTTTAATATTTTGGATAGTTATTACGAGTATGATGATAAACTTCAAGAACAATTAATTTGCTTAAGGGATTTAGTATCAGTAGAGGAGGACCTTTTAAAAAATTCTGAAAAAATAAGGGAAACGGAGCGCAGCATAACCCTTTTTCATGCTGAAATAATCAACCAAACATTACAAACATATAAAGAGCCAATAGATCTTATAGGTTTTCATGGACATACAATTTTTCACAATCCTCAAAAAAAAATAACTAAGCAAATAGGTGATGGTAAATTATTGTCTCAAATAATTAAAAAAAAAGTTATCTATGATTTTAGGCAGGCAGATATTAAAAACAATGGTCAAGGCGCTCCATTAGCGCCAATTTTTCATTATATTTTATCAAAAAAAATCTACAAAAAATATAATCTAAATTTTCCCTTAGGTTTTTTAAACATAGGTGGGATAGCTAATGTAACAAAAATATTAAATAATTCAGATCAAATTCATAAAAATTTATTTGCTTTTGATATAGGCCCAGGAAATTGTATGATTGATCAGTGGATTAGAAATAATTCTAGTTTAAAATATGATAAAGATGGAGAAATAGCTAAATTAGGAACAATTAATCAATTAATTTTAAATCAAGCAATTGATAATTTTAAAATTAAAAAATACTCTCAATCTTTAGATGTAAATGACTTTGATACATCATTTGTAAGAGGTTTATCTTTAGAAGATGGATGTGCAACTGTAACAAATTTTACTGCATACTTAATTTCTGAGGGACTTAAATATGCTAGTGCAAACAAAAATATAAAATTTTTAATTTGTGGAGGAGGGAGGCAAAATAACTATCTAATAAAATGTATAAATGATTACATATCTAATAAAAATAAAATTATTTTAGAAAAAGTGGATAATTTTAATTTAAAAGGGGATTATATTGAGTCACAAGCTTTTGGATATATAGCGGTTAGATCTTTTTTAAATTTACCAATTTCTTTTAATACTACAACTGGATGTAATCAGTCTTCAGTAGGAGGAAAGTTGGTAGAAAATTTTTAATATAGTGCTGTTTCTTTTTTAATATATTTGTCAAGATTTTTAACTAGCGCATCATCTGTTTTCGAAAAGAAATGATTAGCATCGGCTATAGAGTTAAATTCTACTTTTATTCCTTTTTGAGCGCTTAGCCTTTTATTTAATTCTGTAATATATTCTAATGGTACTAATTCATCTTTTTTACCATAAACTATTAAACCTGAGGTTGGACAAGGAGATAAAAAAGAAAAATCATAAACGTTAGGTTGAGGTGAAATTGCAATAAATCTATTTATCTCTGGTCTTCTCATTAATAATTGCATTGCTATTAATGAACCGAATGAAAATCCAGAAACCCAACATTGTGAATTATCAAAATTCTCTCTTTCCAGCCAATCTAAAGCTGCAGCAGCATCAGCAAGTTCTCCTTGACCATTATCAAATTCTCCATCACTTTTACCAACCCCCCTGAAATTAACTCGGCAAACAGAAAAATCGTTATCCATAAAAGTATTAAATGCATCTACTACAACTTTATTATTCATAGTTCCTCCATATTGAGGATGAGGTTGTAGTACTAATGCAATCGGTGATGTATTTTTTTTACTTTTATAATATTTAGTTTCTAGCCGTCCCGCAGGACCAGGTATAAATATTTCTGAAATTTTATTATCCATATGTGATACTGATTATTATTCTCAAAAAAAATGTACGTTTATCACATGTGAGCGACAATATGTTAGTTTTTTTTTCATCTCTAAACTTGACCATTTTAGTCAGGTATGTATAAAAACGCTTAATTTAAGGGTAAAAAAATGAAACTTACATCTAAGGGTAGATACGCCGTTATGGCATTAGTGGATCTAGCAAGATTTGATAACATCAATCCTGTTTCACTTAGAGATATATCATTGAGACAAGGTATTTCATTAGATTATTTAGAGCAAATTTTTTCAAAATTAAAAAGAAATAATATTGTTAAAAGTATTAGGGGTACACAAGGCGGTTATATTCTTAGTAAAAATCCTAACGATATTAAGTTAACTAATATTTTTTATGCTGTTGATGAAAAAGTTAAAACTGTCAAATGCAATAAAGAAATAAAAAGAGGATGTAACGGTAAATCAACAAAATGTATTACCCATGATCTTTGGGATGAATTAGAAACCCATATTAATAGTTTTTTTGAGAATAAAAGTTTAGAGGATTTGATTAATAACAAAAAAGAAACAAGAGTTTAAAATGGATAACAGACAAAAAGAAATAGATAATTTAAAAGACTATAAGTATGGCTTTTCTACAGATATAGAAAATATTCAAGCTCCAAAAGGATTAAATGAAGATGTAATAAAATTTATCTCTAATATTAAAAAAGAACCTCCATGGATGCTTGAATTTAGGTTAAAAGCATATGAGAGATTTAAAGTATTAAAAGAGCCAGATTGGCAAAAACCAAAGTATCCAAAAATTGATTATCAAGATCTTTATTATTACTCAGCCCCTAAAAGCATGAAAGATAAACCAAAGAGTCTTGATGAGCTTGACCCCAAACTACTTGAAACCTATAAAAAACTTGGAATTCCTCTGCAAGAACAAGCAAGATTAAATGGAATAGCAGTTGATGCGGTATTTGATTCCGTGTCTGTTGCAACAACTTTTAAAGAAGAATTAACAAAACAAGGTATTTTATTTTGTCCTATATCAGAAGCAATTCAAAATTATCCAGATTTAGTTAAAAAATATTTGGGATCTGTTATACCAACAAGTGATCATTTTTTTGCTACATTAAACTCTGCAGTTTTTACTGACGGATCTTTCGTTTACATCCCAGAAGGAGTTAGATGTCCAATGGAATTATCAACCTATTTCAGAATCAATGCTTCTAATACTGGTCAGTTTGAAAGAACTTTAATCATAGCTGATAAAGGAAGTTATGTGAGTTATTTAGAAGGATGTACTGCTCCAATGAGAGATGAAAATCAATTGCATGCTGCAAATGTAGAATTAATTGCTCTAGATGATGCTGAAATAAAATATTCAACGGTCCAAAATTGGTATCCGGGAGATAAAGATGGAAAAGGTGGCATTTATAATTTTGTAACTAAAAGAGGTTTGTGTAAAGGAAAAAATTCAAAGATTTCGTGGACACAAGTAGAAACAGGTTCTGCTATAACTTGGAAATATCCAAGTTGCATTCTTAAAGGAGATAATTCTGTAGGTGAGTTTTATTCTATAGCTATTACTAATAACTATCAAAAGGCTGATACAGGTACTAAAATGATCCACTTAGGTAAAAATACTAAAAGTAAAATAATTTCTAAAGGAATTTCAGCTGGAAATTCAGATATGACTTATAGAGGTTTGGTTGATATTTCGTCAAAAGCTAATAATTCAACAAATTATACACAATGTGACTCTTTATTGATGGGTAATAAATGTGGAGCTCATACTGTTCCTTATATAAAAAACAAGAATTCCGACTCTAATATTGCACATGAGGCAACCACATCTAAGATAAGCGAAGAACAATTACATTATTGTCAGCAAAGAGGTTTAAATCAAGAAGAAGCGGTAGGATTAATTGTTAATGGTTTTTGTAAAGAAGTTTTGCAGCAACTGCCTATGGAATTTGCTGTAGAAGCACAAAAGCTAGTAGGGATTAGTTTGGAAGGAAGTGTAGGATAATGTTAAAAATAAATCAATTAAACGCAAAAATTGAAAATAAAGAAATTTTAAAAGGGTTTTCTTTAAATATTAATCCCGGAGAAGTTCATGCTATAATGGGGCCAAATGGATCAGGAAAAAGTACATTATCAAATATTTTATCAGGAAAAAAGGGATATGAAGTTTCAGGAGAAGTTCTTTTTGAAGAAAAAGATTTATTTGAACTTGAGACAGAAGAAAGAGCTCATAAAGGTATTTTTTTAGCATTTCAATATCCACTAGAAATTCCAGGTGTTAATACCAATATATTTTTAAAAACATCTTTAAACGCAATTAGAAAAGCCAGAGGAGAAAAGGAACTTGATGCAATTGAATTTTTAAAATTAGTAAAGCAAAAGTCAAAAGAATTAAAATTTGATGAAGAAAAATTAAACAGACAATTAAATGTTGGTTTTTCTGGCGGGGAAAAAAAGAAAAATGAAATTTTACAGATGTCATTGTTGGCGCCAAAATTATCAATTTTAGACGAAACAGATTCGGGTTTAGATATTGATGCTTTAAAGATTGTTGCTGATGGAGTTAATACATTAAGAAATAAAAAAAATTCGTTTTTAATCATTACACACTATCAAAGGTTACTTGATTACATAAAACCTGATTTTGTACATGTTTTAATGAATGGAAAAATTATTAAATCTGGAGGACCAGATTTAGCTATAGAATTAGAAAAAAAAGGATACGAAAACTTTAATTAGATGAAGGAACAATTACAAAAAGATTTTGAAAATATTATTAAAGATTTAAGTTTATCTCAAAAAGAAATTGAAATAAAAAAATTTTCTTTAGATAATTTTATAGCAAAAGGTTTTCCAAATAGAAAAGAAGAAGATTGGAAATTTTCAGATCTTAGTCAAATAATAAAAAAAAATATTGGAGAACTAAATTTTTATAACGATTACACATTCACCAACAAGGTTGATACTTCTGTATTTGTAGATGGACTAGAGCATAATAAAATTGTTTTTATAAATGGTAGAATTGAAAAAATTGATTTTGATTATGAAAAAAAAAATCAAATAGAAATAATTGATAAGTCAGAAAATATTAATAAATTTACTAATAATTCTTTATCCGATTTAAATAATGCCTTTACAAATAAATCTTTTAAAATATTGGTTAAAAAAGGTTATCAATTAACAAAACCTCTTATTATTTATCATACAACAAACTCTAAAATTTGGTCAAAAAATATTAATTTAAAATTAGATTTTGAGCTAAATAAAGATAGTTCGTTAAGAGTAATTGACTTATTTCACGATACTTCAGAAAAAAATTTTTTAAATATTTTTTATAACTTCGATTTAAATGAAAATGCAGTTTTAAAAAATTACAAAGTAGATAAATTTGAAAATAAAAATATTAAATACTCCTTTAATAATATTGAACAAGACAAAAATAGTATTTCAGAAACATTTATTTTATCATCAGGATCAAATTTTTTTAAAAATGAAATTAATTGTAATTTAAAAGGTGAATATTCATCAGCTTTTGTGAATGGCATTTTCTCTCTTAACAATTATAAACATCACGAAATTAGAACTGAGATAAACCATTTAATTGATAACACAAAAAGCTATCAACTAATTAAAAGTGTTTTAGAAGACAGTTCTAAAGCAGTGTATCAAGGAAAAATATTTGTGAATTCAAAAGCTCAAAAAACAGATGGATACCAATTGAGTAAGGCAATATTACTAAATAAAGAGTCTGAGTTTAATGCAAAGCCAGAACTAGAAATTTATGCTGATGATGTTAAGTGTTCGCATGGATCAGCATCAGGCAGTTTAAATGATGATTCTATATTTTATTTAATGTCTAGAGGATTAAGTTATCAGCAATCAAGAGAGTTATTAATTAATGGTTTTTTACTTGATGTAGTAGAAAAAATAACCGATTCAGAAATAAAAAACTTAATTAAAAATATGATTGGAATTAAAGAATGAATATTGATCATATAAAAAAAGAATTTCCAATTTTTAATGAAAAAATTCAAAATAATGATTTGGTTTATCTAGATAGCGCAAATTCATCTCAAAAACCAAAAGTTGTTGTAGATAGAATTAATGAATTTTATACAAAGCAATTCTCTAATGTTGGTAGAAGTGTTCATTATCTAGCAGTAGCTGCAACAAACCTATATGAAAATACCAGAACGTCCGTACAAAAATATATTAACGCAAAAGATAAAAATGAAATTGTTTTTACTAAAGGAGCAACAGAGGCGTTAAATTTAGTTGCAAATACTTTAGGACAAAATTATTTGCAAGAAGGCGATGAAATATTGATTACTGAACTTGAGCATCATTCTAATTATGTTCCTTGGCATTTTTTAAGAAAATCAAAAAATATTAAAATTAATTTCGCTGAAATAAATAAAGATGGTGAAATTACATTAGAAGAAATTGAAAAAAAAATAACATCAAAAACAAAATTATTATCTATCACTCATTTATCTAATGTGACTGGTGCTATTTTACCAATTAAAGAGATAACCGAACTAGCACATTCCAAAGGAATAATTGTAGTTGTTGATGGTTGCCAAGGTGCACCACATTTAAAGTTAGATATGCAAGATCTTGACTGTGACTTTTACGCAATTTCTTGCCATAAAATGTATGGACCAACCGGTTTAGGAGTATTGTACGGAAAGAAAAATTGGTTAGAGGAGCTACCTCCTTACCAGGGTGGTGGAGGAATGATTAATGAAGTTAAAAAAGATAGAATTTCCTATGGTGATTTACCTAATAAGTATGAGGCAGGAACTATGGCAACAGCTCAAGTTATTGCATTTGATCAATCAATTAAATTTTTAGAAAGTATTGGTATAGAAAATGTTATGAAACATGAAGCTGAATTAGTTGAGTATGGACAAGAATTATTACAAAAGAATAACTCAGTTAAACTCATAGGTAATCCAAGAAATAAAGGAGGAGTGTTATCTTTTACTTTAGAAGGTGTTCATCCACATGATATTGCAACTATATTAGATGAAGACGGGGTTGCAATAAGAGCAGGACATCATTGCTGTCAAATTCTACATGATAAATTAGATATTCCAGCAAGTGCAAGAGCATCAGTTGGAATTTATAATACTAAAGAAGATTTAGATCAACTAAACGACTCAATAAATAATTGCAAAAAAATATTTAATTTATAATGAATTTAAAAGAACTTTATCAGGAAATTATATTAGAGCATGGTAAGAATCCAAGGAACCTAAGAAAGACAGAAGGTTTTAATAAAGATGCAAAAGGTAATAATCCTTTATGCGGTGACAATGTTCATGTTTACTTGAAATTAAATGGGCAAAGAATTGTAGAAGATGCTTCTTTTGAAGGAAGTGGATGTGCAATTTCAATGGCATCAGCCTCTATTATGACAGATTTAATTAAGGGTAAAAATGAACATGAAGCTAAAGAAATAATAGAAGATTTTTTAGGTATGATTAAAGAAAATCCAGAATTAAAATCTGAATATTTAAATGAAGATGAAAAAACTAAGTTAATGTGTCTATCTGGAGTTAAGCAGTACCCAATGAGAGTTAAATGTGCCACATTGTCTTGGCATACATTAGTATCTGCGTTCGATGATAAAAAAGAAGAGGTTAAAACCGAAAATTAAAAATTATGTCTAAAAAAGAACAAATTATTGAAGAAATTAGAAAAATTTATGACCCTGAGTTGCCTGTAAATATATACGAATTAGGTTTAATTTATGATATTAAGGTGAGGGATGAAAAGTTTGCTATTATTAAAATGACTTTAACTACACCAAATTGTCCAGTCGCAGAAAGTTTGCCAAAAGAAGTAAAAGAAGGTGTAATGCAAGTCGAAGGTATTGAAGATGTTGATCTTGAGTTAGTTTGGGATCCACCATGGAATAAAGATATGATGTCAGAATCAGCAAAATTAGAATTGAATTTATAATGAACCAAATTATCAAATTAAGTGAAAACGCAGCAACAAGAATAAAAGAGATTATGGCCAAGGCTGAAAAAAATTCAATTGGTGTAAGAGTATCAGTAAAATCAGGTGGATGCGCAGGAATGTCTTATGTGATGGAATATACAAAGGAATTAAATCCTAATGATGAAGTTATTGAGGACAAAGGTGTGAAAGTTTTTGTTGATTCTGCTGCAGTTATGTATCTGCTTGGAACTGAAATGGATTACAAAAAAGAAGAGTTATCTTCAACTTTTGTCTTCAATAATCCGAATGAAACTGAGCGTTGTGGATGCGGAGAATCTTTCAAAACATCATAGATTGAATTATCCATTATTTGCATAGCAGAATTGCATTTTATGCATATCTATAGTATAGATTCGTTATGAACAAATTTGAGTTTAAAAATCTTGTTAAAAACTTAAAGGATTCTTTAAAAGAAAGAGTTTTCTTTAAAGAACTACGTAAAGAGGTTGAAACTGGTGCTAACGGAACACAAGATTACGTAGTCAAAAAAGGTGTTAACAAAAATAAAATTGCTTCAACTAGACAATAATTAAAGTTGCTAGCTGCTGTAATACATCTCAAACTCTACAGGATGAGGTGCATGTTCAAATTTATGAATTTCTTCAAACTTAAGTGCAATGTAAGCATCAATTTGATCATCTGTGAATACACCTCCTTTAGTTAAGAAACTTCTATCTTTATCTAAACATTCCATTGCTTCTCTTAATGAACCACAAACTGTAGGAATTTTCTCAACTTCTTTCGCTGGTAATTCATACAAGTCTTTATCAAAAGATTTACCCGGGTTAATTTTATTTTTTATTCCATCAATACCTGCCATTAACATTGCTGCAAAAGTTAAATAAGGGTTTCCTGAAGCATCAGGAAATCTTATTTCACATCTTGCACCTTTCTTACTTAATGTAATAGGTATTCTGCAAGAAGCAGATCTATTTCTAGCTGAATAAGCTAAAAGTACTGGTGCCTCAAATCCAGGTATTAACCTTTTATAACTGTTTGTGGTAGAGTTAGCAAAAGCATTAATTGCTTTAGCATGTTTTAAAATACCACCTATATAATAAAGTGCGGTTTTAGATAATCCAGCATATGCATCACCAGAAAACACTGGAGTATTACCTTTCCAAATTGATTGGTGAATATGCATTCCTGAACCATTATCGCCAGCAACTGGTTTTGGCATAAAAGTTGCAGTTTTACCAAAAGAATGTGTCACCATTTGTACAACATATTTATACAATTGAACGTTATCAGCTTGATCTACTAAAGTTCCAAAGTACATACCTAGCTCATGTTGACTAGGAGCAACCTCATGGTGATGTTTTTCAACTTTAATTCCAACTTCTTTTAAATTTTTTAAATACTCACCTCGCATATCTTGTTCACTATCAACTGGTGGCACTGGAAAATAACCACCTTTTACTGGAGGCCTATGTCCCATGTTTCCATTTTCATATTCTTTACCAGAATTATATGGACCTTCTTTACTATCAATTTTAAATCCACATTCATTCATATCGTTTTTAATTCTTACGTCATCAAATACAAAAAATTCTGGTTCAGGACCAAAAAAAGCTTTATCACCAATACCTGAAGATTTTAAATATTTTTCTGCTTTTTTTGCAACTCCTCTAGGATCTCTTTCATATGGTGATTTTTTAACAGCATCTAAAATATCACAGAATAAAACAACAGTGTTATGAGAAGTAAAAGGATCCATAAACATTCTTGAAGTATCAGGTTTTAAAATCATGTCAGATTCATTAATTGCTTTCCAACCAGCTATAGACGAACCATCAAAAAAAACACCCTCATCTAACATTCCTTTATCAACAACAGTTGAGTCCATTGTCAAATGCTGAAGTTTACCTCTCGGGTCTGTAAATCTAAGATCTACAAATTCTGCTTCTTTACTTTTTATAAATTTTAAAACGTTTGCTGCACTCATTTAGTCTCCTATGTAATTCTGTTTGGCCTAATTACCAAAAAAATACTTGAAAATATTGCTTATTTAATAAATAACACCTATGCAATTTTCACATAAGTAGTGTATTTAGTCACTAAAAATATTAACTTTATTAAATCAGTGGAATCAATTCTAAACAAAGAACCTGTTATAAGAGCTGAAAAATCCTTAAAAGAGTTTAACCCTAATTTAAAAGTCATAGTTTTAGAGCAGACTGCTAGAACTGCAAATGATGCAGCTACATCTTTAGGTTGTAAAGTAGGAGCAATTGTCAAAAGCTTACTTTTTAAAGCAGGTGAGCATTTTGTGCTTTGTTTAGTTTCGGGAGATAAAAGATGTTCCCTTAATAAATTAAAAAATATCTTAAATGAAAAAGATGTTTCCATGGCTAATCCTGAGGATGTTAAAAAAATTACTGGTTATACAATTGGTGGAGTTTCTCCAACAGGCCACTTGATTAAAACAAAAATCTTTATTGATGAAAATTTAAAAAATTTTACATCAATATATGCAGCTGCAGGACATCCTAACGCAGTTTTTGAAATAGACTTTGAAAATTTAAAAGCATTAACTGCCGGTAAAATAGAAGAGATAACCGAATGAGAAAACCACAATTAATTGATTACTTATTATTGACATTATTATCTTTAATATGGGCATCTGCTTTTTTTAATATTAAAATTGCGACATATTCATTTGGACCAATTACAATAGGTTTTTTAAGATCCTTTTTGGGCGCTATACCAGTTTTAACTTTATGCTTTTATAAAAATATTAAAATAGAAGCATTTTCAAAAGATTGGAAATGGTTTGCAATTATAGGATTGGTAAATTTAGTTATTCCATTCATAGTAATATCATATGGAGTAAAATTTGTTCAAAGTAATCTAGCAGCTATTTTGATGTCTACTACACCACTAACCTCAACTGTTCTAGCTCACTTTTTTTTAAAGGGTGAAAAATTTAATCTTTTAAAAACAATTGGTTTATTAATAGGTTTTTCAGGAATAGTTTTTTTATTTTCAGATAACTTTTTAATTAATGAATATAACTTTGTAGCTGCAGTTTTAATTTTACTTGGATCAACCTGTTATGTTATTGGTGGAGTATTAACTTTAAAAATAAGTAATAAAGAAAATGAAAATGTCACAGGTTCTATTTTAATTTGGTCAACGATTATGCTTTTTCCCTTAACTTTAATTTTTGAAAAACCTTGGATGCTAAATCCCTCAATAGATTCAATTATATCTGTAATCTATTTAGGAATTTTTCCTACTGGAATAGCGTGGCTATTGAGATTTAAAATTTTAAAAACTAACGGACTTATTTTTCATTCACAAGTTTCATATATTATTCCAATATTTGGAATTATTTTAGGATATATATTTCTCAATGAAATAATTACTTCAAAAATTATAGTCGCATTAATAGCAGTATTTGTTGGAATATATTTAGCAAGGAAAGCAGATTATAAAAATGTTACTTAATCTTTGAAATTGCCTCAATATGTGATGGACTTGTTTCACAACATCCTCCAAGAATAGTTGCTCCAGCGTCTTTAAATTTTTTAGCAATTAGTGCTATTTTATCTGGTGTTAAGTCTTTTCTCTTTCCTAAAAATTCATTTGGATTTGATTTTTTACCTAAAAATACCGAAGTATAGCCTTCCTTAATTTTTGTTGTAACAAAACCATTTAACTTAAATCCAAAGGGAACATCTAAACTTTTAAGTTCGTAAAGGTTTTTTTCAAAATTTTCTGGTGACACACATGAAAGCATAACCCCAAGAGATTTTTCATTAATAACATTCTTTAAATCTGAAATACTTTCACCACTAGGCAAATTCGTTCCTTCTGAAATATGCATACCAACTAAATATGGTTTTTCAAATTCTTCTATAGCTTCTATACCACATTTAACCTCTTTAATACTGCTCCATACATCAAAATAAAAAAAATCCACATAAGAATTTAATGCTCTTGCTTGATCCTTAAAATCTCTGATAATCTCTTTCTCATCTCTCTCATCAGATTCGTATGTTAAATTTTGAGGAGGCAATCCGCCTGCAACAAATATATGTGGAAATTTTTTTTTAGCATTTACTGCTATTTCGCCAGCTTTTTTATTTAAATACTCAAATTTATCTTGGAGATTATTTTCTTTTAATCTTTTTTGTCTTGTAGCAAATGTAGTTGTTACGATTATTTCTGCACCAGCTTTTATAAAATCAATATGTGTGTTTAATACAAGAGGATGATATTTTTCATCTAAGATTGCATTTGCGCTCCATAAAGTAGAGTTTGATGGCATACCTCTTGCCAAAAGTTCTTGGCCCATTCCACCATCTAACAATCTTGTCTTTTTAAAAAAATTAATATCAATCATAATTAAAATAATATTCTAAATCCTATTCTTACTGCTACAAAAATAATTAGCAAGGAAGTCATAAATGCTAAAGCTTTATTAGATAATAATTTTATATTTAAATAATTACCTATTTGACCTCCAATAAGTACAGCTAAAAAAAGTGGCCAATAACTTAAAAATTCATTAAAGACAATCTCTTTTGTTAGTTGTCCTGCTACTCCAAAGATAGAATTTATTAAAATAAATAAAGAAGCTGTACTTGTTATGTGTTTAGGATAACCAGCCTTCAATAAAAATAATATTGGACTCAAAAATATTCCACCTCCAATTCCAACTAAACCAGAAATAAATCCAATCAATGACCCTATAAAAATTGAGATTAAGATTGGTACAGAATTTATTTTTATATCATTTTTGTTAAAAGATTTACTTTCAATAAATAAAAACAATCCTGCAATTATCAAAGCAAAAAACAACATTAATTCAAAAAATTCTTTATCTAATGAAATAGAAGCACCAATAAAAGCAAAAGGTATTGACCCGACAAGATATGGCAGTAGTAACTTAAAATTAATATTTCCTGATTTGGCAAAATTTATAGAATTGCCAGACACAACAATAATGTTACAAAATAGAGCTATTATAGGAAAAATATAATATGGAATTTCCCATATTAACATAAGTGCGAGATATGTTGATCCTCCACCAAAGCCTACACTAGCGTACAAAATAGATGTTATAAAAAAAAATGTTGTTAATATAATCATTCTAAATTTTTTTTATGATAGTAAATATAGCTTTATTAACTGTAACAGATACTAGAACAATTGATAATGACAAATCTGGTGCAATACTTATTGATAAAATTAAAGAAGCTAATCACAAATTAATTGAAAGAAAAATTTGTAAAGATAATAAAGAAGATATTTTACTAATTCTAAAAGATTGGACCAATCATAAAGAGATTGATGTTATTATTACAACTGGTGGTACGGGATTAACAGGAAGAGATATAACCCCGGAGGCAGTAGAAGAGATTGCAGATAAGCATATTCCTGGATTTGGCGAAGTTTTCAGAACAATTAGTTTAAAAACAGTTGGCACATCTTCCATACAATCTAGAGCCTGTGCAGTTTTATCTAACGGTAAATATATTTTTGCTTTGCCAGGATCTTCAGGCGGTGTAACAGACGCGTGGGATGGTATCTTAAAGCACCAATTAGACATTAAACATAAACCATGTAATTTTGTTGAATTGTTTCCTAGATTAAAAGAAAAATAATTATTTTTGATATTTTTCTTTCCACTCAGAATATGTCATTCCATATATATGTTCTCTTGCATCAGGATCAGATATTTCTATTCCCTTTTTTTTTGCCTCTTCTCTATACCATCTAGATATACAATTTCTGCAAAAACCAGCTAAATTCATTAAATCAATATTTTGAACATCTTTTCTTTCTTTTAAATGACTCATTAATCTTTCTAAAGTAGCTGATTGAATTTCTTTTTTTATATTTTCATCCATAATTTATATTCCTACTTTTAATTTTAATTCGTAAGGCTAGTAAAACAAGTATAATTATAAAGTAAATTAAGGGTTTAAAAAAAATAGTTTTTGATAGCCATATGTAATGAAGAGATCCAAAAATAGCTATTACATAAATTAATCTGTGTAATTTTTTCCAATTATTTTTAAGTAAGGACACCATCTTTTGTGAAGATGTTATAACTAAAGGAAGTAACAGAACCCAAGCAGCAAAACCAATAAAAATATATTTTTTTTTAACAACATCATTCAATATTGGTGACCAGTCAAATCTATAATCTAAACCTATATAAGTTAACAAATGTAGTGTTGCATAAAAGAAGACGAATAAACCCAACATTCTTCTTAAACTTACCCACTTATTCCATTTTGTAAATCTTTTGAGCGGACTCATAGATAATGTTAAGCAAATAAAAATTAACGTCCATTCACCTGTAAAATGAGTAATTTCTTTTACTGGTTCAGGACCAAGTTTGTTAAAAAAAATTTTGTAAGAAATAAGTAAAAATGGAATTGAACTTAAAAAAAATACACTATACTTTAAATATTTTTTCATTAAAAATATTTTTTTAGATCCATACCAGTATATAAGTTAGCTACTTCATCTCCATAACCGTTAAACATCGTTGTTGGAATTCTTGGACTAATTATGCCTTCACCAATTACTCTTTCAGATGCTTGCGACCATCTAGGATGATCTACTCCAGGGTTAACATTTGAGTAAAAACCATATTCTCTTGGTGACGCTTTCATCCATGAAGAGATAGGCATTTTTTCAACTAATTTTATATTTACAATTGCTTTTGAGCTTTTGAAACCATATTTCCATGGAACCATCAATCTTAGCGGTGAACCATTTTGATTAGGTAATTTTTTTCCATATAATCCAGTAACTAAAATAGTTAAATCGTGCATAGCCTCGTCAATCCTTAAACCTTCTTTGTACGGCCAATCTAAAATTGGAAATCTTTGTCCAATCATTTGCTCCGGATCAAAGACTGAAGTAAATTTTACATATCTAGCCTTACTAGTTGGTGATACCTTTTTTAAAATTTTATTTAGAGGAAATCCGAGCCAAGGAATTATCATTGACCATCCCTCAACACATCTTAATTTGTAAATTCTTTCCTCTGAGGGAAACATAGTTTTTATTTCCTCCATTGATAAGGTTAGAGGTTTTTCTACCTCTCCATCAATTATTACATCCCAAGGTTTAGTTTTAAATTTTTGTGATTTTTCAACTGGATCAGATTTTCCTGTGCCAAATTCATAATAATTATTATAAGTTGTCACATATCTATACTCAGTTAATTTTAATTTTTCTTTTTCAGAATCTGCATTAGCTGAAGTGATCAGATTTTGACCTAAAAACATAGATCCAGCTGCAAGACCTAAATTTTTTACAAATTCTCTTCTATTTTTGTAAATATTTTCTGGTGTTATTTCTGAATATTTAATTTTTTTCATGAACTATAGGATTTCCTTTTAACCAATCACTTTGATTATCTGCATAATGTTCTTTTTTCCATATAGGAGATCTTTTTTTGATTTCTTCAATTATATATCTGGATAAAATATAAGCCTCATCTCTATGTTTACATGCGACGGCAATAATTATACTAATTTCTCCTAGGTTTAAATATCCTTTAGCATGTTCAATAAAAACAGCTTTATTTTGAATATTTAGTTTTTGATTTGCTTCCTCATAAATTTCCTTAAAACTTTTTAACACTAGCTCATCATGACTATCATATGTAATTCCTATAACACTTTTATTGTTATTTTGGTTACGAACTGTTCCAGTAAAATAAATTGAAGCACCAAAGTCAGACGATGAAATTATCTTTTCAGCTTCTGATAAAGATATTTTTTTTTCTTTTATATTAACAATTTTAGCGTGAAGCATTATCCTCCTCCGATTGGAGGGATAATAGCAATCTTTTCATTCTTTGTTATTTTATAATTGTCGCTAACAATATTGTTGTTTTCAGAACAAAAAGCAGAAGAATTTACAATTTTTTTAAAATTTTCATTACCATTAAAATTCTGATCTAGGTAATTGATCATTTCAACCCTTATATCTCTTATTGTTGAATTATTATTCATTTCAAATTCTATTAAATTATCTTTACTAAATTCTCTACTAACGCCAAAAAGTTCAATCTTGATTTTCATTTTAAAATAAGTCTTTTAAAAACTCTGGAATACCTTCTGGATTTTTCCATAAACCACTTTTTCCACCTTCTTTAATAAGTAACTTAATATTATCAATTTTAAGATTTGGGTTTACTATTTTACTTAAATCATAAATTGTTATTAGAGCAGCATTAACACCCATAATTGCTTCCATTTCTACACCAGTTTTAGAATAAGTAGAAACAACACAAAAAACTTCTATTGAATTATCATCTTCATTCATAATTATTTTAGTTGCAGTATGATCAATGGGCAATGGATGACACAAAGGAATTAATTCACTAGTTTTTTTAACTCCCAAAACTGAAGCTACTTCAGCTAAAGTTAAAGGATCACCTTTAGGCATTTGCTTTTTTTGAATTAAATTAAAGACCTCTTCGCCAACAAATATTTTACCTGAGGCCAACGCTCTTCTAAATGTTTCCTTTTTTGAAGAAACATCAACCATATGAAAGGAACTATCTTTAAATATTTCTTTAGCCCAGTCCTTTAATGCATCTTGGTTAATTATTTTTAATTTCACAATTAACCTCCTGTTTTTGATAAATTTTTAGTTGACCCTGTATCGCCCAATTCTAAATAATGAGACTCTTTTTTAAATTGCATTTGTTTCATTATTAAGTCTTTTAATTCATTTAACTGATCATCTTTTTGTAATAGATGTCTTAAATTTATTCCTGTATTTCCAAATAAGCAAAGTCTTAAATCACCTCTTGATGTAATTCGAAGTCTATTGCAGGATTTACAAAAATCTTTTGAGTATGGCGCAATAATACCAAACTTACCTTTAAATTTAGGGTTTATATAATTTAAAGAAGGTCCTGCATCTTTACCAAATGTTTGATAGATCCAGTTATTTTCATTTAAATATTCTTTAAATATTTTTGATGAAACATGATATTTTTTAAAATAATCTAAATTATCACCAGTCCTCATTAATTCTATATATCTTAAATCAACTTTATTTTTTTCAATATATTTTGACCAAGTGTTAAAATCTTTTATTGAAGAATTTATTCCATTTAAAAGCACAGCATTAATTTTAATATTTTCAAAACCTAAATTTTGTAAATTTTCTATGCCACGTAAAATTTCAAGAAGTCTATCATGACCAGTAATATTTTTAAAAGTTTCTCTGTTTAAACTATCTATACTTATATTTATTCCAGTAAGTCCACAATTAACTAAATCTTCAGCTTTTTTATCTAATTTATAACCATTAGTTGTAATAGATACATTTTGAATCCCAGACTCAAATTTTAATACTTTTATGATATCAAAAAAATCTTTTCTTACAGTCGGTTCTCCACCTGTAATCCTGATCTTGTTCACACCCAACTCAGAAAAACATTTTGCAAGTCGTTTTATTTCATCTAAATGAAGAAATTTTCTGTTATCACCTTTATCCACTTGATAACCATTAGGTAAACAATATCCACACTTAAAGTTACATACATCAGTAATTGATAATCTAATGTATGGAAATTTTCTACCAAAGTTGTCTTTAAGAATATCCATAAAGTATAATTTATATTATATTCTTATAATAATAATATGAACAAAATTCTCACTCAAGATGAAGTAAAAAAATTTAGAGAAGATGGTGCTGTTTATCTTAAAAATAAATTTGATATACAATGGATTAATAAACTTCAAAGAGGAATTGACAGAGATATTGCGAATCCTAGCCCAAGGTTTAAATCACACACTTTAGAAAAGGGTGTTCCAGCTTATTTAGAGGATTATTGGACATGGCATTTAGTGCCTGAATTTAAAGATTTTGTTTATAATTCTCCATATGCACAAATAGCTTCTGAACTAATGTCAGCTAAAAAAATCAATCTGGTAATGGACAATTGGTTCTTAAAAGAGGCGGGCTCAAAGTCTTCAACTCCGTTTCATCATGATATAAGTTATTTTGACATGGATGGCACCATGTGTGTTCTTTGGCTTCCCTTGCAACCGACTAAAAAAGATGAAGGTGTTGTTTGGGTTAAAGGATCACATTTATGGAATAAACTTTTTTTAAGGGTTTTATTTAAGGATGGACACAAAATTGAAGGAGATGAGTGTGTTGTAAATGGAAAAAAATATGAATTACCCCCTGACATTTTAGGTAATAAAAAAAAATATGAATTTTTACATTGGGACTGCGAACTAGGAGATGCAATCATTTTTGATATGAGAACTCTTCATGGAAGTTTAGGAGAAAAAATTCCTGACAAAACTTTAAGTCGTTATACTTTAAGAGTTGCAAAAGAAGATTCAAAAATTAGTTATGATGGTGATTGGACTAGTTTCAATTATAGAAAAGCAATGCAAGAGGCGGGTTATAAAAATGGTGATCCAGTTGATGGCAAAATGTTTCCAACTTTGTTCGAAAGAAGTTAAACTAATTAGAATATAACTTTTTCAAATTTTTTTGATTTAAAGGACTTGTTCGCAACTTCAGCTAATATAAGAGATTTTCTGCCATCTTCAAAATTAGCTAAGGGTTTTGATTTTTTCTTACAAATTTTTACTAAGTAGTTTAGTTGAATTTTGTAAGCCTCAGAGTATCTCTCAATAAAAAATTTTTTTAATGGAGTTTTGTTATCGGTTGAATTTTTAGAATATAAAACTGTTTCTAAGTCTCTTTGATTGTCTGATATAATCATGCCTTTTGATCCAAAAAGTTCAATCCTTTGATCATAACCAAAACTACAATGTCTGGAGTTAGTAATTATACATTGCACGCCTTTTTTTGTTTTCATGACAACAGTAGCCAAATCTAAATCATTTATATTTTTTAGTTTTTTATCTGAGAATCGTTTTCCAGTAGCAAATATGGAATCAAATTCATCATTGACAGCATAGAATCTGGCTAAATCAAAATCATGAATCATCATATCTTTAAATATACCTCCAGAGGTCTTTAGATAGTTTAAAGGTGGAGGTTCTGGATCTCGGCTTGTAATAATTATTTTTTCTAATTTACCAATTTTACCTTTTAATAAATTTTGTTTTAAAGAATTATGTGCTGGATCATACCTTCTATTAAATCCGATTTGAATTTTTGGATTATACTTAGAGATTCTTTTTTTACACATATTAATTTTATTTAAATTAAGGTCTAAGGGTTTCTCACAAAACACAACCTTCTTATTTGCAACTGCTTCTTCAATAAATTTTAAGTGCGTATTTGTACTTGATGCAATAAATATGCATCTAATATTTTTATCTTTAAATGCAATTTTTGGATTTTTAATAGATGTAGAATTATATTTTTTAGAAAGATTTTTTGCTAATTTTTGATCCTTATCAAAAATATATTTTAGATTAAAATCTTTATGATTAAGTAGGTTTTCACCATGCATCTGGCCAATTCTTCCAAGCCCAAATAGCGCAATATTAATTATATTTTTACCCATCTTTTTCTTCTTGAAGAAATTTTACAAGCACTAATAAATTTTGCTGTTTCTAAACCCTCATCTTCATTTGGATAAAAGTATCTTTTTTTTGTTTTATTTTTTAAAGAGTCTGCAAATTCTTTATAAATATTTGCAAATGCATCAAGATAGCCTTCAGGATGACCAAATTTTATTCTAGAGAATTGTTTTGAAAATTCTGCATTATAGAACCCTCTTTCTAATAATTTTACAGCACCTTTTTCTGGATTTAGTTTAAGATAATTTGGATCATTTTGTACCCACTCTAAACTACCTTTAGAACCAAATACTCTAATTCTTAAACCATAAACACCTCCTTTAGCCATTACACTTGTCCAAAACATTCCTTTTACACCATTGTTAAAATTAATCATAACTTGTGCATTGTCATCCATTTTAATTTTTTTTGAGATTTGTTTTATATCTGCAAAAACTGCCTGTCCTTTTAAACCTGAAATGTAAGAAGCTAGATGGTAGGCATGAGTTCCTATTTCATTTAAAACAGCAGAAGCTCCAACTATTTTATTATCAACCTTCCATTTAAGTTTTCTTTTTGCATTTTTTGAATTAATTTTTGTTCCTCCAGACCAATCTTGAATGTATTCAACATTAACATATTCAACTTTACCAATTTTACCTTTTTCAACCAACTTTTTTGCTTCTCTTACCATTGGATAAGCAGAATAATTATGAGTTAGTGCATATTTTATTTTTCTATTTGCTTTAATTTTTTTATATAATTTTTTAGCTTGCTCAAGATTTCCGGCAAATGGTTTGTCTGAAATTATATGCACATTTTTTTCAATAAATTTTTCAGCTATTATTTGATGACTAGACGGTGGTGTCATAATTGAAACCACTTTTATTCCGTCTTTCCTTTTCGACTCTTTTCTAGCCATTTCAACATAATTTGAGTAACATCTATCACTTGATATACCTAAGCTCTTTCCAAATTTTTTAGATAATTTTACATTTCTTGAAAATACTCCAGCAACTATTTCATATTTGTCGTCAAATCTTGCAGAAATTCTATGTACATGCCCAATCCAAGATTTTGGACCTCCACCAACAACACCTAAAGATAATTTATTTGTTTTCATTGATTGTATGTTTTTATATATCATAACAAATAAAATTATTATGTCAGTAAAATTAGGAATAGCGCCGATAGCATGGAGTAACGATGATATGCCTGAGCTAGGTGGCGATACTCCTCTTGAACAATGTCTTTCAGAAGCTAGTCAAGCTGGATTTTCAGGAATTGAGTCTGGAGGTAAATTCCCAAAAAAATCTAATGAATTAATTCCTTTGTTGGAAAAATATAATTTAAATTTATGTTCGGGATGGTACGGAGCAAATTTAAGAATAAATTCAGTAAAAGAGGAAATAGAATTAATTAAAGATCAATTAAAACTTTTTCAAGATTGTAATGCACCATGTATTGTATTTGCAGAAGTTTCCGATTCTATTGCAGGTGATCCTAAAAAACCTTTATCAACTAGACCAAAAATGAGTGATGAAGAATGGAGTAATTACTGTAAAAAAATTTCTGAAATTGGAAAATATCTTGAAGACCAAGGTATGCCACTAGCCTACCATCATCATATGGGAACAGTTATTGAGACACAACAAGATACTGAAAGACTTTTAGAAAATACGTCTGACCAGGTAAAGTTGATACTAGATACGGGTCATATGCTTTTTGCAGGAGGAAATTCTATCGAACTAGCAAATAATTTTAAAGAAAGAATTATCCATGTTCACTGTAAAGATATGAGAAAAAATGTCTTAGAAAAATCATTAAAAGAAGATTTTAGTTTCCGACAAGCTTTTTTAGAGGGGGCATTTACAGTCCCAGGAGATGGATTTATTGATTATGAACCACTATTAACTTTTTTGAAAAAAAATAATTATAATGGTTGGCTCGTAGTCGAGGCAGAGCAAGATCCAGCTAAAGCAAACCCTTTAGAATATGCAAGAATAGGACACAAATATTTATCAAGTGTCTGCAAGAAAGTTGATTTAGAAATAATATTATAACTTTACGATTTTTGATTGATCAATTTTATTTTCAAAAAAATCAATAAGATTTTGAATTGTCTCTTTTCCCATTCTTGTCATGCATTCATCAGTAAATGCAGCCGTATGAGGACTTAAAAAAACTTTATCATTTTTTAAAAGTGGATTGTTATTATCAGGCGGTTCTTTTTTAAACACATCAATGGCAGCACCAAAAATTAAATTTTCATTTAAAGCTTTATCAAGATCTTCTTCATGAATAATTCCGCCTCTTGCAGCATTAACTATAATACAATTTTTTTTCATAGTTTTTAATAAATCATAGTTTATTAAATTTTCTGTTTTATCTGTAAGTGGCATATGCAGTGATACTACATCCATTGTTTTTACAGCTTCTTTAAGATCATCAACTTTTTTTCCACCTAATTCTTCAATTCTTTCTTTTTCAACAAATGGATCATAAACAAATACATTCATTTCAAAACCTAAACATCTTTTAATTAAAGCTTTTCCTATTCTACCAAACCCCATTATGAGAAAATTTTTTTTCCAAATTTCAATCATTTTGGGTAATTTATTTCGATCCTTAAAATTTCCATCTCTTACAGTTTTGTCATACAAACCTTTTCTTTTTGCAATATTTAATAATACAAACATTACATGCTCAGCAACAGTGACAGCATTAGCATTAGCAGTTATAGCTATTTTTATATCTTTCTCTTTGGCTTTCTCTAAATCAATATTATCATAACCAACACCATGTCTTGAAATAATTTTTAAATTTTTTGCCTCTTCAATTACCTCTCCAGGTAATTTTGCAATTCTTATTGATGCACCATCGCAATTTTTTAATTTTAATTTTAAATTTTCTACAGAAGTATCATCTGTCACTTCAATATCAAAATTAGGATGATTATTAATTAATTCCATTCCTTTATCGTGGACTTTCTGGATTATTAATATCTTTTTTTTACTGCTCATAAATATAAATTAAATTTATTGGAGGCGTTTTTAATACGAAAATTAACTAACAATGTAAATTAGTTTTTTATAAAAGTTGTAATTATTATATTATTAAAATAAATTTAGCTGTGAATTTGATAATTAAATCTCTCCTGTTTTTTTTTAATTTACTAGAGAAAGTAAATACTTTTTTTCTAAGGATTGGTAGACAGTTTGCATGGATAGCCATGTTTTTAATGGTTGTTGTTATCATGGTTCAGGTATTTTTTAGATATGTATTGAATAATGCATTGCCATGGCCAGATGAAGTTGCCAGATTTTTGATGTTATGGATGACAGGATTAATAGCTCCTTCTGCATACAGATGGGGAGGATTTGTTTCTATAGATATCTTAGAAAGATATTTACCAAAACTTATTTCTACCTTTTTAACTTTATTTTTATTAATAGTCTCACTTTTTGTATTAATAATTGGTTTAGAGTTAGGATTTAAACATATTAATGCCGGGTGGATATTTAGCTCTTCATCAATAAAAATTCCTTTTAATTTAATTGGTGGAAAAGCTGAGCCAATAAAGTTGGCATGGATGTATATGTCTCTTCCAGTTGGTATAGTTTTTTTAATATCAGTTAATATTGAACTGATCTTTAGAAACATACTTAATAATTTTATCAAATTAAAGTTACCTGAAGATTTTGACAAACAGAAATTGGAGACTCAATAATGTTAATTTGGTTTCTTCCATTATTTTTATTATTTTTATTAATAGGATTACCAGTATTTTTTGGTCTATTAGCTGCACCAGGTATCTTACTTTTTTTAAATGATCAAACTAGAGATGGAGCAATGCTATATAGAAATATTTACAACGGTATTGATAGCTTTCCTTTAATGGCTATTCCATTTTTTATGTTAGCAGGTGAATTAATGAATAGAGGAGGAATTACTCTTAGGTTAGTAGAATTTAGTCAAGCTATGATGGGACATTTAAAAGGTGGTTTAGCTCATGTAAACGTTTTAACTTCTATGTTGTTCGCAGGCTTGTCAGGCTCTGCTGTAGCAGATACTTCTGCAATAGGATCAATGTTAATTCCAGCAATGGAAAAACAAGGTTATACAAAAAAATTTGCAGCTGCAATTACAGCTGCAAGCTCTGTTATAGGTCCGATAATTCCACCATCGGGAATAATGATAATTTATGCTTATGTAATGGGGGAGAGCGTAGCAGCTTTATTTTTGGCAGGGATAGTTCCAGGTATTCTAGTTGGTGTTAGTTTGATGGTCACAATTAAATTTATGGCAAAGAGATATAATTTTCCTGCTGTAACTAAAAAAACAACATGGAGTCAAAGAGGTAAAGCTTCTCTAAAAGCTTTTTTTCCTTTAATGACTCCTGTGATAATTCTAGGAGGCATACTAGGAGGAATCTTTACTCCTACAGAAGCTTCCGCTGTGGCCGCTGCTTACGCGATGTTTATTGGATTGTTCGTTTTAAAATCATTAGAATGGAAAGAGATACCAAAGGTTATGACAAAAGCTGCGATGGTATCTTCAGTTGTGCTTCTTTTAGTAGGTGCTGCAATGGCATTTAAAACTGTAGTTAGTTTATCTCACGCACCTGAATATCTAGCGCAGTTTGTATTAGGTTTAAGTGAAAATCCATATGTGTTATTATTCTTAATTAATATTTTATTATTTGTTGTTGGAATGTTTTTGGATGCAGGACCTGCAATAATAATTTTAGGACCTATTCTTGGACCAGTTTTTGTTGAACTTGGGGTTCATCCTGTTCATTTTGCAATTATAATGTCAGTTAATTTAACTGTTGGATTAGCTACACCACCTATGGGACTTGTGCTTTTTGTAGCCTCATCAGTATCTGGAGAAAGAGTTGAAACAATAGCTAAAGCAATATTACCTTTCTTGGCTGTGGAAGCCATAGTGATATTTTTAATAACTTATTTTCCCTCAATTTCAATGACTATTCCCTTACTTACAGGTTTTGCTAAATAATTTTTATTTTTTTTCAGGTAATAGACTCTCGAATTAATTCAAGTATATTCTGTATACATAAATATTAAAGAGAGGGAAATAATTATGAATAAGTTAATTAAATCATTTTTTTCATTATTATTACTGATTGGATTTACAGCTTCAGTTTCTGCTGCAGATTACAATCTGAGAATGACAATGAACTCTAATGATCAAGACGAAGATTATGATGGCGCGGTTGTTTTTAAAAACTACGTTGAAGCAGCATCGAATGGAAAAATTGCTGTAGAACTTTTTGTAGGTACTCAACTTTGTTCAAAAGGTGCAGAATGTTTACAAGGTGTATCTGATGGAAGTATAGATATTTATATATCTACATCAGGAGGAGCTGCAGGTGTTTTCCCATACGTTCAGGTTTTAGATTTACCTTATCTAATGGCTAACGACAGAATTGCTGAAGACGTTATGCAAGGTGATTTTGTAAGAACTATGAGAAAAATGGCACTTAAAGATTCTAATGATTCAATTAGACTGATGACTATTGGTAATACTGGTGGTTGGAGAAATTTTGCAAACACAAAAAGAAGAGTTGCAGAACCATCTGACATGAAAGGTCTAAAAATTAGAACTGTAGTAGCTGATTTGCCTCAAGAGCTTGTTAAAGCACTGGGCGCATCTCCAACTCCTATTCCTTGGCCTGAATTATTTACATCTTTTCAAACAGGTGTAGTTGAAGGTTCAAAAAATGGGATAACTGATATCATGAACATGAAGTTTCCTGATGCAGGTCTTAAATTTGTAACATTAGATGGACATGCATATATGGGTGCACTTTGGTGGATGAATAATGCTAAGTATCAATCTATGCCGACAGATCTTAAGAGAGTTGTAACTGATGGATTTTATGCATTGCAACAAGCAACATTTGCTTCTCCAAAGAGAAAATCAATTAAAGCTTATGAGGATTTTGTAGCTGGTGGTGGAGATTTATATGTTCCGACACCTGATCAAAAAGCTAGTTTTAAAAAAGAAGCTAGCCCAGTTTATGATTGGTTTAAGTCAAATGTTAAAGGCGGAGGAGAAATCTTTAACGCTTTAACTAGTGCAGTTGCCGATGCAGAGAAAAGTGCATCTAGTGCATATAAAAAAGACTTATAATTTTAAATAAATTTTAATGGGGCGGATTTTAATTCGCCCTGTTATCTAAAAGGATAAATCCAAGATTTGTAATCTTTTATGAGTATATGAGCTTTTTCAATTTGTTCAGGGGTCATTTTCTTAATAACTTCTTCCTGAGAAATTGCGGCATCAGGGTCTCCACCTATAGCAGACAAGCCATACCACATGTAAGCTCGAACAAGATCAGGAGCAGGAAGTCCCCTTCCAATTTCATAGTACCATCCAACTCCAGATTGAGCACCAGGATGACCTTTCATGGAAGATCTAAGATACCACTCAAAAGCTCTAACATCATCTCTTTCAACTCCAAGACCCATGGCATACATAATTCCAATAAGCTCTTCTGCATCGGCATTACCAGATCTAGCTGCTGGCATAAGTTCTTCCATGGCTTCTTTAAATTTTCCTTTTTCCATCAAATCTCGAGCATTTTCTATTTCAGCAAAAACAATAGAAGGGATAAAAAAAATTATAAAAATATACTTAATCATTTAAAAATTATTTTATTTATAGTTCCATTTTTAATTTCAGTAAATAAAACATACGCAACAGAATTACCAAAAGCATTAAAGAGTGATGATTTCCATGAAGTTGATATGGAAAAAGTTAAAATCGGTAGACTTTTGTTTCATGATAAAATTTTATCTGCAAATCGAAATATTGCTTGCGCAACATGTCATAGCCATGATTTAGGTGGCTCAGATGGACTTTCATTAGGTATTGGTGAAGGAGGTCAAGGAATAGGGCTAGAAAGAACCGCAGGTAAGGGAGATGATAAAATAAAAAAACGAATACCAAGAAATGCTCTAGCCTTATGGAATTTAGGATTTAAAGACATAACTACTTTGTTACATGATGGTAGAGTAACTAAATCAAATATATTTGGTAATGGTTTTAATACACCTGCTCAAGAAGCGCTTCCTAAAGGACTGGATAATATAGTTGCAGTTCAAGCTTTATTTCCAATGACTAGACAATTTGAGATGGCAGGAAATCCAGGTGAAAATGAAATTATAGGTTTAGTCTCAAAAGTTGGAAAAGATAGTATGAGAATCGATAGAGTTTGGCCTGTAATCACGCACAGAATTAGAGGTGTTCCTGAGTATGTTGAGTTATTTAAAAATGCTTTTGATAATGTGGATAGTGCTTTAGATATTAACATTACACATATAGTAAACTCGATTGCAGCGTTTGAAATTCATGAATGGACATCATTTGACTCTCCTTTCGATGAATATTTGAATGGTGATAAACAAGCATTAACCTTAGATCAAATAAAAGGAATGAATTTATTTTATGGAAAAGCAAATTGTAGTTCTTGTCATTCCGGATCTTTATTGTCAGATCAAAAGTTTCATTCAGTAGGAATTCCACAGTTTGGACCTGGAAGAACTAGACCATTTGACCCTTATGCACGTGATGTAGGGCGTATGGTTGAAACAGATAATATTAATGACATGTATAAATTTAAAACTCCAGCATTAAGAAATGTATCTTTAACAGCACCTTATGGTCATAACGGTGCCTACCCAACACTTAAAGGAATAGTAAAGCATCATTTAAATCCAATTAAAATGAATAAAAATTGGAAGCCGGCATATGCAAATTTACCAAATGCTCCTTGGTTGGAACAGATCGATTTTGTAACTTTTTCAGATAAAAGAGAACAGGATAGAATATTATCAAGTATAAATATTCAGCCCATAGATTTAAGCGAGGAAGAAGTGGACCAATTAGTTTTATTTCTAGAATCTTTAACTGGCCGAAGTGGAAATCAAAGACCACTTGGCAAACCAAATAAAGTTCCAAGTGGATTAACAATTGATTAATTTTATAAATTAAACTGATACAACATATTATGAGAAAAATAAAATATGGAATTATTGGAGCTGGAACAATGGCCCGTGAACATATTTTAAATATATCGTTAATAAATAATGCAGAAGTAGTTGCACTTTCAGATCCAAATGAAGATTCATTAAATCTAAGTAAAGAAATTTTAAAAAAAAATATATCTTGTTTTAAAAGTCATTTAGAAATGATTGAGGAAAATATTGTAGATGTATATTTAATTTCTTCTCCTAATTTTACACATTTAGAAATTTTAAAAGATGTTATTAAAACCAAGAAACATATACTTGTTGAAAAACCCTTATGCACTAATACAAAGGATTGTTTAGAAATAAAAAAACTTACAAAAAATTATCCATCAGTTTTCTGGACTGCAATGGAATATAGATATATGCCACCTGTTGCAAAATTTATTAATGAAATTCATAATAAGACAATTGGTGACTTGAAAACATTAACTATCAGAGAACACAGATTTCCTTTTTTGAAAAAGGTAAATGATTGGAACCGTTTTGAAAAAAATACTGGAGGCACACTTGTTGAAAAATGCTGTCATTTCTTTGATTTAATGCGCTTAATAATTGGCAGTAAACCAGTTAGTGTTTATGCAAGTGGCGGACAAGATGTTAATCATCTTGATGAGCAGTATAATGGCAAAAAACCAGACATAATTGATAATGCGTATGTCATAGTAAATTTTGAAAATGGAGCAAGAAGTTTACTTGAGCTTTGTATGTTTGCAGAAAATTCAGACATGCAAGAGGAGCTTGTTGCGACAGGAAATAAAGGAAAAATAGAAACTTCAGTTCCATCAAATGAGTCAGGTAAAACTTCATCAAATCTAAGAATTGGAATGAGAGATGGAAAAACAACTAATGAGAAGATAGATGTTGATAAAAAAATAATTGAGGCTGGTCATCATCATGGATCTACTTACTATGAACACCTAGCTTTTTTAAAAGCTATTGAAAGCACTTCAGCTCCTGAGGTTTCATTAGAAGATGGGTTGATTGCAGTTGCAGTAGGAGAGGCTGCAGAAAAATCGATAAAAGAACGTAGATTGATAAACTTAGAGGAAATAATTAGTTAAAAAAATCTATAGTTTTTTTAACTATAAAATCACTTACCCTAATATTTGACTCTGTAGTAACACCAGAGATATGTGGTGTTAAAATACAATTCATATCTGGTTTTATTTTATTATAAAATTCACTTTTTATTGGTTCGTTTTCAAAAACATCAAGAGCAAATCCCGAGACTGTATTTTCATGATAAGCTTCAATTAAATCATTTTCATTTATTATGCTTCCTCTAGAAGTATTTATGATAATCGGTTTATTTTTCATTTTAGAAAAAGAAGATTTATTTATAATATTTTTTGTTTCTTCTGTTAAAGGAAGGTGAATAGAGATAATATCTGATTTTTCAAATATCTCATTTAAATTTGATAGTTTAGCATCAATTTCTTTATCATTTATCTCTTTAATATACGGATCATAGGCTAAAACATTTAAACCGTTTTTTAGACTATACTCTGCAACTTTTTTCCCTATTGTTCCAAAACCTATTATGCCTAAACACTTTTGATTTATTTCAGAAGACTTTATTGTTGTTCTTGGCCATTCACCTTTTATAGTTCCACCATGAAACATAGGGATCTTTTTTATAAGCGATAAAGATGAAGACAAAACATACTCGGCAACAGAATCAGCATTCATACCTGTAGCAGGCTGTACATGGATATTTTCATTTTTGCAATATTCTGTATCGATGTTATCTAACCCCACACCCAGCCTTCCAATAAATTTTAAGTTAGATGCATTTTTCAATATATCTGAATTTACCTGAGTTTTATTTCTTACAATTAACACATCATAGTCTTTAATTATTTTTTCTATTTCTATTTTATTTTCACATAACTTTTCATCGTATTTAACATCAAATTTTTTATTTAAATTTTCTAAACTATTTTGATTGATAAACTCTGTAATTAAAATTTTAGTCATTAATTTTTTAAATATTAAACTAAATTAGACAAGTCTCTTTTATTATTCTTATACGTTGGTAGTGGATATTTAAAGGCATATTTTCTAGGAATACATTTTTCTTTTGCCTTTTCCCATAGAGATAACCATTGTTTAAAATTTTGTACTTTAAGATTTTTTTTATTTCTACTTCTAACATAAAAGTTGGGCAGCGGCTCTCTTCCTGACGGTTGACCAGCAACATTATATCTTAGATCTGCACTTATTCTAAAATCGTTAGATCGATTTGGTAAAGAACAGTGGATTGAATATTTATGCAGCAATATTACATCACCAACGTTTGCCTCCAAGTAAATGTGATCCATATCGTCAAGTAATTTACTATTTTTTAACTCTACTTGTCCTCTGTATCCTGGCACATGATTTAACAATCCCATTTTGTTAATTTTTTTTACAGTGATCATGCATCCATTTTTTTTGGTAGTTTTAGTAAAAGGAATCCAAACAGTAACCATATCAGTTAATTTTTGACCTTTTGAATTTAATACCGCTGCATCTTGATGCCATGGAGTTCTGCCGCTTAAACCATCATGAATTGATCCTTTTGGTAATTTTTTTTCAGGTTGTTTTATTCTAGTATTTTGAACAGGGTTAGACATTATTTCTTTTCCTAAAATTTTTTCAACAACGTCTAAAATTTTTTTATTAGTAATTAAATTCCATAATGATTGAGTAGCAAAATAATCACTATCTTTTTTTACGTGGTCTCTTGGTAATCTTGTATTAAAATACTGATCCAGATCATAAATATTAAGTTTTGAAATAAAAGAATATTTTTTTCTAAAGTCTAAGTTTAAAGCTTTTTTAACATCTCTTTTTTTTGCATATTTTTGAATAAGACAGTCCATGACAAAATCCATATCATTAAGAACAGGCTTTAGGTCTCTTCTAAAGTTAAGTACATTTTTAATTATTAAGTATCCATTCTCGAATAATTTTTTTTGAAGATTATTTGTCATTATTTAAATTTAGTTTAACATGAAGACAATTTCAATACTTCGGTGCTGTAGTTAAATAGTTTGCGTCATGAAATGATGTTAACATTCTTTTTTTAGTGCTAATTATATGGGGATAATATGAGATACCTTTGTAATTCCATACAACTGGTTTATTTAAAGCGTAACTACCATAAATAAAAAAACGTTTAGGACAATTTCTTTCTACAAACCGTTTAACTCCATGATAGGAATTTGGAGTAGATTGAAAAAAAACAACAGTTCCTTTTTTAGGAGTAAAAGATTTAACTATCTCCAGCTCACTTATTTTTGGGAATCTTCTAAAACTTTTTCTTAGATTTTTTTTTGCTTTTTTTCTATAGATAGTAAGCGAGCCACCATTTCTTTTTGGTATATCGGTTAAATAAATTAAGAAATTGTACAATCTTGTTATATCATCTCTATGGGGTCTTAATCTATATCCTCCTTTTGATACTGAAAAGTCAATATCTAAATTTACTTTTGGGTTAGTATAATTATTACCTAGTATTTTTTTTAATTCATTAGAATTTAATTTTTTTTTAATAGTAAACTTTTTAGGATTAAAAGATTTAGGTTTATATAAATTTATCCATGATCCATTTTTAAAATTTTTTATAAAAAGACTTTCAATTTTTTTATAAACAGACTTGCTATTAAATAGTTTAAAAATCTTCGCAGAATTTAGTGAATTTTTGATATATAAATTAAAATTTTTTGAGCCTTTGTTAATCCTGCTTCTACCTCCCATAATCATATCATCAAATGATTTAGAGTTACTAATTTCTTTAATTAATAAATTACAAATATTTTTAGAAACAACGTTATTTCCAACTAAAACAGGAAAGTTACTTTTAATCTTTTTTAATTTATTTGTACTTAGCATTTAGCTGTACATACCTTCTTTCACTTTAATCATTTTATACATAAGATCATTTAAAGGTGTCTTAATTCCATGTTTTTTACCTATTTTTGATACTGCGCCACTAATAAAGTCAATTTCAGTTTTTCTCTTATATTGAACATCAAAAGCCATTGATGATTTGTTAGTTTGCATTGAATCTACAATTTTATTAAACATAAATAAGCACTCATCTTCAGAAACATTTACACCATCAGCAAGTGCAACCTCTCTGGTTTCTAAAATAATTTCTTTACCCAGTCCTCTAGAAACTTCGTTAGCTTTATTGTTTACATATAGGTCAGTATGATGAAGATCAAAAATTGCTGATAATGGTCCAATTGCAGTTAAAGCAAAAAGTTTCATCCATTTTCTTTTCTTCACATCTTCTGCTGCAATCATTTCAAGATTATGAGCAGTAAAAGTATTTGCTATTTCTTTAATTCGATCTGTAATACCTCCTTCGTATTCACCAATCCAGGATGGTAATGAACCATGATTCATTATATGTCCAGGCCCTAATATATTTGAAGCTTGAGTTGTAGTTCCTCCAATTACTTTTTCATTACCAACAATACCTTGAATAATTGCTTCATGACCAATGCCATTTTGAAAAGACATGAATACCGTTTTATCTCCGATTATATTTTTAATACTATTTAATGCTGGCTCTAAGGCAGTGGCTTTACACATTACAATTACTGCATCTACTTTGTCTAACGATGATGGATCTGAAGTGGCTTTAACTTTAATTATTCTATCTCCACCATGCCCATCCATTTTCAAACCATCTTTATTAATTGCATCTACATGTTCTTTCCAAACATCAATTAAAATTACATTTAAACCTTTTTCAGCAAGCAAACCGCCAAATAAACAACCCATCGCTCCTGCACCAAGCACTGCTACTTTCAAATCTTTATTAATCATCGTTACCTTTATTCAAATTATTTATGTATAGAAATTATATATATTATCTATAGACATTATGCAAAATAAATTATAGCTTAATCACAACATGCAATTAAAAATAGAAAAAGGAACTTTTAAGGAATATTCATTAGAAAATATTTCAGATGCCCTAAGAAAAGGATTATCTGAAAATTTCAAAACTGTTGAAGCTAAAATAGTAGATTGCCCTAATCTTAGAGATTGGGATTGTCCCGCAGAAGGAATAAGCGGAAATCAAAAAATTATAGATGTTGGTGGAGAACCTTATATGCATGATCCAAAATTTATTGGTGCAGAGTTTGACTATCAAGAAATATCTAAAATGATAGATTCTGAAAAATCTTATGCCTTAGGAGCTGGATCAGGCGCAATGACTTGTTTAGACGGTCACTGTGGAGAATTAGTAATTAATGAAAATTTGATTACTGACGAGTCTAGATCAATAATAGCAAGAGTAAGTCCTGATAAGAAGTGCATTGTTGAAAAATATACAGCAAAAAAGCATGGAGGACTTGGAAACATTTATTATACCGATGGTAAACAAGGTAAAGTAATTAAAATAAAAATTAAAGGGAGAATTGGAAAACAAGGTTCTCTACCACAAGCGATGAGATTCTCTTTATCAAAAAATTTAAAAATTAATGATAATCAGCATATGTCTCTAGCAGGTGTATTTAGGATCCTAAATGGAAAGATAAGATCGCACGTGCAACCTGATTATAAAGATATAAAAAATGAGTACTATGATCCAAAACAGATGAAATGTATAAAAGATTTTCTTCAATTTTATGAACCTGTTGGACCAAAGTTGCAATGCTATACAGTTCTTTGGACTGGAGATCCAACTGGTGGAAATTTAAATTTGAGAGAGTCTGGTGAACATACACACTTTCATTCTTATGAGCATGATAGGGATGCTGGTCACTATCATTTTGATGTAACACCTGATGAAATAGAATACGAAGGATATTTTAATACTGCAACTGAGGTACATAGAGTAAACAACATTTATAAAGAACTATTAAGCAAAAATACTATTGAATAGGAAACTCAATGAGTTTAAATTTATTTAAATGAAAAGACAGTTCAAGTATCCCAAGCACTTTGAAGAACAAAAAAAAATACCAAAACTAACTCAAAAAAGAATTCAATTAGCAGAAATATCACTTGGAGATTTTGAAGGAAGATTAGCCAATGAATTACTCAATTGGTTTTCTTTAACACCACAACATTGGATAATGCTGCATATGGTTATGCTTGCTTATTATAAAAATAAATCAATTACGAAAAACCAATTACTTAAAGTAATTGAGAAATCATATTTAACTTCAAACGTTTATATAGATACAGCAATTAAAAAAGGATATTTTAGAATAATTAGGAATGAGAAAGATAAAAGGTCTATTTTTATTTTACCGTCAGTTATTACGATAAAAACATTTGAAGGGTTTATTGACAGGAGAGATATTCTTTACAAAGGTATTTAATAAGTACCAGTTTCTTCTTTCTTTACAGAGCCTTTCATTTTATCTACTACAGATTTTGCACCAGCACTTAAAGCCCTTAAATCAGAAGCAATAGTTACAAAATTAAAACCTTTTTCTATCATCTTTGTTGCATATTCTGGAGTTCCATTATGAATACCTGCAAAAATATTATTTTTTTTAGCATGCTCTAAAATCCTTAAAATTTCAGAGTAAGCTTTTGTATTTTCTGGTCGATCAAATCCTGGTTTTTCTCCAATTGCTAAACTTAAATCAGCTGGACCAATATAAATACCATCAACACCAGGTGTAGACATAATTTCATCTAGCTTGCCTAGTGACTCTTCAGTTTCAATCATAGCTAATTTAAGAATTTCATCATTAGCATGTTCTGCATAATCAGAACCTCCATAAATTAAACCTCTTATTGGGCCAAAACTTCTATAACCATTAGGTGGATACATACATGCCTGAACAAATTTTTCAGCTTCCTCTTTATTACTAACCATTGGACAAACTACACCGTAACAACCTGCGTCTAAAATCTTCATTATTTGCCCTGGTTCATTCCAATTTACTCTAGCTAAAGGGGTTACATCAGTTGTAGAAATAGTTTGGAGCATTGGAAGTGCGTTACTATAATCTATTAAACCATGTTGCATATCGATTGTTAATGAGTCCCAACCTTGATGAGCCATAGCTTCAACAGAAGCTGTACTTGGTATGGCGCACCAACCATTTATTACAGGTTTCCCTGCTTTCATCATTTCTTTTATTTTATTTTTTCTCACAATTAGATTTTTAAACCCATGTGCGTGTATTTTACATTTAGGTAATCTTTGATTGCACCAGAACCACCTTCACGTCCATAACCAGTTTGTTTTATTCCTCCAAACGGTGCTTCCGCAAGGGCAACTACCCCTGTATTAACCGCAACACATCCAGTTTCTAGCTTTTCAGATCCTATATGAGCTTTATCCATTGAATTTGTATAAAGATAGCTACATAAACCTAAGTCGTTGTCATTAGCTCTTTCTATAACTTCATCAAAATTTTTAAATGTTAAAATTGGAACTAGTGGACCAAAAGGTTCTTCCTTCATAATAGTAAAATTATCTTTTACATCATCAAATACAGTTGGTTCGTAATAGTATCCTTTATTGAAACCAGAAGGTCTTTTTCCTCCCATTAATACTTTAGCACCTTCAGCTTTTGTAGTTTCGACTAATTTTTCTATTTCTTCCAATCTTTTCGCTGTAGTCATAGGACCTAGATCGACACCATCATCCATACCATTGCCAATTTTTAATTTTTTTGCTCTTTCTATGAAAGCATCAACAAATTCATCTTTTCTATTTTCTTGAATATAAAATCTATTTGGTGAAATACAAACTTGACCATTATTTCTAAATTTACCAGTTATAGCTATATCAGCTACTTTGTTAATATCTACATCTTCACATACTATAAAAGGAGAGTGTCCACTAAGCTCCATAGTAACTCTTTGAACTTTATCAGCTGCTTTTTTTAAAATAATTTTACCAACTCTTGTTGATCCAGTAACCGAAACTTTTTTAATTATATCTGACTCCATTAATTCATTTGATATTTCAGCAGGATCACCTGATAAAAGATTTACAACACCATCTGGAACTCCTGCTTCTTTGCAAATATTTACCAATTCCATTACTGCACCAGGAGTAATAACATCTGGTTTACAAATTACTGAACATCCTGCGGCCAAAGAGGTTGAAATTTTTCTTGATGCTAAAGTTATAGGGAAATTCCAGGGAACCAAAGCAGCAACAACTCCTACTGGCTGATAGTAGACATGAACTCTAGTATCTGGAAATCTGCTTTCAACAGTTTGACCATAGATTCTTTTTGTCTCTTCTGCATTCCATTCAAAAATATCTGCGCTACCACCAACTTCTCCAACTGCTTCTGTAAGTGGTTTACCTACTTCAAGAGTCAACCATTTTGCAAGAACATCTTTTTTTTCTCTCATTAGATCTGCAATTTTTCTAAGTATGTATGCTCTTTGCCAAGGGGGGGTATTTTTCCAAACTTGCAAACCTTTTTCTGCAGATTTTAATGCTTTCTGCACTTCAATAGATGAAGCTTTTGAGGCTTTTCCTATTACTTCCTCGGTTGCAGGATTAATTACATCGTAAGTTTCTTTTTTTTCAGCTTGTTGCCATTTACCATCAATGAATTGTCCAAATTTTTCGTACATAGAATTTATATTTAGTTTACTTAATTAGGTTTTTTAATTTATAATTAATTATATATAAACATTATACTCAATCAAAGTTAAAGTTAATTGATGAAAAAAATTACACTTACCTGCGCACATGCAATTGTTAAATATTTAATTGCTCAAAAGATATTAATAAATGGTAAAAAAGAACCTTTGTTTCCAGGAGTATTTGGAATTTTTGGCCATGGAAACGTAGCTTGTTTAGGGCAAGCTCTAGAGGAAAACCAAAAAGAACTACCTACATACAGGGGACATCATGAGCAAAATATGGCTCTTACAGGAATTGGTTATGCTAGAGCAAAAAGAAGACAGCAAATTTTTGTAGCAACATCCTCTGTTGGACCTGGTGCAACAAATATGGTTACTGCTGCAGCAGTTGCTATGAGCAATAGGTTGCCTATTTTATTTTTACCTGGTGACACTTATGCAAACAGAATGCCAGATCCAGTTTTGCAACAAGTTGAGCATTTTAACAATCCTGGAATAACAGCTAACGATGCATTTAAACCTGTTACTAGATATTTTGATCGTATAACTAGACCAGAACAGATTATTCAATCATTCCCAGTAGCAGTTCAAACGATGTTAGATCCTGCAGACTGTGGTCCGGCATGTATCGCTTTAAGCCAAGATATACAAGGTCAAACTTTTGATTATCCCGAAGAATTTTTTAGAGAAAGGGTGCACGCGATTAGAAGACCAAGACCAGATGAATTCCAAATTAAAGAGGCAGCAGAAAAAATTAAGTCATCTAAAAATCCTATTATAATTTCAGGTGGTGGAGTTTTTTACTCAGATGCAATGGAAGAGTTAAGTCAGTTCGCAACTAAACATAACATACCAGTCACTCAAACTGTAATGGGATATTCTACATTGAAAAGAGATCATTCTCATTTTGCTGGTCAGATAGGTGGTTTAGGTGGAAAAAATACAAATACTTTAGCAAAAGAAACCGACTTAGCAATTGCAGTTGGAACTAAACTTGCAGATTTTACAACTGGTTCATGGGCAAATTTTGAAAACGAAAATTTTAAACTTGTTTCAATAAATGTATCAAGATTTGATGCTAACAAACATTTAGCTCAAGCTGTCATTGGGGATGCTAAAGTTTCATTAACTGAGCTTTCACAAGCATTAGGTAGCTGGAAAGCAGGAGATGAATGGAATAAAAAATCTCAAACTGAGCTAAAATTATGGAATGAACATATAGATAAAGAGAGTGCGCCAACAAATCAAGAAGTTCCAAGTTATGTTCAGGTAATTGGTGCAATTTATAGAAACTCTGAACCAACAGATATCGCTGTTACTGCAGCAGGAGGTTTGGTAGGTGAAGTAGTTCAAGTTTGGAGACCTAGAGAATTAAATACTCATGAGACTGAGTGGGGCTTTAGTTGTATGAGTTATGAAATTTCAGGAGCGCTTGGAATAAAAATGGCTAATCCAGATAAAGAAGTAATTTCTTTTGTAGGAGATGGTTCTTATCTTTTAAATAACACAGATATTTATTCATCAGTTATTACAAAAAATAAATTGATAATTATAGTTTGTGATAATGGTGGGTTTGCAGTTATCAATCGACTTCAATTATTCAAAGGCGGTAAAGAATATAACAACTTATTAAAGAGTTCTAATACCCCTGGATTAGTTGATGTTGATTTCGCAAAACATGCAGAAAGTATGGGAGCTAAATCTGAACATGTTAATTCAATTTCAGATCTTGAAGCTGCATTTAAGAGAGCAAAAGCTTCTGACGTAACGTATGTTATTTCAATAAAAACTCATGCTTATAAGTGGGTTGAAGGTTCAGCATTTTGGGACAGCCCAACACTAGAAATTCCTAAAACTAAAGAAAATGAAGAGGCTTTAAAACTTTATAAAGAAGGAAAAGGCAAACAAAGACAAGGTGTATAAACCTTTATGAGTAAAATTTTTAAAGTCGGTCTAATTGGCTGTGGTCATATTTCAGAAACTTATTTTAGAGCCCAGGAGTACTTTAATAATATTAGAATAGTTAAATGTGCAGACATAAATATAGATGCTGCTAAAAAATGTGCAATTCACTATAATATTGAAGCTGTAACCGTAGAAGAACTTTTAAAAGACAAAGAAATTGAAATTATTTTAAATCTAACAATACCAGGAGCACATTATGAGGTTTCTAAAATGGCTATTGAAAATGGAAAACATTCTTATGCTGAAAAACCATTAGCAATAAATTTTGAGGATGGAAAAAAAATAATTGAACTTGCTAAAGAAAAAAACCTCTACATTGGAAATGCTCCAGATACTTTTTTAGGTGGAGGTATTCAAAAAACTAGAGAGTTAATTGACAATGGTGTCATTGGGGATATTAAATTAGGTAACGCAATCTTTGCTTTTCCAGGTGTACAATCTTATCATCCAAATCCAGAGCCATGGTTTGTGGAAAATGAAGGTGGACCCGTTATTGATATGGGACCATACTATTTAACAGCATTAGTAAATTTAATTGGTCCAGCAAAACAAGTGCAAGGAAGATGTACAAAAGTTTTTGAAGAAAGAGAAATTGGAATTGGTCCAAAAAAAGGTAAAAAATTTAAAGTCAAAACTCCTACAACTTACTTAGCAACCATACAATTTGAAAATGATTGCATTATTCAAATAACTTTATCTTTTGATGTAGTGGCACATCAAAGAAATCATATTGAGCTTTATGGAAACAAAGGATCAATAATTGTTCCAGATCCAAATATGTTTGGTGGATCTGCTTTTGTATCAGTTACCACTGGTGGTAATTGGGGAGAACATAAAACAGATATGATGCCTTTAGGAAAAATTAATATAAAAAGTCAAAGCTCTAGGGCAAATGAATCACCTACCAATGCAAATTATAGAGGAGTTGGTTTATCAGAAATGGCTTATGCAATTGAAAATAATTTAGAGCATAGATGTAGTGGAGAATTGTCTCTTCATGTTTTAGATATAATTGACTCAACTATGAGAGCCTCGCAAACAGGAACCCCACAAGAAATAAAGACAAGCTGTAAAAAACCAAAACCTTTTTCTTTAGAAGAAATAAAAAAAATAATGAATTAAAGTTGAGTAATTAATGCCAAAATTAATTGTCATATCTGATCCATTTCCAAGAACACTAGATCTAATTTTTACAAAAAAAAAACTTAGGGAGCTCAAAACCAAATACAAGGTTTTAACAGTTCCAAAAAATAATTCACATAAATTTTATGAAAAAAATATTCATAATGCTACATTTATAATGGGTCAGCCAAATTTAGATAAGAAACTTTTATTAAAGGCGAAAAAACTAAAAGCAATTATTAATGTTGAAAGTAATTTTATGGACAATATTGACTATGATTACTGCTTTAAAAAGCGGATTCATGTAATTGCAACATCTCCAGTATTTTCAAAACCAGTTGCAGAAATTGCATTAGGTATGACTTTATCTTTATTACGAAATATTCATAATGCACATTTAGATTTTGTTAAAGGAAGAGAAAAGTATGGCTTGGAAAGTAATCTTAAAGCTTCATTATTATCAGAAAAAAAAATAGGATTATTGGGTTTTGGAGATTTGGCTAGATCTTTGTACCCACTATTATTACCATTCACAAAAGATATTAATGTTTATGATCCATGGATATCTAAAAAAAAAATTAAACAATTTGGATTTAATTCAATGAGTTTAAATCAAATGTTTAAAAAATGTGAAATTATCTATGTTTTAGCTGCTGTTACGACAAAAAATAAAAATCTAATAGATAGAAAGTTATTGAATAAAATGAAACCCAATTCATTATTTGTCCTAATGAGTAGAGCTGCAGTTGTTAATTTTAAGGATTTGATTAAACGAGTTAAAAAGGGAGATTTATTATTTGCAACAGATGTATTTCCTAAAGAGCCTGTGACAAAAAATGATCCAATTAGAAAAGTAAAAAACGTTTTATTTTCTGCACATAGAGCAGGAGCCTTGGAATCAGCCTTCTTTAATATGGGAAATATTGTTTTAAAAGATATGAATTTGATTTCTAAAAATTTACAACCAAAATTTTGTAAAATTGCTCAACCTAAAACTGTAAACTTGTTAGCATCAAAACCAGTTGCAATTAATTGATATTTTTATATTTTCATAACTTATGTCATCAACTAATAATTTTCTCCTCGAAGCCAAAGGAATTACAAAATATTTTGGTACTATCACCGCTCTTGAAAATGTAAATTTAAAAGTGCGTGCTGGAGAATGTTTGGGGGTTGTTGGAGATAACGGTGCAGGCAAATCTACATTAATGAAAGTTCTTTCAGGTCTTTACAAACCAAGTGCTGGATCATTACATTTTCAAGGAAAAGAAGAGATATTAGAAAGTCCAAGAGACTCACAAAATTTAGGGCTTGAAATGGTTTATCAAGACCTCGCATTAGCTGGAAATCTCCCCATTGGAGAAAATATATTTTTAGGAAGAGAACCGACTAAAAATTTAGGATTACTAAAATTACTAGATTTTAAAAAAATTAAAGAATTAACTGATGCACATCTAGGTAAGTTAAAAATTAACGTTAAAAGTGCAGATCAAAAAGTTGAAGAGCTCTCTGGAGGACAAAGGCAAGCAGTTGCGATTGCACGATCGACAGCTTTTGATGCTAAAGTTGTTATTATGGATGAGCCGACAGCAGCACTTGCCATTAAAGAAGTCGGTAAAGTGCTTGATCTTATAAATAGTTTAAAAAAAACTGGAGTAGGCGTAATTGTTATCAGTCATAGAATGGATGACATATTTACAGTTTGTGATCGAGTGATGGCTTTATTTCAAGGGACTAATTTTGCAGAAGCTGAACTTTCAAAAACATCTAGAGATGAAGTAATTGGTTGGATTATGGGTAAGAAATAATGATTGAAGAAAAAAATAAAAAACCTGAAAGTTTATATTTAAAACTTATGCCATATTTTGAGAAATATGGAATTCTGCTCTTATTACTTATAATGATATTGGTGATGCATATTTTGCAACCGGATGTATTTTTATCTTGGCGAAATGTTACAAACGTTTTCAAGCAAATATCATGGCAATCCATGTTAGCTTTAGGTGTATTTATGGTGATTGTAACTGCTGGAATAGATCTTTCGGTAGGTTCAATAATGATGTTATCTTTAATGATATTAGCAATAGTTGCTAAAGCAGGAGCGCCTTGGTTCATAGTTGTCATGACACCTTTAATTGCTGGATTTTTATGTGGATTAATTAATGGTGCAGGCATCACGTTTTTAAGAATGCCCCATCCATTTATTATGACTTTAGGGACATTATATATCTTTAGAGGAACAGGAAACCTGATATCAGGCGGAACACCAATTAGTGGTTTTACAGATGAAGTAAGATATTTAGGTCATGGTAGAATTGATCTTACTTGGTTAGGTTTAGAAAAATCACAATATCTCCCGGTTAGCTTAGTTTTAATTGCAGTTGTATATTTTATTTTTTGGGTTTTTATGAACCATAGTCGTACAGGAAAATGGATATACGCAATAGGAGGAAACCCTAATGCAGCCAGAGCCTCAGGTATAAATGTTAATAAAATTTTAATAATTGTTTATTCTTTATGCGGATTTTTATCTGGAATTGGAGCACTTATTTTAGCAGGTAGAGCTGACTCGGGTTATCCTAATGCTGGACTTCAATCAGAACTTGACGCAATAGCAGCATGTATAATTGGTGGAGCAAGTTTTTTTGGTGGAAGAGGAACTGTGCTAGGAGTTTTTGCAGGCGTGATGATAATGGGAATATTAAGAAATGGTCTAAATTTAATGGATGTTAGTTCTTTTTGGCAACAAGTTTTAATCGGTTCAATTATTGTTTTAGCAGTTTATATAGATGTATTAAGAAGAGACCTAAGTACAAGAAAATAATTACACGCTGTAGTTGATTTAATAGCGATTCTTAGAACTATTATAAGGTATTGAATTTTAATCAAAAATTATATTAAATTTATTTTTTAAAAACTAAATAGGGAAATAATAAATGAAAAACTTAACAAAAATAATTAGTGTATTTATTACAGCTGTCTTTGTTTTAGCAAGTATTTCTACAAGTGCTAACGCAGGAAAAAGAATATTGTTCAGCATTAAAGGTCCAGGATCAGGAAATCCTTTTTGGGCATCAGTAGAAAAAGGAGCTAAAGAAGAAGCTGCAAAATTAGGAGTTGATCTAGTTTTAGTTGCACCACCACAAGAGGGTGATGTTCAAGCTCAAATTAACCAGGTTGAAGATCAGCTTGCAAAAGGTGTTGATGCAATAGCTCTTGCACCAGGAGATCCAAATGCTTTCGCTCCAATAGTTGATGATGCTATCAAAAGTGGAGTTCCAGTAGTATTCGTTGATACTAAAGGAATTAATGAAGGTGTAACTTTTATTGGAACAAATAATAAAAATGGTGCTGCATTAGCTGCTAAATTTATTTGTGACAAAACTCCAAAGGGTGCTGACGTTGCAGTTTTAACTGGAATTGAGTCTCAGTCTACTGCTTTACTTAGAAGAGACGGAGCAGTTCAGGGACTTAAAGATTGTGGTCTAAATCTTGTAGCTACACAAACCGCAGAATGGGATACAGCAAAAGGAAGATCTGTAACAGAGTCAATCATTTTAAAAAATCCAAATATTAAAGCTATATTTGCATCAAATGACAACATGGGATTAGGCGCTATGCAAGCTTTAAAAGATGCTGATATGAATGATGTAGTTGTAGTTGGGTTTGATGCTACTCCAGATGCTGCTAAAAGTATTTTAGCGGGTGGTATGACAGCTACAATTGCTCAGTTTTCATACAACATGGGTGCTTATGGAGTTAAATATGCACTTGAGTTAGCTAATGGTGGAAGTATTGATATAAATATTGATACAGGAACACAATTAGTAACAAAAGAAAACGCTAACGATTTTAAATAATCGATAGATATATAATTTAAAAAAAAGGGTGGAATTTAATTCCACCCTTTTTTTTTATGTAATATAATAATTTATGCTTATTAAAATTGATCCAGTATTAAGCCCTGATTTACTTTTTCATTTAAGATCCATGGGCCATGGAGAAAAATTAATATTAGCTGATGCTAATTTTCCTGCAAATACCACAAACAATAAAGTAATAAGATTAGATGGGGTTGGTATAAAAGAAGCGGCCTCCGCTATACTTTCGGTTTTTCCACTTGATAGTTTTATTAATTCAAAAGGAGGGTCTCCAGCTTTAAGAATGGAAGTAGATGATAAACCTGAGGAGTTAACTGAAACACATAAGGAATTTATTGAAGTTGTAAAAAAAACCTCAGGTGAAAGTTGGAATGTAGGATCAATTTCAAGACACGAATTTTATAAAGAGGCTAAGAAAGCTTATTGTATTGTTACCACCACAGATGCCAGACCATTTGGTTGTTTTATACTAACCAAGGGAGTTATTTTACCTGACGGAAACGTCTGGACATAAAAATGAAAGCTATTTCAGTTTTTGGTGTATTTGTTGCAGATCTTTGTTTTATATCTAATACTATCCCTGAAAAAGGACAAACTGTTTTGGGCTCACAGCATATTATTGGGCCAGGAGGAAAAGGATCAAATCAAGCAATAGCAGCAGCCAAACTCGATGGAAGCGTAAACTTTATAACAAAAATTGGTAAAGACAAAAATGGTGAGATGGCATTAGCTTTATACCGTGACTTAGGAATGCATACTGCTTGTATTATTCAAGATGAAAATCACTCAACTGGAGTTGCAGGAATAATGGTTAATGAAAAAACGGGTGATAACGCAATAAATATAATACCTGGTGCAGCAGGAACATTAACCAATGATGATATTGATAGTAATTTAAATTTTATTGAAGTCTCAGAAATATTTTTAACACAATTAGAAACACCTTATAAGGTTACTAGCCATGCATTAAAAAAAGCTAAAGAAAAGGGATTAGCTACAATATTAAATCCAGCTCCTGCATGTAAAATTGACGATAATGATTTTAAATTAATAGATTTTTTTACACCTAATGAAACTGAGGCAGAATTTTATTTAAATAAAAAAATTGAAAGCAAAAAAGATATCAAAAGTGCTTCTGAGGAGTTTTTAAAAAAAGGTATTAAAAATGTAGTTATGACTTTAGGAGAAAAGGGATGTTATTTTGCAAATGAAAAAGAAAGTTTTTTCATTAACGCATTTAAACTTAGAGAGCCAGTTCTAGATACAACGGGTGCAGGTGATGCTTTCAACGGTGCATTAGCTGTAGGGTTGTCAAAAGATTTAGATATAAAAGAAGCACTTACTTTTGCAAATAAAGTTGCAGCAATTTCAACTACTAAGCAAGGTGCTGCAGCCTCAATGCCATCTTTAGAAGATTTAAAAAATTATTAATATTATTCAAAAAATGAAAACTGAATATTTTGATCTAAAAAAAAAACGAGCACTAGTCTCAGGTGGAGCATCAGGTATTGGATCGTCTATTGTTGAACATTTATGTGAGCAAGGTGTGGAGGTCTATTTTTTTGATATAAATAAAAAACTAGCTCAAAAAACACTTAAAAGAATCAAAAAAAAAAATATCAAAATTCCTACTTTTATAGAGTGTAATATTAAAAATATTAAAAAATATAAATCATCTATACTTAGCATTATTAAGAAAAAAGGCCCAATTGATATATTGGTTAATAATGCATCAAATGATCAAAGACATAGTTTGGAGCATATTACTGAAAAATATTGGGATGATAGAATGTCAATTAACCTAAAGCATTATTTGTTTGCTATTCAAACAGTCAAAAAAAGCATGGTAAAAAACAAAGGTGGATCAATAATAAATTTAGGATCTGTCAGTTGGGTCAGAGGTGCAGTAATGTTCCCGGCATACAGTACTGCAAAAGCAGGAATTCATGGATTAACAAGATCTTTAGCAAGAGATTTAGGAAAACATAATATTAGAATTAACTCAATTGCACCTGGTTCAATTGCAACAGATAGACAATCCAAGTTGTGGCTTAATCCAAAATTTAAAAAAGAAATATTAAGAAATCAGGCTTTAAAAAAACAACTATTACCTGATGATGTTTCAAAAATGGTTTTATTCTTAGCATCAGATGTTTCCTCAGGATGTACAAAACAAAATTTTACAGTGGACGGTGGATTAATTTAGTTTTTTTTATTTTCTGACATTGATAATGCAATTTTAAATGAATTTAAAATTGGATCTAAATTTGCTTCATTTTTACCAGCAATAGCAAAAGCTGAGCCATGTGCTGTTGTGGTTACTGGTACAGTTAGTCCACCTTGGACTGTAACACCTCTATCAAAACCAAATGCTTTTAGTCCTGATTGTAATGCATCATGATACATACCGACCATACAATCATGATTTTTATTTTTGTAGGCTACGACAAAAGATGTATCGCACGGCAATGGACCATCAACATTGTAACCAAGTTTTTTTGCTTCTTCAATCGCAGGAATAATTTCATCTTTTTCTTCTGTCCCAAACTCTGCATGTGGATTTAGAGCTTGAATAGCAATTCTAGGGTTTTTTACTCCATTTAACTCCATAACATCATTAATTAATTTTATAGGCTTCATAATATTTTCTTTAGTAATATGTTGAGCAACTTCTTTAATTGGAATATGAGAGGTCACCCTTGCTGTCCAAAAATTATCTATGACATTAAACTCACAACAAAAACTATTTACTTCAAGTTTTTCAGCCATTAACTGCAATTCATCTGAATGTTTATTTCCTCCAAGTTTTAAACTTGTTTTATTCATTGGTGCAAAATTAATAGCATCTATTTTTTTTTCCTTAGCAAGAGTTAAGGCTAAATCTAAAGCTTCCAATACGCTTTCACCAGATTCTTTTGATGGTTCCGCTAATGTATATTTGTGATTTTTACCTTTAGAAATATCTAATAAGAATTTATCTGATTTATTAAAATCAATTTCATCAAACTTTTCTACAATATCTAGATTATGGGAAATACCAGTAATCTTATTTCCATTTTCAAATACTTGTTTTTCACCAATGATGACAATGTTTGCTTTTTTTGTCATCTCATTATCTAGAAGTTTTGAAATCAATTCTGGTCCAATCCCAGCAGGATCACCAAGAAGTATAGCAATGTTAGATTTATTTTGTGTCATTTTTTTCTTTACGTTTTGTAGCAGATTATGTTTAAATTATTAAATATAAATTAACAAAAGAGGAAAATAATGAAAAAAAGTTTTAAATTATTCTTAGCCGCTGCGTTTCTGGTGACTGAATTCTTTGTTATAGCGTTACCAATGCTTACTACTTCTGCAAGAGCAGATGGTGCTATACAAGCAATTACTCATGCCGGTTTCGGTGGAGGTACTGATGTAACTACTAGAATGATGCTTTTAAGAGCTCGTAGAGTTCTAAAACAAGATATGCAACTAGTTAACAAAAAAGGTGGTGGAGGAGCTGTATCTATGGACTATATGATGAGCTTACCTGCTGACGGCCAACATACTTTAACTTGGACTACTGGTCATGCTGTATCAATGGCATTAGGCAAAACAAAAGTTAAAATTAGTGACATGCAACCACTAGCAAGAGGAACTGATGATCCTCAATTATTTGTTGTAAATTGTAAAGCGGATATCAAAGATGCTAAGAAATTTATTAGTACTCAAAAATCAAAATCACTTAAATATGGAACAACTCACGTTGGTGGTATTGATGATGTGAGCGCGATTGCATTTACTAAAAAAGGTGGATTAAAAGATCCTACTATTGTTGCTTACAAAGGTGTTGCGCCAATTAAAACAAACCTAATCAAAGGAGATATTGACGTAGGTGTTTTAAACTTAGGTGAAGCATTAACAGAAATTAATGATGGAACACTTTGTGTTTCTGTTGTTTTAGCAAATAATAGAATGGCCAAAATTGGAGACTCTCCAACAGCAAAAGAATTAGGTATACCTGTTTCTTTATCTACTGTTAGAGGTTTCGTAACTAAAAAAGGCGCTCCAGCAGAAAGAGTTAAGCAATTAGAAGCTGGAATGATGAAGGCTATGAGTCACAACTACTATAAAAATTTCTTAACAGAAATTGGTCTTGATGAGACAAGTGTTGTTGGTGCGGATGAATGGGGTAAGCAAATGGAAGAAATGCTTACAGAAATGACTGCGCAGCTTAAAGCTTTAGGTTATATTAACTAATCTAATTAAAAGTACATTTAAATATGAAAAATGTACAAAAATCTAAAAGGGCAAACAAAAGTTTGCCCTTTTTTTTTAAAGATGAATTTAAAGTATCATTTGTAATTATATTTATCTCAACTGTTTTATTAATAAGCACTTTTTCTTTTGACATTGTTCCTCCAATTTTAAACAGAGGTATTCAACCTGCAACTTTTCCAAAAGCTTTATTAGTTTTAATAATAAGTTTAACTTTATTAATCTATTATTTATCTATTAAAAAACCCTGGAAAATTGAAAAAAAATTGCCGAAACCTTTTTTTTTAACACTAATGAGTTTTTTAATTTTTATTATTATATCAAAAACATTAGATTTTTTTTTAGCAATATCTTTATTATCTATTTTTGTTTCATATTGTTGGGGTGAAAAAAGGATATTTTATTTGCTATTGGTAAGTATAATTTTTCCAATCATAGTATTTATTTTTTTTGAGACAATTTTAGGCTTAAGATTTCCTCCAGGAATAATCACAAATATTTACTATCAAGTATAAAATGGAAAACTTACTTTTAATGATGGCTCCATTGTTTAGTTCTAAACTTTTGTTAGTTTTATTTTTTGGAACATTATTTGGTTTGATTTTAGGAGTTTTGCCAGGTTTAGGTCCAACTACAGGTGGTGCATTAATTTTACCTTTTACAATGACTTTAGATCCACTTTCAGCAATTGTTTTACTAACTTCGATCTATTGTGCGGGAACTTATGGGGGTGCGATTACAGCTATTCTAATTAATACACCTGGAACACCGGCTGCTGCAGCAACTTGTTTAGATGGTTATCCATTAGCTCAAAAAGGTGAGGCAGGTAGAGCATTAGGGATGGCTACTGTTTCAAGTACTGTCGGTGGAATATTTAGTGTTATTATATTAGTTTTTTTTGCTCCTTTGCTCGCTCAACTAGCTTATGAATTTGGACAACCAGAGTATTTTGCTTTAGCAATTTTTGGATTAACCATGCTAGCCTCTATAGGTGAAGGTAGTCCTATTAAAAATTTAATTGCCGGAGCATTTGGAATTTTAATTTCTACTATTGGTAAAGATTTTATGACATCGATAGATAGATTTACATATGGAATAAATGAACTTTCAGTAGGTATTGGGTTTATTCCTGTTGTAGTTGGTTTATTTGCAATTAGCGAAATGTTAACTCAATCAACTTTGTTAAATCAAGTATTTAAAAGAGTTGCTCTAAAAGCTGTTAGACTTCCATCAATAGATGATTATAAAAAAACTTGGAAAACAATTCTTAGATCTTCAGGTATAGGGTCTTTTATTGGAGTTCTACCGGCGGAAGGAGGGACGGTGGCATCTTTAATTGGTTATTCCGAAGCTAAAAGATTTTCAAAAAATCCAGAGGAATTTGGGAAAGGATCAATAGAAGGTATAGCAGGTGCCGAAGCAGCAAATAATGCCGCAACAGGAGGCGCAATGGTTCCAACTTTAGCACTTGGCATCCCTGGTAGCGCAACAACAGCAGTTATTCTCACTGGATTAATTATTCATGGTGTTAGACCTGGCCCAGATTTATTTAGAGAACAACCAGATTTCTTATATGGAATTTTTGGAGCTATGTTGATTGCCAATATTCTCTTTTTTATTTTTGGATTTTTTGGAGCAAAAATATTTGCAAGAATAACTTTAGTTCCAAACAAAATTTTATGGCCAATGATATTTGCAGTTTCAGTATGTGGAACTTATTCTTTAAATCAATCTATAATTGATGTTTGGATAATGTTATTTTTTGGAGTGCTAGGTTTTTTTATGAGAAGATATGGTTTTTCAGTTGTTCCAGTTATTATTGGATTAATTCTGGGTGAGTTAGTTGAAGGAACTCTAAGACAATCCCTGGTTATATTTGATGGTAATTGGTTGATGTTTTTTACAAGACCAATTGTATTAACATTTTTTATTTTGTCTTTAATTGCTTTGGCTTTTCCTTTAATAAGATCAAGAAAAATTAAAAAGAAATTATGATTAATTATGATCTAAATAACCGAGTGGCAGTTGTTACTGGCGGAGCCCAGGGATTTGGTTTAGCAATAACTGAAAGATTTATCCAAGCAGGTGCTAAAGTTGTTATTTGGGATATTGACGAAAATGCTGCTAAAGAAGCGATTGAGAAAATTAAATCAGAACATTTAAGTCATCAGGCCGTAGACGTAACTAATTTTGAAATAGTAAATAAAAATTTAGAGGAAGTAGAAAAAAAACATGGAAAAATAGATATTTTTGTTAACAACGCAGGTATTGCAGGTATGAATACCACTGTAGCTGAATATCCTTTAGAAGAATGGAAAAAAGTAATGAATTTAAATTTAAATTCTGTTTTTTATTGTTGTAAGGCTGTTGTTCCATTTATGTTAAAAAATGACTATGGAAGAATAGTTAATATTGCATCTATTGCTGGAAAAGAAGGAAATCCAAATGCAAGTGCATATAGCAGCTCTAAAGCAGGCGTAATTGGTTTAACAAAATCTTTAGGTAAAGAACTTGCGCAAAAAAATATAGCTGTAAACTGCGTAACACCTGCAGCTGCAAAAACTAGAATATTTGATCAAATGACCGAAGAACATATCAATTATATGCTCTCTAAAATTCCACGAAATAAGTTTGCAAAAGTTGAAGAATTAGCTTCATTAGTAACTTGGTTAGCGAGTGAAGAAAATTCTTTTTCAACTGCAGCAGTTTTTGATTTAAGTGGTGGTAGAGCTACGTATTAGTTATGCAAGTAGGTATTGATGTAGGTGCGACTAAAATTGAGAGTGTTGTACTTGAAGATAATGGAAATGAAAAGCACAGATCAAGAATATCTTGTCCAAAAGAGTATACTCAAATTATAACTGCGATAAGAGATATCCATAGACAATTAGAACAAGAATTTAAAAGAGAACTTCCTATTGGTGTTTGTCATCCAGGAATTCATTCACCTCAAACAGGATTAGTAAAAAATGCTCCAAATATAACTTGGTTAGAAAAAAAACCATTTCAAAGTGATCTACGTAAAGCTCTTGGAAAAGAAGTGTTTTGTGAAAATGATGCAAATTGTTTTGCTTTATCTGAAGCAATGGATGGAGCTGGAAAACATTATAAAATCGTTTATGGAATTATATTAGGTTCTGGAGTTGGAGGTGGTTTGGTAATAGACAAAAAAATTATTACCGGCTCGAATGGAGTAGCAGGGGAATGGGGACACAACCAAATTCCATATTTTGCAGCTAAGAAAGAAAATTTTGACTCAAGTAATGCAAGGGAAGCAGAGATTGAAAGTTTTTTATCTGGTTTAAGTTTAGCAAAAAGATTTAAGAAACTTTATGGAAAAAATTTAAAAACAAATGAAATTTTTGAATTAAATAGAAAACATGATTTAGATGCAGAAAGATTTATCGATGATTTTAAAGTTAATTTAGCAATGTCTCTTTCAAGCATTATAAATATTTTAGATCCTGATGCATTTGTATTTGGTGGTGGCGTTTCAAACGAAATAGATTTTTTACACGAAGTAGATTCATTGGTTAGAAAATTTGTAATAGGAAGAGAATATGAAGGAGTTTTTTTAAAACCAAGATTTGGTGATGCTAGTGGCGTTCGTGGTGCCGCAAGATTAGGAAGAAGCGCGACATATTAGAACTTCAACTAATAATTGAATTAAAAAAAAAAATTTTTTTCATAACTAAAAAAAATAAGCAAAATAAAAGAAAAAATAAGATATCAACTAATAGTTGTAATTAATTTTTTTAGTTATCAATTGGTCTATTCTACTTATAGTTTGTTTTTTTAAAAAATAGTTAACTAAATAAAAGAGAGAGAGAAGATATGAAAAAACTAATGATAGCTTTAATTACATTAGCGTTCACATCTACTTCATCAATTGCAGGACCTAAAATCGAGGTTTTGCACTGGTGGACGTCTGGTGGAGAGGCTGCTGCACTTAAAGTTTTAAAAGATGATTTCGCTGCAAACGGCGGTGAATGGATGGACATGCCTGTAACAGGTGGTGGTGGAGACGCTGCTAACGTTGCATTAAAAGCAAGAATCGTTGCTGGAGATCCTCCATCTGCATCTCAAATTAAAGGACCTACAATTCAAGAGTATGACCAAGAAGGCGTTGTAGCACCATATAATATAGATGAAATTGCTAAATCAGAAGGTTGGGATAATTTATTAGATCCAATGATTGCAGCTATTCACAAATGTGAAAATAACAGCGGACCTTATTGTGCTGCTCCAGTAAACATTCATAGAATTGACTGGATGTGGGCAAACAAAGCTGTATTTGATGCAAACGGTATTTCAGTTCCAACTACTTGGGATGAATTAAATGCTGCTGCTGAAAAATTACAATCTGCTGGTATAATTCCATTTGCACACGGCGGACAAGCTTGGCAAGATGCTACAGTATTTGAAGCAGTTGCTATGGGTATCGGTGGAAATAATTATTACAAAAATTGTTATGTAGATCTTAAAGAAAGTTGTTTAAGAAGTGAAACAACAGTAAAAGTTTTTGATCAAATGAGAAAACTTCAAGGTTTTACTGACGAAGGTAGCCCAGGAAGAGACTGGAACGTTGCTACTGGTATGGTTATCGAAGGTAAAGCTGGTTTTCAAATTATGGGTGACTGGGCGAAAGGAGAATTTACAGCTGCTGGAAAAGTTCCAGGTGTAGATTACTACTGTGCTGCTACTCCATCAAACAATGGATACTTATATAACGTAGATAGTTTTATCTTTTACAAATCTAGCGATCCAGATAAACAAGCTGGCCAAAAGTTGTTAGCTAAGCTTATGATGGGTAAAAACTTCCAAAAAGTTTTCAACCTATACAAAGGTTCTATCCCAGCTCGTCTAGACGTATCAATGGATGAATTTGATAAATGTGCAAAAACATCTAATGCAGACATTAAAACTGCAGGTGCAAAAGGTGGACTAGTTCCAAGTTTTGCTCATGGTATGGCTCAAGGTAATACTATGAAAGCTGCACTACAAGATATCATCACAGAGCACTTTAACTCTGATATGTCTTCAGTAGACGCTGCTAATGCATTAGCTGACTCAGTTTTAGCTAATATGTAGTTTATAAAAAATTAAAAGGCCACTTTTAACTAAGTGGCCTTTTTTTAAATCAAACCTAAAAAATATTTATAATGTTCAAGTGGTTAGAAAAAAATTTACCTAAAGTTGTAATGGCACCAGCTGTTGGTTTAATAGGATGGTTTGTTTATGGTTTTGTGCTTTGGACTTTATATATATCTTTTACGAATTCTAAAATTTTACCAAAGTATGAATTATGGGGCGTTGGTCAGTATGTTAAGTTGTGGGCTTCTCGTAAATGGCTGATTTCAGTAGAAAATTTACTAGTTTTTACAGCACTATTTTTGATTTTTTGTATTGTAATTGGAATTATTCTTGCAATTTTTCTTGACCAAAAAATTAGAGCCGAGGGGGTTTTAAGAACAATTTATTTATATCCAATGGCACTTTCATTTATTGTTACTGGAACAGCTTGGAAATGGATTTTAAATCCAAGCTTAGGTCTTCAAAAAATGTTTGTAGATTGGGGATTTGAAAATTTTACTTTTGATTGGTTGGTTAATCGAGAAATGGCTATTTATACAATTGTTATAGCTGGAGTATGGCAATCTGCCGGATTTGTGATGGCATTATTTTTAGCAGGTTTAAGATCAGTTGAGGATGAAATTGTTAAAGCAGCTAAAATTGATGGAGCAGGTTTATTTACAGTTTATTGGAAAATACTTCTTCCAATGATGAGACCAGTATTTTTTACAAGTTTTGTCATTTTAGTTCACATATCAATCAAAAGTTACGATTTAATTGTTGCTTTAACACAAGGTGGGCCTGGTATTTCAACTACAATGCCAGCTTTATTTATGACGCAAGCTGCATTTCACAAAAGTCAAGTGGGATTATCAGCAGCTAGTGCGATGATGATGTTTATGGCAGTTGCAGCAGTAATTATTCCATATTTATATTCTGAATTAAGGAGAGAGAATGCAAGATAACTTTCAATCATCTTCTTACAAGCAACTAGAACAAAAATCTAAATATACAAATATGTTTTTAAGGTGGTTTTTGTATTTTATTTTAATTGTTTTTGCATCTTACTTTATTTTTCCATTGTATGTGATGGTTGTAACTTCTTTAAAGACAATGGAGGAAATACGACAAGGTACACTTCTTACTTGGCCAAGTTCCTTAAATTTTGATTCATGGTTAGTTGCTTGGGGTGGAAGAGGTTATGGGGCAGGAGATACTTTTTTAAGACCATATTTTTGGAATTCAATTAAGATGGTAGTACCAGCAGTATTTTTTTCTACATTCATAGGAGCAATGACTGGTTATGTTTTAACAAAATGGAGATTTAGAGGAGATCAATGGGTGTTTCTTTTTCTGTTATTTGGATGTTTTATACCGTTTCAGGCAATTTTGCTACCAATGGCTAGAACACTTGGAGTATTAGGAATATCAAATTCTGTAATAGGACTTGTTTTAGTTCACACTGTTTATGGAATTCCATTTACAACTTTATTTTTTAGAAACTATTATATTTCAGTTCCAACTGAATTAGTTAAGGCTGCAAGAATAGATGGGGCTGGTTTCTTTAAAATATTTTTTAAAATTTTACTTCCTATATCAGCACCAATTATTGTAGTAACAGTTATTTGGCAATTTACCCAAATATGGAATGACTTTTTATTTGGATCAACTTTTTCATTTGGAGAAGCTGCACCAATTCAGGTTGCGTTAAATAATATGGTTTTATCAAGCACTAGTGTTAAAGAATATAATGTAGATATGGCTTCAGCTATTATAGCGGGCATCCCAACACTTATTGTTTATGTTTTGGCGGGTAAATATTTTATTAGAGGATTAACTTCAGGTGCAGTGAAAGGATAAGAATGAAAACATTAAAAATTGAGGAATTGTCAAAAAACTTTGGTTCAACGGAAGTGTTAAGAAAGATTAATTTAGAAATAGATGAAGGAAACTTTTTGGTTCTTTTGGGACCATCTGGTTGTGGAAAATCAACATTATTAAATATTATTGCAGGTTTAGAAACAATAAATGAAGGAAATGTTTTTATTGATGATTATAATGTAAGCAAAGTAGAGCCAAAAGACCGAAACATTGCAATGGTTTTTCAGTCATATGCTTTGTATCCATCAATGAATGTTCGTGAAAATATGATTTTTGGTCTAAAACAAGCAAAGGTATCTAAAGAAAAAATAGAGGAACAATTAGAAAAAGTATCAAAATTTTTACAAGTAGATGCCTTGTTAGAAAGAAAACCATCACAATTATCTGGCGGTCAAAGACAGCGTGTAGCAATTGGTAGAGCTTTGGTTAGAGAACCAAGAATTTTTTTATTTGATGAACCTTTGTCAAATTTAGATGCAAAATTAAGAGTTGAGATGAGAAGGGAAATTAAAAAACTTCATCAACAACTTAAAACCACAGTTGTTTATGTAACTCACGATCAAACCGAAGCTATGAGTTTAGGTACAAATATTGCAATTATGAATCATGGTGTAATACAACAAAATGATACACCAGAAAATATTTATAACAAACCTAGCAATACTTTTGTAGCAGACTTCATTGGCTCACCTTCTATGAACCTTATTAAAGGTAATCTTAAACAAAGTTCAGATAAAATTTCATTTGTTGCTAGGGGATCAAATCTTGAGATTCCAATTAATGGATATGATTTTAAAGAAAAATCAAGTCAAGATAACAAAGAAGTGGTTTTTGGTTTACGACCAGAACACATATTTTTCAAAAGATCTAGTGATAATGATTTTGAGATAAAGTTAAGAGCTGATTTAAGTGAATACATAGGTCATGAGCAAATCATGACTTTTAATTTTGCTAATCAAGAGGTACTAGCAAAGTTTCCATCTACAATTAAAATTGAACTATCAAAAGATACAAATTTGTATTTTGATTTAACTCAAGTTTCTTTGTTTGATGAACAGACAGAAGAAAGAATATAAATATGAAAGTCAAATATGAAGATTTAAAAAATAAAAGAGTATTTATAACCGGAGGTGGATCTGGTATTGGAGCTGCAATAGTTGAACATTTTTGTGAGCAAGGAAGTGAAGTTTATTTTGTTGATATAGATTTAAAAGAAACAAAAAAACTATTAAATAAAATTAAAAAAAATAAATTTAGAGCGCCAACCTTTATTGAGTGTAATTTATTAGATATAAATAGATTAGAAAAAATCATTAAAAAAATTATTTCTACAAAAGGACCAATTCATGCTTTAATCAATAATGCAGCTAATGATGATAGGCATACAACTGATCAGGTTGATGAAAAGTATTGGGAAAATAGAATGGCAATAAATTTAAAACATTATTTTTTTGCGGCAAAATCAGTTGTTAAAGCTATGAAAAAAATGAAATCCGGTTCAATTGTAAATTTAAGTTCAGTATCCTGGATGCTAGGCGAGGGTGATAAAGTTGTCTATGAGACAGCAAAATCTGCGGTAGTAGGTTTAACCAGATCTTTTGCTCAAGAGTATGGAAAATATAATATACGAACAAATTCAGTTGTACCTGGATCCATTGCAACTGAACGACAAATTAAACATTGGTTAACTCCAAAATATAAAAAGCTTATCTTGGACAGCCAAGCACTTAAAAGACAGTTAAAACCCAATGATGTGGCTCAATTAGTACTGTTTTTAGCATCTGATCAATCTTCTGGATGTACAAAACAGAGCTTTATTGTTGATGGTGGTATAACTTGATCTAGGTGAAAGTTGAAAGTTCTATAATTCAAAATAAATTTCTGAGAGTTAAAACTCTTAATTATGGCGCTAGTCTTTTTGAAGTTTATCACAGGAAAAAGAAAATAAATTTAATTCTAAATTTAGGATCAAAAGAAAACTACAGATATAAACATGCAAATGTAGGATCAACTTGCGGGAGGTATGCAGGTAGAATTTCTAATTCAAAGTTTAAGATAAGTAATAAAAAATTTAATTTAAATACAAATGAGGGAAAAAATATTCTTCATGGTGGAAAAGTTGGTTTCTCTATTCTACCATGGAAAAAAATAGGTCAAACAAAAGATAAAATAGTATATCAACTTCATTCAAGAGATAACGATCAAGGTTTCCCTGGAGATTTAGTCATTAATTGTATTTATCAAATTAAAAATAATTTTTTAATAATAAAGTATGAATATAAATCTAATAAAAGTACTCATGTAAACTTAACAAATCATAGTTATTGGAATTTAGAAAAAAATAAAAAAAAAATGATTTATAATCATGAGTTAAGATTAAATTCATATAAATATCTCCAAATAAACAAAAATTTAATACCAACAGGAAGGTTTAAAAATGTCAAAAATTCAATTTATGATTTTTTAAATTTTGAAAATATAGGTAAAAAATTAAATTATTTTAAATATAAAAAAGTTAATATTAAATTTAAAGGTTTCGATACTACATTTGTTGTAAAGAAAAATACTAGAAATTTAGTTGGAACTTTAAAAAATAATAATATTCAAGTTGATTTTTTTTCAAATTTACCTGGTGTTCAACTTTATTCAGCACAAAATCTAAATTATAAAAAAAAATTATTTCCTTACCAAGGTATTTGTTTAGAAACACAATATTTTCCAGATGCTCCTAATAAAAAGAATTTTCCGAGCACTTTAATTAAACCTAATAAAAGGTATACATGTTTTACAAAAATTAAAATTAATTAATTTATGAATAAAAAAATTAATATTTCAATAGTTGGAACGGGATTAATGGGTTTACAACACATTAAAGCTATTCAAAAATCAAAGAAAGCAAACCTTCATTCAATAGTAGATATTAGCAATAATGCTAAAAATTTATCAAAAAAATATAAAATTCCATTGTATTCAGATGTATCAGAGCTTTTAAATTCAAAAAAACTTGATGCTGTAATAGTTGCTACCCCTAATCAATTGCATGAAAAACATACTGTAAGTTTTTTAAAAAACAAAATACCTGTTTTGTTAGAAAAACCTATTTCAGATAACATTCAATCTGCAAAAAAAATTATTAGTAGTGCCAATAAGAACAAAACTCCATTGCTGATTGGGTATCATCGTAGACACAATTCAATAGTCTCTAAAGTAAAAGATATTATAAACAAAGGCAAATTAGGCAACATTGTATCTGCAAACGTTTTATGTTGGCTGTATAAACACAAAAAGTATTACAGAGAGAAATGGAGAGTTACTAAAGGTGGTGGGCCTTTAGGTATAAATTTAGTTCATGACATTGATATGATTTGTTATTTATTGGGTTCAATAAAATATGTTCAAGCATTTACAACAAATAAAACTAGAAAATTTCAAGTAGAGGACACAGCTACAATAAGTTTGATCTTTAATTCAGGAGTGCTTTGTTCACTAAATTTGTCAGATACAATTGTTGCACCTTGGAGTTATGAGCTAACAGCAGGAGAAAATCCTGCATACCCAATTACTAATCAATCTGCATATATGATTGGTGGTACCAAGGGTTCTTTACAGTTTCCTAATCTTAAATATTGGTTCTATAAAAAAGAACGAAGTTGGTGGAATAAGATTTTTGTTAATGAAGATAAAAATAAAAAAGATGACAATACATTGGTAAATCAAATTAATCATTTTGCTGATGTCGTTGCAAAAAAAGCTAAACCAAAAGTAAATGGTAACGATGGCTTAATTTCTCTCAAAATTTTTGCTGCTATAACCAAAAGTGCAAAAACTGGAAAAAAAATTAAAATTTAAAGATTAGCTAAAATCGAATTAGAAGATTTAACAGTATCAGCATCCCCACCTAAATCTTTAGTTCTGTTATTTTTATCGCTTAAAGATTTTTCAATTGCTTCAACTATTGAATTAGAAGCTTCTTTTTCTCCTAAATAATCTAGCATCATTGCTCCAGACCAAATTTGTCCTACAGGATTTGCAATTCCTTTTCCTGCAATATCAGGGGCAGAACCGTGAACTGGTTCAAATAAAGATGGAAATTTATTTTCTGGATTAATATTTCCAGAGGGAGCAATTCCAATTGTTCCTGTACAAGCAGGTCCTAAGTCTGAAAGAATATCTCCAAATAAATTCGATGCTACTACTACATCAAACCATTCTGGATTAAGGACAAATCGAGCAACCAAAATATCTATGTGAAACTGATTTGTCTCAATTTCAGGATAGTTTTTTTTCATTTCATTAAATCGCTCATCCCAAAAAGGCATAGTAATTGAAATTCCATTTGATTTTGTTGCATTAGTTAATTTTTTTCTTTTTCGTTGTTTTGCTAATTCAAATGCAAATTTTTGCACTCTGTCTATTCCGTGTGCTGACATTATAGTTTCTTGAATAGCTATTTCACGTTCAGTATTTTTAAACATTCTACCACCTACAGAAGAATATTCTCCTTCAGTATTTTCTCTAACTATAAGCATATCTATATCACCAGGCTTTTTATTGGCTAAAGGAGGATTAATACCTGGGAAAAGTTTTACAGGTCTAAGATTAATATATTGATCAAACTCTCTTCGAAATTGAAGTAAAGATCCCCATAAAGATATATGATCTGGAACTCTTTCCGGCATACCAACTGCTCCAAAAAATATTGCATCATATTTACTTAATTTCTCTTTCCAATCATCCGGAAGCATTTTCCCATGCTTTTCATAATAATCACAAGAAGCAAAATCATATTCAGTAAAATTTATTTTAAATTGATGTTTTAAAGCAGTATCTTTTAAAACTTTTAAGCCTTCAGGTAATACTTCTTTTCCTATTCCATCTCCAGGTATTGATGCAATATTATATTCTTTCATAGGTTGCGTTTTATACTTCAAAATATCAATAAATTATATTGTAAAATTATCTCTAAAATTTCAAACCTTCATTGTTTTGACATATTTTTTTTGTTAATTTTTGTTATGAAAAAATTTTTATTTCTAATTTTGTTTAGTTTTCTTTTTGTATCAAGCTCTCACGCTGCTTGTGATGATCCATTGACAGATGGGGTAGATTACTCAAAATGCAGATTTTCAGATGCACAAGATCTTCAAGGTAGTTATCTTCCTAATTCCAATTTATCTTTTGCAAGTTTTGTACAGGTAAACTTTGACAAAAGTATAATGATGAATTCAAATTTGTCCTTTGGGACTTTTCCCGAGTCAACTTTTGTAAGAGCTAATCTGTATGAGACAATTAGCATTGGTGCAAATTTTGAAAAAACAAACTTTACTAATGCTAACCTAACAAGAGTTGATTTTATGGGAGCAACTTTAATTGAAGCTAATTTTCAAAATTCTAATCTAATGGAAGCTAATTTTACATCATCAAATATAACTAATGCAAATTTTGATGGTGCAAATTTAATTGGTGCAACATGGACAAATGGACAGACTTGTGGTCCTGACTCAATTGGAACCTGCAAACAATAGTAAATGAACACTTCAGTAAATACTGACGATGTTATATTGAATTTTTTTAAACAGATCTGTGATGAAAAAGATGATCAAAAATGTATTGAACTTGGAAAAGAATGGATAAAAGCAATGGAGACTAATTTGTCTAATATGGAAAAAAATTTAAATGGTGCAGATAAGCTAAAACATAAAGATGATATTCAAAGTAATCGTGATCATTTAAATAGTCTAAAAAACAAAAACTCTTCTGAATGGAGAAAGTATGCAACACAATGTATGATTGAAATAATGAATCATAAGAGTCAAAAATAATATTTAAAAAATTTAATTAAGATTAAGTTTAATTAACTAGCTATATCTTTCAATTCATTGTAAGAATTACTGATAGGGGTGTCTTAACAGACTGAGATTAAACCCTAAGAACCTGTCCGGTAATTCAGAAAGGGATAAAATGGATAAAATATATTTTTTAAGTCAATCAACATCGCTAACATTAGTTATTACAATAAGTTTGATATTTGCTGCATTAGGTCTTTATCACTCAAGAAAATTTCAAGGTATTAACAATTACTTAACTGCAAATAGAAAAATAGATTTGTTTTCTCTTACAACTAGTTTAGTTGCATCAGCCTTAGGTGCATGGATATTATTTGGTCCTGTTGCAGCTGCCACGTGGGGCGGCATTGGTGCTGTTATTGGATACGCACTAGGAACAGCATTCCCAATGATATTTTTAATCTTTTTAGGTAAAAAAATTAGAAATGATTTTCCTAAAGGATCTTCTTTAATTCAATTTATGAGAAAAAAATTTGGAAAGAGTTTATTTAAATTGATTTTATTAATGACAATATTTTATATGTTTATTTTTCTTTGTGCAGAAGTGACTGCTGTAGCAGTTTTAATCAATTATTTATCAGGAACAGAACTTTGGATTACAGCACTAATTGTATTAATATCAACCTTGGCATATACGCTTTATGGTGGATTAAGAGCATCAATATTTACTGATAATATTCAAATGGTAGTTATGGGAGTACTTTTGTTGATTTTAATCACTATCATTAGTTCATCAACTGAAAATAATTTTTCTTTTGAATTTATTGAGAATAAAAATCCTCAACTTTTAAGCTCATCATATATTCCAAGTTACACAGCTGGATTAACTTTTTTTATTGCTGTTGCAGCAACCAATTTATTTCATCAAGGAAATTGGCAACGCGTATATGCCGCAAAAGATTACAAAACATTAAAATCAAGTCTAATCATCTCATTTTTTATAATTATACCAATAGTTTGCTTAATGGGATTTATTGGAATGGTTTCATTTTCACTAGACTCCAATGTAAGACCTGACTTAGGTTTTTTTACATTGTTATTAAAAGATCAGACTGAGTTATTATCTTTAATGATAATTGTACTTGGTTTATCACTTACTATTTCAACTGTAGATACTTTAGTAAATGCTATCTCAAGTTTGTTTATTGTAGACGGCAAAGCAACTTTTAAACTTGATAAAAAAACAGATTATTTAAAAATATCTAAATTTTTTATTATTCTCCTATCAATAATTGCTTTTGGTGTAGCTTCTAAAGGCTTTGATATTTTGTATTTATTTTTATTAGCAGATTTATTCTGTTGCGCATTTGTAATAACTGTTTTTTATAGTTTTTATAAAAAGATAAATGAAAAAACCGCCTATCTTTCTATTATAATTGGCTTAGTTGCAGGATTTTTAATGTTTCCATTTCCAGATTTTTCAAAAAGTTTATTAGTGGGAGTATTTTTGTCTAAAGAATTGTTTTCACCGTTTGTAGTTCAATCTTTATTATTTTTATCTTTTGTTGTTGCAACTTTTTTACCTGCAATCATTTTGAAGATAAAAAAAATTTAAATTTAAATAGAGGATTTTAAAGCATCATAAATTAGTTCTTTGGTGGTCTCACCAATACTTCTATAAACCTCTTTATTATCTTTAAAAATTAAAAGTGTTGTTTGATATTGTACGTTAAAAAATTTAGCAATTTCTTTATTTGTTACATCAAAGGCAAAGTATTCTATATTATCAAAATCGTTCTTTGCTTTATTTAATACTTTCATTTGACTTGCGCATGATGTGCAATATTTAACCCATGAACTGACTATGACAATTTTTCCATCTGATATAGCTTTATCAAATAACTCTTTTTTATAAGTTGTTTCTTTACCAATTGCTTTGGCATTTATTGCTAATAAAAAAAACACAAAAATTAAAAGTTTTTTCATGATTTATATACTTTAGAATAAATTTTAATTTATTGTAATCAAACAAATTGTCCCTATATATGCATAGTTCCATGTCAAACAATCAAATAAACATAAATAACTTATCAAAAGTTTATGATAATGGATTTGAAGCCCTAAAGAAAATTAACCTTAAAATTAAAAAAGGTGAAATTTTTGCTATGCTTGGACCTAATGGTGCTGGCAAAACAACACTTATAAGTGTTATTTGTGGAATAGTTCGTCCATCTTCAGGAAAAGTAACTGTAGATGATTTTGATATTATTGATGATTATAGACAGACACGATCCAGAATTGGACTTGTTCCACAAGAATTAACTTTAGAACAATTTGAAACAGTATTTAATAATGTCTCTTATTCAAGAGGTTTATATGGAAAAAAACCCAATCCAAAATATATAGAAAAAGTCTTAAGAGATCTAAGTCTATGGGACAAAAAAAATTTAAGACTCAATCAATTATCTGGCGGAATGAAGCGTAGAGTTTTAATTGCAAAAGCATTATCACATGAACCAACAATTTTATTTTTAGATGAACCTACAGCTGGAGTAGATGTTGAGCTTCGTCAAGATATGTGGAAGGTCGTTGAATCTTTAAGAAAAACTGGAGTAACAATTATTCTCACTACACATTATATTGAGGAGGCAGAGGCTATTGCCGATAGAGTAGGGGTTATAAATCAGGGTGAAATAATTGTAGTAGATGAAACAAAAGAATTATTAAAAAAAATGGGACATAAAAAACTTACAGTGGATCTTCAAAATGAAATTACTGAAATTCCACAAAGTTTGGATAAATATAATCTTGAAATTGGTAAAGATAAAAAGTCTGTAAATTATACATATAAAATTAGAGGTGAGAGTACTGGTATTACTAACTTGCTTCAGGATTTAAAAGATGCAAATTTAAAATTACAGGATTTAAAGACAGAACAAACAACCTTAGAAAAAATATTTGTGTCTTTAGTTAAGGAAAATAATGAAATTTAATTATCAAGCATTTAAAGCAATTTATCTTCATGAGATGGATCGATTCAAAAGAACTTTAATGCAGTCTCTTTTTTCACCAGTTTTATCAACTTCTCTTTATTTTATAGTATTTGGTTCAGTTATAGGAGGATATGTAGAAAATATTGATGGCATAAGTTATGGATCTTACATTGTACCAGGTTTGTTAATGCTTACTTTGCTTACTCAATCAATTAGTAACACATCTTTTGGTATATTTTTCCCCAAATTTAATGGAACTATATATGAAATTTTAGCAGCCCCGATATCAACTTTCGAAATTGTACTAGCTTTTGTAGGCGCTGGTGCAACAAAGACTCTTATAGTGGGTGTTGTTATTTTTATTACCTCTACTTTTTTTGTGGAAGTTAACGTTATGTATCCTATATTAATGATTTTTTTATTAGTTTTAGTTGCTTTTACTTTTGCTTTATTTGGTTTCTTAATAGGTTTAATGAGTTCTAACTTTGAACAGATGTCAATTATTCCCACACTTGTAATAACGCCTATGGTATTTTTAGGAGGAAGCTTATATTCGCTGGATATGTTACCAGAATTTTGGCAGACAGTTACATATTTTAATCCAGTCGTTTATTTAATTAATGGCCTTAGATTTGCATTTTATGGAGTGTCTGATTTTAATATCTGGATAAGTATAATTTCAATGGTTGTATTTTTGATGTCTTGTGTGACAGTTGTAGCTGTATTACTTAAAAAAGGTTATAATATTAAATCTTAGCTACTAGCTATTTTCTTTTTAGGATCATAAAAAGGTTTTTCAACAATTTGAGAAGTATATTTACCTTCATTTGTTAACACTTCTAATTCAGTTCCAATTTTTGAAAAATTTACTTGAATCATCGCAAGAGCAATATTCTTTTTTAATCTTGGCGAATAAACTGCAGAAGTCACTTTTCCAACTTGTTTTCCATTTTTTATTATTGACCAAAATGTTGTGTTGGGTCCAGATAATGGATTACAATTAATAACTATACCCACTTGTTTTCTTAATATTCCTTCTTTCTTAATTTTTTTTAAAGCTTCTTTTCCAATAAAATTAATATTGTTTTCCAAATTTACTAAACGATCAAGTCCTAATTCAAATGGATTTGTATTTATATCCGCATCTGCATGATATGAAAGCATTCCACCTTCAATTCTTCTAATAGAGGATGTATGCCCTGGTTTAATACCATGTTCTTTTCCTGCAGACATTATTTTCTCATATAATTCATTTCCTCTAGAGCTATCTTTTAAGTATATTTCATATCCAAGTTCACTTGACCAACCAGTTCTAGAAACAATAAGCGGGATATCATCAAGATTATATTCTCTAAGCCAATAATATTTTAATTTTCTAATACTCTCTCCAAATAGCTTAACCATAATTTTTTGAGATGTTGGACCTTGCAATTGTAATGGTGACACATCTGGTTCACAAATTTTTACATTTAAACCTGAATTTACGGCAACTCCTTGTGCCCATAATAAAACATCACTATCAGCAAGGGATAACCAAAAATGATTTTCTGCTAGTCTTAAAAGAACAGGATCATTTAATATTCCTCCATCATTATTGGTAATTAAAACATATTTACATTGACCAATTGATAATTTTGAGAGATCTCTAGGAGTTAATAGTTGTAAAAATTGATAAGCATCAGGGCCAGTTATTTCAACTTGTCGTTCAACAGCTACATCACAAAGTATAGCTTTTTCAACCAAGTTCCAAAAATTTTGTTCAGGATTTCCGAAATCTCTAGGAATGTACATGTGATTATAAACAGAAAAACCAGTTGCTCCCCACTTAACAGTCGAGTCAAAATAAGGTGATTTTCTAATTTGTGTTCCAAAACCAAAGTTTTTATTACTCATTTTAGATGCTTAACAGCACCATTATAATTTACAAATAAAAAATAGCCCACTTAAGGGCTATCAAAAAAATGGAGAGGGATTTCTATTTTTTTAAAACTGTTCTGACTCTGTAGAACCTGACATCGCAGTGGTTGAACTTTGTCCACTACTAATAGTGTTCGAAACTGCATCAAAATAAGATGTACCAACTTCTCTTTGATGTTTAACACTAGTATAACCATCTTTTTCTCTAGAAAATTCTTGTTGTTGAATTCTAGAGTAAGCAGCCATACCTTCCTTTTTATATTTCTCTGCAAGTTCGAAAATAGCAATATTTTGTGTATGAAATCCAGCAAGAGTAATAAATTGAAACTTATAACCCATCTTTGCAATCTCTTGTTGGAAAGATGCAATTTCATCATCATTTAAGTGTTTTTTCCAATTGAAGGATGGAGAACAATTGTAAGCTAATAGTTTTCCAGGAAACTTTTCATGTATAGCATCAGCAAATTTTTTAGCCTCCTTTAAATTTGGAGTAGCTGTTTCACACCAAATTAAATCAGCATATGGTGCATAAGCTAAACCTCTTGATATAGCTTGTTCAATTCCATCTTTAACATAAAAGAAACCTTCAGGAGATCTTTCGCCTGTTAAAAATGGTTTATCATTTTCATCAAAATCATTTGTAATTAATTTAGCAGCATTAGCATCAGTTCTTGCCAATATAATTAATGGTACCTCAGCAATATCAGCAGCCAATCTTGCAGCTTTTAAATTTTTAACCATAGTTCCTGTTGGAACTAAAACTTTACCACCCATATGACCACATTTTTTTTCACTTGCTAATTGATCCTCAAAGTGGACTCCAGCAGCTCCTGCTCTAATAAATTTTTTTGTTAGTTCAAATACGTTTAATGGACCTCCAAAACCTGCTTCTCCATCAGCTATTACAGGCAACATGTAGTCAATTTTGTTTTCTTTTTTCATGTCACCATCTTGAATTTCCATATGTTGAATTTGATCAGCTCTTACTAAAGAGTTGTTCATTGACTCAACTAATTTTGGTGCACTATCGTAAGGATATAAAGATTGATCTGGATACATTTCTCCAGCTGTATTTGCGTCTGCTGCTACCTGCCATCCACTCAGGTAAATAGCTTTTAGACCAGCTTTTGCATGTTGTACTGCTTGATTGCCTGACAATGATCCAAGTGTATTTATATATGGTTCGGAGTTAAGTAATTTCCATAATTTTTGAGACTGTAGCTTACACATTGAATATTCAATTTTAATAGATCCTCTTAATCTCTCTACTTCCTCAGGCGTATAATCTCTTTTTATTCCTGCAAATCTTTTTAAGTCGTAAGAGACATTTTCAGCGCTCATATTTTTTAGTCCTATTGAGTTAAATTTTGAAAAATGAATTAGTGAAGGGAATTAATTGTTATCGTTTGATGTTTCGATAAGATCATTCATTCCACTTGAACCCCAATCACAGTGATCATCTCTCATGTAGATTCCTCTACTATTGTGTTGATCTAAATCCTCTTTTTTGATGATTTGAGCTTCATTTTCTGTATTTTTTAATTTATTGTTCATGTGAATCTTATAATTTACAATATTTACAAAATCTATAAAAAACCCTTAATTTACTTGTAAATTAAGTTTATTTTTTGTAAATTAAAATTTACAAAATTTACAAATAATTGAAAAAATGCAGATAAATAGACAAATTGGAGTAAATATTAAAAAATTTAGAAAGCAACTTGGGCTACAAGCAAACAAATTAGCGTCTCAATTATCAATTTCTCCTAGTTATTTAAATTTAATAGAGAGTGGGAAAAGAAAAATAGATGGTGATTTGTTACTAAGGATTTGTGAAGAATTAAGAATAGAACTTTCAGATTTAAAAACTGATAAAATTATAGATCTAAAAAATTCTAAAGAGGCAATATTAAAATTTTCAAAAGGTAAAAACTTAAAAAAATTAGATTTAAAAATTGGCCCAAAAATTAAAGTTTTTAGAAGACAGTTAGGTTTGCAAGGAAATAAATTTGCAGAGCAGATTGGTATTTCTCCTACATATTTAAACTTAATAGAAGGTGGGAAAAGAAAAATAGATGGTGATTTGTTAATTAAAATTAGCAAAGAACTTAGAGTGGAATTATCAGACTTAACAAGTAAAAGTGACATAAATTTAGAGAATAATATTTCAGAACTTTTAGACGATCAATTATTTGAAGATTTAGATATTTTGGGTCCTGAGGTAAAAGATTTAGTGAGCACCAATCCAAAAATAGCACGAGCATTGATTAAACTAGGTGATAATTTCAAACAAAAAGATCATGAAATTATAAATAAAGTTGAGAATATTTCGGGAAAAATAATTGATAGTAGAAAAGCTTCATTTCCTGGAGAGGTAATTTCTGATTTTCTGCAAGAAAATAAAAATTATTTTCCTAAATTAGAAGACTTTGCAAACAAAATCTTTGATAAAGTTCAAAAAAATAATCGTACAAGATATATAGCATTATGTGATTATTTAAAAAAAGAATACACAATTAATGTTAGAGATGTAATACCAGAGGAGGAAAAACCATTTTCAAAAATATTTAATGAGTCAAAGAAAGAGCTTTTATTAAGTGATTACAATTCCCTAGAAACAAAAAAATTACATGCTGCTGCTCAAATTGCACAAGAAGGTGCTCTTAATATAATTAGTGATTATTTATCTAAATTTAATTTTCCATCAGATGAATCTAGAAGATTAACACAAGTAGCACTTTTAAATTATTGTGGTGCCGCAATCTTGATGCCTTATAAACTTTTTCATGCAGAGTGCAAAAAACTTAAATATGATTTAGAACTTTTGCAAAATACATTTGCTACATCTTTCGAACAAGTTGCTCATAGAGTCACATGTTTGCAAGACCCAAAATTACCAGGAATTCCATTTCACATGTTGAGAACAGATATTGCAGGTAATATATCAAAAAGATTTTCTTTATCAGGGATTGAAATTCCTAGATATGGAGGAGCTTGTCCAAGATGGAATGTTTATTCAGCATTTACAAGACCAGCCGTTATTCAAGCTGCTGTTAGCAAAATGACAAATGGAGAAAAATATGTGTGTATTGCAAGAACTGTTGAAAAAGGTGTGGGTAGATATGGACAATCAAAAAGTATACTTTCAATTGGTCTTGGATGTGAAGCTAAGTATGCAAAAGAATTTGTTTACACAGAAAACTTAGATATTACAGATAAAAAAACAGAGATACCAATTGGCGTATCATGTAGAACATGTGACAGGTTAGATTGTTCTCAAAGGGCATTCCCACCATTGCATAAGAAATTTGATATAGATATTAATACAAGAGGCGTATCTGTTTATGTTAATGACAATAATTAATTAATAATGATTAAATATATTTTACCAGCAATAATTATTTTTATAATTATATTATTTTGGGAGAAAATAACTAATTATGTTCAAAACCGTTTTAATATTAAATTAAACTATATTGTAGTTAGCTTTATTGCTTTTGGTATGGCAATTATACTTTTACTTTTAAACTATTAAATCACTAAATAGATGGAGATAAATTTACTCTTTTTCTTAACAGTCGTACCTGCAATTGTACTTTATGGAATAGCAAAATCAGGTTTAGGTGGATCAATATCTTTAATTTCAGTGCCGTTGATGACTTTAGTAATGCCTTTAAGTCAAGCTTTAGCAATTATTCTACCTATTTTAATTTTTTCTGACATTGTTGCAGTATATAGGTTTAGAAAAGAATTTGATCTTAGTACTTTAAAATTAATAGTTCCTTTTGCTGCTATAGGAATTTTTATTGGTTCATTGACATTTTCATATTTTTCAGATGATATTTTAAAATTTATTGTTGGTGTAATGGGCTTTCTTTTTACAGCACACTATTTTTTGTTTAAGAAAAATAAAGAAGAGAAATCAAATAAAAATTTTTTTAAAGGTGGTATTTGTTCAACGATAGCTGGTTTTACAAGTTTTTGTGTGCATGCTGGTGGAACTCCTACAAGTATTTATTTATTACCTTTAAGAATGAAAAAAGAAATTTATGTTGGGACAAGGGTATTTTTTTTTACTTTTGTTAATTTGATTAAACTTCCATTCTATATTTATTTATCAATGGTAAGTTTTCAAACATTTAAGCTCTCAATGATGCTAGTTCCTTTGGCAATTATAGGAATATATATAGGTTACAGAATTTTGAAAATAATTGATGAGAAATTATTTTATAACATTTTGTATGTTTTGATTTTAGTTACAAGTTCTAAATTAATCTTTGATTTTCTTGTATAAATTACGTGACAAATGACCATTTATTAATTTTAAAAAAATAAGCTATATAATTTTTATAAAATGATTAAGGTATTAAATAAAAAATTTAATCCTAGGATTAAAGCTCGTATTAGGAAAAACAAACAAATTTTAAATAAAAATATTGATAACTTTTTTAGCTGGGTAAAAGGAGCGAAATTGGTTGAACTCAAAAAATGTAATATCGATGAAGATCCAGTTAGACCAGAATTAGATAATGATTTTAGAACAGGTTATGGAAGAAAAATTTATGGAGTTGAATACCAAGGAGAAATACATGCTGTAATGTGTTTTGCATATACAAATGAAGTTCCCAGAAGTGTCAACGAACTTGAAAAATTAAGCACTGATGCTTTTCTTCAAAGTGCAATGAGAGATCAAAAAGGTGGTCAGATAGCAGTTGCTTATACTGTCTGGTCAAAAAAAAAAGGTGGTGGCAAATTAATTGTTAAAGAAGTTTTTAAAAAGATAAAAAAATCAAATCATCTAAATAGACTTGTAACTCTGTCACCTCTTACCGAAATGGCAAAAAATTTTCATGAAAGAAATGGTGCTAAATTAATTCAAATTAATGAAAATACACAAAATTTTGAATATAAAGTCATATAATTTATGAAATTTTTTAAATTTAAACTTCTATTACTTTGTACATTATTTTTTTTACCTTATTCTTATGTGATGTCATACGAAGAAGCCAGATATGAGGTTGTTGTCAAAAATGAAGTCTATGAAATAAGAAAATATTCTGACCGTTTAGCAGTAGAAACAGCAGAGACAGGTTCATATAATAATTTTCGAAAATTATTTAATTATATCTCCGGTAGAAATGAAACTAATGAAAAAATAAAAATGACAACACCAGTTACTCAAGTTAAAAAAAATGGAAGTACAGTCATGCAATTTTATTTACCTTCAAAATTTAACTCTAAAAATGTTCCAAATCCTACCAGAAAAGATGTGAGAGTCACCACTATAGAGGGAGGGTATTATGCAGTATTGAGATACTCAGGAAGAGCGACTGATAAAAATTTTATAAAACATAAAGAAATTTTACAAAAAGAATTAGAAAAAAAAAATATTGCAATTATAAGTCTCCCCATTAGAGCAACTTATGATAGTCCTTTTACTCTTCCAATGAATAGAAGAAATGAAGCAATGTTCAAAATAGAATATTAAATATCAATGAAAATAAAATATTAACTTAAAAAAGATAGGATTAATAAATGTTTAAATTTTTAAGTTTTTTAATTTTAATTTTTACCTTTAATTGTGTATCAATAGCTATGGAAAAATTACCGTATCATCATTTACCAGACGGTACATTTAGGAATCCTGAAGGATCTCCTATAAGAGATGAAAATTTTAAGTGGTCTTTTAAGATTTTTAATAAAGAGAAAAAGAAACTTGATATGACAGTTCCAGAAGACCATGTTGTTCCAAAAGAAAAAGTATTATCAGATTTAGAGAAATTTAAGGACGATGATTATATTGGATGGATTGGACACGCAACATTTTTAATTAAACTAGGAGACACATCAATTATAACAGATCCAGTTTTTTCTAAAAATGCTGGACCTTTGATATTTGGTCCAAAAAGATTTACCGAACCTGCATTGAGTCTTAAAGAAATACCACCTATAGATTTATTTTTACTAACACATAACCATTATGATCATCAAGACATGATGACAATTAGAAGATTTCCTTACAAGAAAGCAAAAGTATTGACCCCTTTAAAACTAGGAAAATACTTTAAAAGAAATGGATACAAAGATGTTGATGAAATGGATTGGTATGAAGAGGTTATAATTAATGAAAATCTTAAAATAACATTTTTACCAGCTGTTCATTGGTCAAAAAGAAGCCTTACAGATACAAATAAAACCTTATGGGGTAACTTTTTAATAGAACACAATGGTAAAAAAATTCTTTTTGCATGCGATACCGGAATTGGAGATATATATAAAGAAATTGGAGAAAAATATGGTCCAATTGACATTTCAATTATTAATATTGGCGCTTATAATTTTTATCCAATAATGCCATATAAGGATAAATCTACTTTTCATACTAATCCAGAAGAAGCTTTAAGCATTGCGAGAGATTTAAAAAGTAAAAAAGTTATAGGAATGCATTGGGGGACATTTGTTTTATCTCTTGAGCCAATTATGGAACCGCGTGTTCGATTTAAGGAAAATGCTGAAAATTATGGATTTAAAAAAGAAGATGCGCTCATATTCAAGATTGGTCAATTTAGTAGTTTAAATGAAATTTTAAAATAAAAAATTATGAAATATTTAATCCCATATTTAATTTTTCTATTATCATGTCCCACTGTTGTTAAAGCCCAAAACACAAACATCACCTTGGATTTAAATCTAAATTTAAATTGTAAATTTGAGAAAGTAATTTTAAAAAATTCTAAATATAATTTTGAATCTTTGACAAAAAGTCAAATTAAAAGAGACGATATTGATAAATTAATAGTTCTGTCAAAATCTCCAAATATTTTAAAAGTTAAAAATTTATCCAAATTTATTAATAAAATTGTTTTAGAGGTAAAAATTGCTAATAATGATATTGTATTAATTCAAGCATTTGACAAGGATAGAAATTATTCAGAGTCCGCTGTATTTACTAGGAAAACTGGTGAACTTATTCATGAAATAACCAAAAACATAAAACAACAAGAGAAGGAAAAAGATATTTCTTTTTATAGTTGTAAAAATAATAAGAAAGATACTTAAACATAAAGACTCTAATTCTTATATTTGTTAATATTTACAAATGAAGAAGTTATTTTTTATTTGTCTGTATTTTTTATTGTCACAATTTAATGCTAATTCAAATGAAAGAGATATAAGACTTAATCAATTATTCAATGAGTTAAAAATTAATCAGTCAAATGTTGCATCTATTATCGAACAAGAAATTTGGACATTATGGAGCACGCATCCTACAAATGAAAAACTAACAGCAAGATTAGAAGAAGGTTCGCAGTTTGTAAGAAGTCAACAACTAAACAAAGCAAAAAAAATTTTTACTGAGGTAATAAATTTAGATCAAAATTGGGCTGAGGCTTGGAATAAAAGAGCAACTGTTTTATATATGCTCGGTGAATTTCAGCAATCGCAAGATGATATTGATAGAGTTTTGGCTTTAGAGGCAAGACATTTTGGTGCTTTAGCTGGACAAGGATTAGTCAATATTCAGTTAAAAAATTATGAAAAAGCAATCCGTAGTTACCAAGAAGCGAAAAAAATATATCCTGCTATGAGATCCCCTGAAATAATGATTAAACAAATAGAAAAATTAATAAAAGAGCAAACAATATAATGTGCGGAAGGTACGTTGTTAAAAATCCTGTAACTAAAACAAGTAATTTAGTTAAATCTGCAATTCAAGTTGAAGATACAGAAAATTATAATGCACATCCTTATCAAAAACTTCCAGTGATCAAAAAATACAAAAATGGAAACACACTTGAAAGTCTTCAATGGGGACTAGTTCCAAGTTGGGCAAAAAATAAAGATTTCAAAGCTTTAATCAATGCAAGGCTTGAAACGATTGATGAAAAAATTTCTTTTAAAAAGTTGATTAAAAATAATCGATGTGTTGGTGTTGCAGATGGTTTTTATGAATGGAAAAGAGAAGCAAAAGAGAAAACACCTCATTATTTTGCAAGAAAAGATGCAAATACTATTTATTTTGCAGGAATTTATGAAGAGGACCAATTTTGTTTAATTACCGAAGAAGCAAAAAATAACATTAAAGAAATACATAATCGTCAACCTGTAATCCTTAATCAAACTGATGTTAATCGTTATTTAAATATAGAGTTGCAAGGTTCAGCTTTTTTAAATGAAAGAAAGGTACCAGATCTCATTTTTCACAAAGTATCAAAAGATGTTAATAAACCAATGAATAATACCGCATCCTTGATTCAAAATATTTCTAGTTAAATATTATTTTCTCTTATGCTTTCTAAATGAAAATTTTTTAGGTCTTTGTCTTTTTTTTAATTTTTTTCTACCCTTGAAATATGAATCCTTGTTATCTTCTTTGGTATTTTCATTAGATTTTTTATTTAAGTATTTTGGGTTGTTGCTATAACCAAATTTTTTTTTCTTATCTTTTAAACTTTTATTTTTTTTGTCGTATTTTTTAAAAAACTTCTTTTTTTCTTTGAAATTTCTATTTTGATTGTTTTTAATATTTCTCTTTTTTTTAAATGATTTTTTATTTGCCCTTTTTGTTTTGAAACTTTTCTGCCTAATATCTTGAGAAGATTTAAAATTTGGATCAATTAGTTTTTGAATAGACCTCCACATATTTCGATCATTAGGAGTTAAAAAAGTTAATGCAGAGCCTTCTTTGCCAGCTCGACCTGTTCTTCCAACTCTATGCACATAATCTTCAGGTATTTGAGGTAAATCATAATTAATAACATGTTTAATTATAGGTATATCCAACCCACGTGCCGCAACATCTGTTGCAATTAAAATCCGGCTATGTCCATTTCTAAAACCACTAATAACTCTATCTCTTTTACTTTGTCTTAGGTTGCCATGAATAGCATCTGCTTTATGACCATCATATTTTAAACGTTTTACAATTTTATCAGCACCATGTTTTGTTTTAACAAATACAAGGATTGATCCAGATCTTTCAATAAGTTGATTAATAAGTTCGTGATATTTTTTATCTTGTGAAATTTCAAATGTTTCTTGTTTAATTTTATCAATTGGGGTTGATAGTGAACCTACAGATATTCTCTCAGGTTTATTAAGATACTTGTGTGAAATTTTTAAAATATTATCAGGCAATGTTGCTGAGAATAATAATGTCTGGTGCTCACTTGGAATAAACTTCAAAATTTTCTCTATTTGTGGGGTAAAACCCATATCAAGCATTCTATCAGTCTCATCAAGCACGAGATAATTCACTTTTAATAAATTTAAACTTTTTCTTTCCAAGTGATCATTAATTCTTCCTGGGGTGCCAATAATAATTCTAGCTCTTTTATTTAATTTTCTAAGTTGCTTTTGCATACTTTCACCACCAATAAGTAGAGCATTACCTATTCCAATTTCTCTTACATTCAATGTAAGAACTGTTTGCATAACTTGCGTTGCAAGCTCACGTGTAGGACAAACTATTAAAGCCATTGCATGCTTATTTTTAATTAATTTATTAATCATTGGGATAGTAAATGCTAATGTCTTACCAGTTCCTGTTTGAGCTGTTCCAAGGATGTCTTTACCTGCTAAACTCATGGGTAACGATTGGCTTTGAATTGGAGTAGTTGTTGTAAAATCTGCTTGTTCTATTGATTTTTTGAGTTTATTTTCAATATTGAGTTCTGAAAAGTACATAGAGTAAGGAAAGTAATAAATAATAAATATTACTTGGATGCTTATATCTTTTTTTAAAAATAGCAAGAATACTTAAGATTTTGAGTAATTAGACTCTTTTTAATCAATTTGATAAGTAAATAGTTATTTAAAATATTAAGAAATTATAAAATTTAAATGTTGAAAATTTACTTAGCCGGAGAAATCCACACAAATTGGAGAGAAGAAATTATTGAGCTTTCAAAGCAAGAAAAATTAAATGTGACTTTTACTTCTCCAGTTACGGACCATGAATCTTCTGATAATTGTGGGGTAGAAATTTTAGGAGAAGAAGATAAAAATTTTTGGAAAGATCACAAGGGAGCTAATATTAATTCGATCCGAACAAAGAAATTTATTAAAGATAGTGACGTAATTATTGTAAAATTTGGAGAAAAATTTAAACAGTGGAACGCTGCTTTTGATGCAGGATACGCTTCAGCATTAAATAAATCAATAATAATTATTCATAATGAAGACCATCAACATGCTTTAAAAGAAATTGATGCTGCTGCTGCTGCAGTAGCAGTAGATCATAAACAAGCGGTCCGTATTTTAAAATATATATTGCAAGGAACACTTAAATAAAAAAAATGCTTTCATATATAATTCCGTTTTTAATTTTAATTTTGGTTGTCGTATTTATCCATGAATACGGACATTATTATTTTGCAAGGAAATATGGTGTTGGCGTAACTGACTTCTCAATTGGCTTTGGTAAAGAATTATTTGGTTGGAATGACAAACATGGGACGCGATGGAAAATTTGTGCTATTCCACTTGGGGGATACGTTAAATTTTTTGGTGATAGAAACGTTTATTCTCAATCGGATCATCATGAATTATTAGAAAAGTACAATCAAGAAGAAAGAGAGAAATTATTTATCTTAAAACCCTTGTATCAAAGAGTATTAATAGTATTTGGTGGACCTTTAGCTAATTTTTTATTAGCTTTAGTTATCTTTTTTTCAATATATACTTTTATAGGTAAGGATTTTACCCCAGCTGTAATTAATGAAGTTCAAAAAAATAGTCCTGCAATGGTTGGTGGACTTAAAAATCAAGATATTATTTTAGAAATAGATGGGAATGAAGTTAAAAGTATTATGGAAGTTTCCAAATTTATAACAATGTCTACTGGTGATTTTATAGATTTCAAAGTTAAGCGTTCATATGATGAATTAATTTTAAAAGTAAAGCCCAATATTGTTGAAGGTGATGACGGTTTAGGAAATAAAATTAATAAAAGAATGGTTGGCATTAAACTTGGTGCCTATAATAATAAAGTAAATCATGTTAAATTAGGTCCTGCTCAAGCTTTATATCACGCAGGATATGAAGTTTATTTTGTAAGCGTTTCTTCACTAAAATATATCGGTGGAATGATTTTAGGAAAAGCAGATACTTCTCAATTAGGTGGACCAATTAGAATTGCTAAAATTTCAGGTCAAGTTGCAACATTTGGAGTATTAGCATTTATTAGTATGATGGCTTACATTTCAATAAGCCTAGGACTTATAAATTTGTTTCCAATACCCATGTTAGATGGCGGACATCTTATGTTTTATGCATTTGAAAAAGTTTTAGGTCGGCCACTATCTCAAAAAACTCAAGAAGGATTTTTTCGAATCGGGTTGTTTTTATTAATATCGTTGATGTTTTTCACCACATTTAATGATCTAAAAGACCTAGGTTTATTTAGATAATTTACATTTAAAATAAGCTAAAAAAGTAAGAAAAATTAGGGTTTATTTAATATTTTAACAATATATTGTATCTCAAAAATATTTAGGCACTAAAAAAAAGCTTGATTTATCAACGTTTATGGCAAGTATAATTATTAATCAACAAAACCGGAGCTAAAATGAACAAAAAACAACTAGTAGCAAAGCTTTCTGGCTCATTAAATTTGAGTAAAGCAGATGCTGAGCGAACTTTTGACACAATTACCAACACTATTTTAGATAGTCTTAAAAGTGATGAGCCAGTAAAAATTGCTGGATTTGGCACCTATAAGGTTGCTAAGAGAAAAGCTAGAGTTGGAAGAAATCCGAGAACTGGTGAACAGATTCAAATAGCTGCTTCTCAGAAGGTCAAATTCTTACCAGCAAAAGCTTTAAAAGAAGTATTCAATAAATAATATTTTTTAACAGCCCTAACGATTTGAAAAAACTCGTTTAGGGCTGTTACTATATGCAAATATTGCATAGCCAATTTTACTAATCAGCGTTAGTTTTTAAATTTAATAAATTTATAAGTCACTATTTTAACAAGTGGAGGACTAATGAGTAAAATAATAAAAAAAATATCAGCACCGCTTCTTAGTTTAATATTTTTATTAAACATGAGCAGTGCAGGTATGGCAGAGACAACAGTCTCTGGAGAAGTTCAAGCGATATTTAATTCGCTTCTATTTTTAATTTGTGGTTTCCTTGTCATGTTCATGGCGGCTGGTTTTGCAATGCTAGAATCTGGTATGGTAACTTCAAAAAGTGTATCAGTAATTTGTGCTAAAAATATAGGTCTATATTCAATTGCAGGAATTATGTTTTGGCTATTTGGCTATAATTTAGCTTACGGAATTCCTGAAGGAGGATATATTGGAACATTTACGCCTTGGTCAGATGCAAGTGCAGTTGACACAGGTTATGCAGATGGTTCGGACTGGTTCTTCCAAATGGTATTCTGTGCAACAACAGTTTCAATTTGTTCAGGTGCTATGGCTGAAAGAATTAAGCTATGGCCGTTTTTCTTATTTGCAGCTATTTTAGCTGGACTAATTTATCCAATCGTGATGGGTTGGCAATGGGGAGGAGGCTGGTTAGCAGAATTAGGCTTCTCTGATTTTGCTGGTTCAACATTAGTGCACTCAACAGGTGGTGCAGCTGCTTTAGCAGGTATCATGTTGCTTGGTGCTAGATATGGAAGATTTGATAGCAAAGGTGAAGCAAAAGCAATTAAACCTTTTGCAGCTTCATCAATTCCATTAGTAACTGTTGGAGTATTTATTTTATGGCTAGGTTGGTTTGGATTCAACGGAGGATCTCAACTAGCAATTGGAACTTTTGATGATGCAGTTGCTGTATCAGCAATATTTATTAATACGAATCTTGCTGCTTGTGGTGGTGTTATGGCTGCTGCAATAATTACAAGATTAATGTTTGGTAAAACAGATGTAATTCAAATGTTAAACGGAGCAATTGGTGGTCTTGTAGCTATAACGGCTGAACCACTAGCGCCATCACCTTTAGCAGCTATTTTAATTGGAGCTGTAGGAGGATTGATTGTAGTATTTGGAACTAAATTATTATTCAGTTTCAAACTTGACGATGTTGTTGGTGCAATCCCAGCTCACATGTTTGCTGGTATTTGGGGAACTTTAGCAGTACCAATTACAAACGCTGATGCATCGTTTAGTGCACAATTAATTGGTGTACTATCAATTAACATTTTTGTATTTGCTGTGTCTTATATAGTCTGGTCAATAATGAAAGCTACGTTTGGAATTAGATTAAGTAAAGAAGCTGAAACCAAAGGTACTGACGTTACAGAAACAGGTGTAATAGCATATGCAATACGTGACTAATTGCATACAATAATGCAATATAGAGGCTCTTCGATCTCCATGTCGTTATCTCATTGAAGAGCCTCTAAATATTAAAGAATTAACTATAATCTCTCTCTAGTTAGTTAACTAAAGGCCTCAGAAATGGGGCCTTCATATTTTTACACATGCTTAAATAGCATAACACTCTTGTCCTATGAGCAATTCTTTATTTTAAAAAATTTTATACAAAACGCTAAATAATAAGGAGAGATAATGACACATATTTTAAAAACATTTATCTTAAGTTTAGTAACATTATTAAGCTTAACTAACTTTGCTTCAGCAGAAACAACAATGTCAGCTGAAGGACAATATATTTTTAATTCACTTGGATTTTATTTAGGTGGTGTATTAGTAGCATTTATGGCCGCAGGTTTCTGTATGCTTGAAAGTGGACTAGTAACTACAAAAAGTGTATCAACAATTGCTGCCAAAAATATTGGAAAATTTGCAATTTGTTCATTAATTTTTTTTCTATGTGGATATAATTTAGCTTACGGTATTCCCGAAGGAGGTTTTATAGGATCTTTCTCAATGTGGAGTGATTCTTCAGAATTAGCAACTGGTTACTCAGATTATTCAGATTGGTTTTTTCAAACTATGTTTGTTTGTGCAACTGCATCTATAGTTTCAGGAGCTGTAGCTGAAAGAATAAAAATTTGGCCATTTTTTATATTTGCAGCAGTAATGGCTGGAGCAATATATCCAATTTCAATGGGATGGCAGTGGGGTGGAGGTTGGCTAGCAACTTCTGGCTTTTCTGACTTTGCTGGTTCAACATTAGTTCATGCTTGTGGTGGAGCAGCGGCGTTAGCAGGAGTAATTGTATTAGGGGCAAGAGAAGGAAGATTTTCAAAATCAGGTGAAACTAAATCTTTAGTACCATTCGCTGCATCTTCAATTCCGCTGGTAACACTTGGAACATTTTTACTTTGGTTTGGTTGGTTTGGCTTTAATGGTTTTAGTCAATTAGCAATGGGAACTTTTGATGATGTAAATGCAATTAGTAAAATTGCAGTCAATACTCATTTAGCTGGCGCTGCAGGAACAGTTGCAGTTGCCGTTATAACAAGATTGCTTGGTGGTAAAACTGATATCATAATGATGCTTAATGGTGCTTTAGCAGGATTAGTTGCTATTACAGCTGAACCTCTAACACCAAGTCCTTTATTAGCTATTGTAATTGGAGCCATTGGATCATTAATTATGTACTTTGGTACAAAATTTTTAGAAAGTAAAAAAATTGATGATGTGGTGGGTGCAATACCTGTTCATATGTTTGCTGGTATCTTCGGAACTCTTATTGTTCCTATAAGCAACCCAGACACAAACTTTGGAACTCAGTTAACAGGCGTTATATCAGTATGTTTGTTTAGCTTTATACTTTCATACATAACTTTCAGAGTTCTTAAACAAACTATAGGTCTTAGAATTAGTGCCCAAGCTGAAAAACTCGGAACTGATGTTGCTGAAGTTGGTGTAAAAGCTTATGCAATAAGAGACTAAAAATATCTATATATAAAATCAGAAGGCTCCTTAGTATTAAGGGGCCTTTTTTTTATTTATTAGTAATATTTTTTAATGTTTCTAAAACTTCTTTAGCGTGATCTTTAACTTTAACGTTATTCCAAACTTTCAAAATTTTACCTTTTTTATCAATTAAATAAGTTGTTCTAATTATTCCCATAAACTCACGCCCCATAAATTTTTTCTTACCCCAAACTTTATATTTTTTTAAAACTTTAAGATCTTCATCTGCTAGCAGGTCAAATTTAATTTTATATTTATGTTTAAATTTATCATGGCTTTTTAAATCATCTTTTGAAATACCAAAGACTTCACAATCTAATTTTTTAAACTTTGAGAGAAGTTTGTTAAAATCATTTGTTTCAATAGTACATCCCGGTGTGTCGTCCTTTGGATAAAAATATAAAACTACAAATTTTCCAATAGAATCTTTCAAAGAATATTTATTTTTGGATGTTGAGCTAGCTACAAAACTTGGTGCTTTAGAGTTAATTTTTAAAGTCATAATTTATTTTCTTTCCATAATTTTTCATAATTTATCAAAGGAGATAAACCATATATTGAATTTATATTAGTGAAATGTACTGCTAGAGCAGGTATTGGGCTAATACATAATTCTTTTTTATATATATCATGAAAAGGTTTTTCAAAAGGATAATGTTCATATTCACAAGCACTAACAAATTTGTTGAAATGCTTTTTAATTATTTTTTTACTTGTTAAAAAAGTACACAATGTTTCATTTATGGTACGCCAATGATGATTATGTCCAAGCATAATGTTAGAATTTTCTAGTTTATTATATAGGTAAGGATAGTCTGCGGGACACATTATTAACTCCTTTCCTAGTTGAGTGGAAATTCTTTCATAGGCAAGTATCATTTCCTCAAGTGCATCAATTTTATGTATATAGTCATCTTCAACAAAATAAACTAGATCCTCACAATTTTTTCCTATATTGAGTGATTGATTTATATTGGACATATTTGAAATTTGATTATCTGTAACTCTTTTTCCTTCTTGATTTATTTTTTTAATCTTTTTTTTATAAAAGTTGATATCTAAATTTTTAATTTCACTTTTAAAAAATTGATTTTTTAAAAGTTTTTTAAACTTTTCAATTACATTTTTTTTAGAATTATGATCAATAATAATTAATTTAATTTTAATTTTTTTTAACTTGTCTTTACTGTGATTTATAGACTTAATAATTGAATTTAATGTCTTTAATGAATAATCTTTTTTTGGTGATTTAAAAATTCTTTTTTTGGATTGTGTTAACATGTTTACTGAAGCACAAGTTCTAATAATAATATCTAAAGATTTAACTGGTCTTGTTATTTTTATTCTACCCATTGGCAAAACAATTGACTCGAAACCTATATTAGATAAGTTTTTTGAACCTTTTTTGTTCATTACAGGTAAACTTAGATCACCTTGGTCAATAATTTCAAAACCAAACAATCTACACAGTTTAACAAAAAGTTTTTTAAAAAAGTTAAATTTAGATCTTTTATTTTGAACTTTCATAAGTTAGAAATAATTAATTATGACAGTTAAATCAATTCAATCTTTAGTTAGTGATGCTATGAATCAAATTAAAACTATAACTTCTGATGATGCTTTTCAAATGGTAGAGAATAATAGTTGTAATTTTATTGATATTAGAGAAATAAATGAGTTGGAAAAAACAGGGAGAGTTAAGGGAGCAAGTCATATTCCAAGAGGCATGCTTGAAATTTTTTTAGACCCTAATAGTTCATTGTTTAAAAATGGCCAACTAGATCAAAATAAAGAATTTGTATTATTTTGTGCTGGAGGCGTTAGATCTGCCTTAGCTGTAAAAACATTAAAAGATATGGGATATCAAAAAATTTCTCATGTAGATGGTGGTTTTGCTTCAATCAGCAATAGTAGTTTCAAAATAGTTTAATTTTGATTAAGCTCGTCTAAAGCATATTCAAGACGGTCTTGTCCCCAAAAAATTTTATTATTTACAATAAAAGAAGGAGCTCCAAATACTTCTTTATTAAAGGCTTCACTAGTTAATTTTATTAATTTATCTTTTATTTTTTGATCTTTAATTAATTTAAAAAATTTATCACTATTTATATTTAAATTTTTTAATAGCCTATCAACATTTTTAACATTTGATAAATCTTCATTATTTTTCCAATAAGCTTCAAAAAAACAATTTAGGTAATCTTTCTTTATTTGCTCATCAACGCAAAGATAACCTCTCATAAAATTTAAGGAATTGATTGGAAATTTAGAGTTCCATTTAAAATCAATGCTATTTTTTAGAGCAACTAAATCACAATCATTTTTTATATTTTTCATTTTATATTTGTTGAAAGCTGGAGCTTCAATTTTTGCTAAATTATGAAGACCAGCTAAAAATATGGGTTTATAATTGAATGTAATATTTTTGATCTTTAAAATTTTTTTGTAAGCTATATAGGCATAAGGACTAATAATATCAAAATAAAAATCTACATCATCATTCATATAAACTGATTCTTTTTGCATAAAAAATTCTGATTATCCAATATAGAAATAAACCTATCGGTCCTATCAAGTATACAAAAATTAAAGGTAGAGCCAATAAAACTTTATTAATAGAAAACTTTTGAGAGTCTTTTACGATCCATCCACCAATAAATAAATTTATTGCTATGAAATGTATCCAAAAAAGCATTAAGTATAAATGATCTTCAAATAATCTAGATAATTCGTTTAATCCAAGATAAAGTGAGAAATTACCATCAAAATCATAACCGACTATATAAGATTTGTATAAAACAAATATATAAACACCACTTAATATGCAAATTGGAAATATTGATGTTACAAAAATTCTACTCAAATGAGATTGTGGAAAAACAATTATTATGAACCAAAAAGGTAATACTCCTAGATTGATCCACATATAAAGTGTCTCAATAGAAAAATAACTATAAATTTGTTCGATCATCTAAATATATTATATTAAATCTAACAATGATTCCTATAAGAAATAAAAGAAAAACACTTCAAGTAACTGTTGATGAAATGCGTAATTTTGCCTTAGCATATGTTGAAAAATATGCGCCATCAAAACAACAACTAAAGATATATTTGTTAAAAAAATATATGAAATTATCTTCATCAGATATCAGAAAGAAAGACGTAAATAAGTTGATTGATATTGTTTTATCTGATTTAGAAAAAAATAAATTTATTAACGATCAATTTTATTCAGAAAGTAAAGCAAAAAGCATGATAAGAAGAGGAAATTCAATTAATAAAATAAGAAATTATTTGATTGGAAAAGGAATTCAAGACTCGTTTATAAAAGAAACAGTTGATAAAATTAAAGAAGATAATTCAGATCAAGATTTTTTTTCAGCAATAAAATTATGCAAAAAAAAAAGAATTGGCCCAGCAAGGATTGAAGACAACAGAGCTTTATTTTATAAAAAAGATATTTCATTACTAGCAAGAAATGGTTTTGATTTTGGAATTTCAAAAAAAGTAATGGATATTGAAAAAGATGAATATCTTAAAATAATAAATTTACTTTAGTTTTTTATTTTTTTCTTCTTTAACAAGCTGAGTTATTTTATTTCTTAAATAGTTTTTTACAAAAACAAAAACTAATAAGCCAAAAATTGATACAGAAACAATAATTATTAATATAATTCTTAATTGTTCATCCATTATAAAATATTTTTACTTTTTAAAATAAGACTTGGATTTTTTAAATCTTTTTTTCCGTATAAAATTTCATTTCCATTAAAATCAGTAACAGATCCTCCTGAATGCTCTAAAATTGCATGACCAGCAGCTATATCCCACTCATAGGCTCTAGGTTCAGCAACATAACCATCATACTCTCCAGTTGCAACAACACAGAACTTTAATGAACTTTTCATTTTAGTATTTTGTATCACTCCCAAATCATCATATATTTTTTGTATTTCAGGCTTAACTTTATTGGAGTAAGAAATAAATTTTAGATTTTTTTTTTTTTTTGAAATTGTATTACTAATATTTTTTGTTTTATCCCCAGTAAGTTCAAATGCATTATTTTTACCATATGAATAAAACATTCTTTTTTTAGCTGGTGCATTTATTAATCCTGCAACAGGCTTGTTATCAATTACTAGACCTGCATTTATAGTAAATTCTTCTAAATTATTAATATAATCATAAGTTCCATCTATTGGATCAATTAACCAAAAATCTTTTAAACTTGGATTATCTTTATTTTCAGATCTTTCTTCTGAAATTATTGGCAGATCAGGAGTTATTTCAGAAATCTTTTTTGTAATTAAATCATTTACTTCTAAATCACCGTTGCTTACCGGGGTGTTGTCTAATTTAATTTTTTTGACAAGTCCTTTTTCTCTAAGTTGTAGTGCTAAATCTCCAGCAGATAAAAAACTTTCTATTAAATTTTTAACTATTATTTTTAAATCCACTTTTATTTTCCATTTTTTTTAGTTCTACATTTTTGGCATTAATCACTTTTTTACCTACATTTTCAAAATTTACTGTTACTTTGTCATTGATTATAGATTGGACTTGCCCAATACCCCATTCTTTTTTATTAGGATTTGTGACTTTGTCACCTGGTTCATAATCTAAAATCATTTAATTTAATTTATATTGTAAATAAGTATAAATACCACCTTATGAATAAAGAATTAAATTATATTGGTTTTGATAAAAAACCATCAGATACTACTGTTGTTGTTGCTATGTCTGGTGGAGTTGATTCATCTACAGTTGCAGGGATTATGAAAAATGAAGGTTATAAAGTTATAGGAATAACATTAAAACTTTATGATGATGGTAAGGAAATTGCTGCTTCTAAACAATGTTGTTCAGGTCAAGACATAATGGATGCAAAGCGTGTAGCTCATAAATTAGGTATAGAACATAAAATATTATATTATCAAGATAAGTTTAAAAAAGGTGTTATTGATAATTTTGTTGAAAGTTATTTAAAAGGAGAAACACCAATTCCATGTGTTCAATGTAATCAAACTGTAAAGTTTAAAGATCTCTTCGAAGTTTCAAAACAACTTAAAGCAGACGCTTTGGTTACAGGCCATTATGTAAAAAGTATCACATCAAATAATACTACAAACATGTATAGAGCAATTGATGAAAATAGAGATCAGAGTTATTTTTTATTTAATACTACTCGTGAACAATTAAATTATTTAAGATTTCCTTTAGGTGGTATGTTAAAAGATGAAACTAGAGAAATTGCAAAAAATCTTGATTTAAATGTTGCAGCTAAACCTGATAGCCAAGACATATGTTTTGTTCCAAATGGAGATTACGCTTCTGTAATCCAAAAGTTTAGACCAGAATCATTTCAAAAAGGAAATATTAAAAATTTGAATGGAGAGGTTGTCGGTGTTCATGATGGAATAATTAATTTTACAATTGGACAACGTAAAGGGATCAAAGTTTCAGATAAAGAGGCACTATATGTATTAAAAATTAACTCTGAGAAAAATGAAATAATAGTTGGACCAAAAGAAAAACTTGGAAAAAAAGAAATTATATTAAAAGAAATAAATTTATTAACAAATAAAGAAAATTTAGATCAAAATATATTTGTAAAAGTTAGATCAACTGGAAGCTTACTTGAAGCAAAAGTTAATTTAATTGATGAAAGTAATGCAAAAGTGAACTTGGTTAATCCTGAGGATGGAATATCACCTGGCCAAGCCTGTGTATTTTATGCTAAAGACCAATTTGGTCACAAAGTGCTTGGCGGTGGTTGGATTAAAGAATAGAGGAAATATTATTTTTTCTTATTTTTTCTTTTCGCTCTTCTTTTTTTAGAGCCTTGTTTTCTTCGGCCTCTGTGTTTTTTTGGGTAACTCATTTAGTCCTAGTTTTTAATTTTATTGACGTTTTTTATGGGATATAGCATTGTCTTATAAACATATCAAATTTTATTATGAGCAACTCTTTTAAAACGTTCCTAAAACACACCGCTAAAGACTTTCATAATCAGTCAGTTAATCCACCAGTTGTTAGAGCATCAACAATTATTTTTAAATCAATGCAAGATATTCGAAAAATGCAGAATAAAGCAAAAAAAAACCCAACAGGGGGACATTTCGATTATGGAAGACAAGGAACGTCTACAACTCATATACTGCAAAAAATTCTATCAAAACTTGAAGAGAGTTATCATACTTTTTTAACACCAACGGGATTTGGAGCGGTATTTTTAGCAATTTTTAGTGTTACAAGACCAGGTGATGAAATTATTGCAGCAGATCCTGTTTATAGCCCAACAAGATTGCTTACTGAGAAATTTCTTAAAGAATTTAATATTAAAACCACATTTTATAACCCACATGACCTTAAAACATTAGAAAAAAATATATCAAAAAAAACAAAATTAATTTTTGTAGAAAATCCTGGAAGCAATACCTTTGATTTTCAGGATCTTGGTAAAATTATTTCTATTGCAAAAAAAAATAAAATTTTAACAGCTATTGATAACACATGGGGTACGCCATATTTTTTAAAACCAATTAAACTTGGTTTTGATATGTCAATTGTTTCTGCTACAAAATATTATTCAGGTCATTCTGATGTAATGGGAGGAAGTTTAGCAGTTAATAAAAAGGTTTTTAAACAAATTCAAAAAACAGATAGAGTTACAGGATTAAGGTTGGGTCCTGATGATGCTTATTTAATTACTAGAGGATTAAGAACATTAGACGTAAGGCTGGATAGACATAGAGAAAATGCAAAAAAAGTTGCAGAATTTTTATCAAAATTTAAATATATAAAATTATTATATCCTTTCAAAAAAGATTCTTACAATTTTAGAATGTGGAAAAAATATTATTCAGGAGCTTCAGGTTTAATGGGTTTAAAAATTCAAGCAAAAAATGAAAAATCAGTAGTAAAATTTGTAAATAATTTAAAGTTATTTGGTCATGGATATAGTTGGGGTGGTTTTGAAAGTTTGGCTTTACATCAAAAAATTAGAGAACAAGGAAATAGAAGTTATCTTAAATTAGCGAAAAATGAATATATTGTAAGGTTACATATTGGACTTGAGGATCCTAGCGACCTTATCGCAGATATAAAGCAATCTTTAAAACATTTAAAGTAATCTTTGAATGGAAACTAAAAAATTTATAAAAAACAAAACAGTCTTAATCACGCTTATTTCAGCTTGTTTGATAGTTATTATATCTCTTGGAATAAGACAGACATTTGGAATGTTCTATTTTGATTTCTCAACAGATTTAGGAATAACACTTTCACAATTTGGTTTTGCTTTAGGTTTGCAAATGTTTCTATGGGGAGCATTTGCACCATGGTTTGGTGTAATTACAGATAAGTATGGTGGCCACATTGCTGTATTTATTGGTTTTATTTTTTACTTACTTGGTATTTTAATGTTGGTTTCAGATTACAACACAGGGCTTTATTTTGTAACTGGTATTGGTGTCTTAATAGGAGTGGCACTTGGCGGAACTGCAATCAGTATTCCTGTTTCAGTGGTTGCAAAACATTTTCCTCAGTCAAATAGAACTGCTGCCATTGGTATTGTTACTGCTGCTGGCTCGTTTGGTTACTTCGTGTCTCCTGTATTTACAAGATATTCTCTATTTGAATTTGGTTGGGAAAGTACACTTTTAATTTTTGCAGCTTTTATTATCCTAGGCTTAATATTGGCTTTTTATTTAACTACACCTAAAGATGTCGTAGGAGGTATAATAGATGACAAGCAAACAGTTAACGAGGCTCTTAAAGAAGCTTTTAAAAGTAAAAGTTTTATATACTTAACTCTAGGTTTTTTTGTTTGTGGATGGCATATTGCTTTAGTAGCTACCCATATTCCGATTTATATTAATGACAGAGGGTTGCCAGAGTGGTGCACTGTAACAATTTTATCAATGATAGGCTTATTTAATATTGCTGGCACTTTAACGTCAGGATATTTAGCTCAAAAATTTAGTAAAAAATTAATTTTAAGCACAATCTACTTAGCAAGAGGTTTAGTAATAGCTATATTTATTTTTCTTCCACCAAATCCAATTATTGCGGTTTTATTTGGAGTTACATTTGGATTTTTATGGCTTTCAACAGTTCCTCCAACAATGGGATTAGTAGGATTTATTTTTGGAACTAAATATATTGGATTATTATATGGTATTGTTTTTTTAAGTCACCAGGTTGGATCTTTTTTAGGAGCATATTTGGGTGGAGTGTTTCATGATTTATACGGTAGTTATGACTACGCATGGTATATATCAATAGCTTTATCAATTTTTGCAGGCTTAGTACACCTGCCAATTATTGAAAAACCAGTTCCAAGACTTCAAACAAGTTAGAACATTGAATAGAAAATATTTTTTAAATACACTTAACAATTCCAATAAGCCTTTCATAATTTATAAAACTCTAAAAGGCTTTGATGTCTATACTGATTTTTCAAAAAAAATAATATTAAACAATAAAAATATCATAAAATTTTTAAATAGAAAATTTACTCAAAAGAGTAAATTTAAAGATACTGATTTAATGATTGGTTTTTTTGGTTATGAAATTTTAAATAATTTGATTGGTATATCCCTTCCGAAACAAAAAAGTATTAATTTCCCTAAAGGAATATTTTATAAACCCGAAACCAAAGTTAATTTAAAAGAAAAATTCTTTTATAGTCAAAATAGTTCTTTAAAAAAAAATAAAAGATTTAATATCAATATTAATCAAAATTCATATACAAAAATATTTAACAAGTTTAAAAAAAAAATTAGATCTGGTGAAACGTACCAAATAAAAATATGTACAAAATACAAAAATACATCAACTATTAATGCTTTAGATTTCTTTAATAGACTTGCTAAAACTAATTTAGCCCCTGAAGCTTTTCTCATTAGAGATAAAGATTTTTCAATAATAAGTTGTTCACCTGAAAATTTGATTACTAAAAAAGGTTATTTTATCTCAACCAAGCCTATAGCCGGAACTCTTAAAAAAACAAAAAAACTTAATAAACGCAAAGCCCTTAATTTTTTTAGAAACAATATTAAAGAAACTAAAGAACATAATATGATTGTAGATATGGAAAGAAATGATCTTTCAAGAATATGTAAACCAGGTAGTGTTAAAATTAAAATAGAAAAAAAAGTTGAAGAGTATAAAGACCTCTATCATTATGTGAGTTTGATTATTGGTAAATTGCAAAATAATATTAAAAATATTGATATTATTAGAGCGATGATGCCTGGAGGATCTGTAATTGGATGCCCAAAGATAAGCACCCTTAATCTTCTAAATCATCAAGAAAAAGAGAATAGAAATATATACACTGGAAGTTTTGGGTTAATAAAATTTAATGGTGATATGAGATTTAATATTATTATTAGATCAATTTTAAATTATAAAAATATTTCAGAAATTTCAGTTGCATCAGGTGTTGTAGTGGATAGCAATGCAAAACATGAATTTAATGAAAATTATATAAAAGCAAAAGCGCTAATTGATTTATATAAATGATATACGTAATTGATCATAAGGACTCTTTCACACAAAATGTTGTGCATCAACTATCTATATTTGATAAAGTAGAATGTGATGATTATAGTAAAGTTAATAAATTAAAATTAAAAAAAGCATCCATAATTGTTTTTTCTCCAGGACCAGGTTCACCCAAAGATTATCCGTTAACATCAAAGATTTACAATCAGTTTAAAGGTAAAAAAAAAATAATTGGAATTTGTCTGGGTTTTCAGCAAATATTATTTTCTGAGGGTGCACAAATTGTTGAGCAAAATAAAATTTATCACGGTTTTCAATCTGAGGTGAGTGTAAATAATTTAAGCAAGTTATTTAAAAAAGGTCAGAAGTTTAAAGTAGGCCGTTATCATTCTTTAAAATTAAATGAGCCATTTAATGCAAAAAATTTTGACATAACAATGAGATGTGCTATTTCAGGAACCGCAATGTCATTTGAAAATAATATTGATAAAATATATGGATTTCAGTTTCACCCAGAATCTTTTCTAACTATCAATGGCAACATTCTTATTAAAAAAATCTTATCAGCTTAAAGATCTCCAAGAAGTCCCTTTTAAGGATCTTTGGGGGTCTAGAGGTGTGTTTACTACAATGCGAATGGTTGGTAAACCTCCAAAGTTAATACTTTTAAAACCACATATAGAAAACTTAATAAAATCTACAAAAAAATATGGAATAAGAAAAAAAAATTTAAAAAATATAATTAAAGATTTAATTAATAAAAACACTTTATACAAAGGTCCTGATAATTTATTTCGTATAGCTTTAAATAAAAAACTAATATCAATCTCAATTAGAAAAAGACTAAAACCAGAGAGTAATTTTAATCTTTTATTATTTAAATATAAAAGAATAGAGCCGAAATATAAAAATCTATATTATAAAAAAATATTAGCAAAATTAAGCACAGTTGATTCAACTAAATTTGATATTGCTTTAGTTGCATATGATAGAATTTTAGAAACTGGCACCTCAAATTTAGTTTTTGTAAAAAATGGAAAGATTTTTTCACCTAAAAAAAACTGTTATTTTGGAAATACTATTAAATTTATTAGTAAAAAAATTAAAATTAATTTTAAAGATATTTCAATTAAATCAATTCATGATTATGATGAAATAATTCTTATTGGGTCTGGTAAGGGAGTTACTTCAGTTTCTAAAATAGATGAGTTAAAGTGGAAAGTAAGAAAAAATATTTTTTACACTAAATTAAGTAAAATATACAACTCTTTAACTTAAATATGAAAGATCCCAACAACCCTTGTATATTTTGTAAAATTAAAAAAGAGGAACTTTTATTTGAGAACGATTTGGCTTATGCATCAACAGATAGTTATCCAGTTTCAAAATTTCACAGTCTTATAGTAACAAAAAGACATGTTGAAAATTATTTTGAACTTACAACTGAAGAAATTCAAGCATGTAACGAATTAATTCTTAAAACTAAAGAGAATATTTTAAAAGAAGATAAAACTGTCAAAGGCTTTAATATGGGCACAAATGCTGGAAAAGTTTCAGGCCAATCAATTATGCATTGTCATATACATTTGATTCCTAGGAGAGAGGGAGATGTTGAAAATCCACAAGGTGGTATTAGATCTGTAATACCTAACAAACAACACTACAAACGTAAACCCTGAGTTGTTATTAATGACAAATTGACCAATACTTTTGGTTGAAGTCTTGGGACAACTAGATTAGAAAAACCTTAAATTAATTCAAAAATTTTAAACAAGGGTACAATAAATGTTTGCAACAAATCCTTTTTCAGTTTTATCTATGACAGTTCCTTCAATTTTCATGCAGGGATTTGTTGTATTAATGGTTTTGTTTATAGTTTTTGGAACTCTTTTAGACATAATTCATAAAAAAAATGTTAAGTATTTTTTTGAAAATGCAAAAAAAGCAAAAAAAAATGCAACTAAAGAATTATCAACTGGTGAAAGAATAGCAGTTGTTTCAAAAACAATTGCATACGACATTGGAACTACATCAGAACTAGGTGCGGGCAAAAGAAGAGTTGCACATCTTTTGGGAATGTATGGAACTATATTATTTTGGGTTGGATCTGTTATAATGATATTCTGTTATTCTTCTGCAAATGCAGAAACACCAACCATATGGCCAATGATCTGGCACATTGGTGCATTAATGACTATATTGGGTGGATCATGGTTCTGGTTTTTTTTAAGAGTTGATGTTTATTCAGAAGCTCAACCTTGGTATAGAATTATTAAAGCAGATTTATTTGTTTTAGCTTTAATAGCAACTTCACTATTTGGTTTTATTTGGTCATATCTTCAAAATTTAAATTTAGGTGAAAGATGGGATGATAAAGTTTTTTTAGTTTTATTTATAATTTCTAACTTTATTTTATTTGGAGGAGTTTACTGGTCTAAATTTGCACATATGTTTTACAAACCTGGTGCAGCAATACAAAAGAATTTAGCAGAAGCAGATGGATCTAGAGATAACCTACCACCACCTGCTGATGCACCTGAACAATTTGGTTTGGGAATAAAGAGAGAACAACCTAAACATTATTAATTATGAATAAATTAAAAAAGGAGAAAAAATAATATGTCAACTTTTGTATACATGACTAGATGTGATGGCTGTGGTCATTGTGTGGATATTTGTCCGTCAGATATAATGCATATTGATGAAAACATTAGACGTGCAAAAAATATTGAACCTAATTTTTGTTGGGAATGTTATTCATGCGTTAAAGCATGTCCTAATCATGCAATTGATGTAAGAGGATATGCAGATTTTGCTCCAATGGGTCATAGCGTTAGAGTAAGACGTGAGGAGGAAAAAGGAACTATTTCTTGGAAAATTAAATTTAGAAACGGAACAACTAAAGATTTTGTTTCACCAATAACTACTAAACCTTGGGGAAAATTTATTCCCAAACTTGCTGATGGTGAAAAAATTAAACAAGGTGAATTAAACTCTCAAAGATTGTATACAGAACCTGAAGGACTAAATATTGATGGTGAACTTCCTGTAGTACCAAAAGAATCCTTTAAAAAAGGAGTTTATTACTAATGGCTAAACATAAAACTCATTATGAAGATTGTGATGTTCTAGTTGTTGGTGGAGGAATGGCTGGAACTGGTGCTACCTTTGAAGCAAGGCATTGGGGCAGAGATATGAAAATTATTTGTGTTGAAAAAGCAAATATAGATAGAAGTGGAGCAGTTGCGCAAGGTCTATACGCAATTAACTGTTACATGGGTATGCAATGGGGCGAAAACCAGCCTGAAGATCATGTTAGATATGCAAGAAATGATTTAATGGGAATGGTAAGAGAAGATTTGGGTTATGATATGGCTCGTCATGTAGACTCTACAGTTCATATGTTTGATGAATGGGGCCTTCCAATGATGAAAAATGAGGAGACTGGAAGATATCTTAGAGAAGGTAAGTGGCAGATAATGATACATGGTGAAAGTTATAAACCAATTGTTGCTGAAGCAGCAAAAAAATCTGCAGATAAAATATACAATAGAATTATGATTACCCATCTGTTGATGGATGAGACTCAAGAGAATAGAGTAGGTGGAGCTGTTGGATTTAATATGAGAACAGGTGATTTTCATGTGTTCAGGGCAAAAGCTGTTATAGTAGCAGCGGGAGGAGCTTCTCATATATTCAAACCAAGAGCTGTTGGAGAAGGTATGGGAAGAACATGGTATGCTCCTTGGAGTAATGGCTCTGCATATGCATTACCAATAGCAGCTGGTGCTAAAATGACACAAATGGAAAATAGAATTGTGTTATGTAGATTTAAAGATGGATATGGTCCAGTTGGAGCTTATTTTTTACATTTAAAGACCTACACTCAAAATGCAAATGGTGAAAATTATGAAAAAAAATGGTATGATCAAACAAAGGAATTAGTAGGTGAATATATTGATCACCATCCTACACCTACCTGCTTAAGGAATCATGCATTTATACAAGAAACGATGGCAGGCGGTGGTCCAATTCATATGGTTACAACAGAGGCTTTTCAAGATCCGCATTTAGAAACTGTTGGCTGGGAAAACTTTTTAGGTATGACTGTTGGTCAAGCAGTTGTTTGGGCATCACAAAATATTGACCCCAAATATACAAATCCTGAACTAACAACATCTGAGCCATATGTTATGGGTTCCCACGCGACTTGCTCAGGAGCTTGGGTAAGTGGACCAGAAGATTTATCTCCACCAGAATATTTTTGGGGATACAATAGAATGCTAACAATTGATGGTTTATTTGGTGCAGGTGATACTGTTGGTGGAAGTGCTCATAAATTTTCATCTGGCTCATTTACTGAAGGTAGATTGGCTGCCAAAGCTGCTGTTAAATATATTGAAGATAAAAAAGCTGAAGGCTTAAAGGTTTCTGATAATCAATGTGAGGATTTTAAGGTTAAAATTTATAAACCTCTTGAAAATTACACAGTTGCTCAAAATGAAATTACTGGAGGAACAGTTTCTCCAAGTTATATTTCACCAATTCAAGGTTTGCAGCGTCTACAAAGAATTATGGACGAATATGTAGGTGGAATAGCTACAAATTATATGACTAATGCAAACATGCTTAAAAGAGGTTTAGAGCTTTTAGCTTGGCTAGAAGAGGATCTTGAATATGTTGGTGCAGAAGATTATCATCAACTTATGAGAGCTTGGGAGCTTAAACATAGAGCATTAACATCTCAATGTGTAACAGAACATACTATGTTTAGAGAGGAAACTAGATGGCCAGGATATTATTATAGAGGAGATCATATGAAACTAGATGATGACAATTGGCATTGTTTAACTGTTTCTAGAAGAGATCCTAAAACAGGTAAATTTAGTATGGAGAAAGTTCCTGTCTACCATATAGTGGATGAAAACGAGAAGAAAAAAGCTTCTTAGATAATTTTTAAACATTTTTTATGGATATTTTGTCTAAAACTGATGATGAAATATATGAATTAGCCAAACCATTTTGGGATAATTTGGTTAAGTCATCTAATCTTAAAGATTATGGCAGTTTTACTAAAGATTTTTCAACCCAAATGCTCTTTGGTGCTAATGAAGTAGAGTTAGGTAAACAGTGGGCTAACAATAAGCTAATAACCAATCTTAAAGAAACTTTTGAACCATTTGGATGCCTTAGAAGGGGAGATCATGTAACTGTTTTAATCAAACAGACAAATAAAGAGATCCCAGGAGAGTTTCTTGGAAGACTAGTATTAGGAGTCGAAGACGGTGTACTTAAAGTTTTTGGCGCTACTATTTACTAGATTAAAAATTACTTAGATCGTAAATAATTGTTTGACAAATTTTGTTGTGGGTGTAATGACGGAATAAATGTTACTTTCTAACGTAAAAATTATAAACAAACTCTCAAATTTTAAAACTATATTTATTAAAGCAGGAATTATAGCAAGCCTAACAGCTTATTGGGGAGTGATTTTAGTTGGAACGTTTATTACTTTTAATTAAGTTGTTTTTTAACAACTTTAAGATTTTTTATGGAAGTATTTTTACCGATAGCTCAAGTTTTTGTTAACCCAATTGAAATACTTTTGTTAAGCGCAATAGTAGGAGTTCTTTCAGGTTTATTTGGTGTTGGTGGTGGTTTTTTAATGACACCCTTTTTAATTTTTTTAGGAATACCACCAGCATATGCAGTTGCCAATGAAGCAAATAATATTCTAGCTACTTCAGTTTCTGGATCTACCACTCATTATTTAAAAAATACTTTAGATTATAAAATGGGTTTTATGATTGTAATTGGAGGTGTAATTGGAACTTCTTTAGGAATTTATACATTTACCTATTTTAAAGGAATTGGAAAAATTGATACAGTTATATCTCTTGCGTATATGTATATATTAGCAATTATCGGAACTTTAATGTTGGTAGAGAGCCTTGGAGAAATTGATAAAGCTAAAAGAAATATTGTTGTAAAAAAAAAATTACACGTTCATTATTGGATACATGGCCTTCCTTTAAGAATGAGATTTCCAAAATCAAAATTATATGAAAGTATTTTTACACCTATTATAATTGGTTTAATTGTAGGTTTTATAGCTGCAATAATGGGCATAGGTGGAGCATTTATTTTGGTACCAGCGATGATTTATATAATAAAAATGCCAACAAAGTTAGTACCTGGTACTTCTTTATTTGTTACAATTTTTGTTAGCGTAATAGTAACGTTCTTACATTCATTCAATTATGGATCGATAGATCTGTTATTGGTTTTGATGTTAGTAATAGGATCAATTATAGGCGTACAAATTGGTCAAAAACTTGGAGAGAGAATTGATAGCTCAGGTTTAAGAGCTTTATTAGCAATATTATTATTAATAGTTGGTATAGCGATTGCATACGATACATTTTTTGTAGATCAAATTAAAAATGGAACTACTGCAACAATAAGTTCAGATCTAAATTTCTTTTCGACATTCATTATTGATTTTTCAAAAGAAATGCCTTTCTTTTATGGATTATTTACAATTATGTTTGCTATTATTTTAGGAGTAGGCGCTGCTTTTATAAGAAGATTTATATCTAATTTTAAAAAGAAAATTTTAGTCAAATCTTAAAATAAAAAATTTTTAACACTTTCAATGTATATTAAACTTATAATTCCTACAGTTACAGCTGCAATTAAACCTACAACAAATGGCTTATAACCCATTGATTTAAGCTCACCTAAATTTATTGAAATTCCAACAGCAGCCATTGCCATTGTTAAAAAAACTGTCGCTAAAATATTCAAATATTCAATAAATTTTGACCAATTATAAAAGTTATTATTTTCTATTGAAAAAAATTGATCTCCTAAGTTTCTAACAATTATCATACCAATAAAACCAATTACAAAATATGGAAAAATGCCTAAAATTGAATATTTTTGATCTTTTATTTCCCCTCTATTGTATAAAAAAGCAAAAAGAGGAATTAGTATAACTAAAAATGTATTTCTTATGAGTTTTGTCACAGTCGCTACATTTAAAGTGTCTGGGTTATTAAACTGTTGATCATAAATCAAACCAGCAGCAGCTACTTGAGATGTTTCATGTATTGAAGTACCAAGAAATAGCCCAACCTCTAATGAGTTGTTATCAAAATACCATTCTGCAAAGTAAGGATAAATTAGCATTGCTATTACACCAAACAATGTAATATTTGCAATAGCATAGGCTACTTCTGTTTTTTTAGCATTTATAACAGGTGCTGTTGCAACTATTGCTGTTGCTCCACAAACACTTGTGCCAATTGCAATTAGATAAGACATTTTTGAGGATATTGGAACTTTTTTAATAAGTAATTTTATTAAAACCAAAACTCCTATGATACAAAATATTATTAAAGGTATTGCAATTGATCCAAATTTAACAAGATCTGTAAAACTTAATCTAATTCCTAAAAAAATAATTCCTAATTTTAATATATATTGTTGTGTAAATTCTAACCCAACCATCATTCCTGGTCTTGGAGTGAATGCATTACCCATTAAAATTCCAAGTAGTATTGCAATTAATACGGTCGAAATTGGACTTTTCGTAGTAGCAAAAATTTCTATAGCTAAAACGTTATTAATACCTTGAGAAAATAAACAAAATATTAAAGCTAATACAACGCCTGGAAAAATTGATTTAAGATTCTGAAACTTAATAAACACAGAATTTCTATGCACTTCTGTAGAGTTTAGTCATCACAAATTCTTTGTGACCTAAAGCCTCAGCACAAGTCAATCTTCCGTTAGCCACCCTTAAAGTTGTTTTAATTAATTCGTCGCCTGCTTCAGATAAATTCATTTCTCTAGAAAGAATTTTTGAAACGTCACAATCAATATGCTCACTCATGTTGACTGCTGTTAATGGATTTGCAGTTAACTTGATAACAGGTTCAATTGGATTTCCAATTATATTTCCCTGTCCTGTTGGGAATAGATGGATATTAAACCCTCCAGCAGCTTGCAAGGTAACACATTCAGCAGCAGCAGAAGAGGTATCCATAAAATATAATCCTGGACCTTTTTCAGGTTCTTCAGCAGGAGTTAAAACATCAATAAATTGTCTTGAACCAATTTTTTGAAAATTTCCAAACGCTTTTTCTTCAATTGTTGTTAGGCCACCGGCAATATTACCTGCCGTTGGTTGGCTTTCAGATAAATCGTCAGTAGCTTCTTTTAATATAAAGTCATTGTAATCGTTCCATGTTTTTTTAAATTTTTCCTGAGCCTCTGGAGTTTTTCCTCTTTTTTCACAAACAGTTTCAGCTCCAGTGAGTTCAGAAGTTTCTCCAAAACATAAATGAACACCAAGTGGTTCAAGTTTATCCATTAAATTACCAACTGTAGGGTTTGAAGCGAGACCTGACGTTGTGTCCGACTCTCCACATTTGACCGAAATCCACAGGTCACTTATTGGACATTCTTCTCTTTGTTTTTCAGATGCCCATATAGAAAATTCTTGGGCTTTTTTTGATGCTTTCATAATAGTTTCAATATCACCAGCACCTTCAATACTAAATCCTTCTACAGGCTTTCCAGTTTTAGCAACCTCATCTACTATTCTTTTTGTCCATTTTGGTTCAATCCCAATTATAATTGCTGCCGCAACATTTGGATTTTTTGCAGTTCCAATCATTGTTCTGAAGTGTAATTCTAAATCAGCTCCAAATTGAAGTCTTCCATATGAGTGCGGAAGTGCAATAGTACCTTTAATATTATTTGCAACTGCTTCTGCACATGCATTTGAAATATCATCAACTGGAAGAATAATTACATGATTTCTTGTTCCAGCTCTTCCATTTTCTCTTTTATAACCTAAAAAACTTTTTGGAATTTCCATATTTTACCACTTCTTTGTTTTTACATTATGAACATGAACGTGTTCACCTTTTTTAATTGATTTAACTACTTTGCCAATATCGTGACCATATTTGATAATTGTGTCACCTTCATTAAGGTCAGCCATAGCAATTTTATGTCCTAAAGGAATTTCATCTGAGGATTGAATATTAACAGTTTTGTCATTCTCCATTACCCAGCAAGAGCAATCCTGTTTAGCAGTTATTTTTTCAGCAACAACAACTCCAACGTTGTCTTTTTCATCATGAATTATAATATCTGTAGCCATATAGTGTCGATTTGTTTGTTTGAAATTTCTAAAATCTTATATATTAATCGCACAAATTAACAAAGGAATTTTATAAATACTTTAAAATTTATACTTTAGAGAGGTTCTAGTTTTATGATAAAAATGACAACAGAAGAAGCTTTTGTAAAAGTTTTACAGATGCACGGTATCGAGCATGCTTTTGGAATTATAGGTTCAGCTTTTATGCCGATTTCAGATATTTTTCCTGATGCTGGAATAACTTTTTGGGATGTCGCTCATGAAACTAATGGTGGTTTAATTGCTGATGGTTATACAAGAGCAACTGGAAAAATGTCCATGGTTATTGCTCAGAATGGACCTGGAATTACAGGTTTAGTAACACCAATCAAAACTGCTTATTGGAATCATACTCCACTTTTATTAGTCACACCTCAGGCTGCGAATAAAACTATGGGTCAAGGTGGTTTTCAAGAAGTCGAGCAAATGAATTTATTTAAAGATATGGTTTGCTACCAAGAAGAAGTTAGAGACCCTTCAAGAATGGCAGAAGTATTAAATAGAGTAATTGAAAAAGCAATTAGAGGATCTGCTCCTGCGCAAATTAATGTTCCTAGAGATTATTGGACACAAGTAATTGATATTGATCTTCCTCCGATTGTTAGACTTGAAAGACAAGCAGGTGGAGTTGATGCAATTAAAAAAGCAGCTGATTTATTATCTAAAGCTAAATTTCCAGTGATTTTATCTGGTGCAGGTGTTGTAATTGGTGGAGCTATAGATGAATGTAAAAAACTTGCTGAAAAATTAGACTCACCAGTTTGTTCTGGTTACCAACATAATGACAGTTTTCCTGGAAGCCATCCTTTAGCTGCTGGCCCACTAGGTTACAATGGTTCAAAAGCTGGAATGGAATTAATTCAACAAGCTGATGTAGTTTTAGCGTTGGGCACAAGGTTAAATCCATTTTCAACATTACCAGGTTATGGAATGGATTATTGGCCAAAAGACGCTAGTATCATACAAGTTGATATGAATTCAGATCGTATTGGTCTTACAAAAAAAGTTACAGTTGGTATTTGTGGTGATGCAAAATTAGTTGCTCAACAATTACTTGCTCAACTTTCACCAACTGCAGGTGACACAGATAGACAAAAAAGGAAAGATATTATTCATCAAACAAAATCTGCTTGGTTGCAAAAATTATCAAGTCTTGATCATGAAGACGATGATGAAGGCACAGTTTGGAATGAAGAAGCTAGAAAAAGAGATGCAGATAGAATGTCTCCTAGACAAGCATGGAGAGCAATTCAAGCTGGTATGCCTGATGATGTAATTATTTCAAGTGATATTGGGAACAATTGTGCAATTGGTAATGCTTATCCTACTTTTGAGAAGGGAAGAAAATACTTAGCACCAGGATTATTTGGTCCATGTGGTTATGGTTTTCCCTCAATCTTAGGTGCCAAAATTGGCTGCCCAGAAACACCGGTAATTGGTTTTGCTGGTGATGGTGCTTTTGGTATAAGTATGAATGAGATGAGTTCATGTGCTAGAGAAGAATGGCCAGCGATTTCGATGGTAATATTTAGAAATTATCAATGGGGTGCTGAAAAAAGAAATACTACTCTTTGGTTTGATGACAATTTTGTAGGTACAGAATTAGATCCAGAACTAAGTTATGCTAAAGTTGCAGATGCATGCGGATTAAAAGGTGTAACTGTTAGAACAATGGAGGAAACCACTAATGCAATTAAGCAATCTTGTGAAGATCAAATGAAAGGAATTACAACATTTATTGAGGTAATTTTAAATCAAGAGCTTGGTGAGCCATTTAGAAGAGATGCAATGAAAAAACCAGTTAAAGTTGCTGGTATAAATAAATCTGACATGAAACCTCAGAAATCACTGAATGGATGAAGTTAAATTAGGTTCTAATAGAAGTTTTGGTATTGTATTTTTTATTATCTTTTTATTAATCTCTATTTATCCTTTAATTAATGACAATGATTTAAGATTATGGTCATTAATTATATCAATATTTTTTTTAGTCCTTGGATTACTAAACTCAAAAATCTTAAATCCGTTAAATAAAATTTGGTTTAAATTCGGAATGCTATTAGGAAAGATTGTTTCACCATTAGTCATGGTAGTGATTTTTTTTTTCGTGGTTACACCAATAGGTATATTTATGAAATTTTTAAAAAAAGATATATTGAAATTAAAATTTAATAAAGATAAGTCTTATTGGATCAAAAAAAACGAACCAAAAAGTAAAATGAAAAACCAGTTTTAATATGAGTTTTATAAAAGAATTTTGGGAATTTTTAAGAACAAGAAAAAAATACTGGCTTTTTCCAATTATTATTGTTTTGGTTTTGTTTGGTGGTTTAATTATTTTAAGTCAAGGTTCAGCTGTAGCTCCATTTATTTACACAATATTTTAAAGTGAAATATATATTAGGCATATCTGCATTCTATCATGACAGTGCAGCCTGCATATTGCAAGATGGTGAAATCATTGCAGCTGCACAAGAAGAGAGGTTTACTAGAAAAAAACACGATTTAAGTTATCCTAAAAATGCAATAAACTTTGTATTAGATTTTACAAACTTAAAATTAAATGAAGTCGACCACATAGTTTTTTTTGAAAAACCTTTTCTAAAATTTGAAAGAATATTAGAAACTTATGTTGCATTTGCCCCAAAAGGATTTGTTTCTTTTAGTAAAGCGATGCCTATATGGATTAAAGATAAACTTTTTCAAAAAAATTATTTATTTAATAAACTTAAAGGGCATGATGAAAATTATAAATCAGATGAAAATATTTTTTTTTCAGATCATCATTTAAGTCATGCTTCAAGTGCTTTTTTCCCATCTCCATTTGAAGAAGCTATTGTTTTAACTGCAGATGGTGTTGGTGAATGGGCCACAACTACAGTTGCTGTTGGTAAAGGGAATAGTTTAGAAATTAAAAAAGAAATACATTTTCCTCATTCTTTAGGTCTTCTTTATTCTGCATTTACTTATTTTACAGGATTTAAAGTTAATAGTGGAGAATATAAGCTCATGGGATTAGCTCCATACGGTTCTCCTATTTATGAAGAAAAAATTAAAAAGCTAATTGATATAAAAGATGATGGAACCTTTAGATTAAACCAAAAATATTTTAATTATGCTACTGGTTTAACTATGACTAATGACAATTTTCATAGTTTATTTGGTAGTAAACCTCGTAACCCAGCAAATGAAAAAATAACTAATTTCCATATGGATGTAGCCGCTTCAATTCAAAAAGTAACTGAAGAAATAATGATAAAATTAGCAAAAAGTATTCGTAAAGAGTATGGTATTAAAAACCTTTGTTTAGCAGGTGGAGTGGCTTTAAATTGTGTTGCTAACGGAAAAATTCTTCAAGAAAAAATTTTTGATAATATTTGGATACAACCTGCTGCTGGAGATGCTGGTGGCTCTTTAGGTGCTGCTTTAGCACTTTGGCATATAGATCAAGAAAATGAAAGATTTGTAAACCCACAGGATGATATGAAAGGTTCTTATTTGGGAACAGTATTTACTCAAAACGAAATTGAAAAAGAATTAAAGTCTATAGGAGCTAATTTTCAAACTTTTAATTATGAAGATTTAATAAATAAAACTGCTGAATTATTATCAAATGAAAAAGTTATAGGATGGTTTCAGGGTAGAATGGAATTTGGCCCCAGAGCTTTGGGTGGTAGATCTATTTTAGGCGATCCAAGGTCAGACAAAATGCAAAAAAATTTAAACTTAAAAGTAAAGTATAGAGAGAGTTTTAGACCTTTTGCACCTTCAATTCTCAGAGAAGATTTATCAGAATGGTTTGATATAAATATAGATAGCCCTTATATGCTGCTCGTAGCAAATATTAACTCTGATAAAAAAATCGAAATGACCGATGAACAAAAAAAACTATTTGGTATAGATAAATTAAATATAAAGAGATCTGAAATTCCAGCTGTAACACATGTTGATTATTCAGCTAGAGTTCAGACTGTAACAAAAAATAATGATCGATATTATGATTTGCTTTTAAAATTTAAGAAAAAAACTGGCTGCCCTGTATTAGTAAATACATCATTCAATGTGAGGGGTGAACCAATTGTAAACACACCCACCGATGCTTTTAATTGTTTTATGGGAACAGAATTAGATTATTTAGTTATTGGTGATTGTATTTTAGATAAAAATAAACAAGACCAAAAATATAAAAAAGATTTTTTTAAAAAATTTAAGTTAGATTAATTTTTTTTTAGAAATTTATTAAAATTTTTATATATAATTTCTGCGATTTTATTTGAGCCCTCAGGAGTGGTATGAACTAAATCATAAAAATTATTTTCGGAAAATTGATTTGTTTTATAAAGGTCAATACAAAAAATTTTATTTTTTCTACAATTATCTATTATTATTTTAGCAATTATTTTTTCTTTAGAAATGTAATCGATATTATCAACTGAATATACTTCACCATCTATAAGTTTAGATCTAAATGTTTTTTGAGTTATAAATACAGGTTTTGCATTTAGATTTTTAGTTAAAAGTATTAATTTATCTAATCTTGCATTTAATTGTTTTATATTCTCATTATTAATTTCAATTTTTTCATTTGCTGGCTTGTAATTTATTTCCCTTTTTTTATGTCCAACATTTAATATATCTTGAGGAAAATAATATCGATAAATTAAATTATAAGTTTTATAAATTAATCCATTATTTTCTCTAATCCACAATTTAACTTTTTGAGGAAAATTTAAATATTCATAACCATGGTCATATATATTTTTTGTATTTGAAAAATACTCATTAATACCAATATAAAAAAAAATATATTTTGTTTTAAATTTTTTAATTTTCGAAAACCAATTTTCAAAATTCCATAAATGACCATATGTTGATTGACCGTCTATACCAGCATTTACAACATCAAAGTTAAAATCTGGATTATTAGAATTAATTATGAATTCCAATTTTTCTGACCAAGTGTCTTTGGTTTCCAGATATCTTTGATCAGTTGTACTACCACCAACGGTTAAAATATCAATTTCATTTACTTTTTTTCTCAAACCTCGAAATCCGTATTTATCCTTTTTATAATTTATGATTTCTTTTCCCTCATAAATATTATTTTTATAGTGATAATTTGCTGAACAATGCAAATATCCACAATTTAATTTATTAATATATATTTTGTTGCCTAAGATTAGCTCTAGAAAAATTACCAAAAATACAAACACTAAAATGTTTACTAACAATATTAAGTTTAATTTTTTCATTTATTTCAAATTTTTTAGTACTGAATAATATATATATGTATGAATAACTTTAAATAATAAACGAACTCAACTAACGGTAAATACTATATAGAGATAAATAATCTTTAAAATTAAATTAATATAAAGGACTATTAATTTTAATTAATTTTATGAAAGTTATAAATGACAATAGTTGTGGGTGGATAAATGATCTAATTCCAAGACATAATATTAAATCATTAGTAAAAAAAAAAGTTGAGTGCGATTGGCTAATTGTTGGAGCTGGTTATACAGGTTTGTCAGCTGCAAGAAAACTAGGTCAATTATATCCAAATGAAAAAGTTATATTAGTGGATGCCCAGTCAGCTGGTGAGGGAGCTAGTGGAAGAAATTCTGGTTATTTAGTAGACACTACTTTGAATGATGGTTTTACATCAAACAAAGAGATAGAAAATTATAAAAAAAAAACTGATATTTATGCTTTAGGAATAAATTGTGTCAAAAATTTTATTAAAGAATATCAGGTTGATTGTGATTGGAATGAATGTGGAAAATATTTTGCATCCTCTAAACCTAAAGACAAAAAAATTTTAAATAATTTTTCAGCTACGTTATCAAATTTAGGTTTTGAGCATAATTTATTAGAAGAAAAAGAATTATCAAATAGATTAGGTACCAGCTTTTATAATATTGCACTTTACACCAAAGGTGGAATTTTATTACATCCAGGAAAACTTGTAAGATCAATGATCAATGCATTACCTAATAGTGTTGAGTTATATGAAAATTCTTCTTTATTAAGTTGGTCATCGACTAAAGATTATATTTCTTGCGATTTCAATAATGGAAAAATTACTACCAAAAAAATAATTTTTGCAACAAATGGATTTTTAAAGTCCTTAGGAATTAAAGAAAATTATAATTTCCCAATCACTTTAACAGCAAGCATAACAAGGCAGCTCACGGATGAAGAATTTAATACTATGGGTCAACCAAAAGAGTGGGGCGTTCTACCAGTTAGACCAATGGGTGCAACAATTAGAATGACTAAAGATAAAAGAATTTTAATAAGAAACACTGCAGAGGTTCATGACCCTTTAAATATGCCAGAGAAAATTTTAAAAAAAAGATCTAAAATACAAATGATTGGAATTAAAAAAAGATTTCCTTATTTATCAGATGATATAATTCAATCTACATGGTCTGGCATAGTTTCAAGAACAAGAAATAGTTCTCAAATATTTGAAAAAATTAAAGAAAATATTTTTGTTGCCGGATGTTATAACGGTTCTGGTATTGGTGTTGGTACATTATTTGGTGAGCAAATTGCAATTAAGGCCAGTGGCGAAAATTCTACTGAAATTGAAACTATTGAAAAAAGAAGAAGACCCACCTTATTACCTTCTGAGCCTTTTTTAAATTTTGGAATCAAAACAAGATTGTTATATGAACGTTTAAGAGCAAAATCAGAGATCTAATTTAATACCGACATCGGATCAAGTCTTGTTTGAAACCAATTAATTCTAAAATCAAGATGTGGTCCAGTAGATCTTCCTGTTGATCCAACTGTTCCAATTATATCACCTTGATTTATTTGATCTCCAACTGAAACTAAAACATTTTCTAAATGAGAATAAATTGTGGATATTCCATGACCATGATCCATTATTACTGTTCCACCTGTATAATATAAATCATCTTGAGCCATTGTAACAATCCCCGATCCAGAGGATTTAATAATTGTTCCCTCTTTTGCAGCTATATCAATACCATAGTGAGGCCACCTAGGTTTACCATTTAAAATTCTTTGACTACCATAAACACCGCTTATTATTCCCTTAACAGGCATAATAAATTTTTCTTTGAAAAATTGTAAATCAGAATTAATTGCTCTTGCTTCTCCTATTGCATTATTTTCTTTTTTAATTCTTTTATAAACATATTCTGGTGGTGTCACTTTGTTTTCAGCCAAACCATCAATTCTTTGTATATTATATTTTCTTTTTAATACTTTTTTTATAATGATTGATTTTTCACCATTAATTATTTTTGTAAATGAAATATCGTATTTTTGATCTCTATCTATACCAAAAACAAAAAAACCATCTTTAGAAACTTTTACCTCTTTTTTATCAACTAGTATTTTAGCTTTGTTATCTGTTTTACCCAAAATAAAATGACCCTGAATAAATTTTCCTTGAAATTCAATTGCATTAACAGGTGATATAAAAATTAAAAAGACTAGAAAAAATCTATAAATTATTGAGCTGTCCATCCACCGTCTATAATTATTGATGTGCCTGTAATCATTGAAGAAGCTGATGATGCTAAAAAACATACAGTTGTTGCTACATCGCTCTCTGAAGCAGCTTTTCCCATAGGAATATTTCCAAGAGCTAATTTTTTAAATTTTTTATTTTTAAAAAATTTTTTAACCATAGGTGTTTCTACAAAAGTAGGAGCAACAGTATTTACTCGTATATTTTTTTTTGCTAACTCAACGCCCATACCTTTGGTTAAACCCTCAATTCCAAATTTTGTCATATTGTATACATTTCTACCACCCATACCTACATGACCAAGTTGAGATGACATATTTATGATTGATCCAGGTCTTTTTCTATTTTTAAGCATTTTTTTTACCACAAGTTGAGCAACATTAAATGCTGCCTTTAGATTTAGGTCTACTAAATAATTCATATTTTCTTGTTTAATTTTTTCAAAAGCTTCTGGAATATTTGTCCCAGCATTATTTACCAGCACATCAATAAATTTAATTTTTTCTAAATTTTTTTTTAAATCTTCATAATTCATTACATCACAAGTTACTTTAATTATTTTCCCTTTAATTTTTTTAATTTCTTTTTCTAGTTTATTTAAATCTGAAGGAGTTCTACTTAAAGCAATTATTGTTGCTCCAGCTTCGGCTAAGGCAATTGAACAAGCTCTCCCCAAGCCTTTACCAGCACCAGTTACTAATGCATATTTGTTTTTAAGATTTATTTTTTGAAGGTACATTACAAGAATAATATTTTAATATCTGTGTAAATCAACTCAACAGCAACTATTAATATTGCAAGTAAACCAGCCCAAGCGATCCATTTATATTCTTTTATCCATTTAGATATTAGGTTTGCAGCAGTTGCCATTAAAATAATTGATAAAACTAGGCCAAAAACAAGTAAAGTGTAATGTTCACCAGCAGCACCAGCTACTCCTAAAACATTATCTAAACTCATAGTAAAATCAGCTAACAGTATTGTCCAAATAGCTTTTAAAAAGTTAGAATTGTCTACCTTAATATCCTCTTCCTCTGTAGAACCTTTTATTACATCAACATAAAGTTTGTAAACTATGTAAAGTAATAACAAGCCACCAAGAAGCCTTAGTCCAGTAATTTGAAGAAGATAGGCAGTTAGTAAAGTTAAAATTATTCTTAATACAACCGCACCACCAATTCCCCAAAAAATAATTTTTTTACGTTGATCTATTGGAAATTTAGATGCAACCATTCCAATTATTATTGCATTATCTCCAGCTAAAACTAAATCAATAAAAATAATTTGACCTAAAATTGTTAGTTGTTCTGGTGAAAGTAATTCTGCAAACATTATCTATTAAGTATTAAGTCTGCACCTTTTTCTGCAATCATTATTGTTGGAGCGTTAGTGTTTCCTGATGTAATATAAGGCATGACTGAAGCATCAATTATTCTTAAATTTTCTAAACCATGCACTTTTAGTTTATCAGACACAACGCTACTTTCATCATTACCCATTCTACAAGTGCTTACAGGATGAAAAATAGTGTTAGCAAATTTTCCAGCTTCTATTGCTAATTGCTCGTTATCTGTGATTTCAATACCTGGTCTTAATTCTTCAGGTTGATATTCTTTATAAGCTTTTGATTCCATTACTATTTTTCTTACAATTTTTAATGATTTTCCAGCAATCTGTCTATCTTCATCAGTAGAAAGATAGTTCATTTTTATTTTTGGAGGAATTCTTGTATCTGAAGATTTTAATTCAATCGAACCTCTGCTCGTCGGTCTTACATTTGTAATAGTTGGAGTAAATGCAGGAAATTTATGTAAAACAGATTTTCCAAGTAAGTCGGTACTTGCAGGTGAAATATGAAATTGAAGGTTTGGAGTTTCTAGATGTTCATCACTTTTTACAAACCCACAAACATAACTAGCTCCTACTGTTAGCGGGCCGCTTCTTGTAATTAAAAATTTTAAAGCAGATATAACTTTTTTTGGAAAACTATAATAAATATCATTTAAAGTTTCTAAATTTTTTACTTTATAGACTGGTCTTAACATTAAATGATCAACTAAATTTTGACCAATTCCATTATGTTCTTTTATCACTTCAATTCCATTGTCTCTAAGAAGTTTGCCAGGCCCAATACCTGATGCTTGTAATATATGTGGTGAACCTATTGTGCCAGCACTTAATACAATTTCTGAATTTGCTTCTACTGAATTTAATTTTTCACCTGACCAGTAATTTACTTTTTTTGCTTTTTTATTTTCAAATTCAATATTTTTTATATGCGCTTTTGTAATGATTTTTAAGTTTTTTCTTTTTTTTACAGGATTTAAATAACCTACAGCTGTGCTACATCTAAAACCATTCTTAATTGTAAAAGGAAAATATCCCATTCCTTCATTATCACCATTGTTAAAATCTTCTGTTTTTCTATAGCCAAATTCATCTGCAGCTTTAAGAAATAAATCTAAAACTTTGAAAGTTGCTCTTATTTTTTCTACTTTAATAGGTCCACCAGATCCATGGTATTCATTTTCTCCAAATTGAAAATCTTCAGATTTTTTAAAATAAGGCAAAACATCATCCCAAGACCAACCTACATTACCAAGCTGTCTCCAATAATTATAATCATTGGATTGACCTCTTATATAAAGCATTCCGTTGATTGATGAACTGCCCCCTAAAGTTTTGCCTCTTGGGTAAACCATTTTTCTATTATCACAGTTTGGCTCTTCTTCTGTATTGAAACACCAATCAGTTTCAGGGTTATGCATTGTTTTAAAATAACCTCCTGGAATATGTATCCATGGATTTGTGTCTTTTCCTCCAGCTTCAAGAAGTAAAACTTTATTACTTGGGTTTTCTGACAATCTATTTGCTAAAACACAACCCGCAGAACCTGCTCCAATAATTATATAATCAAAATTTTCCATCAAACTTCACTTTATAAGCATTAAAAGCTTAAATTCCAGTATTACCGACATCTCTATATTATTTTAGAATAGTTACAATGTGTAAAAAAATTGAACATAATCTCATATTAACACTTGTTTTAATTTTTTTTTTTTGAGAAACTTCTTTTTTTAAAAAACAACGAGAGGGAAATAAATGAAAAAAATCATTTCAATGTTATTTGCTGTAACTTTAGTATTTGGATTTATATCTAATGCTAATGCTGCAAAAACACTAAAATGTCAGACAGTTTTGAATGCTAAAGGTGACGAAGTCGTTATGCTTAAAGACTTTACTGACACAGTAACAAAGTTAACTCAAGGTTCTCTTAAGTTTGAAATTATGCCAGCAGGTTCAGTTGTTGGTGTTAAAGAAACTTTAGATGCCGTTGATAAAGGTTTAATTGATTGCGGTTTTGCATGGACACACTATTGGTCAGGTGAACACCCAGCTGCAATGTTATTTGGTTCTCCAGTAGCAGGTGCAGGTGTAGGTATTGACAATATTGCTTTCTTATCTTGGTTTTTATCAGGCGGCGGCGAGCAATTATATGATCAACTTTGGAAAGAGATGAACAGAAACATCAAAGGCTTTATGCTTCAACCTGTTGGACCAGAAGCTTTAGGATGGTTTCCAGAACCAATAAAAAATATGGATGATTTCAGAAAATTAAAATTCCGAACTCCTCCAGGAATTCCAGGACAAACATACAAAGATATCGGTATTGCTTCTGTAGCAATGGGTGGTGGAGATATTCTACCAGCTCTTGAAGCGGGAACAATCGATGCTGCTGAATGGTGTTGTCCAAAACCTGATATGGTATTTGGTTTTCAAAAAGTATTAAAGCACTATTATCTACAAGGCTTACACCAAGTAGTAGTAAATGCTGACTTTTACATAACTGGAACAACATATGAGAAATTTTCAGAACATGAGAAAAATTCTATAAAAGTTGCAGCTGATGCATCATTAATGAAATCTCTAGCAAGAAGAATTCTTGTTAATGGAGAAGCTTTACATGAATTGACAACTAAACATGGTGTTCAACTTCATGATACTCCGAAAGATTACTTCGTTGAATATATGGCAGCAGCAAATGCTACACTAAATAAAAATGCAGAAAAAAATGCATTCTTTAAAAAGGTGTGGGATTCTCAGAAAAAATTTGCTGATACAGCGGTTCCTTTCTGGTCAGGTGCTCAAATGTCTAATGCGCAGCTAGGTATGGCTCACGCAGCAACATTAAAGTAGAATTAAGCAATATATTAATTATAACTAAAGCGATCTTAAGATCGATCGCTTTAGTTTTTTTTTAAAGAATTAAAATATGACAAACGAGCCTTCAAAATTAGATATTTCAGATGAAATGATTGCTGAGAGGCGAGGCGGCTCAGGCAAAATGCCTGAAAATATGCCAAAATGGATGTCATTATCAATCACAAAAATAGATTTATTTAGTAAGTGGGTTGGAAATGTTGTTTGTTGGATAACAATACCACTGATTTTAGGAATGGTTTATGAAGTTTTTGCGAGAAAATTATTTCTTGCTCCAACTATATGGGCTTATGACATGAGTAGATTTTTATATGGAGCTCTTTTTATGTTGGGTGCAGGTTATGCTTTATCAAAAGGAGTTCATATTAGAGCTGATTTTTTATATAGAAATTTTAAAACAAAAACCCAAGGTATAATTGATTTTTGGCTTTATTTGCTATTTTATTTTCCAGGATTAATTGTTTTTTTATATATGACAACTGGATTTGTTCAGGAGTCTATAATGAGGGGTGAAAGAGGTATGGATACAACATGGATGCCTTATATGTGGCCAATAAAATCATGTTTATTAATTGGAATAATATTTTTACTTATTCAAGGTGTTTCGGAATTATTAAAAAGTTATTGGGCCTCAACCAAAGGTGAGTGGCCTGGAGAAGAAAAATAATGTTATCAGAATTTATCGATCCAGCAATTTTAGGTTTTATTTTAATTGGAGTAATGTTGTTTTCTATATTTGTTGGTTTTCCAATATCTTTTACTCTAATTTTTTTAGGTTTCGTTTTTGGATATTTAGGCTTTGGAAAATTAGTATTTTATTTGATGACTTTACAGTTTTCAATGGTAATGACTGAACAAACCCTCGCTGCTGTTCCACTCTTTGTATTTATGGGAATAATGATGGAGCAGGCAGGCTTAATGGAAAGATTGTTTTCAGCCTTTCAATTAATGTTGGCTAAAGTTAGAGGCTCACTTTATTATGCTGTATTGTTTGTATCAGTAGTATTTGCGGCTGCTACTGGTATTGTAGGTGCTTCTGTAACGATACTTGGAATTATGGCGGCAAAATCAATGAATAAATCTGGTTATAATGTTAGGTTGGCAGCTGGAACTATAACAGCTGGGGGAACTTTAGGTATTTTAATTCCACCCAGTATTATGCTTGTTGTAATGGGTCCAATTATGGAAATTCCTGTTACTGATTTATTTGCAGCAGCAATAATACCAGGAATTTTACTTGCATCACTTTATGCGGGTTATGTAACCATAAGATGCTGGATGGATCCAAGTTTAGGTCCGGTTTTGCCACCTGAATTAAGAGCTACAAACATGATGGCAGTTTGGAAAGAATTTTTTATAGGATTAGTTCCACCTGCATTATTAGTGTTTGCGGCACTTGGGAGTATTCTATTTGGATATGCAACACCCACAGAAGCAGCTGGTTGTGGTGCCATGGGTTCATTACTATTAGCTTTAGGATATAAAAAACTAACTCTTAAAAAACTTCAGGACGCTTTAGTTAAAACTTTAGAAATTTCAGCCTTGATTATGGTTTTAGTAGCTGCTTCAAATTTTTTCGGTGCAGTTTTTTCAAGACTTGGAACTCCAATGTTATTAACTGACTTTTTATTAAATCTTGAAATGAATAAATATTTAATTTTAGCAATTATTATGGGAATGATTTTTCTTTTAGGATGGCCTTTAGAATGGGTTCCGATTGTAATGATTATTGTTCCAATAATTTTACCATTAGTTGAAGCTTTAGAGTTTAATTTGACGTGGTTTGCTATACTAGTTGCAGTTAATCTTCAGACCGCCTGGCTTTCACCTCCTGTTGCATTATCCGCGTATTTTCTAAAAGGCGTGGTTCCAGAATGGGATTTAAAAGATATCTATTACGGAATGATGCAATTTATGGTTATTCAAGTAATTGGCTTAATATTAATAATTACGTTTCCTAAAATTGCTCTTTGGTTACCAACTGTCTTATATGGACAGTAGATTTTATTAGTTTAAAATAAGTTTAGTGAATCAACCAAAAGTTAAATATTCCCTGTCAAATTGGGATTTAGTTACTGTTAATCCAAATTATAAAACTTGGGACTGGAAAACTCTTTTTTGTTTTTGGGGAGCGAATGTACAAAGTGTAATTGGTTTCTCTTTAATTTCCTCACTTTATTTAATGTACAGTTTAAATATATTTGTAGTCTTTTTTGGAATAATATTAGGATCTTTTTTTATTTATTTGTTCTCAAATATCGTTGGAAAACCTTCCCAAAAATTTGGTTTACCATTTGCTGTATTGCTTAGATCATCATTAGGATTTAATGGTGCTAAGTTTTTTGGATTAATTAGAAGCTTAGTTGGAATTTTTTTATTTGGTATTCAAACATACTTTTTATCTAAATTTTTAGTGTATTTGATTAGAATAATAATTTTTTCAATAGACAATTCTTTGTTACAACATGAAATATTTATTTTTTACTATTTTGGTCTCAATATTATTGATTGGTCTGCAATACTAATTACAATTATTCTTCAAACTTTACTGTTTAGCGTTGGCATACAATATAACAAAAAAATAATTAATTTTTCAGCTATTACAGTTTATGCAGGAATGGTCATTTTTTTCTTTGTTGTTTTTTTAAGTGATGTAAAAATGACAACCGAAGCTTTTACATCAATTTTTAATCTAAACAATTTTTTAGATATCAATAATCTTGCGCCATTATTTACAGTTGCAGGAACAATATTTGCTTATTTTTCAATTTTAATAATTAGTTTTGGTGATTTTTCAAGATATGTAAAAAATGAGAAAGAATTAAAAAAAGGTAATTTAAGTTTAATTTTAAATTTAATTATTTTTTCAATTTTATCAGTTTTTATAGTCACGGGCTCTGATGTCTTTCTTAATCAAAAATTTTCAGATATAGATAGAATTTTCACAAATCCAACGGATATAGTTGGTAAGTTTGACAATATACAAATAACAATACTCGTTTTATTTTTTATTATAGTTGCTTCAGCTTCTACAAATTTAGTTGCTAATTACATCCCATCTCAGTACTCGTTAATAAATTTTACTCCTTCAAAATTAAGCTTAAGAAGTGCTAGTTATTTGATTTCATTTTTTGGTTTATTAATCGCAATATTTTGGCTCACTATATTGAGTCAAATAGGTATTTTATCATTTATTGATACCTTTGGTTCTTTTTTTGGTCCTATATTTGGGGTAATGGTGGCTGATTATTATTTAATTAAAAATCAAGAATTGAGTAATAAAGATTTATATTCAATAGATAAAGAGAGCGCTTATTATTACTCAGCTGGATGGCATTTAAAAGGTGTTTACTCTTTAATATTAGGTTTCATCTTTTCTGCTTCTACAATTTGGAACACTAATTTAATGTTCTTACAATCTTATTCATGGATTATTGGTGCATTTGTTGCTTTGATAACATACTACTTGTTGGCAAAAAAATAAGTCTAATGCATTCATTCGATTTTAAAAATAGAACAGCTATAGTCACTGGTGGAGCTCAAGGATTTGGTTTGGACGTTGCAAAAAGATTTTTAAAGTCAGGCGCTAAAGTTTTTATATGGGATATTGATGAAAAACTTCTTAAGTCTGCAATTGATGAAGAAAAAAATCCTAATTTATTTTATAAAATTGTTGATATTTCAAATTATCAAGATGTAGAAAAAAACGTTGCAGAAATAACTTCAAAAACAAATATTGATATTTTAATAAATAATGCTGGCATAACTGGTCCTACAGGCCCTTTATGGGAGTATGATGTCGATATGTGGAATAAAATAGTACAGATAAATTTAGTGGGTACTTTTAACTGCTGTAGAGCGATTGTGCCAAATATGATTAAAAATAACTACGGAAGAATTGTTAATGTTGCCTCTGTTGCAGGCAAAGATGGTAATGCAAACGCAAGTGCATATAGCTCTGGAAAAGCTGGTGCAATTGGATTAACTAAAGCTTTAGGTAAAGAATTAGCTGATAAAAATATAGCTGTAAACGCTGTCACTCCAGCTGGTGCTAAAACTAGAATTCTAGATCAAATGAGTAAAGAGCACGTACAAAGAATGCTGTCCAAGGTCCCAAGAGGAAGATTTCTTGAAATACATGAGTTCACCTCATTAGTTTGTTGGCTCTCTTCACAAGAGAACACTTTTTCTACAGCCGCAGTATTCGATATAAGTGGTGGTAGATCTACATATTAGTCTCAAAAATTTGAAATTATTTTTAGATCCTTATTTTGATCTGTAATAGAATTTTTACCCATAACTGGTGCTGAAATCAGTATTGACCAATATATAAGAAGTATAAACACGGAAATTATTTTCATATTATTCATTTAGCAATCAATCTTGTGTTTAGAATGTTTAAATTGTGACTGAATATTGAATTTACAAATAATTTATCTATAAGAAGATCATGTTTAAATTTTTTTATATTTTTATTACATCATTAATTTTTCTTAATTCTGCAATCGCTGAAAATATAAATATTTTTAAATTTACAGAACATGAGCTTTCAGAACTAGATGTTCGTAAGGTGAGAGGAGCAGATAACAAAACAGTTTATTCTGTTGGATCAAATGAGAATGGTAATTTTTTAAAAGCAGTAGCTGATAACTCTGCTTCTGGCCTTGGAAAAGAGATTAAAATTAACCTAAACAAGACCCCATTTATAAACATAACATGGAAAATTGAAAAAGATTTACAAGGCATTAATGAGAATTCAAAAAAAGGTCATGATTTTGCAGCTAGAGTTTTTGCTATAAAAAAAACTGGGGCAACACCACTTTCAAATAGAGCAATTAATTACGTTTTTTCTAGTAATAGTACAGTTGGTCAGAGATGGTCAAGCCCTTATACAAAAAAATCTATAGATAATGTATTAGCAACTACAAAAGAAAATCTGAATGAATGGGTAACTGTAAAAGCCAATGTTAAAGAGGATTTTAAAAAATTTCATGATTTAGATGTGAATGAATTAGATGGTTTAGCTATAATGGCTGATACTGATAATTCAAAAATGAAATCAATTTCTTATTTTCAGAATATTTATTTTTCAGCAGATTAATCACAATTTTAGATACTTTTTTAATCCAATACTTAAAAATGATAATAATATAGCTGCAATAACATCAGCGATCGGAATTGCATTTGGAAATCCGAAGTTCCATAAGATTACTCCTATTAACCAAATAATGTAAATTTTCATTTCTAATATTATATCTTAGTTTGTATAAAATTTTCATTTATTTGATATTATTTATTTATGCATAAAAGCTTTATTCATGATGTTAAAGTATATTACGAAGATACAGATGCTGGTGGAGTTGTTTATTATGCGAATTATTTAAAATATTTAGAAAGAGCCAGAACTGAAGCGTTATCAACGATAGGATTAAGTAACATAAAAATAAAAAATGATTTTGGAACTCTTATAATTGTTAAATCATGTAATATTGAATATAAAAAATCTGCATATTTAGAAGATAATTTACAAATTAAATCTTTTATAAGCTCTTCATCAAAAACTTCTTTTATTATGAATCAATCAATATTTAAATATAAGGATCTGATTGTAGAAGCTCAAATTCATTTAGTATTTATTAACGAAAAATCTAAGCCAGTTAAAATTCCAGAAAAAATCTTATCAGACTTTAAACCATATACTTCTAGTTCATAGATATTTTTCTAGCTTTTTTAAATAAATCTACAATCATTCTTTCAGATATTAGCTTTGTATTTACATTTCTGGGGCTAGGGTGATAACAGGCAATTAGATTTATATTTCCTGGTAGTAAATAAGATTTTCCATGAATAAATTTTATCTTTTCATTTAAACTGTATTTTTTTTTATAAAATTTTACACAATTATCAAATGCCACCTTTCCTAATGCAATAATAGTTTTTAATTTTTTTAAATTATAAATCTCATTATCAAAATATTTTGAACAATTACTCAACTCATCTATTCTAGGTTTATCACCTGGTGGAACACATTTTAAAATATTTGTTACATATGTTGAATTTAATTTTAGACCATCATTTAAGTCTATTGAGGAAGCTTGGTTTGATATCTTAGCTTTAAATAAACATTTAAATAAAAAATCTCCAGATTTATCACCTGTGAAAGCTCTTCCAGTACGTGTTCCCCCATGTGCTGCTGGTGCTAATCCGATTATTAAAATTTTTGCATTTATATCACCAAAACCAGTTACTGGTTTTCCCCAGTAAATATCATTAATATTTTTCTTCCTTTTATCTGTTGAAATTTTTTTTATAAAATTAACAAGTCTTGGACACTTTTTACATTTAAGAATTGTTTTATTTAAATTAACAATATTAATATTCATAAATGAAAATTTTAAATTATTTAATAATAATACTTATATGCATTAATACCTCAGTTAAAGCTGATTCAAATCAAACTTTAATTAAAGAGCTACAAAAGGGTGGGAAATTAATTTTTATAAGACATGCTTATGCTCCCGGGGGAGGAGACCCAGATAATTTTAACATTAATGCTTGTAAAACCCAAAGAAATTTAAGTGAAAGTGGAAGAATTCAATCTAAACAAATTGGTATTTTTTTTTCAGCAAATCAAATCCCTATTGGTAAAGTTTATTCCAGCGAATGGTGCAGATGTAAAGAAACAGCAGCTCTTGCTTTTAAAAACTTTCAAACTAAAAAGTTCCTTAACTCATTTTTCAGTGCACAATTTACTCATAATAAAAAAAAACAAGTAATTAACTTCAGGAAATTTATGGATGAGTGGGATGAAAATCAAAATTTAATTTTTATTACTCATTATGTGGTAATTTCTGAAATTCTTAATTATCCAGCTTCCTCAGGAGAAATAGTTGTATCAGATAAGAGTTTAAAAGTTATTGATACTTTAGAAATAGAATATTAAATTAGAATATCATGTCATCTAAACGAGCTATGCGACAAGCACAAAAGCAAGCATACGCAAAGCACAGATCAAATATTACAAATAATAGGTTCAAACTTAAAAAAAAAATTTTATCAAAAAATAAAAAAGAAAAAAAAAAATAATAAAAAATTATTTTCTCTCATTTTTATCTGCAAAAAATAAAGCTATAATAAATATTACTGTCCATGCAAATATAGACATTGTTTTCAAAGGGGTTGTATTTGCACCCCAAACATCAAAGAATAAAGCACCTATAATTATACCAATGGCATAAATAATACTTACAATTTTAACTTTACCCATTATTCACATTATTCTTTGACTATGTTTTTTTTAAAAAGGGATATACCATTCTTAATTTTATGATCATAAGACTCTTTGAAACTTTGAAGCTGCCAACCCGCAAGTCTTTTTTCAATTTCATTTAAATTTTTTTTTTTCCAATCATCAGATGTATTTTCATCTTTCCAAATTTTTTTTTCTTCGTTATTTCTACCGCATCCATAGCAGTA
>CABYCY010000004.1 GCA_902517615.1 uncultured Pelagibacteraceae bacterium
TAAAAATATTTCAATTCCTAAATTTCCAAAAATTAATGAAACTACCCACACAAAAAAATTAAAGCCTCTTATTGAAAAAGAATTTAAAAATCACCCAGGAAGCACAAATAATTTTTGGTTTGCAACAGAGTACGAAGATGTGGTTAGACTTTTAAATTTTTTTATAAAAGAAAAATCTAATCTTTTTGGTGATTATGAGGATGCTGTTGATCAAAAAGATAATATCTTGTTCCATAGCGCATTAAGTCCTTATATAAATTTAGGTTTAATCACCCCTGAATTTATTATCCAAAAAGTTTTGGATTTTCATAAAAAAAATAAAATTAGAATGAATTCTTTAGAAGGTTACATTCGTCAGGTGATTGGTTGGCGAGAATTTATGCGTGGAATTTATCAGTCATATTCACAAGAAATTGAAAATGGAAATTTTTTTAAACATAATAGAAAAATGAAAAGCTCTTGGTATGATGGGTCAACTGGTCTTCCACCATTAGATTATGCAATTAAAAATGCAGTCAATCATGCATGGTCACATCACATTGAAAGATTAATGATCTTATCAAACATTATGAACCTTTGTGAGATCAAACCATTAATTGTTTATAAGTGGTTTATGGAAATGTTTGCTGACTCTTCAAATTGGGTGATGGTTCCAAATATTAGTATGGGACTATTTAATGATGGAGGAATTTTTGCAACTAAACCTTATATTTGTGGCTCTAGTTATTTTATGAAAATGATGGATTTTAAAAAAGGTGAGTGGTGTAACACCATGGATGGTCTTTATTGGAGATTCATAGATCGAAACAGAAAATTCTTTTTAAAAAATCCTCGTCTATCGATGATGGTAAGAATATTTGATAAAATGAAATCTGATAGAAAAAAATTAATTTTATCAGAAGCTGATAAATTTATTAAACAAAATACAATTTGATGAAAAAAGAAAATTTACCGTATAAAATTTGTTCGGTTTGCAAAAAACCATTTACTTGGCGAAAAAAATGGAAATTGAATTGGGAGAGAGTAAAATATTGTTCAAAGAAGTGTTCTAAGCTAAGCTAAGCTTAGTGAATATAATTGTACTACAGCATATTAAAATAGAAGACCCAGGTTATATTAAAGATTTAATGTTAGCTGATGGATTTAACTTAACTACCATTGAGTTAGATGAAGGTGAAAAAATACCAGACGATTTAAGTAAATTTGATGGAATGTTTTGCATGGGGGGTCCAATGGATACTTATATGGAGCAAGAATATCCTTGGTTAATAGAAGAAAAGAAAAAAATTAAAGAATTTGTTTTGGATTTAAAAAAACCCTATTTAGGTTTTTGTTTAGGCTGTCAGCTTTTAGGAGAGGTAGTTGGCGGAAAAGTAGTTAAATCTAAACCAGCGGAAATTGGTATTATGGATATAAATTTCTCTAATGAAAAAAATGTAGATAAATTATTTTCGGTATTTCCTGATAAAATTAAAAGTTTACAATGGCATTCTTATGAGGTTCAGGGTATTGAAAACAATAAAGATGTAACTTTATTAGCCTCTTCACCAATTACTAAATATCAAATTTTTAAATATCAAAACCACGCTTATGGAATTCAATTTCATATAGAAATAAAAGATACCACGGTTAATGAATGGGGGTGTGTTCCAGAGTATAAAAAAGCTTTGGAAGATCAGCTTGGTAATGGTGCATTAGAAAAGTTTGATCAATCTGCAAAAGATAACATGAAAGATATGAATAACTATTCTACAATCCTTTATAATAATTTTAAAAAACTTTTATGAATAATAAAATCTTTGAATGGGCAGGAGTGTTAACTGCGATATTGTATTCCTTGTTTGTAGCTTTAAATATTGGCATAGAATTTTTTGGCTTTTGTTTATTGCTCTTGTCAGCAATTTTAATTGGAATTTGGGCTTATAGAGGTAGTCATAAAGGAATTTTATTTTTGCAATTTTTTTATGCAACAGCTGGAATTATTGGGATGGTTCGTTGGTTTTAGTTAAAAGTCGAAACTATTTTGGGAATATAATTTTTAAAATTAAAAAATCCTTTATTGCAGTATTGCCAAGCTAATTGATCAAGTTTTCTATATAAAAAATCTATCTTTAAATTATTAGAATTTAAAAAATCTAAATTCTCACCTACAGTTGGATACAAACCGTAACAATTTTCAATATTTGTTAATTCACTTATATCTACAACCTGGCAATCAATAGATTGATCTTTTAATCTTTGTTCTTGGTCCTCTATTAACAAAGATTTAAATTTCACTAATTTTTCACTAAGTTTTATGGATCTATTTTCATTTTTGTTAGAAACTAAGTAAATTTTATCAAAGTTGTTTTCTTTAAAGTCAGTAATTTCAAATGATAAATTGTTCTCAAAAATGAAAAGATTTTTTTCTTCAAGATTTGTCGGGTTATTAAAATTTTGTTTCATTATTTGATAAGATTTTTCAGTTATTTTTGGAGGAGCATTTTCATTTAATTTTATATTTTGAAATCTATTGTTGGTAAATTTTTTGATATTCCATTCACTTGCTAGATAATGTTTTCCCTGAGTTTGAACACCTGCAACCCATCTCCATCCAAGAGTATTGGATGCTGTATCTCCGTCATAAAGATGTTGCATAAAAAATTCTGCACCTAATTGCCAAGGTAATTCCAGAGTAAAAATCCAAATACTAGCAAACCACATTCTTGCGTGATTATGTAAATAATTATTTAATTTTAGCTCGTTTACCCATTCATTAAAGCAATCTATTTTTGTTTTTCCCTCAATTGCACTAAGATAATTTTGATTATTTTGAAATTCGTTTCTAATTTGATTTAATTCAACAAGGTAATCTACCCAAACATTCGGTCTTAGTTCTAACCAACCCTTCCAATAAGTTCGCCATAGAACTTCTTGAATAAACTTTTCATTTTTTGAAAAAGAAAATTTACTCAGAGCTTTCCGAATGACTTCTTGTTCACTAATAACTCCGTGAGTTATATATGGTGACAAGCAAGATATGTTGGTTCTGTTTTTAGGACCAAAATCAAAATTTCTTAATTTTGAATACTCTGTAAGATTATTATCAACAAAATTATTTAATTGATTTAAGGCTCTAGCCCTTGAAGCTTCAAATGTCATTTTAAATTATTTTGATTTTTTTTTCTTAAGACCTAATTTGTCACTATGTCTTAATCTTAAAACAACAATTGCTCCAGCAATTAACAAAATTGCTACTGCCTCATAAACAAGTGCAGTAGGGTCCATTTCTTTACCTTGCAAAATAATAAATCTCGCAAGTGCAGTAATTGCAATAAGAAGTGGAAGGGTAATGCTAATAGATTGCTGGTTCCAGAAAACTCTTACCATTGCTAAAACTTCTAAATAAAGAAACATTAATAATAAATCTGCTAAAGTTACAGATTGATTTAAAAACATGTTTTTCATTTCAATGCCAACAGCAATAACCGTACTGATTAAGATAATAACCATCAAAGCTAACTGTAAGTTTTTTGCTATCTTGTCCATTATTTATCTTTACTAAATGGTAGCCATTTTTCAATTGCAGATTTTAAGGGACCATCATAAGGGATTGAATAAGAGTTTGGATTTGGGCTAGTTAAAACTTCAATTCCTTTTGAAAATATAAATATAAATACTACTACAAAAACGATGACCATGATTTTAAAAGGATCAAAATTTTTTGTTTTGAATACACTGCTGGATCTTTCTTCAGCTTTATGAAATTGTTTGAAGGTCATATAGACTGCAAATATTAAACCTATATGTGCCACATAAAGACCTGCCCAACCAAATGCAAAAGTTGTATAAGAAAAAATATATAAACTAAAAACTGTTGTCCAAATAAAACTTAAAACCAAAAGTATTTGTAGTCTTACGGTTTTGGGAAGTGATCTTAGATCATTCTTACTGTCATCAAATATAATGTTTGCAGCATCTATCATCCAATTTTTTAGTGATTCCATAGATTTAAGATATAGTTTTAGAAAATTTTAACAAAGGACAAAATTGTCCTAAATTTTAATTTAAGTTAGATTTAATAACACTTTCTAAGTGGATTGAACTTTGAGCACCTGAAATAAAATCTTTACCTATCTCAAAAAAAGGAACTCCATTAATATTTTTTTCTTTAGCTATTAATATTTTTGAATTTATATATTTGATATTTTTATCATTAATATAATCTTTAAATACCTTTTCAGAAATATCGTTCTGTTTAGCAATATCGGTTAAAACATTAATATCCCCTATATCAAGTCCATCTATAAAATATGATTGATATATTTTTTCTTTAATTTGATTCTGCATATTAAATTGTTCGCTCAAAATAATTAATAAATGAGATAGTATAGTATTTGGAGTTTTTTTTATTTTTTCTAAATTAAAAGTCATGCCCAACTCATTTGCTTTTAACTTCATATTTTCATACATAGGAGCAGCATAATCTTTTCCACCAAATTTTATTTGAAGATATTTATCACGAGAAATTCCTTCAGGTGGCATCTCCGGGTTCAATTGAAAAGGTATATGGTGGATTTCAAATTTTATATTAGAAAATTTTTTTAGTGCATTGTTTAAATTTGTATGACCTATAAAACACCATCCACAAATAGTGTCAGCAAAAATATTTATTTTCATTATTTATGAATGAAGTTTTTTCTTGTGAAAATTAATAAATCTTTCAACATTAGACTTTTTGAAAGTCTTGTTTTCTTCAAAAGAAACTTTTTTCATCGAGTATGCGGAGCTTTTTGTTTGTCTTGATTGAATGATTATATTTCCTTTATAAAGTTTTAGTTTAATTGATCCATTAACTTTATTCTTTTTAAGGTCCACAATCTTTTGAAGTTTAAATCTTTCATTTGAATACCAATAACCGTTATAAATAAGTTCTGCATACTTTGGCATTATCCGATCTTTTTTATGCATAGTTTCTTTATCTAATGTCACTGACTCAATTGCTCTATGAGCATGAATTAACAACGTTCCACCAGGAGTTTCGTATACTCCTCTAGATTTAATACCAATAAATCTATTTTCAACTAGGTCCACTCTTCCTATGCCATTTTTTCCTGCAAGTTGATTTAATTTTTCTAAAAGTTTAGATGGTGCCATTTTTTTTCCATTAATTCCAAATGGGTCACCATTTTTAAAATTAATAGTTACATATGATGGTTTATTAGGAGCTTTCTCAGGTGAAACGGTTCGTTGAAAAATAAATTCTGGTGCAGACTTTTTTGGATTTTCTAAAACTTTACCTTCTGTTGATGTATGTAATAAGTTATCATCCACTGAAAAGGGCGGCGCACCTTTCTTATCTTTTGGAATAGCTATTCCATGTTTTTTTGCATAATTAATTAAATCTGTTCTAGATTTTAATTTCCATATTCTCCAAGGTGCGATTATTTTTATTTTAGGACCAAAATAATGATAACCCAATTCAAATCTAACTTGGTCATTTCCCTTTCCAGTTGCTCCATGAGACACTGCGTATGCTTTAAATTTTTTAGCAACTCTAATTTGATCCTTAGCAATCAATGGTCTTGCAATTGAAGTGCCTAATAAATAAACACCTTCATAAATAGCATGTCCCCTTATCATTGGATAAACGTAATATTTAACAAAAGTATCTTTTAAATCTTTAATTATAATATTTTTGACACCAAATCTCTTTGCATTACTTATAATTTTTTTTTTATCAATCTCTTGTCCCACATCTGCAGTATAACATACAACTTCAGCATCAAAGTTTTCTTGTAGCCATTTTAAAATTATTGATGTATCTAAACCACCCGAGTAGGCAAGAACAATTTTTTTTTTTGATTTCATTCAATTAGGAACAGGCTTTTTTTGATGTATTATAAGCTTTAGTAAACCCAAGCAAAGAGTAATGATCAACAGTCTGAGATTTGTTTTGATTATATCCAGTAATCATAATTCTTGATCCTTTTTTCATTCTTTTAATCATTTTAATTTCTATTTTATTATCTGCAATCCAAGCAAATCCTTGTTGCATAATATCAAATTTAAATTTATTTTTTCCAGATACTGCGATAACAGAATTTTTGTTATTAAACTCATATCCAGGTGTAACACTTATTTCATTTGAAATATTTTCTTCTGGTCTAAAACTTACAAATAAATTTGCCTCTCTTTTATATGATTTTGGTGACTGCTGTATAGGTGATGATTGTACAAAACATACTTTTCCACTAGGTTCGTAAATTACCATTGCCTCCCAATCCTTGAATTTACCGACTTTTTTTAATTCTTGAGCAAATAGGTGATTGGAAAATAAAATTATTAAAGTAAATGAAATAATAATTTTTTTAATTAAGGACATGGATTTGGATAAATTGTTTGAACATGATTAATTTCTTTAATAACATCATTAGATAAATCTACATTTACACTTTCTATATTTGTTTGCAACTGCTCCATGGTTGTTGCACCTATAATTACACTTGTCATAAAGTCTTGAATTTCACAAAATTTTAAAGACATTTGGGTAATATCTAAATTATGTTTTTTACTGATATTAAAATATTGCTCAACAGCACTCTCTGTATTTGGCTTTCTATATCGTGTCCAAAAATCCCAATCTCTTTCCATTCTAGCGCCTTTTGGAAATTTTTTATTTCTATACTTGCCTGTTAAATATCCACTCGCCAAAGGAGAGTAGGAAAGACATCCAATATTTTCTCTAATTGAAACCTCAGCTAATCCAACTTCGTATGATCTATTCAACAAGCTGTATGGATTTTGAATAGACATCATTCTTGGTAAATTTTTATCTTTAGATACTTTAAGATAACTTAGAACTCCCCAAGGAGTTTCATTTGATAAACCTATATATCTTATTTTTCCTTCTTTTATATATTTTTCAAGCTCTCCAAGGACATCCTCAAACTTATTCCAATTATTTTCCTCATGAACATAACCAAGTTTTCCAAAATTATTTACATTTCTTTCAGGCCAATGAAGTTGGTACAAATCTATATAATCAGTTTTAAGTCTCTTTAGACTATTGTTAAGAGCTGTCTTTAAATTAGGATCTGTAAAACTATTTTCCCCATTTCTCAAATAATCTCTTGCAGGACCAGCAACTTTAGAAGCTAAAACTACTTCTTTTCTTTTTTTTGTTTTTTTAAACCAATTTCCAATAATCTCTTCAGTATCCCCATAAGTTTCTTTACGAGGAGGAACGGCATATAATTCTGCAGTATCCCAAAAATTAACTCCCTTATTTAATGCAAAGTCCATTTGTTCAAATGCTTCTTCTTGGGTATTTTGTTCCCCCCAAGTCATTGTACCGAGACAAATTGTACTTACTTCAAGATCTGTATTTCCTAATTTTTTGTAATTCATCAATGTATTATGTAAACTTTTAATTAATCTTTTAAGGTATCTTGAATAATTATCAAAAGAATATTATATTAAAGATATTATGGAATATAACAAAAACGGAATACTAAACAGGGCTAAAACATCTCAACAAACTGCTGCTGTAATGGATGAAGGCTTAAGAGCTTACATGCTTAAAGTATATAATTACATGGCAACAGGAATTTTATTAACAGGAATAGTGGCATTATTAACATTCAAAATGTCAGTAGTGACGAATGATGCAGGATCTATCGTAGGTTTAACACAAATGGGTAATGCAATTTATCTATCAGGTTTAAAATGGTTAGTAATGTTAGCACCTCTTGGGATAGTATTTTATATGAGTTTTGGAATTAATAAAATGAGTGCATCAAAAGCTCAAACAACATTTTGGGTTTTTGCAGCTTTAATGGGACTTTCATTATCATCAATTTTGTTAGTTTATACTGGCATGAGTGTAACAAGAGTATTTTTTATTACTTCAGCAACTTTTGGAGCAATGAGCATCTATGGATATACTACTAAAAGAGATCTAACAAAGTTAGGTTCATTTTTAATGATGGGTTTAATAGGAATAATTATTGCATCAATAGTTAATATCTTTATGAAATCATCAATGATGTATTTTGTGATTTCGATTTTAGGTGTTTTAATTTTTGTAGGATTAACTGCATATGATACGCAAAAAATTAAAAATATGTATGTTGCGAGCGATTCTGGTGAAATAATTGGAAAAAAAGCTGTGATGGGTGCTCTTACTTTATACTTAGATTTTATAAATCTATTTATTATGCTTTTAAGATTATTCGGACAAAGAAGATAAATTTATTTTTGAAGTTTTTTCCAGCGAGTATTTTTTAACAAAGTTCTAAGTTCAAAAGAATTTTTTAGAATCTTGCCACTTGTGTCAGTTATTAAGTATTTAAGATTTTTATTTTTTGGCTTAAAGTTTTTACAAATTTTATAAAGTGCATTTTCAGCTGCATTTCTAAAAACGCTAAAACTTACCTGTTTACTTGAAATACTGAGACCATAATCTTTCCAAGAGCCCTCAGAGACCATTTTTGCATATAAGTCCAAAATAATTTTAAGTTCTTCTTTTTCAAAAAATTGTTTTTCCTCTATTTTATTATTTGTATTATTTACTACTAATTTTAAATTACTACGCATCAATCTTATGTTTATTAATCAAAGGAATTTGAAAACCTGTAAAAACTATTGTTATCGGAAGCATTCCCCAGACTTTGAAATTTACCCAAAACTCTTCGGTTTGTGTTCGCCAGATAAATTCATTTAATAAAGCAAGACCAAAGAAAAAAAGCATCCACCTTCTGTTAAGAATTTCCCAGCCAATATCAGTTAGTGGTATTGATTTTCCCATAATTTTTTTGAGCACTGGTTCTTTTGTAAAATATTTCCCCAAAAATAATGATAAGGCAAACATAATATTTATGATTGTTGGTTTTACATAAATGAATATGGGATCATTAAAGTAAATTGATAATCCTCCAAAGAATGTAATTAAAATTCCACTTACTAATGGCATCGGAGGAATTTTTTTTTCAAAAAACCAAACAATTGCCAAAGCCACTAAAGTTGCAACTATTAGTGGAGGAATTGCAACTGATAAATTTTTATCGTTGTTATAATAATAGTAAAAAAATATTGCTAAAGGACCAAAGTCAGTAAGGAATTTTAAAAAAGATTTATTCACTAAAAAGATATTAACATATTTGCCACATCACAAAACATTATTATTTTTTACATTGATTTTTATTTTTAAATACCCATACTAACATCGATGCCAATTCAAAAAGCAAAATTTTCAATCGGAGATATTGTTAAACATAAACACTTTGAATTCAGGGGTGTAATTTACGATGTTGATTTTGAATTTAATAATTCTGAGGAATGGTACCAGTCTATTCCAAAAAACGTCAGACCTAGAAAAGATCAACCTTTTTATCATCTTTTAGCAGAAAATGATGAGATTACTTATGAAGCATATGTTTCTGAGCAAAATTTATTAATGGACGATTCAGATGAACCGATAAAACACCCTTTAATTGAAGAAATTTTTTCAGGGAAAAAGGGCTCAAGCTATTTTAAGCTTTCTAATTAATAATATCACTATTCAAACACATTTAGCTCAAATCTAGGCCACACTGATAATCTAATTTATAAACATATTCTGATCAAGAGTGTTAAAAATTAATTTCTCCTATTATCTCCCTCTGCATTCTTGATCGGATAGTTTTTTCGTAATAGAATTTTTCAAAAAAATACCTAAATTGATAATATGTTAAAACTTTTGGAGCCAAATAAAATTTTTCAAATAACATCTAAAGCCCCCAAGTATGTCTTGTTACTATTTATTATTGTTCTTTCAATTGGATTAGTAGAGGCGTTAATATTATCACCTGAAGATTATAAACAAAGTGATGCAGTTAGAATAATGTATGTCCATGTACCGGCTGCATGGATATCACTTGGAATTTTTTCCTCAATAACTTTATTATCAATTTCTGGATTTATTTTTAAAAATAAAAATTTTTTTTTAATATCAAAGAGTTTAGCACCTTCAGGATTTGTTTTTAATTTGATTGCATTAGTTACCGGTTCGATTTGGGGTAAACCAACCTGGGGGACCTGGTGGGCTTGGGATGCAAGAATTACTTCTATGTTAATTTTAGCATTATTTTACTTAATGTATTTAATCGCTTGGAGGATTTATGATAGTGAGGAAAAAGTTTATAAAATTTCAACCTTTATAACTATTATAGGAATTATAAATGTTCCAATAATTAAATATTCAGTTGATTGGTGGAACACACTCCATCAACCAGCATCAATCAATATCATGACAAAAAACTCAATTCATTCATCAATGCTTTACCCTTTATTTATAATGACTGCGGCATTTGCACTTTTTTCATTGTTAATTTTCTTAATGAAATATAATACAGAACTGATAAAAATTAAAAATAAAGGTTTAGATAGATTATGATTTCAGAATTACTTTTTATGAATGGATATGCAGTTTATGTGTTGTCTGCTTTTAGCTTTACTCTATTAAGTTTCTTAGGCCTATACTTAGTAACTAAAATACAATTTGTTAAAGAACAAAAAAAATTTGTTGCTAAATTTGGATCTCTTAATACTGAGCAAGCTAATACCGCAAAATCACAAAAAATAAATAAAGAAATTTTAGCTAACGCAACAAATAATTAACTTTTAAACCATGTATGGTAGAAAAGTTAAGCTAAGATTTTTATTTGTAGTTATAATTTTAATTACTTTAATTTTAACTACTTTTCTGATTTTAAACTCTTTAGAAGAAAACGTTGTCTATTTTAAATCCCCATCAGAAATTAAATCATTAACAGAATTAGATAAAAATAAAATTAGAGTTGGGGGTATGGTAAAAAAAAATTCAATTTCGATAAACTCTGACGAAGTTAATTTTATTATTACAGATTTTAAAAATGAGATTAATGTTATTTACTCTGGAGCAGTTCCAAGCTTATTTGCTGAAGGCAAAGGAGTTGTTGCAGAAGGTTTTTTAAAGGATAGAAATTTTTTTTCTGCTATAAAAATTTTGGCAAAACATGATGAAAATTATATGCCACCAGAAGTAAAAGAAGCGTTGGGGGAAAAATAAATTGATTTATAGTCTCATCGGATATTATTCACTAATATTAGGATTAATCATTGGATTATTATTATTTTATTTTTCTTATAAAAATTTTTACAATTCAAGCATATTAGATACCAAAATATTATCTTTTACATTTTTACAATTATTTTTTGTTCTAATTAGTTTTTTATGTTTAATTTTTTCTTTTGTTATTTCAGATTTTAGCAATCAGACAGTATTTAATAATTCTCACACTACCAAACCATTATTTTATAAAATAAGTGGAACTTGGGGAAATCATGAGGGTAGTTTGTTATTATGGTTACTTGTTTTAACTTTATTTATTTTCTTATTTTTAGTAAGGACTAAAAATCAACCTGTTAAGTACAAAATTTTAACTTTAGTTTTTCAACAAATAATAATAGTTGGTTTTTTTTTATTTTTAATCAAAACATCAAATCCATTTAATTATATTTTTCCAACACCTACAGAAGGTCTTGGATTAAATCCAATATTACAAGATCCTGCTTTAGCAATTCATCCACCTATTTTATATTTAGGCTACGTGGGTTCATCAATTATTTTTTCCTCTGTTTTAGCTGCAACAAGTTTAAAAATTATTTCTACTAGTTGGGCATTGCATATAAAAAAATGGATATTAATTTCATGGATATTTTTAACTTTAGGAATCTTGCTTGGATCAATTTGGGCTTATTATGAATTAGGTTGGGGAGGTTTTTGGTTTTGGGATCCAGTAGAAAATGTTTCTTTAATGCCTTGGCTTGCCTTAACCACTCTTTTGCATTGTATTTTAGTATTAGAAAAAAAATCTATTTTAACTTCATGGGTAATAATTCTTTCTATAGCAACATTTACCCTAAGTATGTGTGGAACATTTTTAGTAAGATCAGGAATTTTAAATTCTGTCCATACATTTGCCAATGATCCTGAAAGAGGGTTATTTATTCTTGTTTTTTTATTTATTTTGATTCTTTTATCTATTTTAATTTTTTTCTTATTTCATAAAGATAATAACAAAAAATCTTATAATTTTTTTTGGTTAAGTAAAGAAACTTCAATTTTAATTAATAACTGGTTTATGATGTATTTTTTATCCGTTGTATTAATTGGCACTGTATATCCAATTTTTTTAGATGTAATTTCTTCTCAAAAAATTTCAGTTGGACCCCCATTTTATCACAAGTTAATAATACCTTTTTTAATTCCATTTTTAATAATGATGGTAATTGGTCCAAAGTTAAAATGGATAAAATCTCAATTAGAGGACAAAATATATCTAATTTCTTTTTTTATTATTTCAAATTTGTTAGCATATTTAGTTTTAAAAAACTTTAATCAAAATATTTTAATAAATACGATTTTAATATCTAGTGCTCTTTATCTTTTTTTTATTACTTTGAGGGATTTTTTTATAAAAAAATATAAAAATATTTCGCAAAATATAGCCCACTTCGGTTTTAGCTTACTAATTTTAAGTATTTTATTTAACAATTTATTTTCAAGTGAAATAATAACAAATCTTAAAGTAGGAGAAACTTTTGAAGATTCAAAAACTAAAATAGTTTTTGAGAGTGTTGATCAGAAAAAAGAACATAATTATAATGCTATCATTGCAAATTTTTCTATACTGAATTCGAGTGGTGAACTAGATAAACTATCTCCAGAGTTAAGAATTTATAATCAACCAGTAATTGCAACAAGTGAAGCAGACATTAAAACAACTCTTATGTCAGATAAATTTATTGTAATTAACCTAGTTCAAAATCAAGATTTTTTTAATGTTAGATACCAAGTTAAGCCGTTTATGTTGTGGATCTGGTTGTCAGTAATACTCATATCTTTTGCAGGAATAATTAGTTTTTTTAAAAAAAATTATGAAAAATAAAATATTACCTTTTTCAGTTATTATTTTTTTTGGAATGATTTTTTTTATTTTTTATAAAGGGTTAGAAGACTCAAAAATATATACTCCAAATGTTAATACAAAAAATGAGATACCAGTTTTTAATACCAAAGACTTTTTTTCTGGAGAAAATATGAAATCTTCAAGTATTTTTGAGTTAGATGAGATTTATTTATTAAATATTTGGTCATCATGGTGTATTCCATGTCGACAAGAGCATCCCTTTTTAATGAATTTAAATTCAGATAATACAGTAAATATTATTGGGATGAATTATAAAGATAATCTAAAAAATGCAAAAAATTTTTTAGAAGAATTAGGAGATCCCTACAAAGAAATATTTACTGACGTAGATGGTACAATTGCAATTGAATGGGGAGCTTATGGGGTCCCAGAATCTTATTTAATTTATAATAATAAAATAATTAAGAAATATATTGGACCCCTTAATCAAAAATTTATTAATGAAATTAAATTATTAATAAAATGAAAATTTTAACAATTACTTTAATTATTTTTTTGATTTTTCCGTCTAGTTATCTCAAGGCTGATAATCAAGATAAATTAAATAAAATTACTAAAAATTTACGCTGTCTTATTTGCCAAGGTCAGTCTGTTTATGACTCAGACTCTGAATTTGCAAATAGTATGAAAACTTTAGTTGAAAAAAAACTTGATGAAGGGTTGCCAGAAGATCAGATTTACGAGTATTTTAAAAATAAATATGGTGAATGGATATTATACAATCCCCAATTAAATAAAAATACTTATATTCTTTGGTTATTACCATTATTTTTATTTTTAATTGGAGGTGCAATAATTATAAAATCTTTTATAATTAAAAAATAAATTATCCAATATGTATTATAAAAAAATTTTAATAATCTTTTTGTTGATTTTTTATCCCTCTTATTTGAATGCAGAGGATATAAAAAATAATATACAAAACAACGAGGTTAATGTTTACACGGGAATGTTTGACTTCAGTGATGATGGAAAAAAATCAACTTTATTAGGATTTCAGCATCAAAATGAAAATTTAAATAGAGATACATTTTTAGGAAATCTTTCACCAGTAACAGGCGCATTGATTACAGCGGATAATGCTGCTTATGTTTATACGGGTGTTCAGGCTCAATATAAAATTGGATCTTTAAATTTTACCCCAAGTTTTACACCTGGTTTGTATCACGAAGGCGATGGTAAGGATTTAGGACATGTACTTGAATTTAAGAGTGAATTACAATTTTCATTAGATTTAAATAATAATAGTTTAATTGGCTTTTCATATAATCACATTTCTAATGCAAGTTTAGGGGATAAGAATCCTGGGGCAAATAGTTATATGTTTAATTTCTTCAAAAGTTTCTAAAAGATTAGATCATGAATATAAATGACTGTTATAATTTTCAAGACTTTAGAAGATTAGCAAAAAAAAAATTACCAGCTCCAATTTTTCATTATATCGATGGAGCTGCAGATGATGAAATAACTTATGCAAGAAACACAAGTGCGTTTGATGATGTTGATTTGGTTCCTAACGTATTAAGAGGAGTGGAGAATATAGATTTATCAACAACTATTTTTGGCAAAAAATTAGATTTACCTTTTTACTTAGCACCTACAGCTTTACAGAGATTATTTCATTACGACGGTGAAAGAGCAGTTGGAAAAGCTGCAAAAAGATTTAATACAATGTTTGGCGTTTCTGCCTTGGCTACTGTTAGTGTTGAAGAAATTTCTTCAATGATTGATACTCCAAAAATGTTTCAGTTTTATTTTCACAAAGATAGAGGATTAAACGACTCTTGTTTAGAAAGAGCAAAAGCTGCAAAATTTGATGTTATGGCTTTAACAGTAGATACTATAACCGGTGGAAATCGTGAAAGAGATTTAAGAACTGGATTTACATCACCTCCTAAACTGACACTTTCTAGTTTATTTAGTTTTGCAATAAAACCTATGTGGGGCATTAATTATTTAACCAAAGGAAAATTTGAATTACCTCATCTTCAAGATTATGTACAAGAAGGGACTAGTACAAATACCTCAATCGGTAATTATTTTTCTTCAATGTTAGATCAATCTATGAATTGGAAAGATGCAGAAAAACTTTGTGCTCAATGGGGGGGTCATTTTGCGCTGAAAGGTATTATGAGTGTAGATGATGCTAAGAGAGCTGTAGACATTGGTTGTACAGGAATAATGGTTTCCAATCATGGAGGAAGACAACTTGATGGATCTAGATCTCCTTTTGATCAACTCGCAGAAATTGTTGATGCAGTTGGAGATAAGCTAGATGTTATTTGCGAGGGAGGAATACACAGGGGAACTCATATGCTGAAGGCGTTATCTTTAGGTGCAAAAGCATGTTCAGGAGGAAGATTTTATTTATATGCTCTTGCAGCAGCGGGGCAAGCTGGAGTTGAAAGAGCTCTAGGTCAGTATAAATCAGAATTAGAAAGAGATATGAAATTGATGGGTTGCACAAAAATTAGTGATCTAACAAGAAATAATTTAAGATTTAGAAAATAAAACTATGAATATTAATGATTGCTATAACTTTGACGACTTTAGGAAATTAGCAAAAAAAAAATTACCAGCACCAATATTCCATTATATTGATGGTGGTGCAGATGATGAAGTTACTTTAAATAGAAATACAGATGCATTTAAAGACTGTGATTTAGTTCCAAATATATTAAATAGTGTAGGCGAACCTGATTTGTCCACAACTGTATTTGGAAGAAAAATTGATATGCCTCTTTTTCTATCTCCGACAGCAATGCAAAGTTTGTATACACCTGAGGGCGATAAAGCTTCAGCTAGAGCTGCTGAAAAATTTAATACTTTGTATAGCATGTCTACTATGGCATCATTCTCAATAGAAGAAGTGGCAAATGTATCTAGCGGTCCCAAACTTTTTCAATTGTATATTCATAAAGATAAATCAATTACTGATGATTTAATTGAAAGGTGCAGCAGAGCAAATTTTGATGGAATGTGTATTACAGTTGATACTTTAGTTGCAGGAAATCGAGAAAGAGATCACAGAACAGGTTTTACGACACCACCTAAATTTACATTAGATAGCTTATTGAGTTTTGCTATGAGACCAGGATGGGTTTTTAATTACTTTACTAATAAAAAATTTGAACTTGCAAATATAAAACACAAGACTGACAAAGGTACTAATATTGCTAAATCAGTCATGGAATATATTAATGAACAATATGATCCAGCAATGAACTGGAAAGATGCAGAATACTGCATAAAAAAGTGGAACAAACCAATGGCTTTAAAGGGAGTTATGTCTGTTGAGGATGCTAAAAAGGCAATTGATATTGGTTGCACTGCAATAATGATTTCAAATCACGGAGGAAGACAGCTTGATGGATCTAGGTCTCCTTTTGATCAAGTAAAAGCTATTTCCGATGCAGTTGGTGACAAGTTAGAAATTATTCTTGATGGAGGAGTAAGAAGAGGAACTCATGTTTTAAAAGCTTTAGCCGCAGGTGCAACAGCTTGTAGTTTTGGAAAAGCATTTCTTTTTAGTCTAGGTGCTGGAGGGCAAAAAGGAGTTGAAAAATTATTAGAAAATATGCAAAAAGAAATTAGAAGAAATATGATTTTAATGGGTTGTAAATCTGTAAAAGATCTTGATGCGTCAAAAATAATCTATCGAAACTAAAATTTAACAAATCCAATCATCAATTTTATAAAATTTTTTTATTAAATCTAAATAGACAAAAAAGTATTTTTCGTCTAATTTGTCGACTTTATTTTAATTAAATTATGAAACTTGCAAAATCATTAGATAGACTTGGAACTGAAAGTGCATTCTCAGTTTTAGCTGAAGCAAAAAAACTTGAAGCACAAGGTAAATCTATGATTCATTTAGGATTAGGACAACCAGATTTTAAAACTCCTAAACATGTAGTGGAGGCAGCTAAGAAAGCATTAGATGATGGTCATCATGGTTATGTTATGTCTAATGGTATTCCAGAGTGTAGACAGGCAGTATCAAGGTGGATAAAAAAACGTTACAATACAGATGTAGATTTTGAAAGAATTCTGATTATGCCAGGCGGTAAGCCTACTATGCATTATGCGATACAATGTTTTGGTGAACCAGGTGCTGAAATAATCCATCCAACTCCGGCATTTCCAATTTATGAATCTATGATTAATTATACAGGATCAACAGCAGTACCATATGATTTGACAGAGGATAAAGATTTAAAATTTAGTGCTGATAAAATTTTATCATTAATTACTGATAAAACTAGATTATTAATTTTAATTAATCCAAATAATCCAACAGGAAGTTTTGTTGAAAAACCAGAGATTGATAAATTAGCTGAAGGATTAAAGAAACATCCACATGTAACAATTTTAAGTGATGAAATTTATAGTAGACAAATTTTTGATGACAAAGAAATGCCAACTCTTTTCAATTATCCAGAATTAAGAGATAGATTAATTGTTTTAGAAGGTTGGAGCAAAGCTTACTCAATGACAGGTTGGAGATTGGGTTGGAGTTTTTGGCCAGAACATTTAGTTGAGCATGTGAACAAATTACTTATCAATAGTGTATCATGTGTAAATGCTGCCGCACAATTTGCAGGTATTGCAGCTTTAGATGGGCCAGACGATTCTATTCATGAGATGATGGAAAAATTTACTCAAAGAAGAAAACTAATTCATGAGGGTTTAAATAGCTTACCAGGAGTAGAATGTAGTTTACCTGGAGGTGCTTTTTATGCATTTCCAAAAGTAATAGAAACTGGAATGGACGGTAGTGAATTCTGTAAAAGAGCTATGCATGAGGCAGGGGTAGCAATAGTTCCAGGAACAGCTTTTGGAAAAAATTGTAAAGATTACGTAAGATTTAGTTTTGCCGCATCACAAGATAACATTTCTAACGCATTGGAAAATATTAAAAAAATACTGACTAAATAAGCTGTATTTTTTTAAGATTTTTAACTAATATAACAAATATGAATGAGCAAGTTCACGATGAATTAAAAAAAATATTTAATGGTAGATTTTCTACCTCTGAATCTACGAGAGCAAATTATGCTAGAGGTGAAGATACTTATGATCCAGTTTTATCACAAGCAGTAGTATTTCCAGAAACTAACGAAGAAGTTTCTCAAATTTTAAAAATATGTAATGAGAATAAAATACCAGTTGTACCATTCGGCACCGGAACATCTTTAGAGGGTAATGCAGTTGGTAATTCTAATGGGATTACAATTTCATTAGAAAAAATGAATAAAGTTTTATCTGTAAATGCTGAAGACTTTGATTGTAGGGTACAGGCAAATGTTACTAGAAAACAATTAAATGAATATTTAAGAGAGGATGGTGTTTTTTTTCCAATTGACCCAGGTGCAGATGCTGCTCTTGGAGGAATGGCATCTACATCAGCTTCAGGAACGATGGCAGTAAAATATGGAACTATGAGAACTGTAATCTCAGGTTTAACTGTTGTTTTAGCTAATGGAGATATAATCAAAACAGGCGCAAGAACTAAAAAGACTTCAGCAGGATATAATCTAACAAATTTGTTTATCGGTTCAGAGGGTACTCTAGGAATAATTACAGAGGTACAAGTTAGGTTATCACCAGTTCCAGAAAGTATAATGAGTGCTGTATGCTATTTTCCAGATTTAGACTCAGCAGTTAAAACTGCTCAAGAAGTAATCCAGTATGGAGTTCCAATTGCAAGAATTGAAATGCTTAATAAAGATCAAATGGAGATTAGTATTAAATATTCAAAATTAGATAATATTAAAGCTTCACCAACTTTATTTTTTGAATTTCATGGAAGTGAAACTACAAACAATGAAGCAATAGGCATTGTAGAAGAATTATCTAAAAATAATAATGGAAGTGATTTTCAGTGGGCATCTTCACCTGAAGAGCAAAAAAAATTATGGAAAGCAAGACATGATGTTTACTATTCTGTAAAAGCACTTGGTAGCAACATGAAAGTTTATTCTACAGATGTATGTGTTCCCATTTCAAGATTAGTTGAATGTATTTCTTGGGCAGAAAAGGAAGTTAACAAATTAGGTCTTACTGCCCCAATGGTGGGCCACGTAGGAGATGGGAATTTTCATTCGATTGTATTGTATGATCCACATGATAAAGAGAAACAAAAAAAAATAAGACAGTACAGTGATGATCTTATTAATAAAGCTTTAGAACTTGAGGGAACTATAACTGGTGAACATGGTATTGGCTTACAAAAAAAACATTATCTTTTAAAAGAGCATCTAGATAATCTTCCTGTGATGAAAGCAATAAAAAGAAGTCTAGATACTAATAATATTATGAATCCTGGAAAAGTATTCGATTTAAATTAATCAAAAAAATTTTTTATGAAAAAAATATTAATAACGAGAAGATTATTAAGATCTTGCGAGGAAAAAGCTGAAAAAACTTTTAAAGCTAACTTAAATTTAAATGATGAATTATATTCTCAAAAAAAATTAATTGAACTTAGTGAAGGTTGTGATGGTTTGCTCTCGTCTTTAACAGATAAACTTGATACAGAAACTATTAGTAAGCTCCCAGAAAGCATCAAAATAATATCAAATTTTGCTGTTGGATTTGGTAATATTGATTTAGAAGCAGCTAAAAAAAGAGACATAGCAGTAACAAACACTCCAGAAGTACTTACTGATGCTACAGCAGAGATTGGTGTTTTGCTAATTCTTGGTGCTTGTAGAAGAGCATCGGAAGGAATTGCAAGTGCTAGAGAGGGCGGTTGGAAATGGTCAGCAGATTATTTAATTGGAAAACAATTAACAGGAGCAAGATTGGGTATTTTAGGAATGGGAAGAATCGGTCAAAAAATAGCAAAAATAGCAAAGTCTTTAGGAATGGTAATTCACTATCATAATCGATCAAAATTAAGTGGTGATAAAGAACAAGGAGCAATTTACCATAATAACTTAAAAGATTTGTTATCAGTTTCTGATGTTCTTTCAATCTGCTGTCCTGCTTCGAAGGAAACTGTTGATATGATTAATAAAGATACTATTGAATATTTACCCAAAGGTGCCGTTGTAACTAATGTTGCAAGAGGAGATATAGTTGATGATGAAGCAATGATTGATGCTCTTGAAAGAAGAAAAATTTATGCAGTAGGTTTAGATGTCTATAAGAACGAACCAAATTTAAATCCTGGTTATCTTAAACATAAAAGCGCATTTATTCTCCCCCATTTAGGAAGCGCAACAAAAGATACTCGTACTGCAATGGCTAATTTAGCAATAGATAATATTGATGAATTTTTTAATACAGGAAATTGCAAAAACAAAGTAAATTAAAGCAAAATAATTTACATACTAAATTCTAGATAATAATAAAATTGTCACTCCTATTACAAAAATAATAATTCCCATAATTTCTGTAAATCTTACTTTTTCTTTAAATAAATATCTTGAAGAAAAATAACTAAATAACAATTCAACTTGACCAAGTGCTCTTACAAATGATGATTGAATTAAAGTGAAGGCATAAAACCAAGACAATGATGCAAATAATCCAGCTATGCCTGTTAAAATACATTCATACTTATCATTATAAAGTTTATTGAACTCTGATCTTTCAAAAAAAATTAAGTAAAATGTTAAAATTAAAGTTTGTATAAATAAACCAATGAATAGGGCCGAAATAGCTTTTCCAAAATTTGAACTAATATTATCTAAAGTTAATATTGCTGCTCTAAAATAGACTACACTTAAAGCCAAGAATAATCCTGATATCAATCCAATTAAAGTTGTTTTTGAAAATAAATTATTAAAAAATAATTTTACGTCTTTTATAGATAATAAGATAACACCCAGCGTTGATATAATAATTCCACTAATTCCAAATTTATTTAATTTTTCATTTAATATTAAATATTCAAATAACGCTACTTGGATAACTTCAGTTTTGCTAAGGGATGTACCAACAACAAAATTTGAAAAATTAAATAAATATAACAATATAAATGTAAAAATAATTTGAAAGATTGATGCAAGAAAAACATTAAATAAAAATCCTGGTTGTATTAATATGGTGCTTATTATATTTAAATCTCTAAAGAATAAAAAAAACAATATTGCTGCAAATGGTAGTGCAAAAGCAAACCTAACATAAGTAGAAGCTATAGTAGAAATATCTTTATTTAATTTTTTTTGTAAAGATGATCTTAAATTTTGAAAAAAAGCCCCAAAAACTGTAACTAATACCCAGTTCATTAATAATTATTTATTTGTAATACATTTAAAAGTCGACTTTAATATTAGGTTAAACAATTTAGAAGGAAATAACATGAAAATATTAAAAAAAATAATTTTTTCTTTAATTTTTGTTTCTATAGCTAGTGCAAGCTTTGCTGAAACAAAAATGAGAATAACTCTCCAATTACCTTTAAAGGCACACTTAGGTCAAAACCTTTTGGTGTTTAAAAAAGAATTGGAGTCAAGGTCAGACATAACAGTAGAAATTTATGACTCAGCACAACTTTATAAAGACAAGGAAGTTCCTCAAGCTGTAGGTTCGGGAGCTATTGAAGCTGGCGTAGCATCAATAACAAGATTTGCAGGAACAAATCCAGAGGTTGATATTTTTTACTTACCGTTTCTATTTGACTCAGAGGCAAAAATTAGAAAAGCAACCAAGGCTGGATCTGAAATCAGATCAATTCTTGACCCTGCTATAGCATCTACTGGTGCTGTGCCATTATATTATCAGGCTTATGGATCAGCAATTATGCTTTCTAACGGTGGACCAATGAAATCACCTGCTGATTTCAAAGATAAGAAAATTAGAGTATTTGGAAAAACTTTAGGAGCTTTTATAAGTTCTTTAGGTGGTAAACCAGCATTGATATCAGGCTCTGAGCAATATTTAGCTTATCAAAGAAATACTGTAGATGCAGGTATGACTGGAGTATCAGGAGTGAAATCAAGAAAACTTTATCAAGTTATGGACACTTTAACAATAACTAATCACGGTGATATAGAGTTCGTTGTCGTTGCAAATGATAAATGGTTAAAATCATTAACCCAAAAACAAAGAGATGCTATTGCTGAAGCATCTAAAGTTGCTGAAAAAGCTGTTAGAGATGACATGGCTAATATTGAAGCAGCTGCTTACAAAGAAGCAAAAGCAAATGGAATGAACATTGTTAACTTATCAAGTTCTGAAACATCTGCTCTTAAAAAAGCATCTTCTTCAGTTATAGATGATTATATTTCTAGAACTGGTGGAGCTGGTGGAGTTGGAGATAAATTAGTTAAAGCAGCTAATAATCTATAATTAAATAATAAATAAATCCCGCAATTAATTTTGCGGGGTTTTGTTATGAATTATTACGATAAAATTGTAAAATATTCTGGCTATTTAGCTTCAGCTTTATTCATAGCCATAGGATTTATAGTTTCTTATGAAGTAATCATGAGATACTTATTTAATTCACCAACTATCTGGGTAAATGAAGTTTCAAGATTTTTGCAAATTTGGGCGACTTATCTTGCATTAACTTATTCATTTCATAAACAAGATTTTATTAGAATAACAGTTATTTATGACAGGTTAAATCAAACTGGAAAAAAAATTTTAGATTTTATTAGTTTTATTTTTATTATTATTTTTAGTTGTTTCGTTGTCTATTATGGATGGTTAATAGCTTATGACTCTTTAAAAGTTGGACGAACTAGTTCTACTATTTTAGACGTTCCATCATTTTTAACAGAATTAGCAATTCCACTTTGTTTTGCATTTTTAGTCATAAGAGTAATTTTAGAGGCGATAAGATATATAAGGAATTTTTCTAAATGATAGTTGCATTAATTCTATTTGTTCTTTTTTCGATATTGTTTTTAGGAGTTCCTATCGCTTTTGGTCTTGGCTCACTAGGGTTAGGTTTAATGCTATTAGGGGATATTTCTCCACTTATGATACCACAGACATTTTATAGTGTTGCAGATAATTTTATACTTTTGGCTGTACCCATGTTTTTAATGATGTCTAATATTCTTTTGAAAGCAGGAGTTGGTGAAGACCTTTTTAATTTTGCACAAAGTTGGGTTGGAAATTTTCCAGGAGGTTTAGCTATAGCAACTATTGTTTCGTGTAGTATCTTTGCAGCTATCTCTGGTTCATCTGTTGCTACAGCTGCAACAATTTCAACTGTAGCATTTCCTGCAATGATTAAAAGAGGTTATCATAGGAATTTTACTTTGGGAATTTTGGCTGCGGGAGGAACATTGGGTATTTTAATACCTCCTTCTATTCCAATGATTGTATATGCATTTGTTGTTGAAGAATCGGTATTAAGTATGTTTTTAGCTGGTATTGGACCAGGAATAGTGTTGGCACTTTTCTTCATTATTTTTTCAGTTTTTTATGTAATTTTTTTTAATAAAGAAGTTCAAAATGTCAAAACATCATTTGAAGATAAAATTAAATATACAAAAAAAGGTTTACCAGTTTTATTAATGGCTTTTATAATGTTAGGAGGAATTTATGCTGGTATATACACTCCAACTGAAGCAGGTGGAATAGGTTTTTTAATATCCTTTATATATGTTGTCGCCAAAAAAAAAATAGACTTTAAACGTTTTATTGAAGCTGGTTTGGAGACTATGAAAACAACTGTAACAATATTTATTATTATTGCTGGTGCTAAAATTTTTGGTAAAGCTATTTCGCTTTATAGAATACCTCAAGAACTTTCTGCTTTCATAGTTACAAATATAACTGAACAAGGTATGTTTATATTTGTTGTTGCGATCACTTTGTTAATTTTAGGATTTATAATGGAAACTTTATCCTTAATTTTAATTATGATGCCCATATTTGCTATTTCTATTGCTGCAATGAATATTGATTTAATTTGGTTTGGAATTATTTTTACTCTTATGATTGAGTGTGCTTTGATAACCCCTCCTGTGGGTTTGAATATTTATGTTCTGCAAGCCATTGGTAAAGCAAAAATGGCTGAAATAGCTAAAGGTGTGATACCTTTTGTATTAATTATGCTTTTTACAGTTTATGTGATTTACTTGTTTCCTGACTTAGCGTTATATATACCTTTTAAATTATAATTATGTTTTCAAAAATAAAATCAAAAGATAAAGCTGCTAAATTAAGAAAAATTTTAGATAAAAAAGATATAATTGTTATGCCTGGTTGTTTTGATGCTTTATCAGCAAAACTAATAGAGAGAGAAGGATTTAATGTAGGATTTATGTCTGGCTTTAGTGTTTCTTCAACGCGATTAGGCATGCCTGATACTGGACTAATATCATTTTCAGAAATGGCTGAGCAAGTAAGAAATATATGTAACTCAACATCGATTCCAATTATTTTTGACGGTGATACTGGTTATGGAAATTCTGTTAATGTATTTAGAACAGTAAGAGGTTATGCAGACGCTGGTGCAGCTGGTGTAATGATTGAAGATCAAAAATGGCCTAAAAAATGTGGACATACCAAAGGAAAAGATGTTGTGGAAATAGATGAGGCAAAATCAAGAATTAAAGCTGCTGTAGATGCAAGAAAATACGGAGATAATGATATTTTAATTATGGCCAGAACAGATGCAATTGCAACTCATGGTCTCGATGAAGCAATTAAGAGAATGCAAATATTTTCAGAGATTGGCGTTGATATTCTTTTCATAGAAGCTGTCAAATCAAAAGAAGATATGAAAAAAATTATGACAGAAGTTCCCGGAAATCACATGGTAAATTTAATTGAGGATGGAGATACTCCATTGTTAGATATTAATGAATTAGAGGAAATAGGTTATAAGATTGCAGTGATGCCACTAACTTTAATGAGTGCTTCAGTTAAAACTATGCAAGAATGTTTAAAAAATATGAAAAATAAAACTTATAATACAAATATAACAAAGTTTTCAGAATTAAGAGATATAGTGGGTTTCAATGAATATTACAATATTGAAGATAAGTATAAATAATGTTTTAAAAAAGATCCAAAAAAAAATTTACCAAAAAAATTAAAATTAATTAAAGGAGATTTGCATGAGTGATAAAATTGCTTTTATTGGAGTCGGAAATATGGGCAATCCAATGGCAGAAAATTTATTTAAATCTGGAAAAGAAATCAAAGTATTTGATGTTTCAAATGAAATGATTGAGCGAGCTAAAAAAAAAGGTCTAAATACAACAGATAGTATTGAATCTTTAATTAATGACGAAATCTCTACAGTGATAACAATGTTGCCTGAGGGCAAACATTCAAAAGAAATATATCTAGGCGATAGTGGAATAATTAATAAAGTTTCAAAAAATTGTTTGTTAATAGATTGTTCAACAATAGATATAGAAACTTCAAAAGAAATTGGGAAAGTTGCAAATAATCAAGGTATTATGATGATAGATGCTCCAGTAAGTGGTGGAGTAATGGGGGCTCAAAAAGCAACTCTTAATATAATGGTTGGTGGGTCTAAAGAAGCTTTCGATAGAGCATTACCAGTTTTAAAAGTTATGGGAAAAAATATTTATCATGCTGGCGATATTGGAAGTGGTAATGGAGCTAAGATTTGTAACAATATGGCTTTAGGAATTTCAATGATTGCTGCTTCAGAATCATTAATGTTAGCTAAAAGATTGCATATAGATATTAAAAAGGTCCATGAGATTATGAAAAATGCATCAGGCAATAGTTGGCCCATTTCAGTTTATCCTCCCTTACCAGGTTTGATTGATGGAACTCCATCTAATAATAATTATCGACCTGGTTTTTCTGCAGGAATGATGAACAAAGATCTTAAATTAGCTTATGAATGCGCAAAAAGCGTAGATGCAGAAACACCATTAGGTAAGATGGCGTTAGAAATTTATGATCAATTTTGTAAAGAAGGAAATGAGTCAAAAGATTTTTCAGCTATTTCAAAGGTTATTGGTGGAAATGCTTGGGATTATCCAATAGATTAAAATATTCTACTTCAGATTGCATATAAACTGTGTGATACTATTTTTGCTCTAGACTCTAATGGTCAATTATACTTTAATCCTCAAAGTTAATTAACTAAGAGGAGAAATAATGATTAAAGAAAAAAAATCATTGAAGGGAAAATTACCTTCAAGACGTAAGTTCTTTAAAGCTGCTGCTGCAACTGGTGTTGCTGCTGTAGCCGCATCATCTTTAGCCGCTCCAGCTGTTGCACAAGAAAGAGTTGAAGCAGCTATGGTAGCTACTTGGCCAAGAGATTTTCCTGGTCTAGGAACTGGTGCCCAAAGACTTGCACAAAGATTATCAGATATGAGTGACGGAAGAATACAAGTTACTTATTATGCTGCTAACGAAAGAGTTAAAGCATTTGATTCATTTGATGAAGTTGCATCTGGTAACTCACAAATGTATCATGGAGCTGACTACTACTGGGTTAAAAAACACCCAGCGTTTGGTTACTTCACAGCATGTCCGTTTGGATTTACTTATTCAGAAATTAATGCTTGGATTCACCATGGAGGTGGACAAGAACTTTGGGATGAATTAACTGATGATTTTGGTACTCAAAGTTTTATAGCAGGAAATACTGGAGTTCAAATGGGCGGTTGGTTTAATAAAAAAATTAGATCAGCTAATGACCTTAAAGGTTTAAAAATGCGTATGCCTGGATTAGGTGGACAAGTACTTGGAAAACTTGGTGGTTCTCCAATTTCACTTCCTGGCGGACAAATTTATGAAAACCTTGTTTCTGGTGCAATTGATGCAACTGAATGGGTAGGTCCTTGGAATGATGAAGCAATGAAGTTCCATGAAGCAGCTAAGTATTATTACTATCCTGGTATGCACGAACCTGGTTCGATGTTAGCTTGTGGTGTTAATAAATCTTGGTTTACAAGCTTAACTAAGTCAGACCAAATGATAATCAAAACTGCTTGCGCATGGGCGGACGAGATTACAATGGCAGAATACAATGCTAAAAACGGTGCAGCTTTATCAAGACTAGTAAACGAAAATGGAGTTAAACTTGAGAAGTTTAGCGACAAAGTTTACGATGCTTTTGCTAAAGGTGCTGCTGAAGTTTATGATGAAGTTCAACAACACAGTGATCTTGCTGCTAGAACGCACAAAGCTTTTGTTAAAGCTAGAAAAGAGATCGGTGCTTGGACCAACTTATCAGACTCACCGTACATTGCTCAAAGAAACAGAGCTTTAGGACTATAGTACTTAAAGTTTTAAGTTAAATTTAATAAAAGGGCCCTTTTTAGGGCCCTTTTTAATAAGTATAAAAATTCATTTAAATTATGTTTGTAAAAAACAATTTACCAGTACTAATAAGAATATTTAGTTATTCAATATTAGCTACTACTTTTGTCTTTTTATTTAATAATGTTTTGACAGTTTGGTTTGACTGGCCAGGGGTAAAAAATTTATTTTCTCATTATGGCTTATTTGGATTTAAAAAATTGAGTAAACCACTTTCAGATTCAGTTTTAAATTTTGCCTTTTTACAATTATTTTTTTACTTAATTTCAATATTGCTGGCAATTTTTTATGTAAATAGATCAATAAAACAAACATTAACAGCAGATTCAAAAATTTTAGATAAATTCACTGCCTATATAATTCGTTCATCTTTTTGGGCAGTATTAATTGTTGGGCTCGCAGATTTACTAATCTCATTTTTAGTTGTAGAAAAATTAGTTGAACCATTATTAGGAGAATACTTAAAAATTAAATTAGTAGTTCCAGCTTTTAGGATTACATATGTTCATTTTCCACTAATTTTAATTTCATTTGTAGTTGGATATTTTACTAGATCTGTAGGTTTTATTTGGCTAGCGGTGCTTGTGGTAGGTAGTGAGTTTTTTATAGTGTTATCCAGATTTATATTTGAATATGAACAAGCTTTCCAAGGGGATTTAGTTCGTTTCTGGTATTCGGCCCTTTATCTTTTTGCAAGTGCTTATGCGTTAATTCACGAAGGACATGTTAGGGTTGATGTTTTATATACAGGTTTTAGTGAACGAAAAAAAGCTTGGACTAATTCAATAGGATCATTAATTTTTGGCATTCCTTTATGTCTCATAGTTTTATTTTTAGGAATGGGTGGAAAGGCGAGTATTATTAATGGCCCAGTTATTTCTTTTGAAATTACTCAGCAAGGTTCTAACGGATTATATTTACTTTATTTGATGGCAATATATCTGGCTGTATTTGCTGTCTCAATGTTAATCCAATTTACCAGTTATTTTATGAGTAGTAGTGATAAACTTTTGAAAAATTAAATTATGGAACATTTATTTTTAGCTTTACTTGTTATTATAATGATAGGAGCATTGGCTTCAGGTTTTCCAGTAGCTTTTGCTTTGCCCGGTTCAGCAATTGTTTCAATAGGTTTTGCAGCTTTTTTTGGATATCTTTTTGAAGGAGATGTAAGCGCTTATTTTGCAACTGATGGCCCAAAAGAGTGGCTAACTGCAGGGATTACAAATTTCAGGAGTAATTATTGGGATGTAGAGACAGATACCTTAATTGCTATTCCATTATTTATTTTTATGGGAATTATGTTGCAAAAATCAAAGATCGCTGAAGATCTTTTAGTTACTATGGGTCAATTATTTGGCCCAATTCCAGGAGGGTTAGGTATTTCAGTAATTTTCGTTGGAGCTTTACTTGCAGCAACCACAGGTATAGTTGGGGCAACAGTTATTGCGATGGGATTAATTTCATTGCCAACTATGTTGAATAACAAATATGACAAAAGTCTTGCAAGTGGTATTGTTTGTTCATCAGGAACTCTAGGTCAAATAATACCTCCATCAATTGTTTTAATAATTATTGCAGATCAATTAGCTAGTGCAGCAGATGTAGCTAATACAATCCGTCAAACAGATTATAAAATTCTTACTGGTGAATTTAACATGCCTGGAGAGTTTAGAGTGGGGTCTACTAGTGCTGGAGATATGTTTTTAGGAGCTTTGTTACCCGGATTAGTTTTGGTTGGATTATATATGTTGTATGTTTTTGTTTATGCAAGAATAAACCCTAAAGCTGCACCGCCAGTAACATTTAAAGGAAACTTTGATTTTAAATTTTGGATAAAAGTTATAGGTGTAATAATTCCACCTCTTGCTTTAATTTTCGCAGTACTTGGATCTATATTAATGGGTATTGCTACTGTAAATCAAGCTGGATCCATTGGAGCAATTGGTGCAACAATGATGGCAGGTTACCGTCTTCATAAAGGTAGGAAAGATGCATATTATCCAATAATAATATCAGTTATATCGGTTATCCCAATATTTTTTCTCGCTAAGAATTATAACTTAAATATTAAAGCTATAGATACAAGAGACTCAACTGCAATATTAATTACAGGATTTTTTACAATCACATTTTTAATTGGAATTGTTTGGAGCTTTTGGAGGTCTTACAAAATTGAAAATGTCTTAAAAGAAGTGGTTACAGAAACATGTGTGACTACTTCAATGGTTTTTATAATTCTTTTAGGAGCTGCAATGTTAACTTCTGGTTTTAGAGCTTTTGGAGGAGAAGAATTAGTAAGAGATTTTTTACAAGATTTACCTGGAGGTTTTTGGACACAGTTTATAGTTGTGATGGCTGTAATTTTTTTATTAGGTTTCTTTCTCGATTTTATTGAAATTGCTGTAGTGGTTGTTCCTATTATTGCACCAATATTATTAGCTGAACCAGGTGCAAATATAAGTGCAATTTGGCTAGGAGTGATGATTGGAGTTAATTTACAAACATCTTTCTTAACCCCGCCATTTGGGTTTGCATTATTTTACTTAAAAGGAGTTGCTTCAAAATTAGTTACTACTTTAAATATATGGAAAGGAGTTGTTCCTTTTATAATTCTTCAACTTATTGGTCTTGGAATTGTCGGTTTTTATCCATCATTAGTAAATTATTTACCTGCAAGAACATATTTAACATCAAATGTTGCACCACCACCAATGAATCCTAAACTTCAATATTGTTTACAAGAATATAAATTCCCTATTTATAATAATGAAGGGGATAAAATTAGAAATGCAATAATAAATTTTCAAAAGCTGACACCTTCTAATCTTCCAAATGATAAATTAGATATATTTGAAGAACACTTTGATAATGCTCTTGGAACTTTCGCAATAGTTAAAAAACTTCAAAAAACTGAAGAAGAGTACAATTTATTTGCAGAGGATTACAGAAATCTTCATTTCTCTGTTAGGAAAAAACAGAAAAAATTAAGAAAAATTGATCATAAAATTAAAAAGTTAAAATCTGAAATTAGAAATCTAGATAAAGATGATGTGTCAAATAAAAATAAATTAGAACTTAAAATAGAAAATTATAAATTAGAAATTATTGAAATAAAAAATCAAATACCTGAAAATTGGAAATCTCGAAACAAAGAATTTGAAATACTTCACAAGGCGAAAAATACTAGAACAAAACGTTATAGAAAAAATGTTGATGAAGCATATGACAGCTTAGATCAAATAGTAATGTTTATAAATGATCATGAAAAGTTAAAAAATCTTTCACCTGAAATTAAAGAATTAAAATATTCTATAAATAATAAAGACTATGAAAATTCAATTTCAATAATTGATAACCTTTTCGAAAAATTAAGTGAAATTTCAGGTATGGAAGAATTTGGAAATAAATTAGATGATTTAATAACTGTAATAGATAATGAGGAAATTGATGAACAAAAATTATTATCTACCAGCACCGAAACATTTAGTCTATTTGATCAAGAAGTTTCTTGGAGAGGAGACGCTAATAAAAATTTATTACCTGAGTTAATGAAATATAATGATGTAATCAAAAATAATATTGGATTAAGACTTCAGTCAAGATTAACAAAAGAACAAGCCAAGTTTGTTGCAAGATGTAACTCAGTTCATAGAGATATATCTTTAAATTTTTAATTAATGGAAAATTATATTCTTCCTAAAAGACAGGCGATAACTGTTTTTTTTGTATTCGCTTTTGGATATTTTTTATCATGTTTATTAAGAGCTATCACAGCAACACTGTCTCCAATTTTAACTTCAGAATTTAATTTATTAGCAGCAGATCTTGGGCTTTTAGCAGGAGGATATTTTTTAGGTTTTGCGTGTATGCAAATTCCCCTTGGATATTTATTAGATAAGTTTGGGCCTAAGAAAATCGTATCATCATTTTTATTAATTGCATTAATTGGAACAACGTCATTTGCACTAGCTCAAAGTTTTTCTGGTTTATTAGTTTCTAGAATTTTAATTGGAGTTGGAGTTAGCGCTTGTTTAATGGCACCATTAACAGGATACAGAATTTGGTTTGCTGAAAATCAACAACAGAGAGCTAATTCTTGGATGTTGATGATTGCTTCGCTAGGATTTTTATCTTCAACATTACCCGTGCAGCTTTTACTTCCAAGTTTTGGCTGGAGATGGATATTTGGTGGAATAGCAATTCTTATTTTGCTTAGTATTTTTTTGATGTTAGCTTTTATTCCTAAGTGGAATCATCTAAAAGAAAATTTATCACAAGAAGGTTCTTCAAATTTTGGTTCCTTGGCGGATGTATGGAAAAATAAATTTTTTATAAGCGTTATTCCAATGGGTTTATTTAATTATGGGGGGCTGATGGCGATACAAACTCTTTGGGCAGGACCTTGGATGATAAGAGTTGCTGGTTACACCCCTCTTGAGAGTGCCACAGGATTATTTTGGATAAATATTACTATGCTTTTTTCATTTTTTTTATGGGGTTATTTTTTACCCAGAATTACCAAACTTGGATTCAGTGCATTAAAAATACTAAAAATTGGTTTACCAATTAGTTTTTTGGTTATGCTAAGCATTATAATCTTAGGTTCAAAGGCAGGTGCATTTTATATTGCGTTATTTATTTTGACCTCAATTTTTTTATCAGTTACTCAGCCAGCTGTTGGATTATCATTTCCTAGCTATTTAGCTGGGAAAGCACTTACTTCATTTAATTTGTTAATATTCTTAGGAACTTTTATAATGCAGTGGCTTATGGGTCTTGTAATTGATGTTGTTAAAAATTTTGGTTATTCAGAAATAATAGGTTTTAAATCAGCTTTTTCTGTTTTTTTAATTTTAAGCCTCACGTCTTATGTATTTTTTTTAATTATAAATAAAAAAACTTAATATTTTAATGTGAAACAAAAAAGTAGGAATTTTATTTTGGAATTTGTTTTTGGAATACTAATAATTTATACATCAGTATTAATTTTATTATTCATATTCCAACGAAATTTAATGTATCACCCTGATGAAAATAATTATTTTGGTGATAAGTTAGAGGTAAAAATTCAAAAAGTTCAAATTAAGACTTCAGATAATATCAATTTACTAGGCTGGTTTCATAATAAAGATCTAAAGAATTATAAAACTATTCTTTACCTTCATGGAAACGCTGGAAAATTAGAAAATAGAATACATAAATTAAATCACTTTAAGGACATGGATGTTAATTTCTTAATCATCGCTTGGAGAGGTTTTAGTGGGAATGAGGGCAAACCTTCAGAGAAAGGACTTTATGAGGATGGAAAGAGTGCAATTATGTGGTTAAATAGTTTAGGTGTAGTTAAAGAAGATATTATTATTTATGGAGAGTCACTTGGAACTGGAATTGCAACTGAGATTGCACAAAATAAAAATTTTGCTGGATTAGTTTTAGAAACACCATTTACATCAATGGTTGAAGCTGCAAAAAATTTTTATCCATATATCCCAGTAGGTTTAATTTTAAAAGATAAGTATAAAAATGATGAAAAAATTAAAAATATAACTATTCCCATATTAGTAATGCATGGTGAGGCCGATCAGATAGTTCCTTTTTGGATGGGTAAAAAAGTTTTTGATTTAGCAAATGACCCCAAATATTCATATTTTACATCAACTGATGATCATATGATGGAGTATGATGAAAAGTTAGTATTAGCTTTGAACTCTTTTATTGAGAGTTTAAATTAAGCCACATTTTCAACAAATATAATTCAATTTTTTTTTTTAATTTTTATTATGAAGAAAATTATTAAATTAATTATTATTTTAATTATCCCTATAAATTTTTCTTATGCTAAAGATAATCTTTCCACTGTTGATAACCTATTTTATATAGATCAGATGAATTCACATGATCAAAATTTTGCTTTATATTTTAAAACTAGAGAAAAAGCTATATTGGCTAAAGGTGAAAACAGCAACTATATAAATGATTTTCCTAAAGATCTTTATATTTATAACTATCGAACTAAGGAATCTTCTCCACTAATTTCTTACGAATGGTTTCCAAAGAAAGCAAAATATTTTTTAAAGGAATATGATTTCCCAGTATTTCCAGATGATTTTGCTTATTATCTTTTAAATGATAATAAAACTCTAATAATGATAAGCGCTACCAAAAATTTGAAAGCTAATTTCAAGTTTGATATTTTTGAAAGAAAATTAGAACTTTATCCTGTTAATGGAAAATTTGAATTTATAATTTCTTCAATTGCTAAAAGTTGTGGATATAATGAGTTTAAAGAAAATTATAAATGTAGTTTTTATAAACCGTTAATTTCCAGTAATTTAATTAACTAATTCGTGTAAAGGCTTCAGCAAAATTTTCTGCTTCAAAAATTTGTAAATCGTCCTCCTTTTCTCCTAATCCGAGGGCAATAATTGGTAGTTTATATTTTTTAGCAACAGCTAAAAGGATACCCCCTTTTGCTGTTCCATCTAATTTTGTCATTATAAGTCCTGTAATTGGTATAATTTTGTTAAATTCTTCAACTTGATTGATTACGTTTTGACCAGATGTAGCATCTAAAACTAAAATTACATCATGTGGAGCATTAGCATCTATTTTTTTTGTTACGTTAGCAATTTTTTTATATTCCTCCATTAAGTTTTTTTTATTTTGTAATCTTCCAGCCGTATCAATTAAGACTTGGTCAAAATTGTTGTTTAATCCATCTTCAATAGCTTTGTATGCAACAGAAGCGGGATCTGACCCTTGTGAAGACTTTGTAATTTGGACATCAATTTTTTTCGCCCAATTTTCTAATTGTTCAATGGCTGCGGCTCTAAATGTATCTGATGCAGCTAACATTACTTTATTACCATTTGCTTTCAATATTTTGCTTATTTTTCCAATCGTTGTTGTTTTGCCCACTCCATTTACTCCTGATACTAATATTGCGTTTAATTTTTCTTTTTTATTAAAAAAATCTAACTTTTCTAATGGTTTCATTATTGAGATAATATAATTTTTAAGAATATTATTTATTTCTTCAGCTATATCTTTGTTTGGGTCAATTTTTGTTTGTGAAATAATTTCCCTTATCTCCGATGCGGAAACGACACCCACGTCTGATTGAATCAAGTAATCTTCAATTTTATCTAAAGTTTTGTCATCAATCTCTTTTTTTATAACTATATCTCTTAAGCCTGTAGTAAATGCTGATGCACTTTTTTTAAAACCTGATTTAAATTTTTCAAATATGCCCATTAGATTTCAAAGTTTATATCTTTTATATCTGAAACTGGTCCTCTCATATGAATACTATTATTCTTATCTATTGAAATTGACAATTTTCCAGTAGAAAATTCAATATCAACTTTATCATTAGCTAGCCCATTTTGTTTTGCTGCGTAAGCTGTAGCACAAGCTGCAGTTCCACAAGCTTTTGTAAGTCCAGCTCCTCTCTCCCAAACTCTAACTTTTATTAATTCTTTACTAACAACAGTAGCAAATGTGACGTTACATTTTTCTGGAAAAAGTGAATGATTTTCTATTTCTGGTCCAATTTTTCTGATTTCAAAATTTTCGTTATTATCTACAAAAAAAATTATATGTGGATTTCCAACATTCACAGCTGTACCACCAAAAAATTCATTTTTATTATGATCTACTAATTTAATTTTTAAATTATTTGTATTTAAATCCTCAGATAAAGGAATTTCATTCCATTTCGTTTTTGCAAGACCAATCTCAGTAGTAACCAATTTTTCACCAACAATTTGAGATTTTAAATTTCCAGACAATGTAGTTAAGATTATTTCTTTTTTATTATTTTCTTTTGATAGCAAGTCTGCAACACATCTTGTTCCATTCCCACAAGCACCCGAAATACCACCGTCTGAATTATAAAATTCTAATGACGCATCTGAGACTTCATTTTTTTTAATTATTATTAATTGATCACAACCTATAAAATTTCTGTCACATATTTTGATTATTTGTTCTTTATTCAGATTTATAATTTTTTGCCTATTATCTATGATGACAAAATCATTACCTAAACCGTCCATTTTAAAAGCTTTAATATCCATAAATAGATATTTAACTTATTTATTGACTTTTTGAACCTCTATTATAGGTTGGTGCCGTTTCCGCAAAAACATTAACTTTGTGGTGTCTTTGGAAACAAAGAGATCTACACTAGTCAGCGAGGGTTCGCCCACTAGTGAGTTGCTGCTATGCGTAATTATTATGTTTGAAAATTTAACAAATAAATTTGAAGAAATATTTTCTTCTTTAAAAAAAGCACCTTCTCTTGATGAATCACAGGTAGATGAAGGCTTAAGAGCAATCAGGCAAGCTTTGCTTGAAGCGGATGTATCATTAGACGTAGCCAAAGATTTTATAGAAAAAGTTAAGCCAAAAGCATTAGGACAAGAAATTATAAGATCAACCTCTCCTGGTGATATGGTTGTAAAAATTGTTTATGACGAACTTGTAAGTTTATTAGGAGCAACAAACAATGATGTAAATCTTAATGCTGTACCACCCGTTCCCATGATGTTAGTTGGGTTACAAGGTTCTGGTAAAACAACAACAACTGCAAAATTAGCCAAGTACCTAGAGAATAATAAAAAGAAAAAAGTAATGATGGTCAGCTTGGATATTTATAGACCTGCTGCTCAAGAACAGCTTAGATCTCTTGGTGAACAAAATAGTATTTTAACTTTACCCATTATAGAGGGTCAACAACCAGCTGATATTTGCAGAAGAGCAATTAGCGCAGCTAATTTAAATGGTGCAGAAATAATTTTATTTGATACAGCTGGTAGAACCCAAATTGATTTGCAGATGATGAGTGAGATAAAGCAAATCGAGGGTGTAATTAATCCAACAGAAACTTTTTTAGTTGCAGATTCATTGACAGGTCAAGTCGCAGCCTCTGTTGCAAAAGAATTTAAAAATACGGTCAATCTTTCTGGAATTATTTTAACAAGAGCAGATGGTGATGCAAGAGGGGGAGCTGCTGTAAGTATGAAATATGTTTCTGAAGTTCCAATTAAATTTTTAGGAATAGGTGAAAAAATTGATAATCTTGAAGTTTTCCATCCTGATAGAATTGCAAATAGAATCCTTGGAATGGGAGATATCGTATCTCTTGTTGAAAAAGCAGCGCAAGACTTAGGGGAAGATAATATAAAAAAGGCTGAGGAAAATTTAAAAAAAGGCCAGTTTTCAATGGAGGATTATTTATCTCAATTAAGACAAATGAAAAAGATGGGAGGTATCGAAGGAATAATGTCTTTTATGCCTGGTGTATCAAAAATTAAATCACAAATGGATTCAGCTGGAATTGACGAAAGTATAATTAATAAAAATGAAGCTATAATTTTATCAATGACAAAAAAGGAAAGAGAGAACCCAAAAATGATTGATGGTTCTAGAAAAAAAAGAATTGCTAATGGCTCTGGCACAGATCCAGCCACTATCAATAAATTGCTTAAGCAATTTAAAATGATGTCTGAAATGATGAAAAAGATGTCAAAAGGAAATCTGAAAGGTATGTCTGATAAAGGTGTGCCGCCAGAGCTATTTAACCAATTAAAATAATATAAGGAGAACAAATGTTAAAATTAAGGTTATCAAGAGGTGGAACAAAAAAGCGTCCAGTTTACAAGGTTGTTGTAGCTGATAGTCGTTTTGCAAGAGATGGAAGATTTATAGAAAAACTTGGATTTTTTAATCCTTTGTTGCCAAAAGAAAAAAAAGAAAGAGTAGGCCTTGAGGCTGAAAGAATTAAATATTGGTTAGGTCAAGGCGCTAAACCAACTACAAGAGTTGCAAGAATTCTTGGGGAGAATGAGTTAATGCCAATGCCTGTAAATGGAAATAATCCTAATAAAGCAGTTCCTAAAAAAGAGAGAAATAAAAAAGAAGAGGATGCTAAAAAAGCTCCAAAAGCAGAAGCAGCTCCTAAGGAAGAAGCTCCAAAAGCAGAAGCAGCTCCAGTAGAGGAAAAAAAATAATTTAAAATTATTTATGTGGCAAGCTCAAGTTTTTACACTCTATCCAGATGTTTTTCCTGGTCCTTTATCTAAAGGTCTATACGGAAAAGCATTATCAAAAAATTTATGGAGTTTAAAAGTGGTGAACATTAGAGATTCAGCTAAGGATAAACATAAAACTGTTGATGATACTCCATATGGTGGTGGATATGGCATGCTTTTAAAAGCAGATATTTTAGCAAAGTCATTAGATCAAAATAAAACTGAAGGTGAAAGAGTTTTGTATTTGTCACCTAAAGGAAAAAGATTTGATCAGAATTATGCTAAAGAATTAGCATCTGAAAAATCATTATCTCTAATTTGTGGTCATTTCGAAGGTGTTGATGAAAGAGTATTGTCTACAAGAAATATTGAAGAAGTAAGTATTGGAGATTATGTATTATCAGGTGGAGAGTCAGCAGCCTATGTGGTTATAGATAGTATTCTTAGGCTTCTACCTGGGGTACTAGGAAATGATAATTCAAAAGTTGATGAAACCTTTGAAAATGGTTTGCTTGAGTATCCACAATACACAAAACCTCAAATTTGGGAGAAAAAAGCAGTTCCAAAGGTACTATTATCAGGAGATCATAGTAAAATTAAAGACTGGCGTTTATCACAATCTGAGGCTATAACACGCGTCCGAAGACCAGATTTATGGGAAAAATATAAGAAAAATTAATTTGATAAATATTAATATGAAAACAATTGAAGAAATAAACCAATATAAGGTTAAAAAAATACTTTCAGAAAAAAAAATTCCTGAATTTTACCCTGGAGATGTTCTTAAAGTTGGTGTTAGAATTACAGAAGGTAAAAAAGAAAGAATTCAATATTTTGAAGGAGTATGTATTGCTAAAAAAAGTAGAGACTTAAATTCATCTTTTACTGTTAGAAAAATTTCATTTGGTGAAGGTGTTGAAAGAACTTTTCCTTTGTATGGAACACTTATTGATTCAATCAAAGTAATCAGATCTGGTAAAGTAAGAAGAGCAAAGCTTTATTATTTAAGAGACAGAACAGGTAAATCAGCAAGGATTGCAGAAAAAATTAGAAAGAAAATTGGTATTGATGTTGATGTAAAACCAGAGACTGTTACTGAGGAAAATGTGGCTCCAGCAGAAGTAGCTCCAGCAGCAGAAGCTCCTAAAGCGGAAGCAGAAGCTAAAAAAGAAGAGCCTAAATTAGAAAGCCCCACAGAAAAAAAATAATTTTTTTTTCAATGTCTACAACACTTTACGATAAAATTTGGAAAGACCATCTAGTTGATCAACAAGATGATGGTACAGCATTACTTTTTGTTGATAGACATTTAGTTCATGAAGTAACAAGTCCTCAAGCTTTTGAAGGTTTAAGAAATTCGAAAAGAAAAGTTAGACATCCAAATTTAACTTTAGCTGTTGCAGACCATAATGTTCCTACAACAGACAGAACAAAAGGAATTTCCGATCAAGAGTCAAAAATTCAAGTTGATACATTAGAGGCAAATTGTAAAGAATTTGGTGTCCAATTATTTGGTATGGATGATAAAAGACAAGGCATTGTCCATATTATTGGACCAGAACAAGGTTTTACCCAACCAGGTACAGTTATTGTTTGTGGAGATAGTCATACAGCAACACATGGTGCGTTTGGTGCATTAGCATTTGGAATAGGAACTTCAGAAGTTGAGCATGTTTTAGCTACCCAAACTTTAGTTCAAAAAAAAGCAAAAAATTTTAGAATTAATGTTAATGGAAAACTTCCTTTAGGAGTTACCTCTAAAGATGTAATCCTTCAGATAATTGGAAAAATTGGAACTGCAGGTGGAACAGGATGCGTAGTGGAATATGCGGGAGATTTAATCACATCTCTAAGTGTTGAGCAAAGAATGACTATTTGCAACATGACAATAGAAGGTGGTGCAAGAGCAGGATTGATCGCACCAGATGAAAAAATTTTTGAATATCTAAAAGGCAAACCAATGTCACCTAAAAGAGAAAATTGGGATAAAGCTATAGATTATTGGCAAAAATTAAAAACAGATTCTGATGCTAGTTTTGATAAAGAAATTAGTCTTAATGCTCCTGAGATTTTACCAATGATTACTTGGGGGACTTCACCACAAGATGTAATTACAATTGATCAAAAAATTCCAAATCCCAATAATGAAAATGATGAAGATAAAAAAAATTCAATTGAAAGAGCACTAAAATATATGGGTTTAAAACCAGATATGGCCGCTACAGACATAAAAATAGACAAGGTATTTATTGGAAGTTGTACTAACGGTAGAATTGAGGATTTGAGAGAAGCTGCAAAAATTTTAAAAGATAAAAAGATATCTTCACATGTTAACGCCATGGTAGTTCCAGGTTCAGGTTTGGTTAAAGAGCAAGCTGAACAGGAAGGATTAGATAAAATATTTGTTAATTCAGGTTTTGAATGGAGAGAGCCAGGCTGCTCTATGTGTTTAGCAATGAATGCTGATAAATTAAAACCAGAGGAAAGATGCGCATCTACCTCAAATAGAAATTTTGAGGGAAGACAAGGAAGAGGAGGAAGAACTCATTTGGTTAGCCCTGGGATGGCTGCAGCCGCAGCAATCTCTGGTAACTTGGATGATGTTAGAAAGTATCAAAATTAAATGCAAAAATTCGATAAATTAAAAAGTATTCCTGCGTATCTGCCAATAGTTAATATCGATACAGATATGATTATTCCAAAGCAGTTTTTAAAAACAATTAAAAGAACAGGGCTTGGAAAAAATCTATTTTTTGAAATGAGATATGATGATCAAGGAAACGAAATAAATGATTTTGTATTAAATAAAGAGCCATTTAATAAATCTAATATCTTGATTGCTGGAAAAAATTTTGGGTGTGGATCATCAAGAGAGCATGCTCCTTGGGCTTTGTTAGATTTTGGAATAACTTGTGTCATTAGTTCTAGTTATGCAGATATTTTTTATAGCAACTGCTTTAAGAATGGAATTTTACCGATAATACTTGAAGAAGAAAAAATTAAAGAATTATCTGAATATGCCAATAGAAAAGAAGAGATATCTATTGATTTAAATGAGGAAAAAATTGTTTACGGAAATAATGAAGTTGAATTTAAAATAGATCCATTTAAGAAAAAATGCTTGCTTGAAGGATTAGATGATATTGCTCTTTCATTAAAAAAATCAGATAAAATTGAAAATTTTGAAAATGATTTAAAAAATACTAAACCATGGATTTTTAATGATTAAAGTAAAAAAGAGAAAAATACTTTTATTACCAGGAGATGGAATTGGTCCTGAAGTTATAGGTGAAGTTAAAAAGATTATTAATTGGTTTAATGATAAAAAATCTTTAGATTTTGAAATTGATGAAGATCTTGCTGGTGGTTGTTCATATGATAAGCACGGAACGCCTATAACTGATGAAGTGTTTTACAAAGCTTTGGAAAGTGAAGTAGTTATACTGGGTGCAGTTGGGGGACCTAAATGGGATAATTTAGAGTTTTCAAAAAAACCAGAAAGAGCTCTATTAAAACTTAGAAAAGAACTAAAATTGTTCGCAAATTTAAGACCTGCAATTTGTTTTGAACAATTGGTAGATGCATCAACACTTAAGCCCGAGATTGTGTCAGGTTTAGATATAATGATAGTGAGAGAGTTAACTGGTGGGATCTATTTTGGTGAGCCAAGAGGAATAAAACCAATTGATAATGGAGAGAGAAAAGGAATTAATACTCACACATATACTACTAGTGAAATTACTAGAGTAGCAAGAGTAGCTTTTGATTTAGCTAAAAAACGATCTAACAAAGTAACCTCATGTGAAAAATCAAATGTAATGGAGGCTGGACAGCTTTGGAAAGAAGAGGTCCAAGAACTACATGATAAGGAATATAAAGATGTAGAATTAAGCCATATGCTTGCAGATAACTGTGCAATGCAGCTTTTAAGAAATCCAAAACAATTTGACGTTATAGTAACGGACAACTTGTTTGGAGATATGCTTTCAGATCAAGCTTCAATGCTAACAGGTTCTTTAGGACTTCTTCCATCAGCTTCTTTAGGAGCAAAAAATAAAGATGGTCAAATGAGAGCAATGTATGAGCCTATTCATGGCTCAGCACCCGATATTACAGGTAAAGGAATTGCAAATCCAATTGCATCAATTTTAAGTTTTGCAATGGCCTTAAGGTATTCATTAGACCTTGATAATGAAGCTGATAGTCTAGAAAAAGCAGTTCAAGAAGTGCTAAATGACGGCTTAAGAACTAAAGATACATTATCTGAGGGAATGAAAGAGGCATCGACTTCAGAGATGGGTGATGCGATAATTTCAAAATTGCAATAAATATAGAATTATTCTAAGGTCCCAAAATGCCAAGTTATACAGCTCCTTTAGATGACATGTTATTTCTCTTTGAAAAATTAAGAGATAATAAAAATTATAATGAGCTAGAAAAATATAATGAAGTTAATTTAGATTTAGCAAAAGATATCTTAGAGGAAGCTGCAAAAATAAATCAAAATCTTTTATTACCACTTGCATTGGCTGGAGATGAAAATCCTGCTAAATTAGAAAATGGTGTTGTTAGAACCCCGCCAGGTTATAAAGAGGCTTATAACAAGTATATAGAAGACGGGTGGATATCGTTATCTTGTGATCCAAAATATGGTGGTCAGGGAATGCCTAAAACAATAAGTGCATTTTTCGATGAAATGTTATCTTCAACTTCACTTTCTTTTAAACTTTATAGTGAATTAACAATTGGTGCTTACAATTGTTTATTACATCACGCAAGTGACGAGACTAAAGATAAATATCTTCCAAAAATGGTTGAAGGAAAATGGAGTGGAACAATGTGTTTAACAGAACCAGTTTGTGGAACTGATTTGGGAATGTTAAAAACTAAAGCTGAAGAACAAGCAGATGGTACTTTTAAAATTAGTGGGCAAAAAATATTCATTACTTCAGGCGATCATGATCTTACCGAAAATATTATACATTTAGTGATAGCTAGAGCCACCGACTCCCCTAAAGGAACAAAAGGAATAAGTTTGTTTCTTGTTCCTAAATTTATAGTAAATGAAGATGGATCTACAGGAACTAGAAATGGTGTGTCCACTGGTTCGGTAGAGCATAAAATGGGCATTAAAGGTTCAGCAACTTGTGTTTTAAATTTTGATGAAGCTACTGGATATTTGATTGGAACAAAAAATAGAGGTTTAAATCAAATGTTCACAATGATGAATTTAGAAAGAATTTTGGTAGGCATTCAAGGTTTGGGAATATCTGAAATAGCTTACCAGAATTCACTTGCATATGCTAAGGAGAGAAAACAAGGAAAAACAAATAATACTAAATCAACTAATGGGGCAGATTTTATAATTGAACACGCGGACATTAGAAAATCTCTATTAAATATGAAATCAATTATTGAAGGTGAAAGAGCTTTATGTTTTTGGCTGTCGCAACAAACAGAAGTAAGTCTTAATCATCCTAATGAAAAAGTAAAAAAAGAAGCATCTGATTATGTTTCACTAATGACACCAGTTGTAAAATCGTTATTTACAGATTTAGCAATGGAAATCACTAGCGATGCAATGCAAATTCATGGAGGATATGGATTTACTAAAGATCAAGGAATTGAGCAATTGTATCGAGATAATAGAATTACTCCAATTTATGAAGGTACTAATTCAGTCCAAGCTGCCGATTTAGTATCTAGAAAACTTTTAAATAAAAATGGAAACATAATCGGTAAATTTTTAGAAATGATTAAAGAGGAAACAAATAGTAAAAATGAAAAAGTAAAAATATTTACCAAGCAATTAAATTATTATTTAGATATTCTATCAAAGTTTACTGACTGGATTATTGATAAAAACAAAATAGATAAAGATGATGTAAGCTCGGCAGCAAATGATTACTTAAAAACACTTGGATATGTTTCATTAGCATATTCATGGATTAAAATTTTAGAGGTAAGTTTTAAAGATTTAGACTCAAATAAAAAATTTTATATTGATAAAATCAATACAGCTCAATTTTATTTTGAAAAAATATTACCTAGAGCTGAATATCATTACAAATCTGCAATTTCAGGAAGTTCTAATATAATGAAATTTAACTTCAATTAATTATGAACCATTACGAAACAAATTTAGATAAAAATAAAGCTAATTATGTCCCTTTAACGCCACTAACTTTTTTAAAAAGAGCAAAAGAAATTTATCCTAATTATGAGGCTGTAATTTATGAAGATCGTAAATATACTTGGACAGAAGTCTATAAAAGAAGTGTTAAATTTGCGAGTGCACTTTCTAAAATTGGTATTAAGAAAGGTGATACAGTTTCATTTTTAGCTTTTAACACCCCAGAAATTTTTGAGGCACATTATTCGGTACCAATGATTGGTGCTGTATTAAATACAATTAACATTAGATTAGATGCTAATACAATTGCGTATATTTTAGAACATAGCGATGCAAAAGTTTTAGTTGTAGACAGGCAACTTCATATTGAAGTTAAAAAGGCATTAAAATCTATAGATAAAAAAATTATTACAATTGATATTGATGACAAGCATGCAGACCAATCAAAATCCGAGAAAATTGGTGATTTAGAATATGAAAGTTTTTTAAATACGGGCGATGAAAATTATGATTGGCAAATGCCAGATGACGAATGGCAATCTATTTCATTAAGTTATACTTCTGGGACCACAGGAAATCCAAAAGGAGTTGTTTATCATCATAGAGGAGCTTATTTAATGTCTACTGGAAGTTCAGTTGCATGGAATATGCCAAATAGATTAAATTTCTTAACTGTAGTTCCAATGTTTCATTGTAATGGATGGTGTTATCCATGGACTATCCCTATGTTAAATGGAAGAACAATATGTTTGAGAAACATTGATATAAAAAAGATTTTTGAATTGATTGATAAATATGATGTAACTCATTTTGGAGGTGCACCTATAGTTTTAAATATGATTACAGGGGCGTCTGAGAATGATCAAAAAAAATTAAAACAAAAAGTATTTGTTTTAACTGCTGGAGCTCCTCCTCCAAGTATAATTTTCAAAAAAATGAAAGCACTTGGTTTTGAGGTGATGCATGTTTATGGATTAACAGAAACATATGGACATGTTACCCAATGCGCATGGAATGATGAATGGAATAATTATGATGAGGAAAGACAAAATGAAATTAAAGCAAGGCAAGGTGTTAGATATCCTAACACCGAAGGTGTATCTGTTTTAGATCCCGAAACAATGAGAGCAGTTCCTAAAGACGGGAAGACAATTGGAGAGATAATGATAAGAGGGAACGTAGTAATGAAGGGGTACTTTAAAGACAAGGATGCTACAGATAAAGCTATGAAAGATGGATGGTTTCATAGTGGTGATTTAGCAGTCATGTATCCAGACGGATATGTCAAAATACAAGACAGATCGAAAGATATAATTATCTCAGGTGGAGAGAATATTTCTTCAATTGAAATTGAAAATACTCTTTCTAAACATCCATCAGTTTCTATTGCTGCAGTTGTTGCTAAACCAGACGAAAAATGGGGAGAAGTTCCTTGTGCATTTATTGAAATGGTTAAAAATAAATCTGTTTCGGAAAATGAATTAATCGATTTTTGTAAAGAAACTTTAGCAGGATTTAAAGTCCCAAAGAAAGTTGTCTTCTGTGAGTTACCAAAAACCTCAACAGGAAAAATACAAAAATTTGAATTAAGAAAACAGGTTTAGGTAATTTTTTGATTTTTCAATTAGAAAATAAAAGTATTTATGCGTCTGATGCAGGACAAGGCATAGATCAAAATAAAGAAACTATAGTATTTCTTCATGGAAGTGGCCTCTCACACATTGTTTGGTCTCTAACAGAACAGTTTTTTTCAAATAATAATTTTAATGTTTTATCTATTGATTTACCTGGACATGGAAATTCAGATGGTCCGTGCTTGGAAAGCATTGAAAAAATAGCTGATTGGCTAGAAAAAGTTTTTGATAAATTAAATTTAAATAATTTAATTTTAATTGGCCATTCTCAAGGATGTTTAGAGATAATTGAATATGCTCACAAATATAGGAATAGATTAAAAAAATTAGTTTTTGTTGGTGGCTCAAATAAAATGCCAGTTCATCCAGATTTAATAGACCTAGCAAAAAATGGAGACTCTGATGCAGTTAAATTAATGATGAAGTGGGGATTTACTGACTCAAAAAAATTTATTGGAGGCAATCCAATAGAAAAAATAATTCAGTCACCTAGAGATATAAGAGACATACTGGCTGTTGATCTGGTTGCATGTAATAATTACAAAAATGGTTCTGAAGCTGTAAAATCAATAGAATGTCCATCGATGTTAATTTTTGGATCTTTAGATAAGATGTTAAACTTAGAAGCTGGAAAAAAATTTTCTAGTTTAATCAGTAATTCATCAACCTATATAATAGAAGGTTGTGGTCATATGATTATGATTGAAAAAGCATTTGAAATGAGAGAGAAAGTTTTAGAATTTTTAAAATCATGAAAAATTATTTAATTGCAAAATCAAGAAGACTTAGAAGCACACCATACACTTCTAGAATTGAGGAACAAGGCGTTACAGCTTATACAACTTATAACCATATGTTACTTCCTGCTGCTTTTGGTTCAATAGAGGACTCTTATCATCACTTAAAAGAGTATGTTCAAATTTGGGATGTAGCAGCTGAAAGACAAGTTGAAATTTCTGGAAAAGATTCTGCTAAATTAGTTCAGTTAATGACTTGCAGAGATTTATCAAAATCTAAGGATGGAAGATGTTATTATTGTCCAATTATAGACGACAATGCTGGACTAATTAATGATCCAGTTGTTTTAAAAATAAATGAAAACAAATGGTGGATTTCTATTGCTGATACCGACGTAATATTATTTGCAAAAGGACTAGCAATTGGAAATAAATTTGATGTAGAAATTATAGAACCCAATGTTGACATTATGGCCGTACAAGGTCCGAAATCCTTTAAATTAATGGAAAAAGTGTTTGGAGATAAAATTACAAAACTAAAATTTTTTGGTTTTGATTATTTTGATTTTGGCGGTGCAAAGCATCTTATTGCACAATCAGGATGGTCCAAACAAGGTGGATATGAAGTTTATGTTCAGAATACTCAAGTTGGTTTAAGATTATATGATCATTTATTTGAAATTGGAAAAGAATTTAATGTTAAACCAGGGTGTCCTAATTTAATTGAACGTATCGAAAGTGGACTGTTATCCCATGGTAACGATATGGATAATGGAGATAATCCTTATGAATGTGGTTTTGATAAATATGTAAATATAGATAGCGATGCCATATTTTTAGGAAAAGAAAAATTAAAAAAAATAAAATTTGATGGAATTAAAAAAAAATTAATGGGAGTTAAATTTGATATAGAAAAAATTAGTTTAACGGGATCTTTAAATTTAATGGATAATGAAAATAATATCATAGGAGAATTAAGATCAGCTTGTTATTCGCCTCATTTTAAAAAAGTGATTGGTATCGCTATGATGAAAAAACCACATTGGAATATAGACCAGGACCTAAAAGCTGAGATAAATGGTGATATTTGTGGTGGTAAAGTTTGCGATTTACCTTTTATTTAGTATAACAGCTTTAAAATGAACATAGCTATAATAGGTGCAACAGGTAACGTAGGTAGAAAAACTCTTGAAGTTTTTAATAAAAAAAACTTTAAGTTTGATGAACTACATCTCGTTGCGTCAGCAAAAAGTGCAGGAAAAAAAATTAAATTTAGAGATAAAGATTATGAAATTGAAAATCTGGAAACCTATGATTTTTCAAAAGCTAATATAACCTTTTTTGCAGCAGGAGGAAAAATTGCAGAACAGTATGCTGCAAAAGCCGCCAAGCATACAACAGTAATCGATAATTCAAGTTATTTTAGAATGGATCCAGAGGTTCCTTTAATTGTTCCTCAAGTAAATGCAGCTGATATAAAAAATATGAAAAAAAATATTATTGCAAATCCTAACTGTTCTACTGCACAACTTGTTATCGTCCTTAAACCTTTGCATGATTTATTTAAAATAAAGAGAGTTGTAGTATCAACATATCAATCAGTTTCAGGTGGTGGTAAAAGTCCTATGGATGAATTAATTGAGCAGACCAAACAGCATTTAGAAGGAGAACAAATAGAGTCAAAAAATTTTACTAAACAAATTGCATTTAATGTTATTCCTCATATCGATGTTTTTGCTGATGATGGATATACAAAAGAAGAAATAAAAATGACAAATGAAACAAAAAAAATTTTAGATGACAAAATCGAACTTACAGCAACATGTGTAAGAATTCCTGTATTAGTATCACATTCTGAAGCCGTAAACATAGAGTTTGAGAAACCATATAATTTAGAAAAAGTTAGAGAAGCTTTGAGTAATGCAGAAGGATGTGAGGTTATCGATAAGAGGGAAGATGGAGGTTATAGTACACCTCTTGAAGCAACAGGAAAAGATGAGACTTATATATCTAGAATTAGAGAGGACAAAACAAAAGAAAATTCTCTAAATTTATGGATAGTTTCAGATAATTTATTAAGAGGTGCTGCTTTAAACTCTGTAGAAATTGCAGAAACAATAATTAATTCTAAATAAATTAATGGCAAATAAACCTTTATCGCCACATATACAAATTTATAAATGGCATATCTCTTCTTTAGTATCTATCTCACATAGAATTACTGGAATAATAAATATATTAGCAATAACATTAATCTGTTTTTGGATTGCTCTAATTCTGCTTGGTGAAAGTAATTATGAGTTAATAAATTTTTTTTTACAGACTTTCATTGGAAAATTTATTTTAATTGGAATAACTTGGTCTTTTAGTTTTCAAATGCTTAGTGAGATTAGACATTTAATTATGGATATGGGTTATGGTTTTGAATTACAAACAACAAAGATTACAGGATTGCTCGTTATTTTTGGTTCAATTATTTTAACAATATTAATTTACTTGTTTGGAAGAGGTATTATTTAATGCCTCCAGTTACAAAAAAATGGTTATTTCTGAAAATTAGTTCATTGATTTTGCTGCCATTAATGTTTTGGTTTATAATAAATTTGGTGCATATTTACGATAAAAGTTATCAAGAGGTAGTTGTTTTTTTAACGACTCAACCATCTAAAATTTTAATAGGTTTATTTTTAGTTCTTGCTTATTTTTTTTCAGCATTAAGTATAAGTGAGGTTTTTGAGGACTATATTAAAGAAGAAAAAATCAAAAATGCCGCAAACAAAGCCCTTAATTTTTTTGCTATAATCATTCCAACAATTACAATTATTGTAATACTTAACTTAAACACATGAAAGCATATAATATTATAGATCATGAGTACGACGTTGTTGTACTTGGAGCTGGAGGCTCTGGATTAAGGGCAGCCGTTGGACTTAGTGAGGCCGGTTTAAAAACCGCATGTATTTCAAAAGTATTTCCAACAAGAAGTCATACATCAGCAGCACAAGGTGGTATTTCAGCTGCTCTTGGAAATATGGGAGAAGATGATTGGAGATGGCATATGTATGATACCGTTAAGGGAGCTGATTGGTTGGGAGACCAAGATAGTATTGAATATTTATGCAAGGAGGCACCTAAAGCTGTATTAGAGTTAGAGAAATATGGAGTTCCTTTTAGCAGAACCGATGAAGGAAAAATTTATCAAAGACCATTCGGTGGAATGACAAAAAATTATGGAAATGGAATTGTTCAAAGAACATGTGCTGCAGCAGACAGAACTGGTCATGCAATTCTACATACTCTTTATGGGCAAGCATTAAAACATAATACAGAATTTTTTATAGAATACTTTGCTTTAGATTTATTAATGAAAAATGGTGAATGCAAGGGGTTAATTGCTTGGAATTTAAATGATGGAACTATTCATAGATTTAGAGCGCATACTGTGATTATTGCAACAGGAGGTTATGGTAAAGTTTATTATTCAGCAACTTCTGCTCATACTTGTACAGGTGATGGAAATGCCATGGTTTTAAGAGCTGGACTACCTTTGCAAGATATGGAATTTGTGCAATTTCATCCAACAGGTATTTATGGACACGGAACACTTATTTCTGAAGGTGTTAGAGGTGAAGGTGGATATTTGGTAAATGCTAAAGGTGAAAGATTCATGGAAAGATACGCTCCTAATGCAAAAGATTTAGCCTCTAGAGATGTGGTAAGTAGATCAATGTCGATTGAAATTAACGAGGGAAGAGGGGTTGGTGAAGATAAAGATCATGTTCATTTACATTTAAGCCATTTAGATAAAAGTGTAATTGAAAATCGATTACCAGGTATAACTGAGGCAGCAAGATTATTTGCAAATGTAGATGTAACTAAGGACCCAATTCCAGTAGTTCCAACAGTTCATTACAATATGGGAGGAATTCCAACAAATTATAAAGCAGAAGTATTAACTGTAAATGGTTCAGAAAAAACAGTCCCAGGTTTAATGGCAATTGGTGAAGCAGCATGTGTTTCTGTTCATGGAGCCAATAGACTAGGCTCGAATTCATTAATTGATCTAGTTGTGTTTGGAAGAGCAGCAGCAAAAAGAGCAGCTGAATTAGTAAAACCTGGAACACCTCATGAAGAGGTTCCTGAGTCTGAGACACAAAAATGTCTAGATAGATTTGATAAATTAAGAAATGCTGAGGGCAGCAATAGCACTGCAGAACTAAGACTTTCAATGCAAAAAACAATGCAATCAAAGTGTGCAGTATTTAGAACTGAAAAGAATCTTAAAGAAGGTGTTGATGAAATTAGAAAAACTTACGATGGAATGGAATCAATTTCTGTTAAGGATAGATCTTTAGTTTTTAATACTGATTTGGTTGAAACATTGGAATTTGATAATTTAATAAGACAAGCAGTAACGACTGTAGACTCAGCATATCATAGAAAAGAAAGTAGAGGTGCCCATGCCAGGGAAGATTATCCGAAAAGGGATGATGAAAAATTTATGCAACATACCCTTGCTTGGTGTGATGGAAAAAATACAAAAATAAAATACAGAGAAGTTCACAAATCAACCCTCACAAACGAAGTTCAATATTTCCCACCTCAAGAAAGAGTCTATTAATGGTTCAAATAAGTTTACCTAAAAACTCAGAGGTTAAAAAAGGTAAGTACTTTAAGGATAAAACTGGTTCAAAAAATCTAAAAAAAGTGAATGTTTACAGATGGGATCCATCGACTGAGGAGAATCCTAGAATAGATACGTATGAAGTTGATATGGATAATTGTCCCTCAAAAGTTTTAGATATTTTAAATAAAATTAAAAACGAAATTGATCCTACAATAGCTTATAGAAGATCTTGTGCTCATGGTGTTTGTGGTTCTTGTGCTATGAATATGGGAGGTAAAAATGGACTTGCTTGTACAACTCCACATGCAGAAATAGATGGAGATATTGATATTTATCCACTACCACATTTAAAAGTAAAGAGAGATCTTATTGGGGATTTAGATGGTTTGTATAAACAATATCAATCAATTGAACCTTGGTTAAAAAATAACTCTACAAAACAAACTACTGAAATTTACCAGTCAAAAGAAGACAGGGCAAAACTAGATGGTGCCTATGAATGTATTATGTGCGCTTGTTGTTCTACATCATGCCCGAGTTATTGGTGGAATGGAGATAAGTACTTAGGACCAGCAGTGCTCTTACAAGCTTATAGATGGATTGTAGATAGTAGAGATGAAGAAAGGAAAGCAAGATTAAAAAAAGTTGCTGATGAATTAAAACTTTACAGATGTCATACTATTTTAAATTGTACAAATGCATGTCCTAAAGGCTTGAATCCTGCAAAAGCTATAGCTGAAATAAAAAAAATGCTCGCAATGACTAATCTTTAAATAGACTATTTATCAATTTTGATCTAAAACACCGTATTCATGAATTTAATAGAGCATTTCGTAAACGGAAAAATAAATCCGGGATCCTCAGATAAAAAAGCGAAAGTATTCAATCCAGCAACTGGAGATCAGGAATCAGAAGTAAGACTGGCTACAAAATCTGATCTAGATAATGCAGTTGCAATAGCAAAGAAAGCATTTGAAACTTGGTCTTTAAAACCAGCTCTCCAAAGAGCAAGAGTAATATTTAAGTTTAAGGAATTGATAGAAAGAAATTCTGATGAACTTACAAAAATGATAGTTTCTGAGCATGGTAAAGTTTATGAGGATGCAAGAGGTTCATTAACAAGAGGACTTGAAGTAGTAGAGTTTGCATGTGGAATCCCACATTTATTAAAAGGTGAATTTTCTGAAAATGTAGGAACAAATGTTGACAGTTGGTCGATTAGACAACCATTAGGCGTTGTTGCAGGTATTACTCCATTTAATTTTCCAGCGATGGTTCCAATGTGGATGTTTCCAATAGCAATAGCTTGTGGAAACACATTTATTCTTAAACCTTCAGAAAAGGATCCGTCGTGTGCGATAAAATTGGCTGAATTACTTTCTGAGGCTGGCCTTCCTGATGGAGTTTTTAATGTAGTAAATGGAGATAAAGAAGCAGTTGATGCAATTTTAGAAAACAAAGATATTAAAGCTGTAAGTTTTGTTGGATCAACACCTATTGCTAAATATATTTATGAAAATTCTGCAAAAAATGAAAAAAGAGTGCAAGCTCTAGGAGGAGCCAAAAATCATTTGGTTGTAATGCCAGATTGTGATTTAGATGGTGCAGTTAATGGTTTAATGGGCGCAGCATATGGTTCAGCTGGAGAAAGATGTATGGCTCAATCAGTTGCAGTTGCAGTTGGAGATATTGGAGACGAACTTGTAGCTAGATTATCAAAAAAAGCAGAAGCTTTAAAAGTAGGTCCAGGTATGGATAAAACCTCTGAAATGGGACCCTTGGTTACAAAAGAACATTTAGAAAAAGTAAAAAGCTATGTTGATTTAGGTGTTCAAGAGGGAGCTAAGCTAGTAGTTGATGGAAGAAATTTAAAACTTCAAGGTTATGAAAATGGTTTCTATATAGGTGGCTGCTTATTTGATCATGTAAACAAAGATATGAAAATTTACAAAGAAGAAATATTTGGTCCAGTTTTATCAGTCGTGAGAGTTAAAACTTTTGAGGATGCTGCAAAGTTGATTAATGATCATGAATATGGAAATGGTGTAAGTATTTATACAAGAGATGGTGACGCGGGCAGAACTTTTGCAAGTAAAATTCAAATAGGAATGGTAGGAATAAATGTACCAATTCCTGTACCAATGGCTTTTCATAGTTTTGGTGGATGGAAAAGATCTTTATTTGGAGATAGTGGGATGCATGGCATGGAAGGAATAAAATTTTATACTAAACTTAAAACAGTAACATCTAGATGGCCTTCTGGTGTCCGTTCAAATGCAGAATTTGTAATGCCAACAATGAAATAAGGAAAATAAATGTCAAAAATATCTTTAATTGGTGCAGGCCAGATAGGTGGAACTCTTGCACATTTAATAGGAACAAAAGAATTAGTTAATGATGTAGTTTTATTTGATATAGCAAGTGGTATTGCAAAAGGAAAAGCATTAGATATTGCACAATCATCATCTGTAGATGGTTTTAATGTAAAATTTTCTGGAACTGATAATTATAAAGATATTAAAGACTCAGATGTAATAATTATCACCGCAGGTGTCCCAAGAAAACCAGGAATGAGCAGAGACGATTTGCTGGGAATTAATTTAAAAATAATCAAACAGGTTGCGGAAGGAGTGAAGAAAAATGCTCCAAATTCTTTTGTTATTTGTATAACAAATCCTTTGGACGTCATGGTTATGGCATTTCAAAAATTTTCAGGTTTACCAGCAAATAAGGTTGTTGGAATGGCAGGTATTTTAGATAGTTCAAGATTTAAATTATTTTTATCATTAGAGCTAAATGTGCCAGTTAGCGAAATTGAAGCAATGGTAATGGGTGGTCATGGTGACACTATGGTTCCAATGCCAAGATTTACAAAAATTTTAGGAAAGCCACTGCTAGATTTAGTCAAAGAAGGAAAGATATCTCAAGAGAGAATAGAAGAAATTAATCAGAGAACCAGAGATGGAGGTGCAGAAATAGTTAAATACTTAGAAAAAGGTTCTGCATTTTATGCTCCAGCAGCTTCAGGCGTTCAAATGGCAGAAGCATATTTAAATGATGAAAAAAAATTATTACCTTGCGCGGTTCAGTTGAGTGGACAGTATGGGGTTGAAAATGTTTATGCAGGTGTCCCTGTAATAATAGGAAAAGATGGAGTTGAAAAAATTGAGGAAATTAATTTAGATGAAAAAGAGAAAAAAGAATTTATGCATTCTATAGATGCAGTTAAAGCTCTTTGGGAAGCTGCATCTAAAATTGATCCTGATCTTTTTAAGTAATAATGAATATTCACGAGCATCAAGCTAAACAAATCCTAAAAAAATATGGCGCAGTAGTACCAGAAGGTATTTTTGCATTAAATGTAAAAGAACTAATTGAAAAGGCAAAATCACTTAAAACAGAAAAGTATGTTTTAAAAGCTCAAATTCATGCTGGTGGCAGAGGTAAAGCTGGTGGAGTAAAAATTTTAGATACAATTGAGGAATTAGGCAAAGCAGCTGAGAATTTATTAGGTAAAACACTGGTTACACATCAAACAGGCCCTGATGGAAGAGAAGTAAAACGACTATATGTAGAGGAGTCTTCTAATATTGATAAGGAGTTTTATCTATCATGCTTAGTAGATAGAGCGAGTTCTAAAATTGCTTTCATATCAAGTGATCAAGGCGGAATGGATATTGAAGAAGTTGCGAGTGATAATCCTGAAAAAATTATAAAAACCAAAGTTGATATTAATGATGAAATATCTGACTCTGATTGTGAAAAAATAATTAAAATATTTAATTTAAATGATAATGCTCAAAAACAAGCGTTATTATTAATTAAATCTATCTATAAAATGTTTGTTAGCACAGATGCTAATATGGTTGAGGTAAACCCACTAATATTAACTAAAGAAGAAAAAATTGTTTGTTTAGATGCAAAAGTAAATTTTGATTCTAATGCTTTATTTAGGCATCCAGAAATAATTGAGCTGAGAGACTTAAATGAAGAAGACTCAACTGAAATAGAAGCTAGTAAACATGATCTTTCTTATATTAAATTGGATGGAAGTATTGGATGTATGGTCAATGGAGCGGGATTAGCTATGGCAACAATGGATATTATTAAGTTGTATGGAAAAGAGCCAGCTAATTTTTTGGATGTTGGTGGAGGCGCATCTAAAGAAAAAGTCTCAGCAGCTTTAAAAATTATTCTTTCTGATAAAAATGTTAAAGGAATTTTGATTAATATTTTTGGTGGAATTATGAGATGTGATGTTCTTGCACAAGGAGTTGTTGAAGCAGCTAAAGAAATTAATATCAACGTACCTTTAGTTGTAAGACTTGCAGGAACAAACTTTAAAGAAGGAAAAGAAATACTAGATAACTCTGGACTAAAATTAATTTCTGCCGAAAATTTAGATGATGCTGCTAAAAAAATTGTTGAGGTTATAAAATAATGTCAGTATTAGTTAATAAAAATACAAAAGTAATTTGCCAAGGATTTACAGGATCCCACGGAACTTTTCATTCTGAGCAAGCTATAAAATATGGAACAAATTTAGTTGGCGGTGTTACACCTAATAAAGGTGGTCAAAAACATTTAGATAGACCAGTTTTTAATAGTGTAACCCAGGCAAAAAACGAAGTAGGGGCAGATGCAACTATGATTTATGTTCCAGCAAAATTTGCTGCTGCTGCAATCATTGAAGCAATCGATGCTTCAATCGAACTTATTGTTTGTATTACTGAGGGAATACCTATTCAAGATATGCTTAAAGTTAGGCAAAAATTAAATGGTTCTAAAAGTAGATTAATCGGACCTAACTGCCCAGGAATTATTACTCCAGATGAATGCAAAATTGGAATTATGCCAGGTAATATCCATAAAAGAGGAAGTGTTGGTATTGTTTCAAGATCAGGTACGTTAACGTATGAAGCTGTTGCTCAAACAACAGAAAATGGACTTGGGCAATCTACTTGTATTGGAATTGGTGGTGATCCCATAAACGGAACAAATTTTATAGATTGTTTGGATTTGTTTTTAAATGATGATGAAACACAATCTATTTTAATGATAGGAGAAATAGGAGGAACCGCTGAGGAAGAAGCTGCAGAATTTGTAAAAAATCATAAAATTAAAAAACCTATAGTTGGATTTATTGCAGGAATTACTGCTCCTCCAGGAAGAAGAATGGGGCATGCCGGTGCAATAATTTCAGGTGGAAAAGGTGGCGCTCAAGATAAAATTAAAATAATGGAGGAATGTGGCATTACAGTCGCTAAATCACCATCAATAATTGGCAAAACTTTATTTAATAAACTGTCTAATTGAAAAATAATATTAGGGTTATATATTAAATAAAATAAAGATGTCTTCATTAAAAAATCTTGAATTCGAAAAAACTTCATTTTTAAATAAGTCTAATAGTGCATTTATTGAGCAAATGTATTTAAAGTTTGTTAATAAAGATGTAGATCTCCCTGAAAGTTGGGCAAATTATTTTGAAGGAATTGGTGAAGAAATAAATGTAATTGCAAATGAAATTAATGGTCCTTCTTGGGGTCCAACAAAAAATAAAATTAATATTGATGAATTGCAAAAGAAAATTGAAGAAGAAGATAAGAATAATTTTTCTAATAATAAAGTTGATACATCTGAAAAATTTAATTTTCAATTACTGGCGGATTCAAATAAAGACTCAATAAGTGCAGTTGCCTTAATTAGAGCTTACAGGCTTAGAGGTCATTTATTGGCAGACCTTGACCCTTTAGAGATGAGAGAGTCTGAATATTTAGATGAACTTCATCCTGAGTTTTATGGTTTTAAAAAGGAAAATTATGATAAGAAAATTTTTCTTAATGGAGTAATTAATCGTAATTACGCAAATATAAGAGAAATACTTAAATTCATGAAAAAAACCTATTGTGGAAAAATAGGTTATGAGTTTATGCATATTTCAAATCCAGTAGAAAGAAAATGGTTTAGAGACAGAATTGAGCAAGACAAAAATGCACTTCAATTTACAAAAAATGGAAAAGAAGCAATTTTAAATAAATTAGTTCAAGCAGAAGGTTTTGAAAAATTTTTAGCTACCAAATATGTTGGAACAAAAAGATTTGGTTTAGATGGTGGCGAAAGTTTAATTCCAGCTCTTGAGCAAATAATTAAAATTGGTGGTCAAAATGAAATTAAAGAAGTTAAAATTGGAATGTCACACAGAGGTAGACTGAATGTTTTGGCAAATGTATTACAAAAATCCTATAAAAGAATATTTAATGAATTCGCAGGTGAAATTAATTCAGATAAAGAAGATGGTGCTGGAGATGTAAAATATCATCTTGGTGCATCATCTGATAGAGAGTTTGATGGTAATTCTGTTCATGTAAGTTTAACTGATAATCCTTCTCATTTAGAAGCTGTTAACCCAGTTGTTTTAGGACAGACAAGGGCAAAACAGTTTTTCCATAAAGACAAAGAAAGAAATAAAGTTATTCCAATTTTAATTCATGGTGATGCAGCCTTTGCAGGACAAGGGGTTGTGGCAGAGTGTTTTGCTATGTCTGGACTACCTGGCCACAACACTGGTGGTACTATTCATATAATAGTTAATAATCAGATTGGTTTTACGACAAGTCCTAGATTTGCTAGATCTTCGCCTTATCCATCAGACGTTGCAAAAATGGTTGAGGCTCCAATATTACATGTTAATGGTGATGACCCAGAAGCAGTTGTTTATGGGACCAGAATTGCTACAGAATTTAGATTAAAGTTTAACAGAGACGTTGTTGTAGATTTAATTTGTTATAGACGGTTCGGACACAATGAAGGAGATGAGCCTTCCTTCACGCAACCTTTAATGTATAAAAAAATCAGATCTCATCCAGGTGTCTATAAAATTTATGGTAATAAGCTTGTTAATGAACAATCTATTACCCAAGATTTATTAAACCAAAATGTAAAGACATTTAAAGAACTATTAGATGAACAGTATAAAAGTGCAAAAGATTATAAGCCAAAAATTGAGTGGTTCGAAGGAACTTGGTCAAGATATAAACCAGAAAAAGGAAAAGATAAAAGAGGAGTAACTGGTTTTAATGAGAAAAAACTAAAAGATATATCTGATAAGATAAACTCAATTCCTCCAGATAAAAATATTCATAAGACTATTTCTAAAATTTTTAATTCAAGAAAGGATAGTATAGAAAAAGGTGTTGGAATTGATTGGTCATCTGCAGAAGCTCTTGCTTTTGGATCTTTGTTAGAAGAAGGCTATCCAGTAAGACTTGTAGGGCAAGATTCAGGAAGAGGAACATTTAGTCAAAGACATTCTGTGTTAAGAAATCAGGTTGATAATTCTAGATATATTCCACTCAACAATATTTCAAAAAATCAAAAACAATTTGAAGTAGTCGATAGCTTTTTATCAGAACTTGCAGTTTTAGGTTTTGAGTATGGATATAGTTTGGTAGAACCAAATACGCTTACTTTGTGGGAAGCTCAATTTGGAGATTTTGCTAACGGAGCTCAAGTAGTAATTGATCAGTTTATTGCCTCTGGAGAAAGAAAATGGAGTAGAGCTTCAGGAATAGTAATGTTGTTACCACATGGTTATGAAGGTCAAGGACCAGAACATTCATCAGCTAGGTTAGAGAGATTTTTACAGTTATGTTCTAATGACAATATGCAAGTAATGAATTGCACAACTCCTGCAAATTATTTTCATGCTTTGAGAAGACAAATGCATAGAGATTTTAGAAAGCCTTTAATTATAATGACACCCAAGTCTTTGTTAAGAAATAAATATTGTGTTTCTTACCTTGAAGATTTTAATAAAAATAATTCTTTTCATAGAATATTGTGGGATCACGCTATAGATCCAAAGTCTAAAGGATTTGTTAAACTAAAAGAGAGTTCTAAAATTAAAAAAGTAATACTTTGTTCTGGTAAAGTATATTTTGATTTATTAGATGCCAGAGAAAAGCTTCAAAGAGATGACGTGGTATTTTTTAGAATAGAGCAACTTTACCCATTTCCAGCTAAAGCGTTATTTAATGAACTAAAACCATATGCTAATAACGCTGAATTTTTCTGGTGCCAAGAAGAACCTAAAAATATGGGTGCCTGGTTTTCAGTTAGGGATTATATCCAATGGACATTAGATGCTTTAAAGGCTAAAAATAACAAAATTTCTTATATAGGAAGAAGCCCAGATGCAACACCGGCTACAGGATATGCTCAAAGGCACAATTCTCAACAACAAGAAATAATTAATAAGGTTTTTAAATAAATTATAATGAGTGAAAAAATAGTAGTCCCAGCACTTGGAGAAAGTATTACTGAAGCCACTGTAGCAAAATGGTTAAAAAATCTGGGGGATGCAGTTGAAGCTGATGAGCCAATTGTTGAGCTTGAAACAGACAAAGTAAATTTAGAAGTTCCATCACCAATAACAGGTGTTCTATCAGAGATAAATTCAAAAGATGGGTCAGTTGTAGAAGTAGGAGCATTACTAGGTTCAGTATCTGAAGGAGGAGCTAACAAAAACCCATCAGTTAAAAAAGAAGAAGACATCAAAAGTTCTAATGTAGCTACAAAAGAAAATAATGTAATAAAATTAGAGGCAAATAAGAAAGAGCCAAAAATTTTTGAAGATAAATCAATAGAAAAACTAGAACGTGAAAAACCATTAGTTTTAACAGATCAAGAAAAGCCTCTAGTTTTAACAGATGAAGTTATGCAAGAAGTTTCAGCTAAGAAAGAAACTAATCAAACTTTATCACCAGCAGTTAGAAAGATTGTTGTTGAGAACAAAATAAATATTAATGCAATACAAGGATCAGGAAAAGATGGCAGAGTTTTAAAAGGCGATTTAATTGGAATGATGGGTATAAATCCAAAACCATCTGAAAGAAAAATTCAATATGGTCAAGAGGAAAGAATTAAAATGACTAGATTGAGACAGACAATTGCTAAAAGATTAAAACAAGCTCAAGAGAATGCTGCACTACTAACAACATTTAACGAAGTCGATATGAGTAGTGTTATGGATATGAGAAAAGAAAATCAGGAAGATTTTCAATCTCGTTATGGAGTAAAGCTAGGATTTATGTCTTTCTTTGTAAAGGCATGTGTTGTTGCATTAAAAAATTTCCCAGCCGTAAATGCTGAAATTGATGGAGATGAAATTATTTACAAAAACTATTATAATATAAGTTTCGCTGTTGGGACTGATAAAGGTTTAGTTGTTCCAGTATTGAGAAAAGCTGATGAATTGTCATTTGCCGATATTGAAAAAAATATTAAAGAAATTTCAGAGAAAGCAAGAGATGGAAAATTAACTATTGAAGATCTTCAAGGAGGAACTTTTACAATTAGTAATGGTGGCGTTTATGGATCAATGTTATCAACACCAATTCTAAACCTTCCTCAATCAGGTGTTCTTGGAATGCATAATATTGTTGAAAGACCTGTTGTAGTTGACGGAGAAATAAAAATTAGACCTATTATGTATTTGGCTTTGTCATATGATCACAGAATAATTGACGGGAAAGAGTCAGTTTCATTTTTAAAAATGGTTAAAGAAAATTTGGAAGACCCTAGAAGGTTGTTTTTGGATATTTAAATGTCAGAAAATTTTCAAGTAGTAGTAATTGGAGGGGGTCCTGGCGGATATGTTTGTGCTATCAGGCTTGCTCAACTTGGATTAAAAACAGCATGTATTGAGTCAAGAGGATCTCTTGGAGGAACATGTTTAAATGTTGGATGTATTCCATCAAAAAGCTTATTAAATCTATCTGAAGAATTTCATAAAGTTCAAAATTTATCTAATAAAGGAATTGAAGTTGGAGAAGTTAAGCTAAATCTTGAAAAAATGATGAAAAGTAAGGACAAAGCAGTGACTATACTTACTAAAGGTGTCGAGTTTTTACTGAAAAAAAATAAAGTAACTTATTATAAAGGAACTGGAGTCTTCAAATCTCAAAATGAAATCATAATTAAAGACGATCAAAATAAAGAGACTATTATTAAAGCTGAAAAAACAGTGATAGCAACTGGTTCTGTGCCTGTGTCCTTGCCTGGAATAGAAATTGATGAGAAAGTTATTGTATCTTCAACAGGTGCATTAAAATTAGATAAAGTTCCAAAAAAAATGGTTGTTGTCGGTGGCGGTTACATTGGATTAGAAATGGGCTCTGTTTGGTCAAGGTTAGGAGCTGAAGTACAAGTGATAGAATTTTTAGATCATATTACTCCTGGTATGGATAAAGAAATTTCTTCAGAATTCATGAAAATATTAAAAAAACAAGGCATTAAATTTAATATGCAAAATAAAGTTGAAGCTATCCAAAATAATAAAACAGGAGCAGTTGTTTTAACAATAGATAAAGATGGAAAAAAAAATAACTTTGAATGTGATGTTGTACTTATTTCAGTTGGACGAAAAGCAAATACTAATAGTTTAAATTTAGAAGCTGCCGGTGTTGAATTAGATGAAAGAAAAAGAGTTAAAACAGACAATGGGTTTAAAACAAATATAGATAATATTTATGCAATAGGTGATGTTATAAGTGGACCAATGCTTGCCCATAAGGCAGAGGATGAAGGAATTGCAGTTGCAGAAAATATTGTAGGTCAATCAGGCCATGTTAATTATGATACAATTCCCGGCGTTGTTTATACAACACCTGAAGTTGCATCAATTGGCAAGACAGAAGAACAATTAAAAGAATTAAAAACAAAATATAAAGTTGGTAAATTTTCATTCATGGCAAACTCTAGAGCAAAAGCAATAGATGATGTAGAGGGGTTTGTAAAAATTTTAGCAGATGAAACTACAGATAAAGTTTTAGGTGCACATATAATAGGCCCGCATGCAGGAGAGCTTATTGCAGAAATAGGTGTTGCAATGGAATTTGGTGCTAGCTCTGAAGATATTGCAAGAACATGCCATGCCCATCCAACATTTTCAGAAGCTGTTAAAGAAGCAGCATTATCAGTAGATAAAAGAGCAATACACTCTTAATAAATTTTCATATTATTAAGATATGAAAGTACCGATTCTTTTACCAAATATATTTAATCATCCTTTTACTTACGAGAGTGATATTAATTTAAAGGTAGGTGATTATGTATTGGTACCTTTTGGTAAATCTAAAATTACAGGAGTAGTTTGGGACGAGTTTGAAAAAAAAAATAGTAGAAATTTTAAGATTAAAAGCGTTTTGAAAAAATTGGATGTTACTCCATTAAAAAAAACAACTATCAAATTTCTTAATTGGTTTTCAGAATATAATATAATTCCAAAAGGAATGGCTTTAAAATTGGTTTTACTGAGTAGTAATGCCGTAGAGAAGTTTCAAAAAGATGTTTACAAAATTTTTGATATCAATATCAAAAAAAATTCAATAGAGCTCTCAGAAGAACAAAAAAAATCACTTAAAAAAATGAATGTTTCTAATCAAAAATTTAGGGTTCATGTTCTTCAAGGCACTACAGGCTCAGGAAAAACCATGGTTTATTTTGAAGCCCTTAAGGATATAATAAATAAGGGTTTTCAGGGCTTAATTTTATTACCAGAGATTGGCTTAACAGGTCAATTTGAAAAAAAATTTATAGAATTTTTTGGTTTTACTCCAGCAGTTTGGCACTCTGGTATTACAAAAAAAAAGAAAGAAATTATTTGGAGTGGAATTGCAAATGGAGAAATTAAAGTTGTCATAGGTGCTAGATCATCACTATTTTTACCATTTAAAAAACTAGGTTTAATTATTGTTGATGAAGAGCATGATCAATCTTATAAACAAGATGAGGGTGTTACCTATAATGCAAGAGATATGGCTATTTCAAGAGCATCATTTGAAAATATTCCTATCAATTTAATTACAGCCGTTCCATCAATTGAAACTTATGAAAATATAAAAAAAGGTAAATATAGTATTTCTAAATTAGAAAAACGCTACCAAGATGCATCGTTACCTAATTATGAAATAATTAATCTTAATGATACAAAACTAGAAAAACAATCTTGGCTTTCAAAAAAAATAATTGAGAAAGTAAATTTTCATCTTGATAAGAACGATCAAGTCTTATTTTTTTTAAATAGACGTGGGTTTTCTCCACATGTGCTTTGTAATAAATGTTTTAATAGTTATTCGTGTCCGAATTGTTCAATTAATTTAGTTTATCATAAAAATAAAAATAATTTATTGTGCCATTATTGTGGTTTTAAATCTTCTTTAAAAAGAAATTGTGAAAAAGATGGAGATTGTGAGTTAATTTTTAGTGGTCCTGGAGTTGAAAGAATATCTGAAGAAGTCAAAAAAAACTTTCCATCTAAAAAAATTGAAATTTTTTCAAGTGACACTATGAACAAAAAAGACTCTCGTGATAAATTAGAAAAAATAATTAATAATGAAGTTCAAATTTTAGTTGGAACACAGTTAATCTCTAAAGGTTTTCATTTTCCAAGCCTAAATTGTATTGTGGTAGTTGATATTGATCTTTCATCTCAAGGACACGATTTGAGAGGAGCTGAAAAAAATTTACAGTTATATCATCAGCTTTCCGGTCGAGCAGGAAGAACAGGCAAACCTGCTACTGTATATTTTCAAACTTATAATACTAATACTAAAATGATTTCAGATTTAACAAACAGTAATCCAGATATTTTTCTTGACAGAGAATTAGATATTAGAAGACAAAACAAACTACCGCCATTCCAAAGATTTATCTCATTAATTTTTACAGGAAATAATGAAGTTAAATTAGAAAAGGAAGCTTTTTATTTCAAAAACTTTATTGAAACAAAAATTAATGGAAGAGTATTAGGACCAGTTAGTGCACCAATTTTTAGATTAAAAAGGAAATTTAGAGTAAGAATGTTAATTAGGGGTTCAAAATCTCTCAAATTACAAAATTCAATCGCTGAAATTATCCTAAATTACAAATTTTCATCAGGAATAAAACTTTCAGTTGATGTTGATCCAATAAACTTCAATTAACCTTTAAAAAAAGGACTTTTAAACGAACGTGCTACTTGAAGACATAATGGTCATATGCTAATTAGAGCGTGATTTTAAAATAACCTTCAACATAACAGAGGTGCCAAGTTGAGTAAAAATAAAGGATTTTCAATAACTTCAGCTGAAAGATATTCTTTAGCTTTGTATGAACTTGCAAGCGAAAATAATATTCTTCCAAAAATAGAAGATCAATCCCTATCTATTATAAATTTAATTTCCTCAAGTAGAGACTTTTCAGATCTGATTAAAGACCCAACAAATAACCAGTATGATCTTTTAAAAGTTATTGATCACATTTCTAAAAATAATAAATTTGAGAGTTTATTAAAAAGTTTTTTAAGTTTTCTAGTTACAAAAAGACGTTTTTTTTATGTAGAACAAATTCTAAAAAGTTTTATTGAAATATGTTCTCAAAAAAGAGGAGAATTAAAAGCTGAATTAAAGTCTGCAAAACAATTATCTAGTGATGAGATTACAAAAATTACAGATGAGTTAACTAAAAATTTTAGCTCAAAAATAAAATTAAACTACAAACATGATGAAAGTTTAATAGGAGGTTTGGTAGTGCAAGTTGGAAGCACTATGGTCGATACTTCAATTAAAAATAAATTACAACAAATCGAAAATAGAATGATAGAGGCATAAATGGAAATAAATCCTTCAGAAGTTACAAAGATATTAAAAGAACAAATTAAAAATTTTGGTGATAAAGTTGAAGTTACAGAAGTTGGACAGGTTTTGTCAGTAGGAGATGGTATCGCTAGGATTTATGGTTTAGATAATGTCCAAGCTGGTGAAATGGTAGAATTCGCAGATGGTTCCAAAGGTATGGCTCTTAACTTGGAAAGTGAAAATGTTGGGGTTGTAATTTTTGGAGATGACAGAAATATTAAAGAAGGTGATACTGTAAAAAGAACTGGAAATATTGTTGATACTCCAGTTGGAAAAGAATTATTAGGCAGAGTTGTTGATGGATTGGGAAATCCAATTGATGGTAAAGGGCCTTTAGATAAGAGCATTCAAAAAAGCAGAGTTGAAGTTAAAGCTCCAGGAATTATTCCAAGACAGTCAGTTAGTGAACCTATGCAAACAGGTTTAAAATCTATTGATAGTTTGGTTCCAGTTGGAAGAGGTCAACGGGAGTTAATTATTGGTGATAGACAAACAGGTAAAACTGCGGTTGCAATTGATGCAATTATTAACCAAAAGAAAATTAATGAGTCTGGTGATGAGAAACAAAAACTTTATTGTATCTATGTTGCCATTGGTCAAAAAAGATCAACTGTAAGACAAATTCAAAAAACATTAGAAGAGGCTGGAGCAATGGAGTATACAACAATCGTTGCAGCAACAGCATCCGACTCCGCACCACTTCAGTTTTTAGCGCCTTACACAGGGTGTACAATGGGTGAATATTTTAGAGATAATGGTATGCATGGATTAATTATATATGACGATTTATCTAAGCAGGCTGTTGCTTATAGACAAATGTCTCTATTATTAAGAAGACCCCCAGGACGTGAAGCTTACCCTGGTGATGTATTCTATCTTCATAGTAGATTATTAGAAAGAGCAGCAAAATTAAGTGATGAGCATGGTGGAGGTTCTTTAACAGCACTTCCAATTATTGAAACCCAAGGTGGTGATGTATCAGCATTTATTCCAACCAATGTAATCTCAATTACTGATGGTCAAATTTTCTTAGAAACTGAACTTTTTAACCAAGGGATAAGACCAGCTATTAACGTAGGTTTATCTGTTTCTAGGGTTGGTTCTTCAGCACAAACAAAAGCGATGAAAAAAGTTTCTGGATCAATGAAATTAGAACTAGCACAGTACAGAGAAATGGCTGCTTTTGCTCAATTTGGTTCTGATTTAGATGCTTCGACACAGCAACTCTTAAATAGAGGGTCAAAATTAACTGAACTTCTTAAACAAAAACAATATTCACCAATGACAGTAGCCGAACAAGTTATTTCTGTCTTCTGTGGAGTAAAGGGATATTTGGATGATATTGAACTAAAAGATATTGCTGATTTTGAAAACAAAATCATCGAAAAATGCAAGTCTGATAAACCTGAAATAATTGATTCAATTCAAAGCTCAGGTAAACTCGAAGATGATAAAGAAAAACTATTAATTGAAGTAATTACTCAGCTAAAGGAAAAATTTAAATCTTAATTTATCATGGCAAGTTTAGACGACCTTAAAAAAAGAATAGCTAGCGTAAAATCTACACAAAAAATTACAAAAGCTATGAAGATGGTAGCGGCAGCAAAACTCAGAAGAGCCCAAGAAAGTGCTGAGAAGGGAAGACCATATTCAGAAAAAATGAATAATATAATTTTAAATCTTTCTAGTGGGATTTCAGATAAAGAAAATGCTCCAAAATTATTATCTGGATCAGGTAATGACAAAGTTCATCTTTGTGTTGTGATGACATCCGATAGAGGTTTGTGTGGTGGTTTTAATTCAAATATAATTAAAAAAGCCAAAAGCTATTTTGCAAAACTCGTAGAACAAGGAAAAGATTTAAAGATTATTACTGTAGGTTCTAAAGGTAACGACCAACTTAAAAGAGCTTATGGTGACAAGATAATTGCAAATATTTCATTTAAAGAATCTAAACATGCTAATTATTTTGATGCTGAAAAAGTTGGTAAAATGGTTATAGAAAAATTTCAAGCCGAAGAGTTCGATGTTTGTACTATTTTTTATAATCAATTCAAAAATGTAATTACACAAATTCCTCAAGCACAACAAATAATCCCTTTGAATGTTGAAAATTCAGAGGAAGATAAATCTGAGGATATTTATGAGTTTGAACCAGATGAAGATGAAATTTTAAGTAATTTATTGCCAAAAAATATTTCAACACAAATATTTAAGGCGATGCTAGAGAATTCAGCTAGTGAACAAGGGTCAAGAATGAGTGCAATGGATAATGCAACCCGAAACGCAGGTGAAATGGTTGACAAGCTTACTATTGAGTATAATAGAAGTCGTCAGGCAGCAATTACTAAAGAACTAATAGAAATCATATCAGGAGCAGAAAGTTTATAATTATGAGCAAAGGAACAATTACACAAGTTATTGGAGCAGTAGTAGACGTGAAATTTGACGGAGATCTTCCAGAAATTTTAACAGCCTTAGAATGTAAAAATGGAGATAACAGACTAGTTTTAGAGGTTGCTCAGCATTTAGGAGAATCTGCTGTAAGAACAATTGCAATGGATGCCACTGAAGGATTAAAGAGGGGTGATGAAGTGACAAATACCAAAGCACCCATCCAAGTTCCAGTTGGTCCTGAAACATTGGGAAGAATTATTAATGTAATTGGAGAGCCTATTGACGAAAGAGGTGAAGTAAAAACAAAAGAAAGCTGGCCCATCCACAGAGCTGCACCAGAATTTAACGAACAATCTACAGAAACAGAAATATTGGTTACTGGTATTAAGGTAATTGACTTACTAGCACCATATGCAAAAGGTGGAAAAATTGGCCTGTTTGGTGGAGCAGGAGTTGGAAAAACAGTTTTAATTATGGAATTAATTAATAACGTTGCAAAAGCGCATGGTGGATTTTCAGTTTTTGCAGGAGTTGGAGAAAGAACTAGGGAAGGAAATGATTTATATCATGAGATGATAGACTCAGGTGTAATTAAAAAAGAAGGACCAGGATCAAAAGCTGCATTAGTTTACGGTCAAATGAATGAGCCTCCAGGGGCAAGAGCTAGAGTTGCTCTTACAGGATTAACTGTAGCTGAGTATTTTAGAGATCAAGAAGGTCAAGATGTTCTTTTTTTCGTAGATAATATTTTCAGATTTACTCAGGCAGGTTCAGAGGTATCAGCTTTATTGGGTAGAATACCATCTGCGGTTGGTTATCAGCCTACACTTGCAACTGATATGGGTAACCTTCAAGAAAGAATTACAACTACTAATAAAGGATCAATTACATCAGTACAGGCAATTTACGTACCAGCCGACGACTTAACTGACCCAGCACCAGCAACCTCATTTGCTCACTTGGATGCAACAACAGTACTTTCAAGACAAATTGCTGAAATAGGTATTTATCCTGCAGTTGACCCACTCGATTCTACTTCAAGAATTTTGGACCCAAGAATTGTTGGTGATGAACATTATAGAGTTGCTAGAGAAGTTCAAAAAATCTTACAAACTTATAAATCTTTACAAGATATTATAGCCATTTTAGGTATGGATGAATTATCTGAGGAAGATAAATTAGTTGTAGCTAGAGCAAGAAAAATACAGAGATTTTTATCTCAACCATTCTTTGTTGCAGAGGTATTTACTGGGTCTCCAGGTAAATTAGTTGATTTGGAATCAACAATAAAAGGCTTTGCTGCTATTTGCAAAGGTGAATACGATCATTTACCTGAAGCAGCATTTTATATGGTAGGTACGATTGAAGAAGCGATCGAGAAAGCTAAAAAAATGGAGCAAGAAGCTGCAGCTTAATGAGTGAAGAGTTTAAAATTGAAATAGTTAATCCTGAAAAATCTTTTCTTGTAAAAGAAGATGTTTCAGAGGTTGTAGTGCCAGCATTTGAGGGTGAAATGGGAATTTTAAAAGATCATATTTCTATTATCTCTTTTTTAAAACCAGGTATAATTAAGATCTTGGCAAAATCAGGTGATGAAAATTACTATGTCGAAGATGGAATTGTAGAGTTTAAAAATAATAATTTATCTATACTAACTAGCACAATATTTAATGTTGCTGTTATGGATAAATCAAAACAAGAAGATTTACTTAAACAAGCTGAGGAAGAAGCTAAAAAACCTGAGATTAATGATCAGTCTAAATATTTAGCTGATCAAAAAGTAGAAGTTTTAAAAAATCTTAATTAATTATTTTTTTTACTTTTTCTTTAACTTCTTTGTAAACATGATGTTTGAAATCAACCACAACATCAGTAATTAAATCTAAGTCAATCCACTTCCAATCTAAAAACTCTGGATTGGATGTATTAATATTTATTTCACTATCATTTCCAATAAATCGCATTAAAAACCATTTTTGCTTCTGACCTCTATATTTTCCTTTCCATATTATTCCTAACAATCGATCAGGAAGGTTGTATGTTATGGTTCCGTCTAACTCACTAATAAGTTCAACACTTTTTATGCTAGTTTCTTCTTCTAATTCTCTAAAGGCTGCTTTTAAAAAATCTTCACCTTCATCAACTCCACCTTGAGGCATTTGCCAGAAATTTCTTGGGTTATCTATTCTTCTTGCAACAAATACTTTGTTTTCTTTATTCAACAATACAATCCCAACACCACTTCGCAGTGGTAAAGTGCTAAAATTTTTATTCATTTTATCCGTTAAGTAATTTTAAAGCGTAATTTAACTGATTATCTGTATCAGTTTTAATTCGAAAATCGTCACTTTCTTCGCCTACTTCTATATCAGGTCTAACACCTACTTCAGAAATAGATTTGCCCGATGGGAGATAATACTTGGCTACTGTTAAACGTATTGCACCTCTGTTTCTAAGGGGGATAATTGATTGAACAGATCCTTTACCAAAACTGTTTTCACCAAGAATAATTGCTCTTTTGTGGTCTTTAAGGGCACCAGCAACAATTTCTGAAGCTGAAGCAGAACCATAATTGATTAACACCAAAAGAGTTTTCCCTCCGGTGATATCTCCTTTTTTTGCAAACCATTTTCTATTTTCAGATTTTTTCCTAGACTTGGTTGAAACAATTTCACCATTTTCTAAAAAGAAATCAGTGATTTTTATTGCTTGAGATAAGAGGCCTCCAGGGTTATTTCTCAGATCTAAAATAAATGCGTTTACATTTTTGTTTTTTTTTAATTTTTTAATTTGTTTTTCAATTTGATTACTACTGTTATCATTAAAAGAAGTAAGTCTTAGGTATCCAATATTTTCATCTAGTATTTCAGATTTAACAGACTGAACCTGAATGACTTCTCTAACAATGTTAAATGTTAATGCTTTTTTTTCGCCTCTACGTCTTACTGTTAATTCTATTCCTGAACCTACCGGACCTCTCATTAAATCAACAGCTTCGCTTAAAGATTTTCCTTGGACCTGAATATTATCTATTTTAACGATATAGTCTCCAGCTTTTAGACCTGCTCTAGATGCAGGTGTGTCATCTATTGGAGATATTACTTTTACTACACCAGCCTCCATACTGACTTCAATTCCTAATCCTCCAAATTCTCCACTTGTTTCAGTTTGCATTTCGTCAAAAGTTTTAGGAGACATGTAAGATGAATATGGATCTAAAGATTGCAAAAGTCCGTTTATTGCTGAGTCCATACTTTCAGACTGATTAATTTCATCTACATATTCTTTGTTTATTTTTTCAAGGACTTCACCAAAAAGATCAATTTTTTTATAAATATCAATTTCAGCAGAGATCGACAGCTTATTAAAATAAAAAATAGTAAAAAAAATTAAAATGAAGAATTTAAATTTTTTCATATAATAACTTTTTCTTTTGGTATTAGTTCTGACCAAATTTTTTCTAGTTCATAAAACTTTCTTTTTTCAGGATGAAAAATATGAACAATTAAATCAATTCCATCAACAAGTTTCCATTCACTACTTTCTTTACCCTCAATTTTTGAGTTTTTAAGACCATTTTTTTTTAATTTTTGCAATACTTGCTCAGATAAAGATTGTATATGTCTTGATGATGTGCCGCTTGCAATAATCATATAATCCGCCATTGAACTCTTGTGCTTTAGATCAATTGCTACAATGTCTTCTGCTTTATTGATATCTAATGTGCTGATTATAATTTCTTTTAAGTCTGAAATTTTGTCCATTAATTATTATTTAGATTATCAAATTTTTCTTAATTGAGAAGATGAAATGTTGACTTTATTAAATTCAATAAATTCAAGTGAACTTTTACTTAGTTGTCTAAATGTCTTTGATTTTAATGAATTTTTTTTATAGCCATGTCTATCAAAAGCTAAAATAATACATTTTTGTGAAATAGATTTAGATTTATACCACTTATGAAAATTAATTAGGTTATCAGCACCCATTAAAAAATAAATTTCGAAATTTTTATTTTTTTTTAAGTAATTAATTAAATTAATAGTTTTATTGGATTTTATAATATTTTCATAAAATTTAACTTTAATAAATAAATTTGATCCAATAATTTTTTTGCAATATCTAATTCTTTTAGTAACAGAGGTTTTACTTTGAGTTTTAAAAGGATTTTTCTTTGTAATTGCCCAAATAATTTTTTTTAGTCCAAATCTTTTTCTTGCTTCTTTAGAGATTGCCAGGTGACCTTTGTGAGCAGGATCAAAAGAACCACCCAAAACTCCTATTTTTATTTTATTTGCTTTCAATTTAGTTTCTTATTTTTCCTTTACTTGTAATTTCATACTTATATGAAACTAATTGATTTAAACCCACTGGACCTCTTGGTGGCAAGGTGTTAGTGGATATACCAACTTCTCCTCCAAAACCGAATTCTCCGCCATCGGCAAATTGAGTTGAAGTATTATGCATCGCTATTGAACTTTTCACATTTTTTAAAAAATATTTCGCAGTTTTTTTATTTTTAGTAATTATTGAGTCTGTATGCATTGTTCCATATTTATTTATGTGCTTAATTGCTTCGGTAGAGTTCTTGACAATTTTAACAGAAACAGTTGAAGATAGATATTCAGTTTTCCAATCTTTTTCTTTTACTAGATATAATTTGCCTTTAAAATATCTTTTTAAAGTTTTATCTCCATAAATTTTACATCCACCTTTTTCTAGTTTTTGCAAAACTGGAGTACAAAATTTTTTAACTATATTTTTGTGCATAAGTATTGTCTCAGTTGCTCCACAAATACTTGTATTTCTTAATTTAGCGTTAAAAACAACTTCTTTTGCCATTTTTAATTTTGCATCTTTATCAATGTAAGTGTGACAAAGCCCTTCTAAGTGGCCAATTATAGGTACCTTAGATAAGTCTAAAACTTTTCTTACTAAATTTTTTCCACCACGAGGAATGATTACATCAACATATTTTTTCATTTTAGAAAGCATGATATCCACTAGCTTTCTTTGTTTTGAGTCAATAAATTGTATAAAGTTTTCATCAACTTTGTTTTTCTTAAGTGCTTTTCTAAACAATTTAGCTAAAGCTTTGTTAGAATTTATTGCCTCTGATCCCCCTTTTAGAATTACAACATTTCCAGATTTAAAACAAAGACTAGCAACATCTGAAGTTACATTTGGTCTACTTTCGTAAATAACACCAATAACTCCAATTGGTATTGATACTCTACTTATATTTAGACCATTTGGTCTTTTCCATTTTTCTAAAATATTGTCTATAGGGTCTTTTAATTTAGCTATTTTTAAAATTGAACTTACAATGCCATTCAATTTATCTTCATTAAGATGAAGTCTTTTAATTAAGTTTTCTTTTAATCCTTTTTTCTTTGCAAAATTAATGTCTTTTAAATTTTGATTAATAATAAATTTTTTTTGTTTATTTATTAATTTTGCATAATCTTCTAAGACTTTATTTTTTACTTTAGAGCTAATTTTATTTTCACATGCTTTTCTAGCCTTAACTCCTATTAAATTCATATATTTAATCATCTAAATTTCTACCATATCATCTTTGTGAATAACTTCTGATTTTGAAACATAACCCAATAATTTTTCAATCTCATTAGAGTGATGACCCATAATTTTAGTAACTTCATCAGATGTGAAGGAACTTAAACCTCTAGCACATTCATTATTTTTTTTATCTAAAACTTTAATATGATCACCTTTATTAAATCTTCCTGAAACTTTCTTGATTCCTGCTGCTAACAAACTTTTTCCAGATTTTAATGCTTTTTTAGCACCGTCATCAATTATTACAGCTCCTTTAGGTGCTATAGAACTTATTATCCATTTTTTTCTAGCATCTAATTTTGAAATCTTTGGAATGAACCAAGTACAGTTATTTTTTTCAATTATTTTTGAAATAGGATTTGAATATAGTCCATTTGCAATAACCATGCTTGTACCAGCTAGCTGACATATTTTTGCTGCTTCAATTTTAGTTTGCATACCTCCACTTCCATACTCATTTACACCTTTAATATAAATTTTTTTAAGATCTTTTTTAAGATCATCAATTTTCTTTATTAGTTTAGCGTCCTTAAAAATTTTAGGATTTTTTGTATATAAACCGTCAACATCAGATAGTAAAATTAGGGTATCTGCATTTGTAATTTGTGCAACCCTTGATGCCAACCTATCATTATCCCCATATTTTATTTCACTTGTTGCAATAGTATCATTTTCATTGACCACAGGAATAAAACCAAGTTGAAAAAGATTATCAAAAGTTCGTTTTGCATTAAGAGATCTTCTTCTTTCCTCAGTATCCTCCAGTGTAAGCAGAATCTGCGAAATGTTTAATTTATATTTTACGAAAGCTTGTGAAAATAAATTCATCAGTTCTATTTGGCCAATAGAAGCAATAGCTTGACTCTTATCTAATTTGATATTTTTTTTATTATAGTTCATTTTTTTACAACCCAAAGCTATAGCGCCCGAACTAACAATAACTACTTTTTGGTTTTTTTCTTTTAATTTTTTAATATCTTTTGCAAAACTAGATAACCACTGTTTCCTGATTTTTTTATTTTGATCAACCAAAAGAGATGATCCAATTTTAATAACAATTATTTTAGAGTTTTTAAGATACATAGGATAAAAGTTTTGCTTTAATTTTCGATATAGATTTTTTTTCTAGAGTTGTCATTGTCATAATTTCACAATTTCTACCTTTTGAAAAATGGTCTATAACGTCATTTGCTGTATCTTCATCAATTAAATCAATTTTATTAAGCACAATTAATTCTTTTTTTTCTAACAACTTTGTACTGTAACTTTTTAATTCATTTTTAACCTGATTATAAGACTCATTAAGATCTAAGTTAGTAATATCAATTAAGTGCAGTAAAGACTTACATCTTTCTATGTGTTTCAAAAATTGTATACCCAGGCCCACACCTTCGTGAGCCCCCTCTACTAACCCTGGTATATCTGCAATAGTAATTTCTTTATCATCGTAGGAAGCAACACCAAGATTTGGATTTAGAGTCGTAAATTTATAATTTGCAATTTTTGGATTTGCATTAGTTAACGCTGCTAACAAACTTGATTTTCCAGCGTTTGGTAAACCAATAATACCTATATCAGCAATTGTTTTTAATTGGAGCCATATTATAAATTCTTCTCCGATAGTACCTTTAGTAAATTTTCTTGGGGCTCTATTTGTAGAGCTTTTAAATCTTGTATTTCCCAACCCACCTTTTCCACCGGCTGCAGCAACATATTCTTCACCTTTTTTATTAAAATCAAAAAGGAGAGTTTTGTTATCCTCTTCAAATACTTGTGTACCTAGAGGAACTTTTAAAATTGAATCTTCACCACTTCTTCCTGTTCGGTTTTGACCAGAACCATTTTCTCCACGTTCAGCTTTATGGTGTTGTTGATATCGGTAGTCAATAAGGGTATTTAAATTTTCTTCTGACTTTAAAATAATTGATCCACCTTTACCCCCATCACCGCCATCTGGTCCACCAAACTCTACATACTTCTCTCTTCTAAAACTTGGGGATCCATCTCCACCGTTTCCAGCTTTAATATATATTTTAACTTGATCGAGAAATTTCATAATACAACATCTATTTTAATTGGTTGTACTATTAATTGGGCTTTACAGAAACAAAAGTTCTATCTGACTTAGATTTTTTGAAGACAACTTTTCCTTTGATAACTGAGAAGATTGAATGATCTTTACCCATTCCAACATTTTCTCCAGGAAAAATCTTAGTTCCTCTTTGTCTTACAATTATATTTCCAGGTATTACTGTTTCACCACCGTACTTTTTAACACCAAGTCTTCTACCAGCACTATCTCTTCCGTTTCTTGATGATCCACCTGCTTTTTTTGTTGCCATAATATACCTAATACTTATTTACTTACAGCTTCTTTCACTTTTTCTTTTTTTGAAGTTGTAGAAATTTTTTCTGCCTCTGATAAAATTTTACCATCTTTTGAAAAAATCTTATTAATTCTTACCATAGAATATTCTTGTCTATGACCATTTTTTCTTCTTGAATTTTGTCTTCTTCTTTTTTTGAAGATTAATACTGTTCTATTTTTACTATTTTTAATTAAATCTGCTTCTACTTTAGCGCCTTCAACATTTGGCGCTCCAATCTCTATAGATTTATCATCTCCATAGGCTAAGATTTCATTAAATTCTACTTTTGCTTCAGGTTTAGAATCTGGTAACTTTTCTATTTTTAGAATTTCACCAGATTTTACTTTGTATTGTTTTCCACCTGTTTTAATAACTGCGTATGACATAGTATGATCTTTAAATTAAGTTAACGCAATATAGTTGTAGCAATCCTTTAGTCAAGTCGAATTAATTAAAAATTATCCTTTAAATCTCTTAATTTTGAAAAGGTTTCCAGGTTTTTTGCCCTTAAAAAGATGTTGCAGTCTAATTCATCCTTTACTGTTGTTGGGATTGTGGGCTGACCGTTATCTCTTTGTTTTCTTATAAGTTTAATTTTTTTTTGTAAATTTTGGTTTTCAAAATCATGTTTAATACAAAAATTTGCATTATTAAGAGTATATTCATGACCGCAATAAATTTTGGTTTCCTCGGGCAAAGATTTAATTTTATTTAAAGATAAAAACATTTCCTCATAAGTACCTTCAAAAATTCTACCACAACCAAGAGAAAAAAGTGTATCTCCAGTAAAAATTAATTTTTCTTTAAAAAAATGAAAACAGATATGTCCCGTTGTGTGTCCTGGTACATGAATTATTTTAGCTAAAAAGTTTTCAGCTTCCCATATTTCTCCATCCTCTAACAATACTTCAATTCCAGGTATCCTTTTAGAATCTTTTTTAAAACCTACTACAATTGATTTAAATTTTTTTTTTAAATCTTCATTACCACCAGTATGATCAAAATGATGATGTGTATTAAGAATATATTTTAATTCGATATTTTGTTTCTGTAAGAAATTAATTATAGGAGCAGCCTCACTTGGATCAATTACACATGCAGTATTATTGCTTTCGTCAATAATTACATAACTATAATTATCTTGAAGGCATGGTATTATTTCAACTTGCATATTATTTCTCGATTAAAAATATACCTAGATCTGCAGATAAATTTTTAAACCCTAAATTATTATCATTTATTAAAGAGGTATTAAAATTGTTTAATGCCAGTGATTTAAAAATTTTTATATCCTTTGATTTAATAAAATGAACAAAATCTTTTATTGTACACATATGTAAATTTGCAGTGTTGTACCATTCGTCTGGTAGTGTTTTAGTGATTGGCATTGTTCCTTTAAATAGTAAATGAACTCTTATTCTCCAATAACCAAAATTTGGGATTGTTACTATTGCTTTTTTTCCAACTCTTAAAAGTTCGTTCAAAACTAATTCGGGATTTAAAAAAGCCTGAAGTGTTTGACTTAAAATAACGTAATCGAAAGATTTATCTGGAAATTGTTTCAAATCTGTTTCAGCATTCCCTTCTATCACGGTCAAACCTTTTGCTATGCATTCTTGAACTTTTTCTTTAGAAATTTCTAATCCTCTAATATTTATATTTTTGTCATCTTCCAAAAATTTCATCAAAGTCCCATCAGCACAACCTACATCTAGTACTTTTTTATCTTTTTCGATTAAGTCTGCTATTACCTTGAATTCTTTTTTCATTTTTCATTTTCCACATATGATTTATCTAAAAAGTTTTTAAGAGCATTTAAAAAATTAGGAACATCAAGTAAGAAAGAATCGTGACCTTTATCAGACTCTATTTCGACAAACCCAACATCAGCTCCAATTGAATTTAATGCAATAACGATTTCTTTATTTTCCTGAGTTGGATAAAGCCAATCAGAAGTAAAAGAGATTATAAAAAATTTAGCTTTTGTATTTTTAAAAGCTTTTGAAAGATCTCCATCAAATTGCTTAGCTAAATCAAAGTAATCCATAGCTCTAGTAATATAAAGATAGCTATTTGCATCAAATCGATCAACAAAAACTGAACCTTGATATCTTAAATAACTTTCAATTTGAAAGTCTGCATCAAAACCAAATTTAAGATCTTCTCTTTCCTGTAATTTTCTTCCAAATTTTTCCTGCAAACCTTTTTTTGATAGATAGGTTATATGAGCAGCCATTCTAGCTACGGCCAATCCTTTACCTGGAATTGTATTGTTGGAAGCATAATTTCCATCTTTCCAATTACTATCGGCTGTAATTGCTTGTCTTCCTAATTCATTTAACGCAATATTTTGAGCTGAATGACTAGAAGTTGTCGCAATAGGTATTACTGTTTTAGCTTTGTCAGGAAAGTTACTTATAAATTGAAGAACCTGCATACCACCCATTGAGCCTCCAGTTATAGAAAACAGTTTATCAATATTAAAATGATCAAGTAAATTATATTGTGCGTTAACCATATCATTAATCGTAATGACTGGAAAATTGGTTCCAAAAATATTATCGGAGACAGGATCTTTATCGCTCGGTCCATATGAACCCATACATCCACCAATTACATTTGTGCAGATAACAAAATATTTATTTGTATCAATTGCTTTGTTTGGGCCAACTGCATAGCTCCACCAGCCATCTTTTTTTGTAACAGGATTTATGCCAGTTACATATTGATCTCCTGTAAGTGCATGAAATACTAATATAGCATTATTTTTTTTTAAATTGAGTTCTCCGTAAGTTTCGTAGGCTATAGGAAAATTATTTATAGTTTTACCACAGTCTAGTTTTAGTGGTTTATTAACAATTAAAGTTTTTAAGTTTTTCTCAGTATTCATATTTTTGCTTTATTTGAATTGTGAGAAAAAAAACTATTTTAGCGGTTTTTTTTAAGCGCTCGCAATTCAGTTAAATCAGCGCATAAATTTTTTACAAGATGTTAATTATTATGTCAATTTTTTAAAAAAACCTCTTATTCTCTATAAAAATTTGTAATTTTATCTATAAAGAGCTCATAAATTAAAAAAATGAATACTCCAAAATTTAAAAAATTTAACATTGAGGCTTATAAACCGGGCAAGTCAAAAGTTAAAAAATTAAAAAAAGTAATAAAGTTGTCAGCTAATGAGTCTGCTTTGGGCATGAGTCCTAAAGCTAGAAAACTGATATTAAATAAAAATTTAACTTTAGATAAATATCCTGATGGAAGATCTGAAATTTTAAAAAAAGCAATATCCAAAGCTTACAAATGTGATAAAAAAAAAATCATTTGTGGAGCAGGATCTGATGAAGTTATTCAGATGATTTGTCAATTATTTTTAAATCCAAAAGATGAGGTAGTAATTCCAGAATACAGTTTTTTGATGTACAGAATTTATTCAAAAATAGTTGGTGCAAAAATTATATTTGCTAAAGAAATTAACTTTAAAGTTTCAACTAAAGAGATTTTAAAAAAAGTTTCCAGAAAGACAAAAATTGTTTTTATAGCAAATCCAAATAACCCAACGGGGACTTACTTGACTAAAAAAGAAGTTTTAGAACTAAGAAAGAAATTAAATAAAAATGTTTTATTAGTTATTGATGATGCTTACGCTGAATATATGAAAAATTTAAATTATGCCTCTGGATTAGATTTATTTAAAAATAAAGAAAATGTTTTTATTTTGAGAACATTTTCAAAAATTTTTGGTCTTGCTTCTTTAAGAGTGGGGTGGGGTTATGGTTCAAAAAAAATAATAAATGCATTAAATGTGATCAAACCTCCTTTTAATGTTAATGGTATCGCTCAATTAGCTGCAGCCGAGTCGCTTAAAGATAAAAAATTTATTAATAAATCAATTAAGCACAATTTATTTTATGCAAATAAGATAAAAAAGTTTCTTGAAAGTTATCATATTAAATCAAACCCTATATCTGCAAATTTTTTGTTACTTAGTTTCGAAAATTGCAAGTATTCAGCAAAATATCTGTATGAAAAATTAAAAAATAAGGGAATTATTTTAAGATCAACACAAGATGGTTATCATATAAAGAATAAATTAAGATTAACTATTGGATCAAAAAAAGAAAATATAAAATTTATGAGCACTGTTAAAAAGGTTCTAAACAAATGAAAAAAGTTTTAATTATTGGGTGTGGACTATTAGGCTCATCTTTATTGAGAAGAATTTATAAAAAGAATATAGCTAAAAAAATATTTATTTATGAAAAGTCAAAGTCAAAAGTCGCAAGAATTAAAAAATTAAAATTACCTGGAACAATTGTCAAAACATTAAAAGAAGGAGCGTTGAATTCAGATCTCATTATTTTTTGTACGCCAATGAGTGAATATAAAAAACTTATTCTGAAATTAAATAATTATAATTTGCCAAATACTTTAATTACTGACATAGGGTCTTCTAAAATTGAGACCTCGAAAATTATTAAAAAATTTTTAAAGAAAAGTTTAAATTGGACTCAAAGTCACCCAATTGCAGGATCAGAAGTAAGTGGTCCAGAGCATGGTAGAGAAAATATGTTTGTTGAAAGATGGTGTATATTAATAAGGGATAAAAATACTAAAAAAATTCACTTAAACTTTTTAAATAAATTTTGGAAAAAAATTGGGTCTAAAATAGTTGTGATGACCCCGGAGAAACATGATAAGATTTTTTCTATAACTAGTCACTTACCCCATTTAATTGCATATAATTTGGTTAAATCTGCACAAGATTTTGAGAAAAAGCAAAGCTATGGGTTAATTAAATATAGTGCAGGTGGTTTAAGAGATTTTTCAAGAATTGCAGCATCTAATGAGATTATGTGGAGAGATATTTTTTTTAATAATAAAGTTAATATTTCAAAAGCAATTGACCTGTTTGTCAAAAATTTAAATGCATTTAAGAAAGATATTAACTCTAAAAATAATAAGTCGATCTTGAAAAAACTTATTCAGACTAAAAAGGTAAGATCAAAAATTATTAAGTTAAAACAAGATATTGATAAGCCAGATTTTGGTAGAAATTAATATTTAATTCTAGACACTTTTTTTACTTCAAGTTTTGCTGTTTCTCTAATTCTATTAATAGTTTTGATTATTGGCATAATTAAAACTTTTTTTTTTGGCCCATAAGCATGAATAAGCTTTTTTGAATTTAAACATATTGCAACGTGACCTTTCCAAAATATAACATCACCTTTTTTATATTTTATTTTTTTTATTTTTCCTTTTGAATATTTAATTTGGTCCTTTGTGTCTCTTGGGTAGAATATATTATTATAAAGATAAAATATTTGTAACAAGGCAGAACAGTCAATACCATTAAAGGATTTTCCTCCCCAAATATATTTAACTTTTAAAAACTTTTGAAAAATTTTAACAAAATTTTTTTCTTTATAATTTATTTTTTTAATATCTTTTTTTTTAATCCATTTATTTTTTTGAATTTTTATATAACTATCAGTTTCATCTATAGCTGATAATTTTGATCCAAATGAAAGCCAACTTTTTGTTCCTAACTTAGGTTTTTTGAAAATTTTTGCTTTTAGATTACTTACTTTGTAATTTGGTTTAATTTTACGAATGTATTGCCTGTTTTTAATATACCCAACATAATTATCAAATAAGGTTTTAATTTTTAACCACTCTTTATTTCTTGATAAAATTTTAAACTTTTCACCATATATAATCTGAGAAGCAACCTCAGACGACTTTGACGGTTTTGAGTAGATATTTGTAAAATTACCTATGAAATAAAAATTATTTTGCACTAATCTTAATTTTATCTTTTATAAACCACAAGCAAATTAAAGAAGGGATGACCATTATAGTTGTTAGGATAAAAAATGTGCCCCAGTCTCCATTTAACCAATCGACTAAAGCACCTGAAGAAGATGCCAATGTTGTTCTACCAGCAGTACCGATTGAAGCAAGCAGAGCATATTGTGTTGCTGTGTAAGTCCTGTCTACTAACAAAGAAATAAATGCAACAAAAGCAACCGTTGCGAACGCTGCAGTTATGTCATCTGCAATTACTGCAATTGCAAATAAAATTTCAGATTTTCCTGTCCAAGCTAAAACTGCAAATAAAATATTTGTTATAGCCATTAATCCTCCAGCAAAGAACATTGTTTTTATTGTTCCAGCCCTCATGGCCATCAAACCTCCCAATAATGTGAATACGACTGTTGTAATCCAACCAAGTCCTTTAGAATAAATTGCAATTTGTCCTTTAGAGAAACCTATTTCTTTATAAAAAACAATAGACATTCTTCCCATGAATGCTTCACCAATTTTAAATAAGAATACAAAACCTAAAATCCCAGCTGCGATAGCAAAACCATTTTTTTTAAAAAAACTGATGATTGGACCACCAATTGTTCCTGTTATATAAGCAATAAAGTTAGTTATAATATTGCTAGAACCAAGTTTACCCCCAATTAACTTGTCAGTTTCTTTTTGTTTTGTCTGTCTGTCTGTATCAATTGGCTCATGCACAAACATTAAACCGATATTCATTAGAATAATTAAAATACCTAAAATTAAAAAGGTAGCCTGCCAATAATCAACGATACCTATATTTTGAAAAAACTCTGCTGTGAATAAAGCAACCACTCCACCTAGCTTGTAACCTGTCCACCATCCCACAACAGCCATCGCAGCTCCAGCTGCCATAGATTTTCCTTCATTTTCATTTATTTGCTCAATCCTTAAAGCATCAACTGTTATATCTTGAGTTGCTGAAGCTATAGCAATAATTAATCCAACAGTTATCAACAAAGCTAAATTTTCAGTTGGATTAATAAAACTCCATACTAGTAAGCTTAGTAAAATAATTATTTGCATTAAAACTATCCATCCTCTTCGATGACCTAGTCTTTTTGTTAAAAATGGTATTTGAATTCTATCTATAATTGGTGCCCATAAATAATTAAAAGCATAAACACCAAAAATTAAACCTGCCCATCCTATTGTAGACCTACTTAGTCCTTCTTCTTTTAACCATAGACTTAAACTACTCGCAATTAAAACCCAAGGAAAGCCACTGATAGAACCCAGAAGCAGAATTCTTAACATACGGATATCTCTGTAAACCGAAAGAGATTCGAGCCAAGATTGTTTTTTTACTTCTTTCATTTAATTTCTCCAAAATGATGGTAAGAACAATACTAATATTGCGAACAACTCAAGTCTACCTAAAATCATACCAACAGTTAAAATCCACTTTGAAACATCAGGTAAAGATGAAAAATCTCCATTTGGACCAATTATTGGCCCTAAACCAGGACCAACATTTGAAATTGAAGTCGCTGCTCCTGATATTGCAGTAATAAAGTCAAGACCAGTTAAAGATAATAATGCAGTTAAAATAAAAAATATTACAAAATAAAAATAAATAAAAGAAATTATTGAAGAAATAAACTTATCATCAACGGAGCTTTGATCATATTTAATTACAAAAACACCTTTTGGGTAAATAATTTTTTTAAGTTGATTTAATATAAATAAATATAGTATTTGAATTCTAAAAATTTTTACCCCACAAGTAGTTGATCCAGCACAACCACCAATAAACATCAATGCTAAAAATATAGTTATAGGAAAGCTCCCCCATCCATCAAACTCAGCATTTACATACCCGGTCCCTGTTAAAATTGAAATCGTATTGAAGAAAATAGATCTTAAACTGAAAGTTTCAAAATTATTAAACAATAAATAAATTGATAATATAATTATACTTATTAAAATTATTTTAAGAAAAGATTTAATTTGAATATCGTTTATAAAAATTTTTTTATTTCCACTAATAAATTTTATATAAGCAATAAATGGAATACTCCCTAAGATTATAAAAATCATTGATGATATTTCTATAGGCAAGCTGTTAAAATACCCGATAGATTGATTGTAATTTGAAAATCCACCAGTAGCGATAGTAGTCATTGAATGTGTTAAACTATCAAACTTGCCCATCCCAAATATCCAGTATGATATTGCACATAGAGCAGTTAATCCTGAATAAATATAAATTAATCTCAGTGCTATTTCTTTTGATTTAGGAAGTATTTTTTCAGATGAGTCATTACTTGATATTTTAAATAATTGCATACCTCCAACATTCATTATTGGCATTAGAGTAATAGCCATAACAATTATTCCAATACCACCCAACCATTGAAGAATTGCTCTCCACAATAAAATTCCCTTTGGTGTATTTTCTAAATCAGAAATAATTGTAGAACCTGTTGTTGTGATACCTGACATGCTTTCAAAAAAAGCATCAGTGATTGATAATTCAATAGTAGAAAAGATAAATGGTAAAGATCCAAAAATAGCAATACTTAACCAAGACAATGTAGTTAATAAAAATGCTTGTTGTAAATTTAATTTTTTATTGTGATCCAGGTTAGATAAAAAAAATAAAATACCAAAAATTATAGTCACAATAGATGAACCAAAGAATGAAGAATCAATTTCAGAATACGTAAATTGTGCAATTATTGGGATGAACATTGATACCCCTAATATTATTTGCAAAATTCCCAGGGTAAAAAAAACAGTTTTATAATTAGACATTTTGAAAGAACATTATTTTATGGTAAATAAATTTCAACTCTATAAGAATTAATAAAATCGCTAATTGTAGATTTTTTAAATGAATTATTCATGATCAAAAAAGAAATTTTAGACAAAACAAGCGCATGGCCATTTGTAGAAGCTAAAAAAATACTTCGAGAGAGAAAAGAATTAATTGAGAAAAAAGGAAAAATTACACTTCAGACAGGTTATGGTCCAAGTGGTCTTCCACACATAGGAACTTTTGGCGAAGTTGCTAGAACCTCAATGATGGTAAATGCATTAAGTCAGCTAACTGATCTTCCAACTGAAATAATAACTTTTTCAGATGATATGGATGGTTTAAGAAAAGTGCCTGATAATGTTCCAAATCAAGATTTATTAAATAATAATCTTCACAAACCCTTAACTCAAGTACCAGATCCTTTTAAAAAATTTAAAAGCTTTGGTGAGCATAATAATGAAATGTTAAAAGATTTTTTAAATAGTTTTAATTTTAAGTATAATTTTAAAAGCTCAACATCTTTATACAAAGGAGGTTTTTTTAATCCAACATTAAAAATTATTTTGGAAAATTATGACGATATAATGAATATAATACTTCCAACTCTCGGAAAAGAACGACAACAAACTTATTGTCCTTTTTTACCCATTTGCACTGATACAGGGCACGTGTTGGAAATACCAATGTTAGAAATTGATAAAAAAAATTCTAAAATAATTTTTGACAACAAAGGTAAAAAGTTGGAGTCGAGTATTTTAGATGGCAATTGTAAATTACAATGGAAAGTTGATTGGGCAATGAGGTGGTATGCTTTAGATGTAGACTTTGAAATGTATGGTAAAGATTTAATTGAAAGTGCAATTTTATCTACAAAAATTATTAAATTAATGGGAAAAAAGAATCCATCTGGATTTGCCTATGAATTATTCTTAGATGAAAAAGGGGAAAAAATTTCTAAATCTAAAGGTAATGGAATTACTATTGATCAGTGGTTAAAGTATGCTTCTCCAGAAAGCTTATCTCTATACATGTATCAAAACCCAAAAAGAGCAAAAAAACTTTATAATGAGATAGTGCCTAAAGCGGTAGATGAATATTTAGATAATATTGATAAATCAAAAAAACAAACTGAACAACAATTGGTCATGAATCCAATTTGGCATGTTCATAATGGAAATATTCCAAATGAAGAAATGATAATGACTTTTTCTATGCTGCTAAATTTAGTTGAAACTAGCAATGCTGATAATAAAGATTTATTATGGAAATTTGTCAAAAAGTATAAACCAAATATTAATGAAAAAAATTTCCCAATTTTTGATGGTTTAGTTGGGTATGCTATAAAATTTTTTAATGATGTTATTAAATCTCAAAAAAAATATAAAAATCCTAGTGACAGTGAAAAGTTGGCGTTGCTAGCATTAGTAAAAACTTTAGAAAAATGTAATGATCAGATGTCACCAGAGGATATACAAACCTTAATATATTCAACAGGAAAAGAAAATGGTTATGCTGAAAATTTAAGAGATTGGTTTAAACTAATTTATGAGGTAGTTTTTGGAGATGAAAATGGACCACGGATGGGATTTTTTATAAGTTTTTTTGGAGTTAATGAAACTAAAGAGCTATTGGTTAATAAATTAAAGTAATGTATTCAAATTTAAGATCCTTAATATTTAAAATAGACCCTGAAAGAGCTCATTTTTTAGCAATTCAATCTTTAAAATTAAATTTAGTTTCAAATATATTTAATGAAAATAAAAGTGATACAATATTAAAAACAAAAATTTTTGGTAAAGAATTAAACAACCCAATCGGAATAGCGGCAGGTTTTGATAAGAATGCAGAAGTTTATAATCCTTTATTTAAACTAGGATTTGGTTTTGTTGAAGTTGGAACTATTACACCCATAAAGCAATATGGAAACAGTAAACCACGAGTATTTAGATTGGTTGAGGATCAGGCTTTAATTAATAGATTGGGTTTTAATAACCATGGTTCTGATGCCGTATTAGATAGGATTAAATCTAACAAAAAACAAGGTGTACTCGGTATAAATATAGGACCAAATAAAGACTCAAATAATAGAATAAATGACTATTTAATTGGTTTAGAAAAATTCCATCAAGTTGCAGATTATATTACCATCAATATTTCATCACCAAACACAGAAAATTTAAGAAACCTTCATGAAGAAACCAAATTGCAAGAATTGTTGAAATCTATTTCAGAAAAGAAAAAAAAAATAAAAACAGAAATTCCAATTGCAGTCAAAATTTCACCAGATATTAAGGAAAATCAAATAGAGCTTATAACAGAAATTCTTTTAGATAACGATATTGGGGCAATAATTATCTCTAATACTTCTGAGTTCTCTAGAGAAACATTGCAAAATATACAAAAGCATCAAAAAGGTGGTTTATCGGGAAAACCTATAGAAAAAAAATCTAATGCTCTAATAAGTAAGTTTTATAATTTAGTTAAAGGTAAAATAAAAATTATTGGAGTTGGAGGAGTAGACTCCGGTCAGGCAGCTTATGAAAAATTTATGCTTGGAGCTGATTATGTCCAATTATATACTGGGATGGTATTTCAAGGACCAAATATTGCTGGGATAATAAAAAAAGACTTAAAAGAATTATTAACTAGAGATGGTGTTAAAAATTTCACTGAAATTGTAGGAAATAAAAGTCAATCTTAAATCTAATAAACTTGACGCCTTCAATATCTCGCCTTATATAGTCACTGTAATTATGTCAAAAAAATGTGAATTAACCGGAAAAATACCTATGAAAGGTCATAATGTTAGTCATGCTAACAATAAGACTAAGAGAAGATTTTTGCCAAATTTAAAAAAAGTTAAATTTACAAGCGAGCTTATCGGAAGAAGTTTAAAATTAACTGTAAGCAATTCTGGTGTAAGATCAGTTGACAAAAAGGGAAGTTTTGACGATTTTTTAAAATCAGTAAAAAATAAAAATTTATCTCCTAGATTAAAAAAGTTAAAAAAAGTAATTCTAATTAAATCACCATTTAAAAAGAAACCTGTAGCTAAATCTGCTTAATGAATAAATTATTTATTTCCCTATCATTTATGATGGGTGCAGTTGTATTATCCTCAAATTATCTTGTCCAATTTCCGATAAACTATTTCGGATTAAATGAAGTGTTAACTTATGGAGCATTCAGTTATCCAATTGCTTTTTTAATAACTGATTTGGCTAATAGATCTTATGGCAAATTGCTAGCAAGACAAATTGTATACTTAGGTTTTTTAATCGGAATTATTTTTACATTGGTATTTTCAACTGATTTTGCAGATTTAATTTCAGTTAGAATAGCCATTGGATCTGGTGTAGCTTTTGTTACCGCACAATTATTAGATATCCAAATATTTGATCGATTAAGAAAAAAAGTGTGGTTTGTAGCTCCTCTTACTTCGTCGTTAATAGGATCAACTGTGGATACATTTTTATTCTTCTCAATATCATTTTATGCAACTGGAGTGCCTTGGATTAGTTTGTCTTTAGGAGATTTGGTAGTAAAGATTTTTGTAGCACTAATAATGTTAATACCATTTAGAATGTTATTAAAGGTCGTTAAACCTATAAACATTTAATATAAAAACTTATAAGATAGAATTTTATAAGCCAACTTTGCTACAAGAAAATTATAAGAATTAAAACCTTTTATAGGAGCAAGTTCATTAATATCAGCTCCAACTATTTTTGAATTTTTGGCAGCTATTCGTATTATATCTAAAGTTTCATCCCATAGAAGCCCCCCTGGTTCTGGAGTACCTGTGGCAGGCATAATACTTGAGTCTAAACCATCTACATCAAATGTAAGATATACAGTTTTATTTTTTATTAATTTTTTAAACTTAGTAAGACTCCATTTCTTTTTATCTTTTGCCCAAAAAATATTTATTCTTTCAGAATTTTTTTTTAGAAATGGTATTTCACTTTCAGAAATATTTCTTATACCAAATGAAATTAAAGAAACATTTTTATAATCTAAGCATCTTCTAATTGCTGATGCATGTGAAAATTTTTCTCCATTATAGTTTTGACGCAAATCTGCATGTGCATCAAAATGTAAAAGACAAATATTTTTATATTTTTTTGTAAAAGGTGCTATACATCCAGGTGTTATTGAGTGTTCTCCACCAAAAGTCATCGGAAAAAGTTTTTTATCTAAAATTTCTTTATTTATTGAAGAGATTTTATTTAGTGCTTTTTTTATATTTTTATCAATCTTAAATGGTTTTAAAGTTTTAATTCCTATTTTTTTAAAAGGTTCACAATTAAGTTCTTCATCATAAAGCTCCACTTGATGAGAAGCTTTTATAATTTCTTTTGGTCCATTTTTAGTGCCACCACCATAACTGACAGTTTTTTCAAGTCCAAAAGGTACAATTACTGCTTTTTCCTTAAAATTGAATTTATTATCAATTCCTAAAAAACCGTTTTTATTAGAGAGATATTTCAATTTTTTTCAAAAATTTTTGTAAAGTTTTTTCTTGTTCTATTTTTCCATACACCTTTATGAAAAGCATCACTAGCAATTAATGGTAATACACTTGTAGCTTCTGCGAAAACCATCTGTTCTTTTGTTATATCAACTTTACCCCATGAGCTTGCCTCTTTTAAAGTCGAGCTACTACATGCACCATCTCGGCTGTCGGCAACA
>CABYCY010000005.1 GCA_902517615.1 uncultured Pelagibacteraceae bacterium
ATTAGGCTTAAACAACGAATTGGCCAAAGGGAACTTGCTGCAAAAATTGGTATAGCAGCTTCTTACTTAAATGATATTGAAAAAAATAAAAGAACAGCACCGAAAATAAGTGTAATAAACAAGATTTCAAAAATACTTGAAATTGAAAAAAATTATTTACATGATTTAGCTGGTATATCGAAAAAATCTGTAGCACCAGATGTAAGCGAATATATAGAAGCAAATCCAAGAATAATTTCATTAATTAGAAGTATAAAAGAAAGTAATTTAAATAACGAACAACTTGATGAAATTGAAAAAACAATTAATAAAAATAATACTAAGGCTCTCGTAATAGCTGCTGGTTTAGGAAGTAGACTTAAAAAACATACTAAAAATTTACCTAAGTGTATGTTAGATTTTGGTGGTAAAACTTTATTACAAAGACAAATAGATGCATATAAAAAAAATTCTATAAAAGATATTGCTGTTATAAAAGGATATAAAAAAGAAAAAATTAATTATAAAGGTATTAAATATTTCGAAAATACAGATTTCAAAAATAACAATATTCTAAATTCTATTTTTTATGCTGAAGATTTCATCAATGGTAATATCATCATTTCATATTCAGATATTTTATTTGATTCAACGGTTGTAAAAAGAACACTCCAAAGTAATCACGATATTTCAGTTGTTGTTGATATAGATTGGCGTGGTTACTATGTTGGACGAAAAGATCATCCAATATCAGAAGCAGAAAATGTAATTTTCAATTCTAATAACAAAGTTGAAAAGATTGGAAAAATAAATACTGGCAATGAAGAGATTCATGGTGAATTTATTGGAATGATTAAATTATCGAATCGTGGATGCGAGATTTTTAAAGAGCATTTTCATAGATTAAAAAAACTTTACTGGAACAAACCTTTTCAAAGAGCTGTTATTTTTCAAAAAGCATATCTTACTGATTTTATTCAAGAACTTGTTGATATTGGTATAAAAGTTCATTGCGTAATTATTGAAAGTGGCTGGAAAGAGATAGATACCGTTGAAGATTATAAAAAAGCTTTAGTCGGGTTTAATAAAAAATTCACAAAAAGTTAATATTTACAATATTGATTTGTCTATACTTATATTCTAATAATTAACTTGTAAGCGAACAGAGTTAATGGTAATGAAAGAACTAATTATGATAAAAAAATACATACTTTTGATGTTTTTAGTTTTATTTGCTGGAAACATAAATTCTGAAGCAAAAACCTATAAAATGGTTTTTGTTCCCGCTAGTGAGAAGGGTGATGAAAGCGACTACAAAAGTTTAATTGCAATCACTGAAAAACTTACTGGACTAAATATCGATACAATTAAAGTAACTGATTATAATGCAGCTGTTGAAGCAATGAGAGCTGGTAGAGCTCATATAGCTTGGTATGGTGGAAAAACATACGTTAAAGCTGCTGAGATTGCTAATGCAGAAGCTTTTGCTGCTGGTGTAAGACCTGGTGAAAAAGATGCAGGTTATTATACCTACTTTGTTGTAAAAGAGGATAGCAAGTTAAAAGAATTTAAGGATGTTAAAGGTAAAATTTTATCTTTAAATACCATAGGATCAACAAGTGGTGATTTAATTCCACAAGTAGAATTAAGTAAAATTAATCTTTCAATTAAAAATAAGGATCATTTTGAAAATGTTTTTTATGCTGGTAGTCATGATGCCTGTTTATTGGCTGTTTTAAATAATCAATCTGATGTGTGTGGTATGAGCTCTAGAAATTATGAAGCGAGATTAGAAGATGGAACTTTTAAGGAAAAAGATGTAAGAATTATACATAAGTCAGATAGAGTTCCACCACCGCCATTAGCTTATTCAAAAATGATACCTATTGAGGATAGAGAAAAAATTAAAAAAGCTGTTTTAGAGGCTCATAAACATGGTGAGATTGGCGGGTATGGTGGAAAGATGTCTCATTATATGGAAGTTAAAGACTCCGACTACAATGTTTTGAGAGAAGTTATTGAACTATTAAACAAAAGCTAACCCAATATAGGACTATTGTGCTTGAAATAAATAATCTTAAAAAAACTTTTGAGAATGGCAGTCCTGCATTAAAAGGTATTGATTTAAAAATAAATAAAGGTGAATTTGTAAGTATTTTGGGACCCAGTGGTTCTGGTAAAACAACCTTACTAAGAACAATTAATGGTCTTGAAACTTCAAGTGGAGGTGAAATTTATTTTGACAATAAAGAAGTTAATAATAATAATATTTCAGAAGTTCAAAAAAAAACTGGTATGATTTTTCAAGAATTTAATCTTGTAAATAATCTTTCTGCAATTAATAACGTATTAACTGGTCTTTTAAATTCAAGTAATAAATTTTTATCCCTTTTTTATCTATTTTCAAAAAAACAAAAAATAGAAGCATTGAGATCATTAGAGACAGTTGGTTTACTTGAAAAATCCTACAGTAGATCTGATGAATTATCTGGTGGTCAAAGACAAAGGGTAGGGATCGCAAGAGCAATCATTAAAAAACCATTGTTATTATTAGCTGATGAGCCTGTAGCGAGTTTGGACCCTAAATCTTCAAATTTAATTTTATCTTTATTAAAAAAAATAAATCAAGAATTCGGTACGACTATTTTATGTAATCTTCACCAAGTAGATTTAGCAAAAAAATATTCAGATAGAGTTGTTGGTCTTATAGAAGGAAAAATTATTTTTGATGAAAAATCAAGTGATTTCAACGAAGCTTACCTGAAGAAATTATATAGTTAAAATTATGAATAAGAATATTTTTGAATTAAAAGTAGATAATAAAGATAAAAACTTTGAAAAATATTTAAGACCCCAATGGTCATGGAAATCCCTTATTTTTATAGTTTTATTTAGTTCTGCATTAGTATTTGTTGTTAAAGATCTGGAAATAGATTTTATAAAGTTAGTATCAGACTCCTCAAAATATTTTGGTGATATTTTATCAAGAATGTTGCCCCCTGATTTCAGTAATTTAAGCGAATTAATTTACGCAATGTTTGAAACCATAGAAATTGCCTTTCTAGGTACTTTTATTGCGATAGTTTTATCAATTCCTCTGGGATTATTTTCAGCAAGAAATTTAGCCCCTAATTATTTTGTTTACCTTGTTTGCAAAACAATAGTTATTTTTTTTAGAGCAATACCTGAATTTATTATTGCTATGATTTTAGTTATTGCCATTGGATTTGGAGCGATGCCAGGTGTACTAGCTCTAGGTTTACATACAATGGGTTTCTTAGCAAAATTTTATGCAGAAGATATTGAGCATATAAATAAAGGACCGATAGATGCTCTTAAGTCATCTGGAGCAACTAAAAGTCAAATAATTTCATTTGGTGTTATACCTCAAATTCTTCCTTCTTTTGTTGCTAATAATTTGTACATTTTAGATCGTAATGTAAGAATGGCTACCATGTTAGGTATCGTTGGTGCAGGTGGGATAGGCTATGAACTTCAATCATCATTTAGAATGTTTGAATACGAGAGAGTATCAGCAATTATAATACTTATTTTTGTAACAATTTTTATAATTGATCATTTTTCTGCTTTTATTCGATCTAAAATAAAATAATATAATTAGATGAATTTCTCATCTGGTTATGTTTATCTTTCTTTAGCAATAATACTTGGAATTTCTGCAAATGGCTTTTTAAAAACTACCAATGGATTTACTAATATTTTTCCAACAGCCTTCTGTGTAACATCGATAGTTCTATGTTTATTTTGTTTATCTAAAGCAATGAATTTAATTCCTGTAGGTTTTACTTATGCCACGTATGGAGGTTTAACTATAACTGCTGTAACACTTTTTGGAATTATTAAATATAATCAGCTACCAAATATTTATGGTTCATTAGGTATTATTTTAATAATTATAGGCGTAATACTAGTTAATTATCTCGGAAAAGTAAGTAATTAAGAAATAAATTAATAATGGACACTACAGTTTTTTTTGTAATTCTATTAGCAACTGTTATGCATGCCATCTGGAATGCAATGGTTAAACATCATCCAGATAAAGCTATAGCAGTTCTAGCTATTGTTTTAGGTCACATACCTTTAGCTTTAATTTGTATTTTTTATTTTCCTTTACCTGGAAAAGAGTCGCTACCGTACATAATAGCCAGTGTAGTAGCTCATCAAGGTTATCAGTGGTATATGTTAAATTCTTACAAGGTAGGGGATTATACTAAAGTCTATCCAATATTTAGAGGGTTCGGACCTTTATTGGCTACATTAATCTCCATAATATTTCTTGGTGTTGTATTTAAAATAGCAACTCTATTTTCTATTTTATTAATTTGTGCAGGAATAATGTTTCTTGGTTTGTTTGGTTCAAAAAATCAAAATCAAATTGAAATAATTAAATACTCACTACTTACAGGATCATTTATAGGTCTTTATTCATTGATTGACGGATATGGAGCAAGGGTTAGTATATCTGCAATTTCTTATATTAGTTTTTCCTTTTTATTTAGTGCTTTAGTTTTTCCTATCATTTTAAAACTTAATAAACATGAGAATATTTTTTCAAAGGTTTTTAAAGATGCCAAAATGATATTTTGGGTAGGTGGATCTATATCTTTTATTATCTATGTAATTGTAGTTTGGGGTTTCACAAAGGCTCCAATTCCTCTAGTTGCAGCTCTAAGAGAAACGAGTATTTTTTTCTCAATATTTATTGGATATTTCTTCTTAAAAGAAACTATCAATCTTAAAAAAATAATCTCTATTGTGCTAATAGTTATTGGGGTGATTGGGATAAAGCTATTTTAAATATAGTCGAATAATTTTAGAATAATTATTGTATTCAAAAGCAACAGCATTATTGGGACAACAGTTCTTATAAGTTCCATTATATGATTTACTCTATCAAGTTTTCTCTCCAATTTTCTAATTGGACTCATATTGTTCCATTCTTTTTGTGTAAAGCCGTATTTTTTTTGATTTTTTTTCATGATGATGAACTCTTTTATTGATTTTTAAAAAAAATTCAATTTTTAAACGAAGATTTTATAAATTTAGGCGTATTAATTTAAATAATACGCCCAAAAAGATAATTTAAAACCAATTATTTGGAATAATTATATAGTGGATCGCTAATACGATACCTACTGAAACACTTAATCCAAAAATCATTTTAAGAAAGTCTTTACCAATTAGAGGGAAGACATACTTAAATTTATAGTCTTTATTCATAGTTGATATTGCAAGCTCTCTACCACACAATAACCCAACGAATACCCATGTTGTCGACATTGGTAAATCATTAAGCTCTTTAAAGTAGAATAAAACACCAGCATAAATTACGTTAATAATTGTAGCTGATCTTGCATATCTTGTTCCTGTTTTTTCAAGAACAACTTTTTGAATTGGTCCACCTTGAATGTAGAAAATATAAAATAACAATGCAGTAAAGTAAGCCATGACAATTAAAAGTAATGTTATGTCTAATTGTCTAGGCAGATAGACTGCAATATTAGCTACATCGTGAGATAACCAAACCCACCATAACCAACCTGATGAAATCCAAACAGCATTTCTCCAAAAACCTATCCATTTGTCATCTACTTCATCAAATTTTTCATTAATGAACTTAGATACAGCTATCCAGGCTATGTAAGCAACCATTGCTGCTAATCCATAACCAACCACACTTTTCATTAACATTTTTTCAAGTACAACAGTCGAGGCAAATGCTGAAAGAACTAAAAATGTTGTTGATACCGGTATTCCAATCCTTGTTAATAATAATAGTATTGCAGGTGCTACTGCATGATACCATTGAATTTCTTGATAAGGTATTCTAGTTAATCTTCCGTAAGAAATATCACCATCATACGCATACCATCCCCATCCAAGTGCTAAAATCATCACAGCTGAAGCTGATCCAGCAAGTACGTACCATTTAAACCACTTCTTCTTTGAGGCTATAAAAGTACCAAGTGTTTGGATTGAGTCGTTAGCGATTACGCTATAACCGGCAAGGGCAAACCCTATAACCGTATAAATTAAAGTCATTTCCATTATTTTTCTCCTTTATATTATTGTTTTCGGTTCAATCGATTCATGACTTAAGAATTGTTTAATGTGATTTAGAAAATTTTCTATGTTTATGTTTATTTATTGGAGAATCAGATCGTAGATTCATCAATATTTATAGTATTTAATACCGATGTCTATCTCAAAATATTTTTTTTATTTAATTAATTTCTTAATTAAATAAATAGCAATCAAAGTACCAATTAACTCAGCAATTATATAAGTAGGTGTATTAAGATAATTTATACCAGTAAACGATTCAGTAAAAGTTCTAGCTATGGCAACAGCTGGATTAGCAAAAGATGTTGATGATGTAAACCAATAACCAGCTGTAATATAAGTTGCAACACAAGCAGCAACTGTTGTTTTACCGTCTTTTAAAGTTGCAAAAATAATAAATATTAGACCAAAAGTGGCTACAATTTCTGCTAGAAATATGTGAAAGCCATCTCTACTTTTTGTAGATAGTTCAATTATACTGTGCTCAAAAAATACATTAGCTAACATTACACCTAATAAGCATCCAAATATTTGTGCTGGAATGTATATAATTAAAAGTTTTCCTTTAATCTTTTTAGTTAAGTACATCGCTAAACTAACAAAAGGATTAAAGTGAGCTCCTGAAATATTAGCAAATGTTGTTATTAAAACAAATAAACCAGCACCAGTTGCAATTGTATTTGCCGTAAGTCTTAAAGCATTATCATCGGTTAGGTTTTCAGCCATAATTCCAGAACCCACAATAATCATTACTAAAAAACAACTACCAATAAACTCACCGATAAATATTTTGTTATTATTTTTCATTATCAATCCAGTCAATAATATTTTTATTAATTTGATTAAAGGTATTATTTATTAATATATTTTTTTCATTTTCATTAGAATTTAATAGTTTTGACACAGGATCTTCTATATCCCAGTGAATTATTTGATTTTTATCAGGCCAAATAGGGCACACTTCATTATTTGCATTATTGCAAACAGTTACAACGTAATCTATTTTAATATTATTACTTAAGAAGTCTTCAAAATTTTTAGACCTATATTCAAAAAGATCATAATTTTTATTTTTTTCTAGAAATCTTTTTACGTCTTCATTAATTTTACCGGTAGGATTACTTCCAGCACTATAAGCTTTAAATTTATTTGAATATTCGTTGTTAATGATACTTTCAGCTATTATGCTTCTAGCTGAATTACCTGTACAAACGAATAAGATATTTTTCATTAGAAAATAATCTTATAAATTCCAATTACAAACAACGGTATTTGTAATCCAAAGTTAGTTAATATTGCCTTATCTTTCGATATAAAACCAGCTATCGTCCATCCTACAACGCCAAGTCCATGGAAGTAGATATTAATAGGGTAGATATTTAAATTAGTTAACAATATTCCTGTTAAAACAAGAGCTGTACTAATCCATTTTAGATACTTTTTGATAAACATAGTCTCCTTTTAGTTAAGTTTGTTAAGATTTGTTACAATTTATCAATAATCAAACTTATTAATTTTTACTCTTTTGAAGTTCGTAAATTGAAACATAATGCTTCTTCTTTGGTAGTGGAATTATTGTTGGAACTTTAGTCAATCTTGGTTTTATTGATTTATTTCCTACAATTATGTTTTTGTCATAATTTTCCAAATCAACCTCAGGATGGGGGTTCCCGTCATTGATTAATGGCCACGCATCACATGCTCTATAACCAAATAAAATTAAGGGTCTCGAGTTATTCATTTGATTGTGTCCAGACCCATGAACTGATCTACAATGAAAAAATACTACTGTTCCGGCCGTTCCAGTTATGGAAACACTATCTTTAGTTCCTATTTTATCTTTCTTAGTGTCTATTTTTCCAACAAAATAATTTTCTTTATTGTGGTGACTGTACAATTTCTTTTTATGTGAATTCTTTATTATTTTAAGTGGCCCATTTTTTTCATAGCAATCATCTAAATATACACCAACTGTAATTAAATCATCGTTTGTATGAGGGTAAAAAGCCCAATCTTGATGCCACCCAATTTCACTTCCTTTTTTCTTATTTGGAAGCTTAAAATTTAATTTACCTAGATGAAATCTAACTGTTCCACCTAACAATTTTTTAGCTATAGATATAATTCTTTTATCTCTAGATAATTCATAGAAGATTTTATGTCTGTTCTGAGGATTATTTAGTCTTAAAATTTCTTTATTTTTTGTTGAACCTGAATTGTAGACAAAATGATAATTATTATAGGATTGAGTTCCATTTGCACCATTACCATTTTTTTTCTTTTTTTCTTTTGAAATTACTTCATTAACAATTTTATTTATTTTATTTATCTTTGTTTGAGAAATTAGATTTTCTTTAACAAGAAAGCCATTTTTTTTAAATAAATTTAAATCGTTCATTAAATTTTATTATATGAAATAAAAAAAAATTCTCTATATCAATTAATTTAATGCAAATTCTTTGATTTTATTGAATTCAAAGTGATCTGCTATGTCTTTTTTAGCATAATAAACGTCTTGAACTACACCGTCTTCATTAATTAGAACATCAGTCACAGCTATATCTAAATGACCTTTTATTCTTGTAGGAATATATCCTTTTAACATAGCGGGAATAATTTTATGTGCTTTAAAAAACATTGCGTTGATTGTTTTACTCACTGATCTTTCAATTTCATATTTTTGAAAATATTCAAAATTTTCATCTGCCAATACAGTGAATGGTAAATTTTTATGCTTATCCATATACAATTTCAAATTATCTACAGGTGAATGAAATATACCAACATGAGTGAAGTTATCTCCAAGCTCTCCAAATCTCTTATTGATCTCATTTAGTCGAAGATTACAAAAACTACACCCAGCTATACGATAAAAAGTTAATAAGACTTTTTTACCTAATGTTTGAGATAAATTAAAAGAATTACCTTCCTTGTCTGGTAGTGTAATTTCCTCTAATTTATCACCTAAGTTTATTTTCATATTCCATTAATATACAGAAATATGAGCTAATGTTAACAACCTTTAAATGACGCAGACATATTTCTAATTAAATCAAAATATAAATCTTTACCTGGGTTTAATGTAGCTCCTAGAGGATCTACAACGCCAGTTTTAATATTCATATCTTTAGCAACCGCCTTGATAATATCAGGGTTAAATTGAGGCTCTGAAAATACACAAGCAACTTTATCGTGCTCAATTATTTCTCTAATCTCAGCTAATTGTTCTGCTCCAGGCATTACATCGGTATTAACTGTAAAAGCACCTAAAATGTTTACATTAAATCTTTTTTCAAAGTATTGGTAAGCATCATGAAACACGATTGAAGAAACACTGTTACTTAATTCAGTCATTACATCAATTGTTAGTTTGTCGATATCTTTTAAAGCTTTAGTTAAATTACTTTTATATTTAGCTTCATTTTTTGGATCATTTTCAATTAAATGCTCAACCATTTCATTTAATATTACTTTTGCATTAATTGGATCTAGCCAAATGTGTGGGTCGAATTCACCATGTGCATGACCTTCGTGTCCATCATGATCATCATGATCGTCGTGATCATCTTTTTTCTTATGTCCATGATCATCATGATCGTCGTGATCATCTTTTTTCTTATGTCCATGATCGTCATGATCGTCGTGATCATCTTTTTTCTTATGTCCATGATCGTCGTGATCATCTTTTTTCTTATGTCCATGATCGTCGTGATCATCATGTTCATCAAAAATATTTCTTTCTCTAAATTTGAGTACTTGCAATCCATTAATTTCCATTAACTCTATTTTCTCTGCTTTTTTTGCAATAGAGCTTAATGGTTTCTCTAAAAAACTTTCCAAATCTTCACCGACCCAAAATATTAAATCAGCATTTTGTAACATTTTTGCATGAGAGGGCTTCATTGCAAATCCATGCGGTGAAGCATATCCATCAACAATTAAATCTGGTTTTCCAACTCCATCCATTAAATAACTAGCTAATGAATGTATTGGTTTAATTGATGCAACTACTTTTATTTCAGCATTAGCTGGTGTAAAGAATGTTAAAATTGATAGTATAGATATTAATAAGGGTAATTTTTTGAGATTTTTCATAATAAGTAATTTAATTGGTTGTTATAATATAACAGTATGTAATAATATAACATTTATAAGTCAAGCAATAAAATGAGTTCAAATAATATTTTAGTTAAATTAAATAATGCAGGTTTTCGTCAAAACGAAAAATGGCTTGTTGAGGGTGTATCTTTAAAAGTTGAAAAAGGGAAAATTGTAACTCTTATTGGTCCAAATGGATCGGGAAAAAGCACAACTGCAAAAATTGCCTTAGGCATTTATAAAAATATAGATGGCAGTGTTGAAAAATACACAAATAAAGTCGGATATGTACCTCAAAAAATTTCAATAGATTGGACTTTACCTTTAAGGGTTAATGATTTTATGGTTTTAACTGAAAACATCAATGATGATGAAATTAATGATGCTTTATCTTTAACAGGCGTAATGCATCTTAAAAATAAAAATTTAGGCAATTTATCTGGGGGTGAATTTCAAAGAGTTTTATTAGCAAGAGCTATTTCAAAAAAACCAGAATTGTTAGTATTAGATGAGCCTGTGCAAGGAGTTGATTATACTGGAGAGATAGCTCTGTATGAATTAATTAAGAAAATTTCTGATACTTTGAATTGTGGAATTTTATTAATTTCTCACGATCTTCATACAGTTATGACTGCAACAGATCATGTTGTTTGTTTAAACGGTCACGTATGTTGTTCTGGTACACCCATGGATGTTGCAAAAAATAATGAATACAAAACATTATTTGGTGAACAAGCTTCCCAAATACTTTCAGTATATGAGCATAAACATGATCATGTTCACTCAGATGAAGGAGATGTAAAGAAAAATTAAATGTTTGATGATTTTTTTATAAGGGCATTAGTTGCAGGTATTGGAATTGCATTAGTTACAGGTCCGCTTGGATGTTTTGTTGTTTGGAGAAGGCTTTCTTATTTTGGTGATACACTTGCTCATTCAGCATTACTTGGTGTTACGATGGCATATACATTTGAATTAAATATAGCTATTTCAGTGTTTGTCATATCTTCGGTAATTGCTTTAATATTAATTCAACTTCAAAAAAAAACTAATTTACCAGGTGACGCTTTACTTGGATTATTGGCTCACTCTTCTCTAGCTGTTGGATTAGTAGTGATTGGTTTTTTAACGTTTATAAGATTTGATATTATGGGTCTTTTATTCGGAGACATTCTAGCGGTAACAACTGATGATATATTTGTAATATGGACTGGTGGTGCAGTAATTTTAATTGTACTTAAATTAATTTGGAAACCTTTATTTGCCTCAACTGTTAATTATGAATTAGCTGAAGCTGAGGGTTTAAATCCAGACAGGGCTAAAGCTATATTCACTATTCTTATGGCTGCAGTAATCGCTATATCAATTAAGATGGTTGGATTATTATTGATTACAGGAATGTTGATAATTCCAGCTGCAATGGCGAGAAATATTTCAGACAGTCCGCAAAAAATGGTATTTTATTCAATTTTAGGAGGATTGTTGTCAGTTATATTAGGGTTGTTTTCTTCATTAGAATTTAACACTTCATCTGGCCCTTCAATTATAATGGCTGCTTTGATTTTATTTATATTATCTTTGTTAAACATAAAGCAATCGATTAAGTTAAAGAATTAGTTAGTAAATTAAAAATTATGGAAAAACAATACACCATGTCAAAAAATCAAAAAATTATTTTTGATTTAATAGATAAATCAAGTGAGCCTATGAAAGCTTATTCAATTCTTTTTAATGTTCAAAAAAAAGGGATTAAGGCACCATTACAAGTTTATAGAGCTCTAGACAAATTAGTTGAAATTGGAAAAATACATAAAATAGAAAGTCGAAATGCTTTTATTGCATGCCAAAATTCTAGTTGTCAAATTTCAAAAGCAACCGCTTTCTCAATTTGTGAAAGTTGTGAAAATGTATCTGAAATAAGTAATTCAAAACTTTCAAAATATCTGTCTAACTTTGCTGACGAGTCTGGAATGAAATATAGCAAATATAATTTAGAATTTTTTGGTTTATGCAAAAAATGTAAATCAAAATAATGAGTACTGTATCTCTTTCTTTAGACGAAATATTTGAATTAGCAAAAAAAACTCTTATATCAAATGGTTGTGATGAAGAAACTGCATCAATTTTATCAGATTTAATTAGAAACGCTGAAAGAGATGGTTCTGTGTCTCATGGACTATTTAGATTACCTGCATATGTAACTGGATTAAAGAGTGGAAAGATTAACGGCAAAGGAAAACCAGAAGTAAAAAAAATATCTCCATCAGTAATTAAAGTTGAAGGGAATAATTGCTTAGCTCCCGTTGTGTTAAATAAAGGGTTACCTGAATTAGTTAAAGCTGCAAAAGAAAATGGTGTGGCAATCTTAGCAATAAATAATTCACATCATATGGCTGCTATGTGGCCTGAAACGGAGAAACTAGCTGAGGAAGGCTTAGTTGCATTTGCTTGTACATCTTACAAACCTGCTGTTGCACCTGCTGGTGCTATAAAGCCATTATTTGGAACTAATCCAATTTCATTTGCTTGGCCTAGACATGGTAAAACTCCAGTTGTTTATGATATGGCAACAGCTTCAATGGCAATGGGTGAAGTTCAAGTTGCTAAAAGGGAAGGACATAAAGTCCCTCTAGGAACAGGATTAAATAAAGATGGTAAAGAAACTACTGATCCAGGAGAAATTGCTGATGGTGGGGTTTTACTACCCTTTGGTGGTTACAAAGGTTCCGCTATTGCAATGATGGTTGAATTATTAGCTGGCGCTTTAGTTGGAGACAATTTCAGTTATGAAACAGCGGCTAAGGATAATAATGATGGTGGTCCTCCAAGTGGTGGAGAATTTATTTTAGCTATTTGTCCTAATAAAACGGCAGGAAGTAGTTGGCAAAAACATGCTGAAGAATTTTTTGAAAAAATGAAGTCAATGGGTGATGTAAGATTACCAGGAGAAAGACGTCATAAAAATAGATTAGATACTGGCCCTCGTAATATTAATCAGGAATTAGTTAATAAAATAAAATCTTTAAGCTAATTTAATTTCAATTGGAGTGTGATCAGAAGGCTTTTCTCTTCCTCGAGGATCTTTATTAATGTTTATATCTTTTATTTTATCGATGATTGAGTTTGATACTAAAAAGTGGTCTATTCTCATTCCATTATTTTTTTGCCAAGCACCTCTCATATAGTCCCAGAATGTATATCCTTCTTTATCTTCGTAAAAATGTCTATAAACATCATTAAATCCTAAATTAATTATTTCTCTATATTTCTTTCTTATCTCAAGTCTATAAAGAGCATCATCTTCAAAACTTTTAACATTGTAAACATCTTCAGCCGAAGGAATGATATTAAAATCTCCGGCTAAAATAATATTTGAATTTTTTTTAGATAAAGTTTTTAATTGTTTTATTAATTGCTCAAGCCAATCTTTTTTATAATCATATTTTTCTGTATCAACAGGATTGCCATTTGGAGTATAAATATTAATCAGTTGAATATTTTTTTTATTATATTCAAATTCTGCTGAAATGATTCTCGATTGTTTTAGTTTATCTTTGATTAGGTCAGTCTTAACATTTGTTAATTTATTTTTTGAAATTATTGCAACACCATTATAGCTCTTTTGACCAAAAACATGACTTTCATAATCCATTGATGAAAACTCATCATATGGAAAATTAATATCCTCAGTTTTGATTTCCTGCATCATTAAAATATCAGGCTTATATTTTAACAAATAGCTTTTTATATTTTCAATTCTTGCTCTTACAGAGTTTACATTCCAAGATGAAATTAGCATTAAAGCGAGAAAGAAACTCCACAGCCGCAGGAAGATTTGGTTTGTGGGTTTGAAATTTTGAACGACTCTCCAATTAATTCCGAGACATAGTCTACCTCAGATCCCTTTAATAAATCTGCAGAAGTTTTATCAATTAAGATATTTTGATAATTTAAATCATCATCTTGTTTTGATTTATCAAATGTAAATTCATATTGAAAACCTGAGCAACCACCACCCTTAATGGCGATTCTAAAAAATGAACCTTTGTCTTTTTTAGCTAACAAATTATCTATTTGTTTTAACGCATTATCTGTAAATTTAATTTCTTTAATCATGTCTCAACACTGATAATACTAATATAATACTTAATTATTTAAATTAAAGGATGAAAAAAGACACTTTGTTAGGCGTATTTAAAAGTAAGGGTAGACTTAATAAAGAAGCTAATTCAAAATATCGATCTCCATTTCAAAGAGATAGAGACCGTATAATTCATAGTGCATCATTCAGAAGATTAAAGCACAAAACTCAAGTATTTGTTAATACAGAAGGAGATCATTTTAGAACTAGAATAACTCATTCAATTGAGGTTGCCCAAATTGCAAGATCAATTGCTAAGTATTTAAAATTGAATGAAGATTTAGCTGAGTCTCTTAGTCTTGCACATGATTTAGGGCACACACCTTTTGGTCATGCAGGAGAGGATGCTCTAGATGAATGTATGGAAGATTATGGTGGTTTTGATCATAACCTTCAGACACTAAGAATAGTAATGTTTTTAGAAAATAAATATTTCAAATTTGCTGGATTAAATTTAACCCTTGAAACATTAGAAGGACTTTTAAAGCACAATGGACCAGTAGACGATCTAATCATGATCAATAAGCTAATTGGTTTAAAAGCTTTCAAAAACAAGATTAATTTTAACACTTATCCTTCAATAGAAGCTCAAATATCAGCTATTTCAGATGATATTGCTTATAATAATCACGATATTCAAGATGGAATTAAAGCAGACTTATTTAAACTTGAAGAGTTAATAGAATTAGATTTTTTTAAAAATATTTACCAAAAATACAAAAATAAAATTAATAAAAAAAATTATAAAATCGCGATTTACCAAATTATTAGAGACTCAATAGATATTATGATTAGAGACTTATTAAGTAACACAGAAAAAAATATAAAAAAATTTAAAATCAGATCGTTAAAAGATGTTTCAAAATCAAATCAACTAATAGTCTCTTTTTCAGATAAAATAGAAAGTTCTGAACGAGAAATCAGATCTTTTTTAAGACATCGAATGTATAATAATAAATCAGTGCTTAACAAGAATCAAAGAGGTAAAATGATAATTAATAAGTTATTTAAAATAATTAAATCAAATCCTAGAAAATTTCTTACAAAAGATCAATTGACTAAAGATAAATATAGAGCTATTTCAGATTTTATATCTGGTATGACAGATAGATATGCAATTAAGCTTTATAACGATAATAAATGAATATTTTTGAATTATATTTAGATAAAGTTAAATCTATTATTGTTGAGTTAAGTAAAAAAAATCAACTTGTAATTCCAGAAACATTAAATGGTATTAATGCAGAAATACCACCACCAAAATTTGATTGTGATATTTCTACCAATGTTGCAATGGTTTTATCAAAATTAAATAAAACCTCTCCAATAGAACTAGCCGAAAAACTTGCGCCTGAAATAAAAAATATTGATGATCAAATTGAGTCTATATATATTGCTAAGCCTGGTTTCATAAACATTAAATTTAAACCATCTTTTTGGTCAAACTTTATTAAAGAAATAATTGATAACTCTAAAAAATTTGGAATTAATGAGAAGGAAACAAAAAATAATTATTTAGTTGAATTTGTATCAGCAAATCCCACTGGTCCTTTACATGTTGGTCATTGTCGAGGAGCTATTTTAGGCGATGTAATATCTAATGTTTTAACATTTAATAAACATAAGGTAACAAAAGAGTATTATGTAAATGATTACGGTAATCAAATTATAAATTTTACTAAATCTGTTTATTTTAGAATAAGAGAAGTAAAATTTAACGAGAAATTCCCACAAGATAATCCTGATTTGTATCCAGGAGATTACTTAATTGATTTTGCAAAAAAAATAGTTTTGAATAATTCAAACTTAAATTTTGATAATTATGATGCAATAAGCAACAAATTATCAGCCTTATCAATAGAACAGGCGCTGCTTCTAATTAAAAAGAACCTTAATAGCCTAGGAATTAATCATGATAATTTTGTCAGTGAAAAAAATATTGTTTCAAATAATGAAGTTGAGAGTGTAATAAAATTTTTAGAAAAAAATAAATTTATATACAAAGGTAAAATTAAAGCTCCAGCTGGAGAGGATAATAAAAACTGGGTTGAAAGAGAGCAGCTGTTGTTCAAATCAACTGATTTTGGTGATGATAAAGATAGAGCATTACAAAAATCTGATGGAGCTTGGACCTATTTTGCAAGCGATGTAGCTTATCATAAAAATAAAGTTGACCGTAAATTTGATTACTTAATTAATATTCTTGGCGCAGATCACGCTGGTTATATTAAGAGAATTACATCTTCTGTAGAAGCTTTATCGGGAGAAAAAAATAAATTGATTTGTAAAGTTAGTCAGCTTGTAAAACTAATTAAAAACAACAAACCATTTAAGATGTCGAAAAGAAAAGGTGATTATATTACGGTTGATGATCTAATAGAAGAAGTTGGAAAAGATGCGACTAGATTTATAATGCTTAACAGAAGTAGTGATGTTGAGCTTGATTTTGATTTCGATGCAGTAAAAGAAAAATCAAAAGATAATCCATTGTATTATGTTCAATATTGTTATGCTAGAATTTCGTCTGTCTTTAGGCATGTTGGTAAAGATTTAAATTCAAATATTGAATTGAGTGATTTTAGTTTTGAGTACTCAAATGATGAGATTAAAATTTTAAAAAAGATTTCTGAATGGCCTAAATGCATTGATGCAGTTTGTGCAAAACTGGAACCACACAGAATACCTATTTATTTATATGATCTAGCTTCAGAATTTCATTCATATTGGAATCTTGGTAAACAAAAAACTGAAAAGAGATTTATTAATGATCAAAATAAAGTTTCACTAGATAAATTAATTTTTTTAAAGGCAATATCTAATGTCATAAAATCCGGAATGGATATAGTTGGTGTAAATACACCACATAAAATGTAATGTTAAAAGAAATTAAGTATTTAATTTTTATTTTTGTAATTGTTTTATTTATTTTTTTGACTGGTAAACACTATTTTTCAGATGTAAATAAAAAAAAATCATACAGGTCATATAAAAATAATGATGAAAAAATTAAACTATATTCAAAAAATTTACCTGTTTTAGAAAATGATACAAAAAATGTTATAGAATACGTTAAGCAAACAAACAAAAAAAATAAGAAAAAGTTTAATTTCTGGAAACTTTTAGAAAATGATTAAGAATAGAAGAGCTTTTATTGTTGGTTTAAAATCATTGACATTATCAAATAAGGAAATAATTTTTTTAAAGAAATACAAACCATGGGGTATTATTTTATTTTCAAGAAATATCAAGTCAATTGAACAAGCTAAAAAATTAACAGATAAAATTAAAAAAATATTTAAAGATAAAAAATACCCAATTTTAATTGATCAAGAAGGTGGACGTGTAAATCGATTAAATAAAATTATTTCATTTGATAATTTAACTTCTGAATATTTTGGAAATTTATTCATAAAAGATAAAAAAAAATTTAATATCATTTATAAATTATTTATAGACAAGACTTCATATTTGCTCAAAACAATTGGTGCAAATATAAATACTGTTCCATTGTTAGATCTTAGAGTTAAAGGAGCAAGTAATATTATTGGTAATAGATCTTTTTCAAAAAATAAAAAAATTATCTCTAAAATTGGAGATAAATGCATTAATATTTCTCATGAAAACTCTATCGGAACTGTTATTAAACACATACCTGGTCATGGATTAGCAAAGGTAGACAGCCATAAATTTACTCCTGTGGTTACAAAATCTTTAAATTATTTGAATAAAAATGATTTTTTTCCTTTTAAGAATAAACACAGTTATTTTGCAATGACAGCACATATAATTTATCGAAGTATTGATAAATTAAATACTGCGACACACTCAAAAAAAATTATAAAATTAATAAGAAATAAAATAGGTTTTAAAAACATTTTGATTTCAGACGATTTATCAATGAAAAGTTTAAAAGATGATTTGCAAACAAATGTAATTAAAACATTTAGTGCAGGTTGTAATCTTGCCCTTCATTGTAATGGAAAATTGTCTGAAATGAAGATTGTTGGTGATAATTCACCGAAGCTCAATAATTTTATTATAAAAAAAACATCGTTATTTTATAAATTTTTAAGTTAATATCTGACATGACCATTTCTGATTCTGCTTTATTTAATGTCGATATAAATAATTATAATGGACCTCTAGATGTATTGTTAGATTTAGCTAAAGCTCAAAAAGTAGATCTTGAGGAAATATCAATTACAACACTAGCAGATCAGTTTCATGATTATATCACAAATGAAAAAAACTTAAATTTAGAAATTGCCTCTGAATATTTGATGATGGCAACTTGGTTAGCATATTTAAAATCTAAATTACTACTTCCAGGCACACCTGAGGAAGAATTTAAAGTTCAAGAGGTTGCTGAAAAATTAAAATTACAACTCAAAAAATTGGAGTTGATAAGAATGCTTTCTGAACAAATGCTTAAAAGAAAAAGATTAGGAAGAGAAATTCGATCAAGAGGAATGAAAGGAAATATAAGATCAATTTATAGCACTGAATATAATTTAAGTTTATTTGAACTTCTAAAGTCGTATTCAACAATCATTATGACTAAAGACTTTCAAAAAATGAATATTCCTAAATTACCTGTATTTACTACTGAAGATGGCATTACAACTATAAGAGAATTTTTTGGTAAACTAATTGATTGGAAAAAATTAGATGATTTGATTCCTGAAAATTTTAAAAATGGTTCAAAATATAAGCGTACTGGTAAAGCTGGTATATTTGCTGGTTCATTAGAGCTAGTTAAAGAAGGCAACCTAACCATGAAACAGAATAAATTATTTGATGATATTTATGTAAAGGAAAATAATGATTAAAAAAGAAAAAGTTGTAAAAGATAATATCGTTAAATTTCCTTCTAAGTTAACTGATTTAGAAAAAGAAATTGAAGCAATTATTTTTGCTGCCGCTGAACCATTAGATGTTGATACAATTGAAAGCAAGATTACAAAAAAAGGTAGTGTAATTAAGTCCCTAGAGAAGTTGCAGCAAGAATACACTCATCGTGGAATTAATCTGGTTTGTATAAAAGATAAGTGGTCTTTTAGAACTTCACCAAATTTATCAAATTTAATGTCTAAAGAAAAGACTGTTGAAAAGAAACTTTCAAGAGCTGCTGTTGAGACTTTAGCTATAATTGTTTATCACCAGCCTGTTACTAGAGCAGAGATTGAGGAAATAAGAGGTGTTGCTTTTGGAACAAATACTCTCGAAATTTTGATGGAACTAAGTTGGGTTAAGCCAGGTGGCCGCAAAGATGTGCCCGGTAGACCAATTCAGTATATAACAACTGAAGAATTTTTAAGTCATTTTAATCTTCAAAAATTATCTGATTTACCAACAATTGATGAATTGGGTGCTGCTGGTTTAATTGACAGCACAAGTATTGATAGTGCAATCTTTGGAACCGGTAAATTCTATAAAGAAAAACAGGAGGAAAAAAAAGAGGATATTTATTCTAATATTGACGAGATGTTAAATAGCACTCTTGATACAGAAGAGAAAGATTAACAAAAAAGTAACTTTTAAATCATTTATAAAAAGGTTATAAGTTTTTCATGAGTATAGGAATTTGGCAAATAGCAATCGTAGTAATTTTAGTAGTCTTATTATTTGGACGAGGTAAAATCTCTAGTCTTATGGGCGATGTAGCTAAGGGAATTAAAAGTTTTAAAAAAGGAATGGCATCAGATGTTGCTGATGATACAGAGCCAAAAAATATTTCCGACGAAAATAAAGACTCAGAAAATAAAGATTAAATCACATGCCTACTATTGGTTGGTTTGAGATATTAATTGTTGTAGGTATTGCAATTGTTGTTCTTGGACCAAAAGATTTTCCAATAATGTTAAAGAAAGCTGGCTCTTGGATAGGAACTGCAAAAAGATATGTAAGCAACATTCAAAATGAAGTTTCTAATTTAGAAATTGATGAAGAAAAAATAGACACCGAAATAAAAAAAGAAACTAAAAAAGATGAGCAATGAAGAAAATGAAGGTGGATTTGTAAGCCATCTGACTGAACTCAGAAAAAGGTTAATACATAGTTTTATATTTCTAATTATATTTTTTATTATTTGTTATATATTTGCAGAACATATTTACGGTTTTTTAGTTGACCCATTTGCTAAAGCAGTAAAAGATGATGGATCTGAAAGAAGGCTTATTTTTACAGCATTACAAGAAACTTTTCTAACATATATTAAGGTATCATTTTTCACTGCTTTTTTTGTAACATGTCCATTTATTTTAATGCAAATATGGAAATTTATTGCCCCTGGATTGTATAAACATGAGAAAGTTGCGATTATTCCATATCTTGTATTAACACCTATTCTATTCTTTCTAGGTGGAATGCTTGTTTATTATTTAATAATGCCTCTAGCTATTAAATTTTTCTTATCTTTTGAAAGTACAGGAATGTCTACAAGTTTACCAATTCAATTAGAAGCTAAGGTAAATGAATACTTGTCATTAGTTATGAAGTTAATTTTTGCATTCGGCATAAGTTTTCAATTACCTATCGTTTTAAGTTTATTAGCAAGAATAGGCGTTGTTGATAGTCAATTTTTAAAAAAGAGAAGAAAGTATGTTGTGGTAATTATATTTGCAGCAGCAGCATTACTTACACCACCAGATCCAATAACTCAAATTGGTTTAGCTATTCCATTATTAATTTTATATGAATTATCAATATTTTCAGTAAAATTTATAGAAAATAAAAATTTAGAAAAAACAGATGCATAATTTAAAAGATATACGAAAAGATTTTTCTAAATTTGAAGAAGATCTTAAAAAACGTTTAGTTAAAATTGATTTTGCAAATTTAAAAAAAATTGATGAATTAAATAGAGATTTAATTCAAAAAAAAGAAACCCTGGAAAAAGAAAAAAAAAATATTTCAAAATCTAAAGATGAAAGTTTATTTAAAAAATCAAAAGCAATATCTTTGGAATTAGAAAAAATTGTTGAACAACAAAAAAAGATTAAATCAGAATTAGACAGTGTATTGTCCAATATACCAAACATCCCTCATAAAGATGTCCCAAAAGGAAAAGATGAAAATGATAATGTAGAAATTTTAAAAAACGGAAAAGTTCCTAAATTTGATTTTAAACCTAAATCTCATTATGAACTGGGTGAAGATTTAGGTATGCTAGATTTTGAACTTGCAACAAAAACAACAGGGTCAAGATTTGTATTTGTAAAAAGAGAATTAGCATTATTAGAAAGAGCTTTATCAAATTTTATGCTAGACACTCATGTTTTACAAAATGGCTATCAAGAAATTTCACCACCATTGATAGCTTCCGATATTACAATGTATGGAACAGGTCAATTACCAAAATTTGAGAATGATCAATTTGAAATAAAATTTGATGAAGGAAGTGATAGAAAATTTTTAATCCCAACTGCAGAAGTTATATTAACAAATATTGTTAAAAACAAAATTTTAAATGAAAAAGATTTACCAATGAGATTTGTTGCTTCAACTCCATGTTTTAGAAAAGAAGCTGGTAGTTATGGTAAGGATACAAAAGGAATGATTAGGCAGCATCAATTTTATAAAGTTGAAATGGTAAGTATTGTTGAAAAAGAAAAATGCTTAGAGGAGCTAGAGCGTATGACTAATTGTGCTACAGATATACTTGATAAGTTAGAATTACCTTATAGAAAAGTTATCTTATGTTCTGGTGATATGGGTTTTAGTGCTGAAAAAACTTATGATATCGAAGTATGGTTACCATCAGAAAATAAATATCGTGAAATATCATCATGTTCATCTTGTTCAACATTCCAGGCACAAAGAATGAAATCAAGATACAAAAATAAAAATAAAGAAACTGTTTTTGCTGGTACATTGAATGGAAGTGGTTTGGCTGTGGGAAGAACTTTAATTGCTATTTTGGAAAACTATCAACAAAAAGATGGTTCAATTATTATTCCTAAAGTGTTGCGACCGTATATGAATAATTTAGATTTGATTTCAGTTAAATAAAGTTGTTTTAATCAAATAGATAGTATAAATATTCACATAATTTATAAGGAGATTTATGGAAGGTTCAGGAATAGGACAATTTATACCACTAATTTTAATTTTTGTTATTTTTTATTTTTTCTTAATCAGACCACAACAAAAGAAAGTGAAAGAACATAAGGCAATGGTTGAAAGTCTAAAAAGAGGTGACAAGGTTGTTACTTCTGGTGGTATCACTGGTAAAGTTGAGAGACTGATTGATAATGATAAAGTTGAAGTTGAAATAGCTGAAAATGTAAAAGTTGAGATTGTTAAATCAACTGGTATTCAAAGTCTCTTAGATACAAATACACAAGAAGTTAAAAAATAATAATTTTTAGTTAAGTGCTTTATTTTTCTAAATTAAGAATTTTATTTATATCTCTATTTTCAATTCTTTTTGTTTTGATAGCGTCATCAAACCTATTTAAATTTGATGATAGTTTTTTTAATAAAAAAATTAATTTAGGATTAGATCTTCAGGGTGGATCTTATTTGCTACTAGAAATTGATAATAAACCCGTAATAGAGCAGAAACTTCAAAATCTTACAACAACTATAAGAAATTATTTCAAAGAAAATGATATTAAAATAAATAATATTAAAATTGAAAACCAAAATATTTTTTTTAATGTAACTAATGATAAGAAACAATCAGTAATAGATGTATTTCAAGATGAAGAGAGTGACTTAAACCCTTACTATCCAAGATTTAAATCACATCAACTTGAAATCGAAGATACAGGATTAAATCTTAAAGTTAACTTTTCAAGACAAGGATTGATAAAATTAAAAACTTCCTCACAAGACCAGGCAATAGAAATAGTGAGACGAAGAGTAGATGAAGTAGGAACTAATGAGCCTAATATATTAAAGAGAGGCAATAACCGTATTTTAGTTGAACTTCCTGGTTTGGATGACCCTATGAGGATTAAATCACTACTTGGAAAGACTGCAAATCTTACATTTAGGTTTGTAACAAACAATGAAAATGACAGATTTGGAGTTGAGAAATTAAAATTTGAAAATGGTCTGGAAGAAGCTGTTGTTAGTAAAAGGATAATAATAAGTGGAGAAAATTTGTTAGATGCACAGCCTAAAATGGATACACAAACAAATCAAACTATTGTTTCATTTACTCTTGACAGGGTAGGTGCAAAAAGATTTGGTAAAGCTACTTCTACAGGCATAGGCAAACAATTAGCTATTGTTTTGGATGGTAAAATTATTAGTGCTCCAGTTGTTAGAGACACTATAGCAAGTGGATCAGGCCAAATTAGTGGTGGTTTTACTTTTCAATCTGCAACAGATTTAGCATTGTTATTAAGATCAGGTGCTTTACCAGCACCACTAGAAATTATCGAAGAAAGAACTGTTGGACCTGATCTAGGTCAAGATTCGATCAATGCTGGTATGATTGCTTTAGCAATTGGTTTTATGTTGGTTATAATATTTATGTTTGTTAAGTATAAAGTTTTTGGATTAATTACTAATATTACACTAATTGTTAATTTATTTATCCTTTTAGGAGTATTAACACTTTTTGAAGCAACATTAACCCTACCTGGTATTGCAGGTATTATATTAACTGTCGGTATGGCAGTCGATGCTAATGTTTTAATATTTGAAAGAATTAAAGAAGAATTAAAAGATGAAAAAAACAATATCTTAGCATTTGATGGTGGTTATACAAAATCAAGAACAGCTATTTTAGACGCTAATATTACAACTTTATTAGCTGCAATTATTTTATTTTTTATGGGTTCCGGACCGGTAAAAGGTTTTGCTGTAACATTAGGTGTAGGAATATTTACGACGCTATTCTCTGTTTATTTCATAGCAAGATTATTCACCAGTATATATGTGGCAAGAAACAAAGATAAGGAAAGTTTAATATAATGATTGCTTTCAACAAATATTATAATCACTTTAATTTATTATCAACAGCTTTAATTGTTTGTTCTTTATTACTACTTGTTTTTAAAGGACTTAATTTCGGTATTGATTTTAAAGGTGGTACTTTAATTGAATTAAGGGCATCAGATTCTAAAATTAATGTCAGCACATTAAGAGATAAGTTTAATCAAATGAATTTAGGTGATATTTCAGTTAAAAAATTTGGTAACAATACCGATTTTCTTATTAAATTTGAAAATAAAGATAACAAGAAAAATATAATTGAAGAAATAAAATCTAATTTAGATAATACTTTTGCTAACAACTATGACTTTAGAAGAGTAGAGAATGTTGGTCCTAAAGTTAGCGCAGAGTTATTAAAATCAGGTGTAATTGCAATATCATTATCCTTAGCTTTAATGCTAATCTATATTTGGATTAGATTTGAGTGGCAATTTAGTTTAGGTGCAATTCTTGCACTATTTCATGATGTTATTGTTACCTTAGGTGTTTTTTCACTATTTAGTTTGGAGATTAATTTGTCAATTATTGCAGCTGTACTAACTATTGTTGGTTATTCTATGAATGATACAGTGGTAATTTTTGACAGAGTCAGAGAAAACTTAAGAAAATATTCAGATATAAAAATATTTGAATTAACAAATATTTCTATTAACGAAACTTTATCAAGAACAATTATTACTTCAGCAACTACATTACTAGCCTTACTAGCAATATATTTTTTTGGTGGAGAGATTCTAAAAGGATTTTCTCTTGCGATGATACTTGGAGTAGTCTTTGGAACATACTCTTCAATCTATATTGCAAATACTGTATTGGTAAGACTAAGAGTATCTCAAAAAACAGTCTTAAGAGAAGATGATCAAAAATAAATTAAAATATATTTTGAGCCGCAACCATTGTAAGTAGCATAGGTAGGGACAATAATGTATTTGTCCTAGAAAATAACATTGCGGTTTTTGCAGATTTTGCTTTAGTTTCAGGATCAGTTTCCACAATACCTAAAGCTTTTTTTTGATTTGGCCAAATAACAAACCAAACATTGAAAGCCATTATAATTCCAAGCCACATACCTATTCCAATAGCTGTATGTTTAGGAACTCCCGAACCAATACTCAACGTCATTGCATCATGCAAATAACCATTAAGTAATGCAAGAATTAAACCAGAAATAACAGTAAAGGCTGCAGCCCATCTAAAATAAAATAACGCTGCTGGAGCTATTACTTTTCCTATAGCTGGTTTTTGTTCATCTGGTATTTTTCCCATGTTTGGAATTTGAACAAAATTGAAGTACCAAAGTAATCCAATCCACATAATTGCAACAATCACATGTATATATCTAAATAACCAACTCCAGAATAAAGTGTCAAAAGCAATACCATCATTTAAATAAAACAAACCAAGAAACAAAATAATAGCTAGCGCTAATGAAGCGTGAATTGTTTTTGATAAAGATGTTAATAAATTTGTCATGATTCCATTTTAATATACACTAATTTGTTAAAATATTTAAGTCGTTAAATTAGTTTAATAAGGGTTTTAAAAATTGTCCAGTATAACTCTCTTTTATTTTGGAGACTTCCTCTGGTTTTCCTTCAGCAATAATGTTTCCACCTTTGACACCACCTTCAGGACCCATATCAACTATATAATCAGCTGTTTTAATGACATCTAGATTGTGTTCAATTACAATTACAGTATTACCTAATTTAACAAAGGTGTGGAGAATTTCTAAAAGTTTTTTTATATCATGTTGGTGCAGACCGGTTGTAGGTTCATCCAATATATACATTGTTCTACCAGTGGATCTTTTGGAAAGTTCTTTGGCAAGCTTAATTCTTTGAGCCTCACCTCCAGAAAGCGTAGTGGCCTGTTGTCCAATTTTTATATATCCTAATCCAACTTTTTTTAGAGTTAGTAGTTTAGTCTTTATATTTGAAATATTTTCAAAATATTCGCATCCTTCATCTACTGACATATCTAATACATCAGCTATACTTTTTCCCTTAAATTTAATTTCTAATGTTTCTCTATTATATCTGGTTCCCTTACATTCATCACATTGTATGTAAACATCTGGCAAAAAATGCATTTCGTAAGTAATTACTCCATCACCCTCGCATGCTTCGCATCTTCCGCCTTTAACATTAAAAGAAAATCTTCCAGGTTTGTAACCCCTTGTTTTTGACTCAGGTAAACTTGTAAACCAATCTCTTATAGGCCCAAAAGCACCTGTATAGGTAGCTGGGTTTGATCTTGGTGTTCTGCCAATTGGAGATTGGTCAATATCAATAATTTTATCTATTAACTCTACACCTTTATAACCTTTAAAGGATTTTGGAGTTTTTCTGGCTTTATTATTTAAAGTTAAGTTTAAAGCATGAAATAAAGTTTGAAGAATTAAGGTAGATTTACCACTTCCAGAAACACCCGTGACACAAGTAAAAGTTCCAGTAGGAATTTTAAGATTAACATTATTTAGATTGTTTCCACTTGCCCCGTTAATTTCAACAAATCTACCATTCTTTGCTAAACGTCTTGATTTTGGTATCTCAATTGTTTTTTTATTAGCTAAATACTGTCCTGTAATACTATTTTTATCTTTTTTAATCTCCTCATAAGATCCTTGTGAAGTTATCTGACCGCCATTACTACCTGCTTCAGGTCCAAGATCAATTATGTGATCAGCATTTTCCATTGTTTCTGTATCATGTTCAACAACAATCACTGTATTGCCGAGGTCTCGTAGTCTTTTTAATGCATTAATAAGTTTAACATTATCTTTTTGATGAAGACCGATTGAAGGCTCATCTAATACATAAAGTACACCAGTCAAACCAGAACCTATTTGTGATGCCAATCTTATTCTTTGAGCTTCTCCACCAGATAATGTTCCTGACTCTCTAGAAAGAGTTAAATAATCCAAACCTACATTTAAAAGAAAATTCAATCTTTCATTAATTTCCTTTAATACGTGTTCAGCTATTTTAAATTGCCTTTTATCAAGATTTTTTTCTAAATTTTTGAACCATACAGCTGCATCAAAAATAGATTTTTTTGTAACTTCACTAATATTTAAATCATTTATTTTTACACATAATGCTTCTTCTTTTAATCTATCGCCATTGCAACCTTCACAAGCTGTATCAGATTGATATTCTGCTATAGCCTCTCTTTTCCATTCACTATCAGATTCTAAAAATCTTCTTTCGAGATTGTTAATTACCCCTTCAAATGCTTTTTTGTAAGAATACTTTTCATAACCATCATCATAATTAAATTTGATTTCATCTTCATCTGAACCATAAAGAATTATATCTTTAATTTTTTTTGGTAATTTTTTCCATTTTTCATCTAATGAAAAACCATAATGTTTTGCTAATGATGATAATGTTTGTGCATAATATAAAGTTGTAGATTTTGACCACGGTTCAATTGCTCCATCTGCTAAACTTTTTCTTTCATCAGGTATAACTAAGTTTGGGTCTACATTTAATTTCATTCCAATACCCTCACATTCTTCACAAGCACCATAAGGACTATTAAATGAAAATAATCTTGGCTCTATTTCTTCAATTGTAAAACCACTTTCAGGACACGCAAATTTTGTTGAATAGATTAATTTTTTAGTTTTTCTAAATTTTTGAGGAAGTGTTTCATCTTCATACTCAGCAAAAACTAAGCCATTTGCTAAATTTACTGCTGTTTCAACGCTTTCTGCCAATCTATTACCTAATTTTGAATTTAAAACTATTCTGTCTACTAATACTGAAATATCATGTTTTAATTTTTTATCTAAAATAGGTGATTTTTCTATATCGTATAAAACATTATCAATTTTTATTTTTCTAAATCCTCTTCTTTTATAACTTAAAATATCTTTTTTATATTCACCTTTACGACCTCGAACAACAGGGGCATAAATATAAATAGTAGACTTTTTAGGCAAATTCTTAATTAAATCAACAATCTGAGTTATAGTTTGTGATGTTATTGGTTTACCGGTATAAGGTGAGTAGGGTATACCTGCTCTAGCAAACAAAACTCTCATGTAGTCATAAATTTCCGTCACTGTTGCAACAGTTGATCTTGGATTTTTGGATGTATTTTTTTGCTCAATAGCAATAGCAGGACTTAATCCTTCGATTAGGTCTACATTAGGTTTTTTCATTTTGTCTAAAAATTGTCTTGCATATGCAGATAAGCTCTCAACATATCTTCTTTGACCTTCTGCATATATAGTATCAAAGGCTAAGGATGACTTTCCGGATCCAGATAGCCCAGTTATGACAATAAATTTGTCTTTTGGAATCTCAACAGAAACATTCTTCAAATTATGTTCTTTAGCACCCTTAATAACTATCTTTTTCATCATAATTTTTGTTGCTTTGAGTTAATAAAATTAATATTCAGAATAATTGTGATATAAATCTAATTAATTAATTTAACAAATATTAAATATTATGGCTGGAAGTTTAAATAAAGTATTATTAATTGGTCGTTTAGGCGCAGATCCTGAAATCAAGCAAATGGTAAACGGTAAAAGTGTTGCTAGACTTAGTCTTGCAACTAGTCAAACTTGGAAAGATAAAAATAGTGGTGAAAGAAAAGAAAAAACTGAATGGCACCGTATAGTTGTATTTAATGAAGGTCTAGTTAATGTTGTACAGCAGTACTTGAAGAAGGGTGCACAAATTTATGTTGAGGGTCAACTCACAACTAGAAAATGGAAAGATGAACAATCTGGTCAAGACAAGTATTCAACTGAAATTATTATACAAGGATATAATTCATCACTTACAATGCTTGGTGGCGGTAGCTCTGGTGGAGGTATTCAAAATGACACAACTCAACAAAATAATATTGAGGATTCTTCACAAGTGTCAAATGACATGGATGACGAAATTCCATTTTAATTTCTATGCAAAAAACTGAAGAGACAAAGCGCAAAAATATAAAACTTATCTCAATGCATGATGAGATGAGCTCATCTTATCTTTCATATGCAATGAGCGTTATTGTTAGCCGTGCTCTTCCAGATATAAGAGATGGTTTAAAACCTGTTCATAGAAGAATTTTATATGCAATGTACAAAGGTGGTTATGATTGGTCAAAACAATTTAGAAAATCTGCAAGAATAGTTGGAGATGTAATTGGTAAATATCACCCGCATGGTGATCAGTCAGTTTATGATGCTTTAGTTAGAATGGTCCAGGATTTTTCAATGAGCTTACCGCTTGTTCAAGGTCAAGGTAACTTTGGATCTATTGATGGAGATCCAGCTGCTGCTATGAGATACACAGAAACAAGATTATCAAAAGTTTCACAATACTTAATTGATGATATTGAAAAAAATACTATTTCTTTCAAAAGTAATTATGACGAAACAGAAAAAGAACCAAGTGTTTTACCTGCTCAATTTCCTAATTTATTAGTAAATGGTGCTGGCGGTATTGCAGTTGGAATGGCAACAAGTATACCTCCTCATAATCTAGGAGAAATTATTAATGGAACTTTAGCCTTAATAGAAAATAAAGATATTAAAATTAAAGACCTAATGAAACATATTCCTGGTCCTGATTTTCCAACTGGTGGAGTTATTATTGGTAAAGATATTATCAAACAGGGTTATAATAACGGAAGAGGATCTTTCAAAATAAGAGGAGAAGTTTCCATTGAACAACAAAAAAATGGTCGTGAAAGATTAGTGATAACTTCCATACCATATCAAGTTAATAAATCAGTTTTAAATGAGAGAATTGCACAGCTTGTTAGGGAAAAGAAAATTGAAGGTATAAGAGATATTAGAGATGAGTCAAATAGAGAAGGTATTAGAGTTGCGATTGATTTAAGAAATGGTGTTGAGCCAGAAACCATAAAAAGACAACTATATAAAAATACTCAAATAGAAAGTTCATTTGGTTTTAATACTCTTGCAATAGTTGAAGGTAAACCAAAGACATGTTCGCTTAAAGAATTCTTATCAAATTTTTTATCTTTTAGAGAAGATGTAGTAATTAAAAAAACTAAGTTCGATCTTCAAAAAGCAGAAGAAAGAGCACATATATTAATTGGTTTATCTGTATCAGTAGAAAATTTAGATAAAATTATAAAAATTATTCGATCATCTAATACACCAGATGATGCAAAATCTTCTATTTTAAAAACTAAATGGAAAATTAATAAATCACAAAAACTAATTTCTCTAGTAGAAGGTAAGAAAGGTAAGAATTTATATTCTCTTTCGGAACCACAAGTCTTAGCTATATTAGAATTAAGATTACAGAAATTAACTGCCCTTGGAATTAATGAAATAGAGGTAGAAATTAAAAAATTAGCTGAACTAATTTCAAAATATAAGAAAATTATATCTTCTAAAAAAGAATTATTAAAAGTAATTAGTGATGAATTAAAAAATATTAAAGAAAAATTTGCTGTACCAAGAAGAACTAAAATTATTGATGCTGTTTTAAATTATGATATTGAAGAAACTATTCAAAAACAATCTGTAATTATTACAGTGACACTTCAAGGCTATATTAAAAGAGGCTCTTTAGATGGAGTTAAAAAGCAAAAAAGAGGTGGAAAAGGCAAATCAGGCATAACAACAAGAGATCAAGATTCTGTGATACAAACTTTATCAGTAAACACACATACATCAGTACTTTTCTTTTCAACAGAAGGTTTGGTTTACAAGGTAAAGGCCTGGAAAATTCCAGAAGGCTCAACAACCTCAAAAGGTAAATCATTATTTAATATTTTGCCACTTAAAAATCACCAATCTATTAGTTCAATTATGCCAATGCCTGAAAACGAGACAGAGTCTATAAATTATCAAATAATTTTTGCTACCGCTCAAGGCAAAGTAAGGAAAAATAGCCTAGAAGATTTTTCATCTATTAATGCCTCTGGAAAAATAGCTATGAAACTAGATAATAATGATAAAATTGTAGGTGTAAAAATATGTAAAGATGATCAAGATGTTATTTTGAGCACTAAGTTTGGAAAGTGTATTAGATTTGAAGCTAAAAAATTAAGAGTTTTTAAAGGAAGATCTTCAAAAGGTATTAAGGGAATTGAACTTGCTTCAAATGATCAAATAGTATCACTATCAGTTATTGACAATACAAAGTTAAGCAAAAATGGAAAAAAATCTAAAGATGAAAAATCTGAATTAAAAGCAAAAGAAAGATTTGTTTTATCAATTAGTGAAAATGGATATGGTAAAAAAACTTCGCATTTGGATTATAGAGTAACTAATAGAGGTGGAAAAGGAATTATAGGAATTATTAATTCACCAAGAAACGGAAACATAACATCATCATTTCCAGTATATGAGGGTGATGAGATTCTTATATCCACCAACAAAGGAAGAGTTATAAGAGTTGCAGTTAAAGAAATTAGAACTGCAGGTAGAAATACACAAGGTGTAAGAATTATTAAATTGTCAGGTGAGGAAAAAGTTGTTTCATCTATTAAAATTGATGATAATTTAATTTAATGCCTAAAACAGCTATTTACCCTGGTACATTTGATCCAATTACTTTTGGACATATAGATGTTATTAAAAAATCATTAAAATTATTTGATAAAATTATTGTAGGTGTTTCTGAAGAAAGTAACAAAAACTACCTTTTTAGCACAAATGAAAGAATAGATATTGTTAATAAAGCTTTATTTAAAGATCTTAATCTGAGTAAAAAAAAAATAACAGTTGTTTCATTTGCTTCCTTAACGACTGATTTATGTAAAAAATATAAGTCTAATATTATTTTAAGAGGCCTTAGAGCAGTTTCAGATTTTGAATATGAATTTCAACTAGCCGGTATGAATAGAAAATTAAATCAGAAAATTGAGACTATTTTTTTAATGTCTGACATCGAAAATCAAATAATTTCTTCTAGATTTGTTAAAGAAATAGTAAAATTAAAAGGTGATATTAAAAAGTTTACTACTAAAAGTACTATTAAATCTTTAAAAGATAAATATGTATAAAGTCTTTATTAAATTACTAATTTTATTTTTTTTAAGTACTAATCAATCAATAGCTGAGGAGAATATAATGATTTTAAAATTAAAAGATGGAGATGTAAAAATTGAATTGTTTGAAGATGTAGCCCCAAATCACGTAAAAAGAATTAAAGATCTTGCTGATAGTGGAAAATATGACAATGTTGTTTTTCATAGAGTTATAGATGGATTTATGGCCCAAACAGGTGATGTTAGATATGGCAATTCAGACTCGAAGGAATTTGATTTAAGAAGAGCAGGCATGGGTGGCTCCGATCTTCCAGACTTAGAACAAGAATTTAGTAGCCTTCCTCATGATAGGGGCACTTTATCTATGGCAAGATCTTCTGATCCAAATAGTGCTAATAGTCAGTTTTTTATTTGCTTTAAACCCGCACCTTTCTTAGATAGACAGTACACTGTTTTTGGTAAAGTTTTAGAAGGTATGGAGTTTGTAGATAAAATTAAAAGAGGTGATGACAGTAACAATGGGACTGTTACAGATCCAGATAAAATTATTAGCTTTAAATCTAAATAACTTTTTTAATGGCATTAAAAAAATTTGCCTTTAATATTTTAAAAAAAGATAAATTTGCTAGATGTGGATTAATTGAAACACATAGAGGAAATATAAATACACCTGCTTTTATGCCTGTTGGTACTCAAGCTACAGTAAAAGCTTGTACAATAGATGATATTAAAAAAACTGGATCAGAAATAATTTTATCTAACACCTATCATTTAATGATTAGACCTGGTGTCGAAAGAGTACAGACTGCTGGCGGTTTGCATAAATTTATGAACTGTGATCTACCAATATTAACAGACTCAGGTGGTTTTCAAGTCATGTCTCTTTCTAAACTTAACAAAATAGATCGAGAAAAAGGAGCTATATTTAATTCACATGTAGATGGAAAAAAATTTTATCTGAGTCCAGAAGAAAGTATAAGGATTCAATTAGGATTAAATTCAGACATTGTTATGATAATGGATGAATGTCCAAAAAAAACAAATGATTATGAATTAATCAAAAAATCTATGGATCTTTCACTTAATTGGGCCAAAAGATCAAAAAAAGCATTTGGTAATAATCCACATAAAGCATTATTTGGAATTATCCAAGGTGGTTTGTTTAAAGATCTAAGACTTAGATCTTTAAAAGAGCTTATAAATATCGGTTTTGATGGATATGCGATTGGTGGGTTGGCTGTAGGAGAGACACAAGATGAGATGTTCTCAGTACTAAATGATATTAAAGAATTTTTACCAAATGAAAAACCTCATTACTTGATGGGTGTGGGTACACCTTCGGATATATTGGGTGCTGTGAAGAGAGGTGTTGATATGTTTGATTGTGTATTACCAACAAGGTCTGGAAGAACAGGATTAGCATTTACTTGGCAAGGAAGAATCAATATTAAAAACAATAAATATCAAAAAGATAATACTCCATTAGATCCTGATTGTAGCAATCTTAATTTGAACAAGTATTCAAAAAACTATTTAAATCACTTATTTAATACAAATGAAATTTTAGCTTCAATGTTGCTTACACTACATAATGTTAATTTTTATCAAGAATTAATGTCTTTGATTAGAAAAAATATCAATGACGGTACTTTTGATAAATTTCATGATAAATATATTGACAAGTTGTAGCAAGTAAAGAATTTTAGTCTAAATTGATATTTGATAAAATATAATAATTCTATATATAACAACTATTCAATTTGAATAATTTGGGGGCCCTTAGCTCAGTTGGTAGAGCAATTCCCTTTTAAGGAATGGGTCGATGGTTCGAGTCCATCAGGGCTCACCACAAATTATATGTTTAATAAATCTTACTTAAAAAAAAATTTACATTATTTTTTAGAAATTTATAAAAAAAGACCAATTAAAAACAATCAAAGTGGGATGAAGATAGATCATTGTTTTGCTTTATTTTGCTTTTTAAAAAAGATTAAACCTAAACACATTATTGAGTCTGGAGTGTGGAAAGGACAAACAACATGGTTAATAAAAGAAGTATTAAAAAATTCTGAAGTTTTTTCAGTCGATATAGATCTTTCTAATAGAGAAGTAATTTATGATGATGTAAAATACTTAAATAAAGATATTACACAATATAATTGGAGCAAATTAGATAAAAATAAAACACTAATTATATTTGATGACCATGTTTGTTTTTCAAAAAGATTAAATTTTTTAAAAAAAAATAATTTTAAACATATTATATTTGATGATAATTTGCCAAATCATCATATTTCTTACTATACTCCAAAAATGATTTATGAGAAACAGTATCTAATTAAAAAAGAATTCATTAAATATTCTAATATTTATAGATTAATTAAATTTATAATTAGATATTTTAAAAAAGAATTTACAAACAATATTAAATTAGATTTTAATCTACAGTTTATAAAAATTACATATCCTAAAAAAATAAACAAAAGCCTTAAAAAAAAATTTTTTTTATTAAGAAAGAAAATCAAGATTTATTATGAGTTTCCACCAATAAAAAAATTTGATTATGAGAAAAGATTTAAAAAAATATTAAATAATTTTAATGAAGAAATATCTAATACCTATAATGTGCAAAAACCAATTTTTAATAAGAACGAAATTATACTTAGCAAAGAACTTACAAATGAATTAAATGCTCAGTATAGCAATATTTGCTATATTAATTTAAATTAAAATTAGGAAAATTTAATTGGTGGATAATCTAAAATTACTTTATTCATCCATTCATTAAGCTGTGTAATTCTAGTATCAGACGAGGGGTGTGTGCTCATAAATTGTGGCGGTTCCTTTCCTTTATTAAATTCTTTCATTCTTTCCCAGATTTTAACTGTTTCTCTTATATCATATCCAGATAGTGATGAGAAAATCATTCCAAGATAATCTGCTTCACTTTCTTGTTTCCTGTTAAAAGGATTCATAATTCCTAGTTGTGTCAACATACCAACTGTATTAATTCCTGTTGTTCTATTGATATCTGTTAACACTCCACCACTTGCTATATCAATAATTTTTGTTCCAGTATTTATCAATGCTCCTCTGCTGGCTCTTTCCACAGAATGTTTTGCTACGGCGTGTGCAACCTCATGACCCATTACTGCAGCAAGCCCATTTGTATTTTTTGTAACATCTAGCATGCCAGTATAAACTGCTATTTTACCACCTGGCATGCACCAAGCATTTCTAACTTTTTTTTCAATTAAAATGTATTCCCAATCGAAATTAACTGTCGGATCATTTAAATTGGCTCTATAAAAATATTCACTTATTGATTCTTCCATTTTTTTTCCAATTTCTTTTATTTCATTCAGAGTTTTTGTATCACTGCTCATTTTCTCTTTTTCTTTAATTTTTTCATAAACTTGAGATGCTTGGGCATTTAACTTTGCTTCAGAGATTAATTTTAATTGTTTTCTTTCGGTAATTGGAGCACTTGTGCATGAGTGAAGAATAACACTACCACAGCCACATCCAACATAAGTTAAAAATTTTCTTCTATTCATTTCTTTCTAAAATTGATAATAATTTAATCATATGAATCTTAACAATAAAATATTAGTTGTATTATTTATCATTGCAATAATTTTTGTTGTTTATGCTAGCTATAGTTAAAAAGAAATATGTCAAAAAAAACCTCAAAAAAATCCTTTTCCTTAACATTGAGAAATTATTTTATTGCGGGTGTTGTTGTTTTGATACCTATTGGTTTTACACTTTATTTAAGTAAAATTTTAATTGGAATATCATCTAATCTAATACCCAAAAACATAAATCCAAATAGTTATTTACCATTCAATATACCAGGCGTTGAAATTATTATTACAATTGTCTTAATAACCTTGGTTGGTGGATTGTCTTTATCATTTTTTGGTAAGAGAATTTTAAAATTAATTGATGATTTGTTTAAAAGAATTCCTTTTTTAAGAACAGTCTATTCTGCAGTTGTGCAGATGACAGAAACATTTTCAAAAAAAGATGAAGGTACAAAAAGTGTAGTTCTCATAGAATATCCGCGAAAAGGTGTTTGGGCAGTTGGCTTTGCAACAAAAGAAAACAAAGGTGAGATGGCTCAAAAAATTGGTAAAAATTTAGTTAATGTTTTTGTTCCAACAACACCAAATCCAACAAGTGGATTTTTATTAATGTTTCCTATTGAAGATGTAATTTATTTAAATATGTCTTTTGAGGAAGCGTCAAAATTTATAGTTTCTGCTGGTACTTCTAATAAAATTTCTTAAGCAATATCATTAATAATATCAGCCCTATCATATAATTTTATTAAAGGCTTAAACTTTCCAATATCTTCATTAGAATTTTCTATTCTTCTCATTTCTTTTTCTGCTAGTAAGAATAGATCGCTATTATGGATTGGATCAGCTAATTTAAAATTTTTTATACCACTCTGTTTAAAGCCAAGTACATCACCAAAACCTCTAATTTTCATATCTTCTTCAGATATTAAAAAGCCATCGTTAGTTTCTTTCAAAATATTAATTCTCTTTTTAGCGTTATCACTCAAATTTGATTTAAACATTAATATACATGTGGAATCTGTGTCACCTCTACCAACTCTACCTCTTAACTGATGAAGTTGAGATAGTCCAAACTTATTAGCATTTTCTATAATTATTACATTAGCATTTGGGAAATCGATTCCTACTTCAATAATTGTTGTTGACACCAATATTTGAAATTTTTTTTTTAAAAAATTGTTTAATATCTTTTCTTTTTCATCAGTATTTGTTTTTCCATGTAATAAGCCTACTTGATTAGGATAATGTTTTTTTAAATACTGAAATTTTTCTGTAACCGATGAATGATCTAACTTTTTTGACTCATCGATTAAAGGACATACCCAAAATATTTGATTACCAAGACCAATTTCCTTAGTAATAAATTTCAAAACATCTTCGATTTTACTTTCTAGTTTACTATATGTTTTGATTGGTTTTCTATTTTTTGGTTTTTCTCTAATGATAGAAATATCCATATCACCATAAATTGTCATTGTTAAAGTTCTTGGAATAGGTGTTGCTGTCATCAATAATACATCGCAATCAGTCCCGCCTTTATCAGATAATTTTTTCCTTTGATTTACTCCAAATTTATGCTGCTCATCAATAATTATTAAACCAAGTTTATTAAACATAACTTTTTTTTGAAATACAGCGTGTGTGCCAAAAATAATATTTATGTTGTTATTTTCCAAGTTATTTAAAATTTCTTTCTTTTTTTTATACTCAGATTTACCTGAGATTAATTCTATATTTACAGACTTTGGGAATATTTTTTTAGCAAGATTATAATGCTGTCTTGCTAGTATCTCTGTGGGAGCCATGAAAGTAACTTGAAATCCAGAAATTATAGTGTTTAAGGCCGCAATAAGAGCAACAATTGTTTTTCCACTTCCAACATCACCCTGAAGCAGCCTAAACATTTTATTTGATGAATTTAAATCTTTATTAATTTCTTTTAGAGATTTGATTTGATCACTCGTTAAAGAGAAACTTAATTTATTAATAAATGAATTTTGTATTTTGATATTAATTATTTTTCTTTTTTTTTTAACTTTTCTAATTTTTTTTCTTATTTCAGAATTAACTAAAAAAGTTGAAAATATTTCGTCAAATGCGAGTCTCTGATAAAAATTATTTTTATATTTACCTATATTTTCTGCTTTATGTAGTTCTTTTATAGAATTATTCCAACTTATATTTCCAAATTTATTTAGTATATTTTTTGAATGCCATTCTGTTAAAATTGGTAAATTTTTAATAATTTGTTCTATAATTTTATTATATAGTTTTTCACTAATACCTTCGGTTAAAGAATATTTATTATGAATTTGTTGTATAATAGATGAGTCCTCAGATACATATTTAGGATTAGTTAGCTGATATCTATTTCTAAAATGACCTATTTTTCCACTAACAGTTATTTCTTTACCTAAAGGAAGTATTTTTTTTACATATCCCTCATAACTATTAAAAAAAATACAATCAATTTCTCCAGTTTCATCTTTACATGAAACTCTATTTGGTAGGTTTCTCATTCTTGGAAAATTATATTTTTGAGGAATTATTGTGACTGTTTGAACTTCTCCTATTTTTAAATCTTTGATTTTTGATGAAAAACTTCTATCTGTGTATGATTTTGGTAATTTCCATAATAAGTCAAATAAATTATTAATATTTTTTTTTTTAAGAAGATTTTTAGTTTTAAGTCCCACACCTTTTAAAGAGTTTAAATCAGATAACAAATATTGATAATTTGTTTTATTATTCATTAACTACTAATATATTATAATATTTATGATCAATATAGATGAATTAAAAAAAAAAATTCTTTATCGTTCCAATTATAGAGGCACAAAAGAAATGGATAAACTTCTAGGAACTTTTTCAAAAACTTACATTAATAAATTAAATGATCAAGATTTGGTAAATTTAGAAAAACTATTAAATATTGATGATACTAATTTGTATAATTTTTATAATGGTATTAAAACTGACTTTGAAATTGAAAATAATAACGTAACATTTTTATTTAAAAATTTTGAATATAAGGTTAAGTAATGGCGGAGAGACTGGGATTCGAACCCAGGAAAGAGTTGCCCCTTTGCCGGTTTTCAAGACCGGTGCTTTCAACCGCTCAGCCATCTCTCCGTTAGCAAGGTTTTATAAGTAAAATTTCAAAATTCAACAAAAAATAGATTATTTATTTTCCAAAATTAAGTCTAGCGTACAAGTCTCGTACAAGTTATCCTATAAAATCCTATGAGTAAAAACGTTTTTTTTGAATTTCTTGAAATAAAAAAACTGGATAAAGGCTTATTTAGAGTTTGGATATTGCTTTCTATACTATGGGTTTGTTTTGTTGCAGTAGTAATTTATGCAGATGATATGATTAAACAAGCTAAAGAGGAACAAGAATTATCTCTCACTTGTATTGGAAAATCTACAACTGGTATGGATGTTTATACGCTGTATAGTTTAAAAGACAAAACTGATTATGCCACTAATATATTTAGGTTTTATAGTCTTAAAGATTGTGAAAAATTTATAAATCACGATAGACGTGCACTTAACTTTGCTGTTCAAATTAGTATTGGTGGTCCTTTACTAGTTCTCTTTTTATGGTTCTTTTTAAAGAAAACCTACTTATGGTTATACAGAGGCTTTAAATAAATACCTTAATGAAAATTGTAAAAACTTTTCTATTATCAATATTGTTTTTGTTAATTTTGTTACCAGGAATATTTACCTCCATTTGGGCAGTTAATGAAATTCTAGGAAGAAATTCCTATCAAAATCACGAGTATGTAAAATCACCTTTTTATACATCAGAAGATGAAATTGGTTTTCTAACTGATTATTGTAAAAAAAATAATTATTTTGGACGAGAAGGTACTGAAGAAGAAAAACTATCTAATTGTATTGATGCTGAGTTAAGGGTTCAACCGTTAGTTTGGGCTTTTGCAGGTATTATGAAATATTTAAGTTTTGTAGTCATACCACTATTTGTAATTTACACTTGGTTTTATTTTAGGTGGATTAAAAATAATTTTTTTAGAAAAAAAATTTAACTTAAAGTACAAGTGGCGTACAAGTTTGATAGCTTAGGCAAGTTAATAATGATGCGTTTTTCGTAAAAGGTAAAATTGAAAAAGTTAGTAATGGCCTGATAAGTATGTGAATTTTCGTAAGGTGAGTAGGGGATCCTAGGCATTTCAAGACCGGTGCTTTCAACCGCTCAGCCATCTCTCCGTGAGCAAGGTTTTATAATTATAATTATTTAATTCAACCATAAAATAGTCTAATAAACTTGTTTATAGCTATACACAGAACATCATATGAATAAAGAATTTAATAAAGGCTTAATACTTGCTGGATTTGGATCTTTTTGGTGGGGTTTTTTTGGTGTTATTTATTTTAAATCCATTTCATATATTGGACATATTGAATTAGTTGTTCATAGATGTTTGTGGACAGTATTTACTTTAATATTAACTACTTTTATTTTTTCTAAATGGAGTATTTTTTTTAAAATTATCAAAAATAAATATAATTTAATTTATTTATTTATATCAGGATTTTTAATTTTAATTAATTGGGGAGTCTGGATATATGCAATTGCTACAGATAGAATAATTGATGCTAGTTTTGGATATTTTATAATGCCAATTTTAAGTGTAATGCTAGGTTATATTTTCTTTAAAGAAGAACTAAATAAAAAAAGAATTTTTTCAATTATATTAGTTGTATTATCAATTTTTTTTTTATTAGTTGTTAGTATTAGCTCATTACCATGGGTAGGTTTAATTGTTGCACTTAGCTGGAGCTTCTACAATCTAATTAGAAAAAAAATTAACGTTGACACAGATGTAGGTCTTTTAATTGAAAGCTTATTTATATTACCATTTGCGTTGATAGCATTTTATTTCATCGCAAGTAGAGGATATAATGATTTTCAATTATCAGATCCCCCAATGATGTTATTTATTTTTCTTGCAGGACCAATGACTGTTATACCATTGTTTTTATATGTTAGAGGAGTTGAATTATGTGGTTTAGGACCAACTGGAATGATTTTTTATATTACACCTACATTACAATTTTTATTAGGATATTTTTATTACGATGAGCCTTTTTCAATTACAAAATTTGTTAGTTTTATTTTTATTTGGATTGCTGTAATTATATATTTAAAGGATTTGCATGAAACAAATTAGGTTTTTAGTGTTTTTTATATTAATTTCTATTAGTAGTTCTTTCGCTGATATCAACAAAGATTTTGAGAATTGGAAAGTAAATTTTAAAAAACTAGCTCTGAAAAATAACATTTCGGAAGAAACTTTTGATTTAGTTATGTCTGATACTAAATTCTTATCAGATGTTATCAAATATGACAGATATCAGCCTGAATTTTACGAAGATACAAAGACTTATATTTCAAAAAGAACATCATCAAAAAAAGTTTCATTAGGAAAAAAATTTTATGAAAAAAATTCAAGATTAATAAATTCTATAGAAAATAAATTTAACATAGAAAAGGAATTACTTTTATCCTTGATGGGTATTGAGACAAATTTTGGAACTTATGTGGGTAAAATGGATATTTTATCTTCTTTAGCAACTTTAAGTTTTGATAAAAGAAGATCAGATTTTTTTACAAAAGAACTTATAATTCTTTTAAAGTTAATAGATAAAAAACAAATAGATCGTAACACACTTTACGGATCCTGGGCAGGTGCATTTGGTTTTTTTCAATTTATGCCTTCCACAATGAAAAACTATGCCATCGATTATGATGATAATGGATCTATCGATTTAAAAAATAATAAGGATGCCTATGCATCAGCATCAAATTACTTAAATCAAATAGGATGGAAAAGTAGCGAACCTTGTTATTATAAAATAGATTTATCAGATCAAATACCTAGTAAATATTTAAATATTTCTGCAAAAAAAATTCATGACAAAAAAAAATTAAAATATCTTAGAAAATATATTAATAATAGTAATGAAATAGACGACAAATTAGATAATTTAAATGTTGCCATCATAACTCCTGATAAAGATATAATCCCTGATGCTGAAACCTTAAATCCGGCTTATATAGTATTTAACAATTATGAAGTAATTCTACAATGGAATAGATCATTGAGATTTGCTTTAGCTGTTTGCACACTAAAAAATAAATTTAAAAATGAACTTTAAAAATATTATTTCATTATTTTTTTTATTTTTATTAATTGCTTGCAAACAAATAGATGTAGAACAAGAGAAAAAAATCGAAATTAAGACTAAAATTCTTAAAAAAGATTCTGTATCAACAAAAAAAACTAATCTAGAAGTTGATAATTTAAATTTTATTTTTGATAGAGATTATAGTAATCAAGGTTTTGCATTTATTTATAATGAAAATTTATATAATGAAAAAAAAATATCAAAGAAAATAAATAATAGATCACTACATATTTTTCATAAAAAAATAAAAAAAGGTTCTTTTGTTAAAATTACTAATCCTCAAAATAAAAAAACCATTATTGCTGAAGTAATATCTAATGACGCAATTTTTTCTGATTTTTATAATTCTGTAATTACTCAAAGAATTGTTGATGAATTGTCACTTAATTCAAATGAACCATATATAAATCTTTTTTTAATATCGAATGAATCAACCTTTGTAGCAAAGAAAGCTAAGACCTATGAGGAAGAAAAAAATGTTGCTGAAAAAGCTCCAATTGATGGAATTACTATTGATAATTTAGAAGTAAATGAGGAAAAAAAAGAAGAAAAGACTTTTACAAAGAATTTTTTATATTCAATCAAAATTGCAGATTTTTATTATGAAGATTCAGCTACAAATATGATTCAAAGAATTAAAGATGAAACCAATATAAAAAACCCAGTTATTAAAAAGTTATCACAAACAAAATATAGGGTATTATTAGGACCATTTAATGATATAAAAAAACTTCAAGAGTCATTTGATGAAATGAGGCAACTGAATTTTGAAAACTTAAAAATTCTAAAGGATGTATAAAAAAATATTAATTTACTTATTTTGTAATCTTATTACTTTAAATTTTGCTTTTGCCAATTTTGATATCAAAGCTCGAACGGCAATTCTACTAGATTATCATTCTGGTGAAATTTTATTTGAAAAAGATGCTGATAGAAAAATATTTCCAGCATCTATGACTAAAATAATGACTTCAATAATTGCATTTGATTTAATTAAAAATGGAGAACTTAGTCTTGATGATAAATTTATAGTTTCTGAAAATGCTTGGAGATTATCTCAAGCAGGATATTCCTCAATGTTTATAATGGTTGGTGATGAAATATCAGTGGAAAATCTTCTTAAGGGTATAATTATTTCATCCGGTAATGATGCATGCATCGCTTTAGCTGAAGGTATAGCAGGTACAGAGGAAGAATTTGCTTTTTTGATGACTGAGAAAGCAAAAGAAATTGGAATGGTGAATACTAATTTCTCTAACTCTTCAGGTATAAATTCACCTGATAACCTTTCTACTGTTAGAGATATTATGATTATGTCCAGGTATTTAATAAAAAATTATCCTAAATTTTATGAATATTTTAAAGAAACAAAATTCACTTGGGATAGAACGGGTGGAGATCCTATAACACAAGGTAATAGAAACCCATTGCTTTATAAAAACTTTAATGCTGATGGTATTAAAACAGGATATTTATCATATGAAAAATATTCCCTAGCCTCATCTATAAATAGAAATGGCAGAAGACTTATATCAGTTGGAAGTGGCTTTAGTTCAAAAAATTCAAGATCAAAAGAAAGTACAAAACTTTTAACTTATGGACTAACAAATTTTGATTTAGTTAAGATTACAAAAGCTAATGATGCATTTGCTAAAATAGATGTATGGTTGGGCAAAGATAAAACAGTTGAAGTGTACTCTCCAAAAGATATCTATAAAACAATTAAAAAAGCAAAAAAAAAATTATTAAAAATCTCTATAAAATATGAAGGACCTATAGAAGCTCCAATTAAAAAAAATCAAAAAATAGCAAAACTAAGAGTAGTTTATGATCAAGAATTAGTTGATGAGTATGATTTACATGCCTTAAAAGAAGTTCAAAAAGTCAATTTTGTTTCAAGATTACTAAAATCTCTAAATTATTTAATTTGGGGTGATGTCTAAAAAACCAATCATCGTTTTTGAAGGCATAGAAGGCAGTGGTAAAAGTCACCACATAGCTAAAGTATCAAAATATTTCGATAAAAAAAAAATTAGCTACATAAAAATAAGAGAACCAGGTGGAAGTCTAAATTCTGAAAAAATAAGGAAATTAATTTTAAATAAAAAATCTAATTTCAATGTTAAGACAGATTTACTTTTATACTTAGCTGCTAGAAGCGAAAATATCAATCTTATTAAAAAATTTTATAAAAAAAAAATAATCTTAATCGATAGATTTACAGACTCTACGATTGCATACCAGCATTATGGAATGGGAGTTAATTTACAAATAATAAATACAATAAATCAATTTTTATTAAATAATATTAAAGTTAACTTTACTTTTCTTAATGTTGTAAATAAAAGAAATCTTTTTCTGAGATTAAAAAAAAGAAAATCGCTAAATAGATATGATAAGTTTAAAATGAGTTTTTACCAAAAGGTTCAAAAAGGTTTTTTAAAATTAGCTTTTAATAAAAAATTTTATAAAATAATTAATTCAAATTTAGATATTAAAAGAAATGAAGATCTAATTATTAATCAAATAAAAAAGTTAATTAAATGAATTTAGATTCTGCATCACAAACAAATTTAATTGAGCATAATGAAATTTTTAATAATTTGTCTCAATTATATATAAATAATAATTTACCTAATAAAATTCTTTTATCTGGTGAAAAAGGGATTGGAAAATCAACATTAGCCTACCATTTAATTAATTTTGTATTATCAAAAAATGAGGAACATCCTTATGATTATAAAAATTACAAAATTAATTCTGAGAATAAATCTTTTAAACTTATACAAAATAAATCTAATTCAAATTTTAATTTAATTGATGTTGCTGAGGATAAAAAAAATATTGATATAAATCAAATTAGAGAGTTAATAATAAATTTAAATAAATCTTCGTTTAATAATAAAAATAGGTTTGTTCTTATAGATAATATTGAGCTATTAAACATAAATTCTGTTAATGCTTTATTAAAAACTTTAGAGGAGCCTAATGAAAATATCAATTTCATTTTAGTAAACAACAATAAAAGAGTTCTTCCCACACTTAAATCAAGATGTTTAAATTTTAAAGTTTTTTTAACAAGAAATCAGTCAATTAGAATTATTAACAAAATACTCAACGATGATATAAATAATATTATCAATAATGAACTATTAGATAACTATATTACTCCAGGTAAATTATTTAAATTGATAAAATTCTCTGAACAACATGAGTTAGATCTTGTTAATATAAATTTAACTAAGTTCCTAAAAACTATAATTAGAAATAAAATTTATAAAAAAGATAAATTAATAAATGAAATTCTTTACTCTTTTATTGAACTTTATTTTAGAAGTAATATATGTGTAAAGAATATAAATTTACTTCACTCATATCACTATTTTATAGAATCAATAAAGAATACTAAAATTTATAATTTAGACGAGGAAATATTGTTTATGGAATTTGAGGATAAAGTGCTAAATGGATAAAACTTTTTATATTACCACACCTATATATTATCCATCGGCCAAACCTCACATGGGTCATGCATATTCAAGCATTATTGCTGATTTTTTTGCCAGGTTTAAATTGATAGATGATTATAAGGTTCATTTTCTTACAGGCACAGATGAACATGGTTTAAAAATACAGAGATCTGCAGAAAAAGCTGGACAGGAACCTCAAATTTTTTGTGATAAAATAAGCCAAACTTTTAGAGATCTCTCTGAAACTTTAAATTTATCAAATACCGATTTTATTAGAACTACTGAAGTAAGACATAAAAAAACTGTACAACATCTTTGGAGCGAACTTGAAAAAAATGATGATATTTATTTATCAAATTATTCAGGATGGTATTCAGTTTCAGATGAAGCCTTTTATAACGAGGATGAAATAGAAGAAGTGGATGGAAAAAAAATAGCTATATCCTCAAAATCTTTTGTTGAGTGGATTGAAGAAGAGTCATATTTTTTTAGACTTTCAAAATGGCAAAAACCATTATTAGAATATTATAAGTCCAATCCAGATTTTATTTCTCCAGAATCAAGAAAAAACGAGGTTATTAGTTTTGTAAAAAGTGGGCTTAAAGATCTTTCTGTAAGCAGGAAAAGTTTTTCATGGGGTATACCTGTACCAAATAATAGTAATCATGTGATTTACGTTTGGCTTGATGCACTTACAAACTATTTAAGTTCATTAAATTTTCCTAATACAAATGATGATTTATTCAAAAAATTTTGGCCCGCCTCAATACATCTAATTGGTAAGGATATACTTAGATTTCATGCTATTTATTGGCCTGCTTTTCTATTAGCTGCTAAAATAGATTTACCAAAGAAAGTTTATGGACACGGCTGGATATTATCTGGTGAAGAGAAGATGTCAAAATCTAAAGGAAATATATTAGATCCATTAGAAATAATTAAAGAATATGGCTTAGATCCATTAAGATACTATTTAATCAAAGAAGTTTCTTTTGGAAACGATGGAAATATTTCTCAAGATAGATTGGAAGATTGTATTAATAGTGATCTAGCTAATAATTACGGAAATTTATGTCAACGTGTCACTGCTTTTGCGATTAAAAACTGTGATGGGAAAATTCCATTAGAAATTAACTTTCAAGATGAAGATTTATTAATATTAAATAAGTACAGAGACAATTTAGATAACATTAGATCTAAAATTGACGATCAAAATATCAATTTTTATATTGATTATATTGTTAATTCTCTTTTTGAAGCTAACAAATATTTTAACGATCAGGAACCATGGAAAAAGAAAGATAATCAAATTAGATTAAATACTATTGTCTTCACCACACTGGAAATTGTTAGAAAAATAAGTTTTTTGTTGTACCCAATTATTCCTGAATCCTCCCTTAAAGCATTAAAAATTTTTAATATTGAAAAAAATAAAGTAAAATTAAATACACTCGCAAATAATGAGTATTTAACCAAAGGTAATGATATAAATAAAATAGATATACTTTTTAAAAAAATAGAAAAAAAAAATGATTGATTCACACTGTCATCTTGATCACGAACCATTGTTAACTGACCTAGCTAATGTGATACAAAGATCTAAAGATGTAGGTATAGAAAAATTATTAACTATATCAACATCATTTGAAAGTTTTTCTAAAGTAAAAGAATTGATTAATCGAGATGAGATGATCTATGGCACCATTGGTATTCATCCTCATGAAAGTTCTACAAATATTATTACCTCAAAACAGATTATTGACAATTTGAATGAAAATTCAAAAATCATTGGAATAGGTGAAACTGGTTTAGATTTTTATTATAATAATAGCGATATAGAAAAGCAAATAGCAAGCTTTAAGGAACACATCGAGGCATCCATAAAAACTAACACTCCATTAATTGTTCATTCAAGAGATGCTGAAAAAGAAACTTTTAAAATATTAAATTCCTATAAAAATGAAAAAATTAAAATTTTAATGCACTGTTTTACTGGGTCTAAAGAATTTTCAGAGAAATTATTGACTTTAAATGCATACTTTTCAGCTAGTGGAATTATTACTTTTAAAAATGCAATAGATTTACAAGAAACATTCAAATCTATTCCGATGGATAATATTTTAATTGAGACTGATAGTCCTTTTTTGGCGCCTGTTCCTAAAAGAGGAAAAAAAAATGAACCATCATTTATAGATTTTACAGCATCAAAATTAGCTGAAATTAAAAACATATCAAAACAAGAACTTATTAAAAAAACTACCAATAATTTTAATAAACTTTTTTTTAATTAATAATTATGAAATTTATAATTTTAGGTTGTGGTAGTTCAATGGGTGTACCAAGACCAGATGGTTATTTTGGAAATTGTGATCCAAATAATAAAAAAAATTATAGAACAAGGTGTTCAGCATTAATTCAAACCTCTGAAGAAAATATACTAATTGATACTTCTCCAGACTTACGTCATCAACTATTAAGACATAAAATAAAAAAAATAAATAAAGTTCTTTATTCTCATATGCATGGTGATCAGACACATGGTATAAATGATTTAAGATCATTTTACATAAATAGTAGAAGGCAAATAGATGTTTATGCTGATAAATATACATCTAAATATTTAAAAAATACCTTTTCGTATATATTCAATGGTTATAAAGAATATCCAGCAACATTAAAATTAAATAAATTACCTAAAATTATATTTTCAAAAAATAATAGTAAAAAAATTACTATTCAATCCATCACGGTTAAACATGGAAAAGTAAAATCAAATTGTTTTATCATTGGTAAAAAATTAGCTTATATAAGTGATGTAAGCAAAATTTATGATAAAGATCATAAAAATTTTAAAAATCTTAAATATTTAATAATAGATTGTTTGTGGTACAATTATCATCCATCTCATTTTAATTTAGAAACTTCACTATCATTAATTAAGAAATTTAAACCGAAAAATGCTATTCTTACAAATTTATCACCAGTTATAGATTATAAAGATCTTAAAAAAATTTTACCTAAAAATGTAATACCAGCCTATGACGGGTTAACAATAAAATTATAGAATATTTTCTATTTTATTAATTATCTTCTTTGATAATGGTTTTGTAAAAGATGCAAATGTATCTTCAACTCTACCTTCTTTGTTAATTAAAATTTTATAAAAATTCCATTTAGGGACTGCTGATTTACCATGATTATCTTTAGCCCACTTAAATAATTTATGAGCATTTATGCCTTTTACCTCGGTAATCGTTGTTAATGGAAAGTTAATTTCAAAATTAACTTCACAAAATTCTTTAACATCTGAATTTTTATTTTTTTCTTGATTAAATGAGTTAGATGGTACACCAAGAACAATCAAACCTTTTTCTTTATATAGATCCCACAATTCCTGTAATTCATCATATTGTTTTGTAAATCCACAATAACTTGCAGTATTTACAACTAAAATAACTTTATTTTGGTAATCTTTAAAATTAATTGTCTCACCAGTTATACTTTCTATACTAAAATCATAAAAATTTTTTTCATAGTTCGCAGTTGATGAAGTTTTAAAAAAAAACATAACTAAAGATAATAGAATTATTACTATTTTCATTTACTAGGTTTATTTGGAGTAAGTAATATTAAAAAATAACCAAATAAAGTGGATAACAATGATCCTGTTAATACCCCTATTTTTACACCATCCATGTATTGAATATTTTCAGCAAAAGCTAGATTTCCAACAAATAAACTCATTGTGAAACCAATCCCAGTAAGAACTCCTACGCCATAAAAATTGTACCAACTTGTGTCATTTGGCATTTGAGCTATTTTAAATTTTATAGATACATAAGAAAATATAAAAACACCCAGTTGTTTACCCAGGAATAGTCCAAGCACTATACCTAGTGGAACCTTATCTAGCAACGAAGCAAAAGATATACCCTCTAAGGATACACCAGCATTTGCAAATGCAAAGAGTGGCATTATACCAAAAGCAACATATGGACTAATTCCATGTTCTATTTTTATTAACAAAGAAAAATCTTTTTCTTTTTTTCTATGAGGAATTGTCATAGCTAACAAAACACCAGCAATAGTAGCATGGATACCAGAGTTATGTGTAAAATCCCAAAGGAAAAGTCCAACAATCAAATAAGGTAAAAACTTTTTAATATTAAATTTGTTAATTAATAACAAAACAATAAAAGCTAATAACATTAAAGTTAAATACTTAATGCTCAAATCTCCAGAGTAGAATAGGGCAATAATTACGATTGCTCCCAAATCATCAATTATAGCTAACGCAGTTAAAAATACTTTTAATGATAAAGGTACTCTTTTTCCAAGTAAAGACAAAACTCCTAAAGAAAAAGCTATATCTGTAGCTGACGGAATTGCCCATCCATTTAAAGTTTCACTATCACCTATATTTATGAAAACATAAAATAATGCTGGAACCAACATTCCACCTACGGCAGCTATGATTGGCAATAAAGCTTGCTTAATATTTGATAGCTCTCCTTGTAAAAATTCTCTTTTAATTTCTAAGGTGACGAAAAAAAAGAAAATTGCCATTAAAGCATCATTAATCCAATGTAATACTGATAATTTTAATCCAAAATTATTAATACCTATGAATAAATATTTGTTTAAAGTAGCAAAGTATAGATCTGCTAGCTCAGAATTACTTATAAATAATGCAATTATTGCAGCAAACAATAAAACAAGTCCACTTGCAGCTTCTAGTTTAAAGAACCATTTAAAAGGTTTAGATATATAATTAATCATAAAAAATTTAAGATAGGTCTATAATAAAAAGTTTAATATCTTTCAATGTTTCAAATAGGTTAAATAATATAATTTTTAAACCAGGAAAAATGTTAATAAGAGGTGTTTTTAAAGTATCTAGTAAAATAATTAATGCTACAAAGGATATAATAAACACTACTAGATAAGAAAAAAAAATGTTTACTGATATATTCGATTTTTTAGTTATTAAATTTTTTTGATTTTCTGAAATTTTTTCTTCTTTTTTGTTTTTTAATTCTGTTTTAATTTTTTCTTGTAGAGGTTTTTTTTCTACTATTTCTTCATCCTTTTTCTCAACTTTTATTTCAACGTCTTTACTGACGATTTCCTCTTTTGACTGAAATATTTCATTGTTTTTATCTTCTATTTTATAAAACCAAACATGATTGCACGATCCACATTGTAATTCTCGTCCATCTTCAGGTATTAAAGAATTATCAATTTTAAATTGCTTTTTACAATTAGGACAGCTAACAATCATGCATCGTTATATATCAGATTTTAGCTAAAATTCTTTTAATTTTGATCTCTTTATAATTGAAATTATCAATAACTACTGTATTAGTACTCGGATCGGAGTGTAGCGCAGCCTGGTAGCGCATCTGGTTTGGGACCAGAGGGTCGCAGGTTCGAATCCTGCCACTCCGACCATCAATTATGAAAAAAGCAATTATTTATATTCCAAATAAAAATCCTATGCAATCAGGATTAGCTAAAAGTGCTAAATGGATTTTAGAATTCAAAACTGACGATCCTACAAAAAATCCTTTGATGGGTTGGGAAAGTTCATCAGATACATATACTGAATTAAAATTAGAATTTTCTTCAAAAGAATTAGCAATTAATTATGCAAAAAAGAAAAAAATTGATTTTGAATTAATCGAACCTAGAAAAAGAAAAACTGTAAAAAAATCATATGCAGATAATTTTTTAAAATAACGAATGTTTAAATTTTTTACAAATAGAAATTGGTTTTTGTGGTCTTGGATAGGTTCCTTTATTATTCTTTCATCTCTTTGGGTTCAGGTTGTAATTGATGTAAAAATAAATGAATGGTTTGGTGTATTTTATGACATGATTCAAAAAGCACTTGCTGAGCCAAACGCAGTGTCAATTGAAGAATACTTTGCAAGCTTGTTTTCATTCATTACATTGGCAGGTATGTATATTGCTGTTTATGTAGCAATTAGTTTCTTTACAGCACATTTTTTATTTAGATGGAGAACGGCGATGGTTGAGTGGTATCACTCTGTTTATGACAAAGCACGAAAAATTGAAGGTGCATCACAAAGAGTTCAGGAAGACACAATAAAATTTACAAGAATTATGGAAGGATTAGGTACAAGTTTAATAGAGTCTATAATGATTTTGATACAATTTGTTCCTATATTATTTGGCTTAAGTATTGGCATTCCCATTTTCTTTTTTGGTGATTGGGAGTATGGTTTAATAGTAGGTGCTTTGATTTGGACTATAGGTGGAACTTTTTTTTTAATTGTACTTGGTTTGATATTAAGACTAGTTGGTGTTGAATATGATTTACAAAAACAAGAAGCAGCATATAGAAAAATTTTAGTTATTGCTGAGGATGATGGTAATGTAAGGCCAAAAAGAATTGATGAACTATTTGAGGATGTACGTAAAATTCATTTTTTAAGTTATTTAAGATACCTATATTTTAATATAGGTCGAATTGCATACTTACAAGCAAATGTTTTGTCTGCATACGTTTTTTTAGCTCCAGCAATTGTAGCTGGAGTAGTTACATTAGGGGTTATGCAGCAAATTATAAGAGCATTTGGAAGAGTTGAAGGATCTATGCAATATTTATTAAAAGCTTGGCCAACAATTATAGAACTTGCAAGTGTATATAAACGTTTAAATGAATTTGAAACTAAGATTAAACAAGAAGATTTAGTAGATGAAAAGATCTAATGGCCATTGATAATAAATTAATTGATCAATTTATAAACGTTACATCAAAAGCTTCTTTAGCAGCCTCATATTTAGTTGGAAAAAAAGATAAAATTGCTGCAGATAAAGCAGCTGTAGATTCTATGCGAACAGAATTGAATAACATGAATATAAAGGGAAGGGTGGTAATAGGTGAAGGTGAATTAGATGAAGCTCCAATGTTATACATAGGTGAAAGACTTGGCTCAAATAATGGTCCAGCATTAGATATAGCTGTTGATCCGCTAGAGGGCACTAATTTTGCAGCAAATAATTTACCTGGTGCTTTATCAGTAATTGCTGTTTCTGAAAAAAATAATTTACTTAATGCACCTGAGACTTATATGCAAAAAATTGCAACAAGTGTTAAAGAAAAGAATGTAGTCGATTTAGATTTCTCAACAAAAAAAAATATATCTAATTTGTGCGATTATCTGAATAAATTTCCAGAAAATTTATACGCTTGTATTATGGATAGACCAAGACATTATGAAACAATAAATGAACTTAAGCAAATGAAAGTAAATTTAAAATTGATTACAGATGGAGATGTATCAGGGGCCTTGCTTGTAACAGATCAAAAATATAAAATAGATATATTTTTAGGTATAGGAGGAGGTCCCGAAGGTGTTCTAGCTGCGGCTGCATTAGATGCTTTTAATTGTAGTTTTCAAGGTAGGTTTTTATTTAAAACAGATGAAGACAAAATTAGAGCAAAAGAAATGGGTATAAAAGATTTGGAAAAAAAATATGAATTAAATGAAATTATTTCAGGAGATTCTATATTTTGTGCAACAGGAATTACCTCTGGAGACTTGGTGTCAGGTATAAAAATTAAAGATGATTACTTTATTTCTGAAACCTTGGTGACACATAAATCAACAGGTTTTAAAAAAAAAATAAAATTAGAAATAAAAATTTAATGATATCTGTTTCCGGTAATAACTGGGAAGAAGAAAAAGTTAATAATAGAATAATTGATAAAGTTAAACACGACTATAATTTAAGCAGTATTAATGCAAAACAAATCGTATCAAAAAAATTTGATAAAGAAGAAATTTTTTCACTTGATAATGATATAAATTTAAACAACCCTTTTTTAAAAGAATTAGATTTTATTAATGCTGTTGAATTGCTTGATTATTCAATAAGAAATAAGGAATTAATATGTATCATTGGTGATTACGATGTTGACGGATGTATATCAACATCATTATTGGTTAATTTTTTAAAAATTATAAAGGGTTCCTATTTTTATTATATACCTAATAGGTTTAAAGATGGATATGGATCATCATTAAATCTAATAAAAAAATTATCTTTAAGAAAACCAAAATTAATTATTATGCTTGATAATGGTTCTACTTCTTATGATGCTATTGATTATTTAAATCAAGCAAAGATTAAATCAATAATAATTGATCATCATGAAACTCATAAACCTTACCCTAAAAGCAATGTTTTTATTAATCCGAAAAAAAAATCTGATTATTCAAATTTTGACTATTTTTGTACAGCCGTCTTAACTTATTTTTTTATTGATCTTTATATAAGAAAAAAAAATATAAATTTAGATTTTTCATTAAATTTACATTTTGTATTAATGGCTATTGTTTCTGATGTAATGCCTTTAAGGAAAATTAATAGAATTATAGCAAAAAAGGTTTTAAATGATTTTAATATTAACGAGGAATATTTTTTTAAACAAATTTTTAATTTAAATAAAATTAAAAAACCAGCTGAAATAGATGATTTTGGTTTTTTATTTGGACCAACTATTAATGCTGCTGGTAGATTAAGTGATCCAAATATAGTAATTGATTTGTTCACTTCTTCAAATAATAAATATAAAGAAAAAATAATAAATAAATTATTTAAGTTAAATCAAAGAAGAAAAATAATTGAAAAAAATATTTTAAATGAAATAGATTTTAATGAACTTAAGTCAGACAAAAATAAAATATTAATATTAGAAAAATACAATGTTAGCGAGGGCTTAATAGGAATTATCGCATCTAAAATTAAAACTTTTTTAAACAAACCTTGTATTGTAATTACTAAATCAGGAAATATTTATAAGGGATCTGCTCGATCATCAAAAATTTTACCAATTGGCAGTTATATAAAAAATGCTAAAGATTTGAAAATTTTAGAAAGTGGTGGTGGTCATAATTTAGCTGCTGGATTTACATTAAAAAAAGAAAAATTAAATCAGTTTAAAAATTTTATTTATGATAAATGCAACAAAAATTTTACTAAATCAAATTTAAAATTTTTATTAAAATTATCTTTTACAGCTTTAAATAACAATTTAATAACAGATTTAAGTAAACTTAAGCCTTATGGAGAAGACAATTTTAATCCATACTTTCTAATTGAAAATGTTAAAATAATAAAAACAAAAATACTAAATAATCAATTTATATCTTGTTTTCTTAAAAATAGATCAGGAAAATTATTAAATGCCATTTCATTTAGTATTTTAAAATCAAATATTTCATATAATATTTTGAATAATAAAAATGAGGTTAATATAATTGTTCAAATAAAAGAAAATTTTTGGAAAAACAAAAAAAACATTCAGGTTATAATTATTGATATAATCAACATATCTAATAAAGCTTGATTAATAGTAATTTTTACAATAAAAAGCAGCAATTCGGTCCCTTCGTCTATCGGTTAGGACACGTGGTTTTCATCCTCGAAAGAGGGGTTCGATTCCCCTAGGGACCGCCAAATATGCCTTATTTTGTTTATATGCTATTAACAAAAAGAAAAGGTAAGAATATATCATACGTCGGATATACATCTGATTTAGATAATAGATTTAAAAAACACAATAATTCTAAAGGAGCAAAATTTACAAAGGGAAGTCACTGGAAACTAATATATTATAAAAAATACTCTAATAAAAAATCCGCTATGATGGATGAATATAAACTAAAAAAAGATTATAAATTAAGGAGTAAATTAAAAACTAATTATATTAATAAATGAAAAAAGATATATTTATAATTTTACCTTTTAAAGAAAGTCTAGATCCTAGTTTAGCCGGCGCTGTTTCACTTTATGTTAAAGATACTAGTAAATATTCGAAATTCAAAAAAAGGATACAAATTATTTCATCTGACGACCTTAAAGGAAGATCAAAAATCTTTAGGAATAAAAACTATATAATCAATTTTTGTAATAAATATGCAAATCATAATATTAAAATAATTGAAATACATAATAGACCCGAATATCTTAATTATATAAAAAATTTTTTTCCAAATGCTAAAATAAACATAATATTTCACAATGACCCATTAACTATTAGGGGGTCAATTAAAAGAGAAGAAAGAGAAAAAATAATATCTAGTGCTCACAAAGTAATATTTATAAGTAGATGGATACAACAAAGATTTTTTTCACAATTTAAAAACTCAAATTTATCAAATACAGTTATTATACCTCACGGTGTAAATAAAATTAAAAAAATAAATCAGATTAAAAAGAAAAAAAATATATTATTTGTTGCTAAATTAAATAAAGCTAAAGGATATCATATATTTTGTGATGTTGCGAATAAATTTAAAAAATATGATCCATCTTGGAATTTTATTGCTATAGGTAATGAGACAAGAAAAAAAATTTTTCCTGATCCAAAAGTTGTAAAAGAAATTGGTTATAAAAAGAATACAGAAGTTTTAAATTATTATAAATCCTCAGAGATAGCTGTTGGAAATTCAGTTTGGGAGGAACCATTGGGTAGAATTGCAATTGAAGCTAGTAGTCGTAAATGTTTGCCAATAATTTCAAATAAGGGAGGGTTAGCTGAGTCTAAAAATATTGCTATAGTATTAAAAAAAAATGACTCAAAAAATCTATTTGAAATTTTAAAAAAGATAACAAAAAATACAAAATATAGAAGAAATAAACAAAATTTATTTTACAAAAAAAATAATTTTAATTTAAAAAAAATATCAATAAAATTAGATAGTCTTAGAAATTTTGCATTCAATATTGATGAAAATTTTAAGACATATAGTCAAAAAAGAGTTTTACATATAGCTAACTTTAATGAGAATGCAGATGGGAGACTATATTACTCTTTTGCAAATAAACTTAATAATGGATTTATTAAAAATAACTATATTGTTCAAACTATAAGTGATCGTTTTTTTTTAAAGTTAAATAGGTCAATACTTCAACCATTAAATCCAGTTAATAAATTTAATGAAAAAATAACAAATACTCTGAAAAATTTTTCACCTCATGTATTATTAATTGGACACGTGTTTAATATAAGCGAAAATGTTTACAATTATTGTAAGAAAAATAATATAAAAATTGTCTCTTGGTTTATTGATTCTATATCTTCAGAATTTCTAAATGGAAAGAAAAGAGACTCGTTTTTTAAAAATCTTGAACTTGTTGATTATTGTTTTTTAACCTCTTCACCAAAAATTTTTAAAAAAAATAAACATTATAAAAAATTAAAATTTATCCCTAACCCTGTGGATATATCCATTGATAATTATAAAAACTATAATGAAAAAAATTTAGAGTACGATGTTTTTGTTGCTATCAGTCATGGACAAAATAGAGGTATATTAAAAAAGGGCAAAATCGATGAAAGAGAGGAAATTGTTAATAAACTTATTGATAATCTACCTCAAAATAAATTTGCACAGTTTGGTATAAACAACTTTGAACCCATTTGGGGATCAAATTATTATCATTATTTATCAAAATCTAAAATGGCACTTAATATAAGTAGAGGAGTTTATCAAAAAAAGTACTCAAGTGATAGGATTTCATCTCTTATAGGTAATGGTCTATTAGTTTTTATTAATAAAAAAACAAATTTTCAAAAAATCTTATCTAATAAAGAAGTTGTTTATTATTCTAATATGTCAGATTTAATTAAAAAAATTAAATTTTATACTAAAAATGATAATGAAAGAAAAAAAATTGCTAAATTGGGCCACATTAAATATCATAAATTTATGAACAACATTGTCATTTCAAAATACATTATGTCTTGTGTGGGACTTGATAATTATAAAAAACCTTTTTGGCATAATCTTTAAAATAGAAGATGTTTTCAATTTTAATACCTACTTATAACAATCTAAGCTATCTAAAATTATGTATAGAGAGTATCCAAAAAAATTCTACTTACAATCATCAAATAATAGTTCATATAAACGAAGGGAGTGATGGATCATTAGAGTATATAAAAAACTTAAATTGTGAATTTACATACAGTAAAGAAAATATAGGTATGCCAAGTGCGTTAAACAAAGCTTCAAAATTAGCAAAAAATGATTATATAGTCATTTCTCATGATGATTTTTATTATTGCCCAAATTGGGATTTTGTTTTTAAGAATGAACTTGATTTATTAAATGATAATAATTTTTATCTTTCAGGTAATACAATCTTAGATATTGAAACAAATGATAAGTTACCTTCAAAAAGTTTAGATGCAGGTAATACAGTAGAGCTATTTAATGAGAATAAACTTTTAGATAATCTTGACAAAGTTAAGAATATTAATTGGCAAGGTACAACGAAATGTCCTGGTTTAGTACATAAAGATACTTGGAAAAAAGTAAATGGATGGAGTGAAGAATTTTTTCCAACCGGAGGAGATGACACTGATTTTGCTATAAAACTGTGGAATTCAAAAGTGAGAATTTTTAAAGGATTAGGTAATTGTTTTGTTTATCACTTTGGTTCAATTACAACTAGAAAAAAGGGAAGTAATCTAAACACATATTTGGGCAGTAAAGCAAATAAAATATTTATTAGAAAGTGGGGGATGAGTACAAATTTTTTTGAAAAATATTATTTAAATTCTGGATTAGATAGCAAAAAAAACTTAATTTTTCGTGAATATGATGGACCATTAAAGGATCCTACAAAAAATATAAATTATTATTTTGAATTATTTTTAATCAAATTAAATATTATTTACCTTAAAATTATTAGTTCAAAAAAGTAAATGTACAATTTGTTAAAATATAATTTATTTACATTTTAAATGATAAAAAGAAATAGACTTATACTTATAGAACCTGAAATGACCGAACCTAAAGGTCATTTTCTAAATAATTTAATTGATATTTCTAAATTTTTTCAAAATAAATTTAACATCTACTGGATATTAAATAATAAGTTTGAAAGTAGAGGCACACATATACCAAAACAAAAAAAAATAATTTATTCATTTTCTAGCAACAACTTTAAAAGAAAAAAAAATAAATTTTTGTATGTATTTGAGGAATTATATTTATTTTTTAAAAATATTTTTTACACTATTTTTTTTTTATTTTTTTTTATAATAGATAAAAAATTTTTACTTTATCTTAATGCTTTAAGATCAAATTATTTTATATTACCTAAGTATTTTAATTCTTTTTACTTTACTTATAATTCGTTAAATCTTAATAAAAATGATCACATTTTTTTCCCTACAGGTAGAAGAAAAGATTTAGCATTAATCAATTTTTTGTCTAAAATAGATTTGAATCATCCAAAATTTCACTTAAGAATTTTCCTTCCTCAAAAAAAAAAATTTAAAGGTTTCTTTTACTATTTGAAAGAAATTGATCTAAAACTTAAAAATAAAAGAATTTTTATTTACGTATGGAAAAATAATTTTAAATTATTTCTGAAAAACTCTATTAGTAAAAAGGGTATTTATGAAACTAATCTAATTTTTTCATATAATCCAAAATCATATTTTTCTAGAAAATTTAAAAAAAAAAATCATATAATTGGGTATTTAGGACATGCGCGTAGAGAAAAAGGTTTTCATCGTCTTCCAAAAATCATTAAAACTCTTGAAAAAAATAGAATTCCTTTTAAATATATAATTCAGTTTTCTAAAATTTCTGATGATTTAATTTTTATTAGAGATACATTATATAAACTTTCTTATAAAAATAAAAATATTCAAATTATAGATAAATATGTTAGTCATAATGACTTTATAAAATATCTGAAAAAAATTGATATTATGCCAATTCTTCATAATGTCAGTGAGTTAAATAACATCACATCCGGAACAGCTTACTCTTGTGTTCCTTATCAGATTCCTTTAATCTTACCTTATGGAGTTCACTTTATTAGCAATATTAATAAATTTAAATCTTATGAAAAAGCTAAAAATGTAAATGACATTGTTGAAAAAATAAATGTTATTTCAAAAAACTATAAATTTTATTTAAACAACGCTAAATTAAACTCTCAAAATTTAAAAAAAATTATAAATATTGATCCGGTAATTAAAAATATAAGTTAAATTTTAATTTTATTTAAAGCGTTATTTTTAAATATATTCGCTTCTCTAATATACCTTCTGACCATTTGCGTTGTTTTATGCCCTGTCATAGCCATTATACTTCTTTCATCTGCTCCTGAATCTGCTGCTGCTGTTGCAAATCCAGATCTTAAGCTATGACCTGAAAAATTTTTATTTTCAATACCTGCTAAATTTAGGTATTCCTTTATTAACAAAGCTACTGACTGATCTGTTAATCTTTTTTCAGTGAGTAATGAACCTTTGGAAAATCTTCTAAATATACAACCTGATTTAATATTTGATATCTCTAACCATTTTTTTAAATTTATAACCGGACAATAAGTTTCACTGTCAAAGTAGGGCAGACCTTTAACCATACCTTCACCAAATTGATCTGTTTTTGACTTTTTTATTGTTATTTTAAGACCCTCAGGTACAAATTCTAAATCCTCATGATCAATTGATACAATTTCTGTTCTCCTAAATCCTCCTGCAAAACCTATTAATATTATTGATTTATCTCTAAGTTTTTTAACTTCTTCTGTTTTTTGTTCATTTATAACATTAATTATTAATTTTAAATGATTGATTAATATAGGTTTTTTTCCTTTTTGAAAACTTCCTTTTACCCTTTTTATACCTAAAAGATTTTCTACTATAATTGGATGTTTGGTATCTAAATAATAACCTTTTAGCTTATGAACCATACTTATAGATACTAATCTTCTTCTTAATGTGCTTATTCTTGAGTTTTTTGATAGATTAGTAAGATATAATGAAACTATTTTTGGGTCTGCTGGCAATGAATTTAATCCATGTTTAGCACAAAAAAGACCAAAATCCTTAAAGTCTGATTTGTAAGCTCTTAAAGTATTATTTGCTTTAGAGTTTTTAAGGTTATTTAATGTTGCTTCATGAAGCGATTTTAGATCTGTAGTAAGCTCATTCATATAATTACTATCGATAACAATTAATTATCATTAGTAATATATCAAGAGTTTTCTAATGTCAAATAAAATAATTAATCTTTTATAAGGACAATTAATGATATTGCGAACACAATAAGTATGAAATAATATTAAAACATGGGCATAGACGGAGTAATTGAACCAATATATTTCCTAATATCTTCTATTGGTTTTGTAATTTTGAGTTATATTCAGTATAAAAAAGCAGGAAAAACCTTAGAAACGATTTATCTATCTATTTTAGCAATTTTTTTTATAGTTTGCTTTATTATTTTAAATTTTTATTGATGAAAGGCACAAAATTTCAATTAAAAGTCTGGAAATACCTTAAAAAAATCCCAAAAGGACAAGTAAAAACTTATAAAGAGGTAGCTATTGGCATAAAAAGCCCAAAATCAGCCCGTGCAGTTGCTAATGCATGTGGAAAAAACCCATATGCCCCAAAAATTCCATGTCATAGGGTAATTCGGTCTGATGGAGGCCTTGGTGGATACTCAGGTAGAGGTGGAATTAAGACAAAGCTGCGTTTATTAAAATCTGAAAAAGTTGATATTTAGTGGCTTTTTAGACCTATTTTATGGTCAAAAATACCAGTAAAATCAATAATTTTTTGATATTTTAATACTATTCTAGCATAAATAGTGTATTGCACCCCTCAGTTGTACCATATATCGAGATATATCAAAATAAAGTACCTCTATGGCCGTTTAAAACATATATTCGATAACTGCATTGCTCTACTTTTCAATGATAATAAGGCTTATTTTAGTTTAAAATTTTAACCTATTTATTATGGATTTTTGTTCCCCTACCCACTTATTTAAATAACAATTTTTAATTTTGTGTTTAATTAGCTAAAAAAACCATTGGTATTAAACACTTTTAACTATTTTGTTTTGTTTTCTCTATCAAGTCTGCCACTTTTGCCTTTATCAATTTAAATTAATATTTATTAATTGTTATTTTCTTATATAAATTGAACACTTTACGTTATTTTATCTATATATAAAAAAACAAATAAATCAATAATTACAATAATTTAAATAAATATATTAATGTAATATATTATATATTAGTAAATATTTATTTACTATTATTTAAAACGACTAAGCAAATATTCCCTTCTGGAAATATATAAACCACTGAGAACAATTATAAAGAGACCTAAATAAGTCCAATTATTAGGTAATTCATGGAAGAAATAGTAACTAATTAGTATGTTAGTAATTATCTCTGTATAGCCCAAAGGAGCTAATTTAGACGCATCAGCGTATTTAAGAGATAATATTAGGAAAAGATGCGCTACAGAGGCTATAAGGCCGATTAAAGCCATTAAAATCCACTGATTTACCGTAGGATTAACCCAAACTGAGGGCATAAATAGGCTAATTATTATAGTTCCTATCAATCCAGATAGTAAAAGGGTTAATAGAGGATTATCAGAGGTGCTTAGTTTCCTAGTGATAATAAGATAAAATCCATAACAAATTCCATTACCTAAAGCAGCCATAGTAGCTAAATTAAGCTCAATAAAGCCAGGTCTAATTACAATTAAAGTTCCAATAAATCCTAATGATACTGCTGTCCACCTTTTCACGCCTACTTTCTCATTTAAAAAAAACGGAGATAAGGCTGTAACACAAATTGGAGCTACAAAAGCTAAGGTTAAGGCTTTAGGAAGTGAAATTTCCGATATTGCATAAAAGAATAAATAAGTAGAAAAAACAAAAATTAATCCTCTAATTAATTGGAGGGCTGGTTTTTTTGTCCAAACTAATGAATGCCTATAAAAGATAAGCATTAAAGATAAAGTAAAAACTACAGTAAAAAAATATCTAGCCCAAGTAATCTGAAGAACATCCATAGAAGAACTTAAGTATTTAGCAAAAGCATCCATCACAGGTACAATCATCCATGCAGAAGCATTCAAAATTATAGCCTTCATAGTGTAAAGGATATCTCTAATTAGAAAAATTTTAAAGCAAAGAATAAGGTGATTGGGATAGTTACTATAGACATTAATGTAGATACAACAATTGTACTTGAAATATTGTCTACTATTTCTTTTGGAGAATACATCGATGCAATTAAATAGCACAAAATAGCACTAGGCATGGAAGATTGTATTAAAACTACTCCAGCGGCAACACCTGAAAGATTAAAAAATTTTATAACTATAAATCCAATTATAGGTCCTAATATAACTCTACCAATTGAGGTAATTATAGCATCTTTAAATGAAAATACTTTCATTTGTGTCAACGCTATACCTAAAGACATTAAAATCATCACTATCATTCCATAAGCAAGAAGCATGACTGTATTCATGACAAATTGTGGAACAGGATGTTCGAAATAAAGGAAAAGGACAGTAATTATTATAGCATAGAATGCAGGACTTTTTAATATTGTTTGAAAATCAAAAGATCTTTTTGCAAGAAAAATATTCAGAGTGAAATGAAGCATAACAACTAAAGATGAGATGGCTGCCGCTATACCCATTCCAAATTCACCATAAGCGAATAAACAAATAGGAATACCCATATTTCCGGTATTTGGTAAAAAGAAGGTAGGCAATTCTCTTATGTAATCTTTCTTCATAACACTTAGAAAAATTAACCCTACAATTGCAAATGATGTAAGAAGAATAATTGCGTAAATAAAAAATTGACTAAATACATCGAAAGATACGCCACCAGCAGTAAGAGCAAAAATAATTAAAGCAGGTGTTCCGAAATTACCTGAATATGTTGTAATAAATGAAGTATCAATACCAGGATTTTTTTTACCTAAAAAAAAACCTATACCAACAATAAAGAATACAGGAAATAAAACTTCAAAAAGTTTTAAATAAATATCCATTATCCAAGCAATCTAATTAATGTCGGTGTTTTTAATATATTTTGATTTTTATTAAAAATTGACAAACAATTATGACAATTAATTTCAGATGTTTTGTGTGTAATAATAACAATTGTCGCTTTATTATTTCTCTTGTCAGGAGTTTGAATCAATCTTTTAACTGAAATTTTATATTTAGCTAAACGGTTGGTAATTTGGGATAGCACACCAGGCCTATCCTTAACTTCGAACCTTATATACAATGAATTTACATAATTATTTACATTATATGGTTTTAAAGATTTAAGCTTTGAAACAGTCACACCGAATGGTTTTTTGATGTTCCCTCTCAAAATTGATAGCAAATCGGAAAGCAATGATGAAGAAGTAGGACCTGGTCCAGCACCCTCACCTTGTAATACGCTCTCTCCAACAGGTTTTCCTTGAAGGATTACTGCATTCATTACACCGTTAACATTACCAATATATGATTTTTTGCTTACTAAACATGGATGAACAGTTTCAAATAGTTGATCATTTTTTAATTCCGAAATACCTAATAGTTTAATTCTTAGGTCTAATTGGTTGGCAATTTCAATATCTTTTAATTCTATTCTTTCTATTCCTTCCATTAAGCATTTATGTTTTGAAATTTTACTATTAAATGCTAACGAAGATAAAATCCTAACCTTGGCAAATGCATCAAATCCATTTAAATCTAATTTAGAGTTACCGGGTTCTGCATATCCAAGAGTTTGAGCTTTCTTTAAAACATTTGCAAAATTTTCGTTTGAATTTTCCATTTCAGATAAAATGTAATTAGATGTTCCATTTAATATTCCATAAACTTTTGAAATCTTATTTGTTGCTAAACCCTCTTTAATAGATCTTAATATCGGAATACCACCAGCAACAGAGGCTTCAAATTCTAGATTAACTTTATTTTTTTCTGCAAGTTTTGCTAATTCAATACCATGTTTCGAAATTAAAGCTTTGTTAGGTGTAATTACATGAATTTTGTTTTTTAATGCAGTTTCAACAACCTTTTTTGAAATACCATCTGACAGACCTATAGCCTCAAACAATATATTAATTTTTTTCTTTTTAAATATTTCTAAAGGATTTTTATAAAAAATTTTTTTGTTAACTTTAAATCTTCTTTTCTTATTAATATTTTTAGCAGATACAGCGACAACACTTATCTTCTTGCCTGTTTTTATTTCTATATCTTTTTTTTTGGTATTTAATTCATTAAGCAAATAATTACCAACTTGACCTAGACCTACTACAGCAATATTTATTAAATTACTCATTTGCTTATATCTGGATATTTACTTTTTTTTGTATAGTCATCTATATAAATTTCATACTCTTCTAATGTCATTGATGTTGGGTCGTCTGCTTTTTTTAGTACTTTTTTTAAATTTTTTTGATTACTTTTGGTTTCAATAGAATTTTCTGTCCAATATTGAGAATCTTCATTTAGTGAACAATTTGATAGCATTAACGTTAAAAAAAAAATTGATATTAATCTCATTTTAGTCCAGTTTTTTCAGGAAAATTAAATTTATTATTTAAATTTTGTACTGCCTGACCTGCCCCTCCTTTAATTAAATTATCAATAGCAGAAAGTATAATTATTTTATTTTTAAATTTAGATTTACACACTGAGATTAAACAATTATTAGTATTTATTACATCATTTGTGCTTATTAATGAATCAGACTTTAATATTTTAACAAAATTTTCTTTTTTATAAAAACTATTTAAAGAGCTTAATATCTTAGATTTAGAAACATTTTTTTCTAATTCAACATATATAGTGCTTAGAATACCTCTAAACATTGGTGATAAGTGTGGTGTAAAATTAAATTCAAATTTTTGCTTTGTAAATTTTTTTAACATTTGATCTATCTCAGAATTATGACGATGAAAACCAACTCCATAGGCGCTCAAAGATTCATATAAATTTTTGTTCTTGTGTTTTTTGTGAACACCTCTGCCAGCACCTGAGTATCCAGATTTAGAATCAATTATGATATTACTAAATTTAATTAAGTTTTTTTTAAAAAGTGGAATAAGAGGTAATAATATAGATGTAGGATAACAACCTGGGCATGAAATAATATTATATTTTTTGATCTGTTTTCTATTTATTTCAGGAAGTAAATATATACTTTTCTTTATTAAATTATTTGCACGATGTTTTTGTTTGTACCATTTTAAATAATCGGATGCCTTTTCTAATCGAAAATCTGCTGCGAGATCAATTAAAGTATGATTATAGTTTAAGTTCTTAGATATATCTTGTGCTTCTCCATTTGGAAGTGCTGTAAAAATTATCTCAACATCTTTTAGTAGTTTTTTATTAAATTTAACAATTTTAGGTAACTTATATTTAGATAAATATTTATCATAAGATGAAATATTTTTTCCTGCTGATGAATTACCACAAAGATATCGAATATTAATATATTTGTGTTTAACTAATAATTTAATTAATTGAACACCAATATATCCAGTTGATCCAGCTACTAATACATTAAGCTTAGGCATTTTATATTATAACAGTTTAATATTAAAAAAAAATTATCTTTTAGAGAATTGAAAGCTTCTTCTAGCTTTTCTTCTACCAGGTTTTTTTCTCTCCACTGCTCTTGAGTCTCTGGTTGTAAGTTTCTCTGTTTTTAAAGTAGTTTTTAGGTTTTCATCAAATAATAATAGCGCTTTAGATATACCATGGACCATTGCGCCAGCCTGGCCTGTTGGTCCTCCACCTTTTACACTACATCTCACATCATAATCAGTTGGTTGATTTATAATTTCAAATGGTCGTGTAATTTGCATTTTATGGATTTCGTCAGCAAAATAATCATTAAATAATTTACCATTTACATAAATTTTACCTGATCCTTTTTTTAGCCATACCTTTGCTATTGAAGTTTTTCTTCTTCCAGTAGCATACTTGCTATCTTTAAAATCTAATTTTAATTTTGGTATTTTTGTATTTGATTGATTAGTTTCCATACTAGTTTCTTGCTATATTTTTCCTATTTAATTTTTCTAATTCAATCACCGTAGGATTTTGTGCTGAATGTGGGTGATTATTTCCAGAATAAATTTTTAATTTAGTTAGTTGTTTTCTTCCCAACACACCTCCTGGCAACATTCTTTTAACCGCTAACTTTAGAGTTTCACCTGGTTTTTTTTCATTTAATTTTTCGGGTGTGGTTACTTTTATTCCACCTGGATGTCCTGTGTGTCTATAATAAGTTTTATTTTGAAATTTTTTTCCTGTAAACTTCGCTTGCTCGATATTTTTAACAACAACAAAATCTCCATCATCCATGTGAGGTGTATAAGTAGTTTTATTTTTTCCTCTAATTATATTAGAAACAACAGTTGCTAATCTACCAACAACAGCATTTTTAGCATCAATTTCGTACCATGATGATGATAGTTGATCTTTTTTTGTGAATTTTGTCATTGTGCGAGGATTAATACTAATAAATATTTCAAAGTCAATTTTATATTTTGCTTGAAAAACATAACTAATATGCTAGAAATAATTCGCCGATTTGATCCTATTGCGGGCATAAAACTGCTAAAATGGAATATCAATAAAATAATAATCGGTAGGTATTTGAACTATATTGTGCGCCTTGCATAATGCTTAAGCACTAAAAAAGGAGTAATAATGAATACAAAAAGAAACAACCCTGAAACTATAGCCATTCATGGCGGTGACTATAGAAGCGATCCAACAACTAATTCAGTAGCTGTACCAATATACAGAACAACATCATACCAATTTGAAAGTACAGAGCATGCTGCTAACCTTTTCGCTCTTAAAGAGTTTGGTAATATCTATACTCGTATTATGAATCCAACTAATGATGTATTGGAAAAGAGAGTTGCGGCACTAGAAGGTGGACTTGCATGTTTAACTGTATCTTCAGGACAAACTGCATCAACCTTTGCGATATTAAATGTGGCTCAAGCTGGTGATAACATAATAAGTTCGACTGATCTTTATGGTGGAACTGTATCTTTATTTACACATACACTTAGTAAACTTGGTATAGAAATAAGATATGCTGATCCAAGCAAACCTGAGAATTTTGAAAAATTAATAGATGATAAAACAAGAGCTTTTTATGGTGAAACACTTCCAAATCCATATTTAAGAGTTTTTCCAATTAAAGAAGTTTCTGATATTGGAAGAAAATACAATATACCATTAATTATGGATAACACAGCTTCACCTGTTATTTGTAAACCAATTGAACATGGAGCTGCAGTGGTAATACATTCACTGACAAAATATATAGGTGGTCATGGAACTGCAGTAGCAGGAAGCATTGTTGATAGCGGTAATTTTGATTGGACTGCAGATCCAAAAAGACAACCATTGTTTAACGAACCAGACGCAAGTTATGGTGGTGTAATTTGGGGTAAAGCTGTGCCAGAATTAACTGGAGCCAATGTTCCATTCGCTGTACGAGCTAGAGTTTGTTTATTGAGGGACTTAGGATCAGCTTTAGCACCAGATAACGCTTTTGCAATAATTCAAGGTCTTGAAACAGTTGCTTTAAGAATGAAACAACATTGTGCTAATGCCAAATATGCTCTTGATTTTCTCAAAAAACACAAAGAAGTAACTAAGGTTATCTATTCTACAGAACATGATAAACCAATAGCCGATAGAGCAAAAAAATATCTTAAAGGTGGGAACGGGCCTATGATTGGTATTGAGCTTAAAGGAGGTATTGAAGCTGGTAAAAAATTTATTGAGTCTTTAAAAATGTTCTATCATGTAGCTAATATTGGTGATGCTAGAAGTTTAGCTATACACCCAGCTAGTACCACACATAGCCAATTAAATGAGAAAGAATTAGCCGCTTCAGGTGTTACTCAAAGTTATGTAAGACTTTGTATTGGTATTGAACACATTGATGATATTATTGAGGATTTAGATCAAGCTTTAAATAAATCTTCAAAAGGCAACTTAAAGGCTGTTAGTTAATTTTTTGATTTTAATGTCTACAAATAGAAACTAATGAATTGTAGCTTTGTATTTTGTAATATAAATAAAATATAAAGTTGAAAGTATTATTAAAATAGAATTTATCTGGTGTAATGATGCATATAACATTTTTACTCCAGATAAAATTGTAAATACTCCTAAAAAAATCTGAAATAATAGACTTAATCCAATAATTAAAATTGGATATCTTAATTTTATATTTCCATCCTTCAAAACCAAATAAAGTAAATAAAAATAAATAAATACAATAAGATAAGCTAAATTTCTATGAATGAACTGAACTAATGATGGATTATCAAATAAATTAAAATTAAATAATTCAAAAATACTACTATCATCAGGGAAATATGAATTCCCCATCAATGGCCAAGTATTGTAAATTTTACCTGCATCCATTCCTGAAACAAAAGCACCTATTATTAATTGTAGGAATAATAAAAAAAGGAAAAATTTAACTGAATTTAATTTAAATGAAGTTTCGTTAATTTTTAAATTTTTTAATCTAAGAAATTTCCAAAAAACTAAAGATAATATAATAAATGCTATAACCAAATGTAGTGATAATCTATAATGACTAACATCAACTCTATCAATTAAACCACTAGAAACCATGTACCAACCTACAAAACCTTGGAAACATACTAACAAAAAAATTATTGAATATTCTTTTAAAATTAAAATTCCATTCTTAATAGTAAAATAGATCATAGGAAATAGCACAATTAAACCAATTAATCTACCCAACTGACGATGTGCCCATTCCCACCAGAAAATAGTTTTGAATTCCTTAAGTGTCATATTAAAATTTTGTTCTTTGTATTCAGGTATTGTTTTGTAAAGGTTGAAGTATTCTATCCATTTTTCATTGGTTAATGGAGGAATTAAACCAATAAATAGTTCCCAAGAAGTAATAGATAGGCCAGAGTCAGTTAATCTGGTTAGGCCTCCTACTAAAATAATAAGCACAATCATCACTAATAAAGTGATCATCCATGTTCTTAATTGAGAATTTAAAGAATAATTCTGACTGTACATGAATAGATAAATATAATAATTATTAATTAAACCAACAAATTAAATGTCGCCTAAAAACAAAAAAAAATTAGAAATAATAAGATCAAAATTAGATAAGTTAGATAATAGGTTATTATCTTTGATTAAGTATAGAACAAATCTGGTAAAAGAAGTTTTAAAACTAAAAGAATTTAAAAAAGAAATAGTAGATAAAAAACGTATTAATTTTATTCTTAAAAAAATTCATTTAAAATCTAAAAATTTAAAGATAGATCCTAAAATTACCAATCGCATATGGAAAAACATGATTTTATCATATATTGATTTCGAAAAGCGAAACTTTAAAAAAAAGTAATTACTTACTATGTGGTGGGAGCTTTTTTTCCACGAACATTTCGTGTTTTCTTGTATCAGGATTATATTTCTTGGCTGAAAGTTTAACTTTGGCTTTCTCACCTCCAGCTGGTTTTTTAACATAATAAAAGAAAGGACTATCTGGTTTGGCTTCAGGTACCATTCTTACTTTAACGTGCGTTTTTTTTGCCATTTATTTTAATTCTTTTAATTTATTTGAAATTTTTAATAACTTATTCTTTAAATTTTCAGTTCTTATAGATTTATCTGCAATTTCGTCAAGCTTTAAAGAAACTTTATTATTTAATATTTTTTTTACACCATTTATTGTCATGCCTTGATCTTTGAGCAAATATTTTACTTTTTTAAGAAGATATATTGTATTTTCATCATAATATCTTCTATTTGAATTTAATATCTTTGGTTTTATTTGTTTAAATTGAGATTCCCAAAATCTAATTACATGTGTTGGTAAGGCTCCTTTTTTATTAGATTTAAGATTTAATATTTTAGCTACTTCACCAATTGTTTTATAAGCGCTATCTGATTTGTCCATTTTCCCTTAAATTTATAAATTCTTTAAATTCTTTTGAAGGTTTAAATAGCACAACATTTCTACTTGATATTAATTTTGTTTCTTTAGTTTTGGGGTTTCTTCCAATTCTCGATTTTTTTTGTCTGATTGTAAAAGTACCAAATTTAGATAATTTTAATTTTTTTTCATTCTTAATATTTGATATTATAGTTGATAAAAAATCTTCTACCAGATTTTCTGAAATTTGCTTTGAAAAACCAAGTTGCATGTAAATTAAATTAACTAAGTCTTTTTTAGTTAAATTTATTCTCATTTTAAATATTTTGCTTAATCTTTTCTATCAAATTTCCTTTTACTATTCTATGACAAACATCTAATGAATTTGCAAAACCAATATAATCAGTTCCGCCATGACTTTTAACAACCGGTGAGTCTAAACCTATAAAGATAGCACCATTATACAATCTAGGATCTAATCTTTTTTTAAATTTTCTTAGGTTTGATATGTTTAATAATGATGAAATTTTACCTAACAAAGAACCAGTCATAGCATTCTTTAATTCGTTAGTAATGAAATTTGCAGTTCCTTCAGCTGTTTTAAGTGCGACATTACCCGTAAAACCATCAGAAATAATGACATTGACTTCTCCATCCATAAGATGATTACCCTCAATGTATCCTGCAAAATTGTAATTTTTTGAATTTTTTTCATTTAATAGTTGATATGTTTCTTTAATAACTTCGTTTCCTTTTAACTCTTCTGAACCAATATTTAATAAAGCAACATTTGGCTTATCGTTTGGATATAATGAAGTGAATAAAGACGCTCCCATTATAGAAAAATCTAACAAATTTTTTGAACTACAGTCTATATTAGCACCCAAATCCAATACTACACTCATCCCCTTTTTATTAGGCCATAAAGCAGATAATGCAGGCTTATCTATATTTTCAATCATTTTTAAATTTAATTTTGAAACAACTAATAGTGCGCCAGTGTTACCCGCAGAAATTACTATGTCCGCATCTTTATCTTTGACACTTTGTATAGCCAGCCACATACTCGTATCTTTGCCTCTTTTAGCACCTTCGAGTGGACTATCAGTACTTTCAATTTTTTTTTCTGTATGAATAATTTCAAATAACTCATCAGGAATTTTTTTATTTATTAATGGAAATATTTTATTCTTGTCTCCAAAAATTTTAAAAAAATTATTTTTATTTTTAGAATGGTTTAAAATAATTCCATCTATTATTTTCTTTGGTGAACCATCTCCACCCATTGCATCAACTGCAATTTTAATTATATCTGACATTTTGAGTAATAATATACTATTCTTTTGGGTCTAAAACTTGTCTTCCCTTATACATGCCAGTTTTAAGATCTAAATGGTGAGAAAGTCTATATTCACCTGATTTTTTGTCTTCAACTATATTTCTAGTTGAAAATTTCATTGTTTGAGATCTTCGCATTCCAGTTCTGGACGGGGTTTGTTTACGTTTAGGTACTGCCATAATTATGGTTTACTTACACTTTTTAAATAAGAATTCAAAGTTTTTTTTGATAATTTTGAGTTAAATTTATCAAAATAATCAGTTAATTCATCAATATTTTTAAAATCAGCTAAAAATTTTGAAATTTTATCTAATTTCTTATCTTTGCTTAAACTATCCCAAAAATGGACTTCTGATACCATGGAATGAAATAAATTTATGTAATCTTTCATCTTTTTATTAATAGACTGATCGCCATAACCAATCTCTCTTATACTTAACTCAAGTTGTCTGAAGTTAAAATCGTAAATTTCTTGTAAAATTTTTTTATTTTGCTCATTTTTATAATTTTTTAAGAAAAATGAAAAATGAAGCAAAAATAAAGTCAAACGATCAGAAAAAATATCTTCTCTGTTTAAATCTTTATATAGTTCTTTATTTCTAGTGAAATTTATCAAATTGTTATAAATATATAGATAATGATTGCTCATGAATAAAATATTATATCTAATTTTTTCATTAATAATAGTTTCAAATTGTTCATTAAAACCAGTGGTTAAACACCATGGTGTTCCATCATTAGAAAAGAAACAAAATTTATTAATCGTAAATAAAACTAACAAAAATGATATAATTAAATCTCTTGGAAATCCATCAACTAAAAGTAAATTTGATAATGATGTATGGATATATATTGAAAGAAAGCAAACACAATCAAAACTTAAATACCTTGGTAAAATGAAAATATTTAAAAACGATGTACTTGTTTTAGAAATAGATGATTATGGAGTATTAAAAAATAAAATTTTTTATAATAAAGAAGATATGAAAAATATTAAAATTGCTGAATCAACTACACAATCTGGCTTTAAAAAAAATTCATTCATATATGAGTTTATGAGTAGTATGAGACAAAAAATTGACGACCCCCTTGGTAAGAGGGCCGAAAAACGTAAGCAAATTATGAAGCGATAACAGCAAGCAACAATAAAGCCACAATGTTCGTTATTTTAATCATTGGATTTACTGCTGGACCAGCTGTATCTTTATAAGGATCACCAACAGTATCACCAGTCACTGCAGCTTTGTGTGCCTCTGAACCTTTTCCACCATGATTACCATCTTCAATATATTTTTTAGCATTATCCCAAGCTCCTCCTCCAGCTGTCATTGAAACAGCCACAAAAAGACCAGTAATAATAACACCCAACAACATTGCACCAACAGAAGCTAAAGCTGCAACTTGACCACCTATAGATAGAATAATAAAATAGAGTACTACTGGTGATAATACAGGTAGCAATGATGGAATTATCATTTCTTTAATTGCTGCTACAGTTAATAAATCAACTAATTTTGCATAATCAGGTTTTTGTTTTCTTTTCATGATACCTGGGAATTTTTTAAATTGTCTTCTAACCTCAACAACAACTGCACCGCCTGCTCTACCAACAGCTTGCATACCCATTGAACCAAATAAATAAGGTAACATTCCACCTATTAATAAACCAACTACAACATAAGGATTAGATAAATCAAAAGTAACTACGATCCCTTCTAAGGCTGATCCCGCTTCTTTAGAAAAATGCTTTATGTCTTCTGTGTAAGCAGCAAATAAAACAAGCGCCCCCAAACCTGCAGATCCTATAGCATAACCTTTTGTTACAGCTTTTGTGGTATTACCAACAGCATCTAAAGCATCAGTAGTTTTTCTTACTTTTTTATCGAGATTTGACATTTCTGCAATTCCACCAGCATTATCGGTGACTGGACCATATGCATCTAAGGCAACAACCATTCCAGCTAAAGCAAGCATAGTTGTTACAGCAATTGCAATACCAAAAAGGCCTGCGATTGAATTTGTAATTAATATACCGGCCACTATAATTAAAGCTGGTATAGCAGTTGCTTCCATTGAAACAGCTAATCCTTGAATTACATTTGTGCCATGTCCAGTTGTTGAAGACAAGGCTACAGACTTAACTGGTCTATAACTTGTACCTGTATAATATTCTGTAATCCAAATTAACAAACCAGTAATAACTAATCCTATGACACCACAATAATACAAATTCATACCATTAAAAGTTTTGCCATTAACAGTATATTCATTTGCAAAACCAATAACATAATCTGTTACAGGCCATAGAATAACCAACGACCCTAAAGCTGAAACAATAAAGCCTTTATATAAAGCATTCATTACATTCTTATCTTTACCCAATTTAACAAAAAAAGTTCCTAATATAGAGGTTAGAATGCATGCACCACCAATAGTTAATGGATAAATCATCATATTTAAATCACCAACAAAGAAAATTGATGATAAAACCATTGTTGCAACAATTGTTACAGCATAAGTTTCAAATAAATCAGCAGCCATTCCTGCACAGTCTCCAACGTTATCTCCAACATTATCAGCAATCACTGCTGGATTTCTTGGATCATCCTCTGGAATTCCTGCTTCAACTTTACCAACTAAATCAGCACCAACATCAGCACCTTTAGTAAATATTCCACCTCCTAATCTTGCAAAAATTGAAATTAGTGAAGCACCAAATCCTAAAGCAACTAAAGCATTAACTATTTCTCTCTCATCAACGTTATATTTTAATAATAAAAAGTAATATACAGCTATAGATAAAAGCGCTAAACCAGCAACCAACATTCCAGTTACAGCACCAGATTTAAAAGCAACAGAAAGACCTTGAGCCAGACCTTTTCTTGACGCTTCAGCTGTTCTAACATTAGCTTCAACTGAAACCAACATTCCAACATAACCTGCAATACCAGATAATGTTGCACCAATTAAGTAACCAAGACCAACTAAGGGGCTAAAAGCAATACTTACAATAACTAAAACTGCTGCTCCAACAATAGCAATAGTCTTGTACTGTCTTGCTAAATATGCTTTTGCACCTATTTGAATTGCAGATGCTATATCTTGCATTTTAGCATTCCCTGCGCTTGAATTTAGTATATTTTTTCCTGTGAAAAATCCATAAACGATGGATAATAATCCTGCTCCAATTGTGTATAATAAAATTGTTTCTATTGTTACGCTCATATAAACCTTAAGTTGTTGGTTGTTAATTTTTAAAGACCGGACAATACAAAAAAAGGTGAAAAAGACAATAATTAACTTCTAGAACTTATGCATATAACCTTTGATTTTAGGCTCTATTTGTAGACCTTTTTCATTGATTACTAATGATCTTTTTTTACCAGATATAATTTTGCCAATTTTAGATATTTTAATTCCTGTGGAGCTAGAAATGTTTTTAATGATTCTTGATTTATTTGGGTCAGCAGTAAAAAGTACCTGATAATCGTCCCCATTTGATATTATTTTCATTTTTTCTAACTTTTTACTTTTAATTAACTTATTCAAATTGTTTGAAACAGGTATTTTTTTTTCAATGAGTTGAAATGATAAATTTTGTCTATTTAACATTTTTTTTAAATCATCAATTAATCCATCTGAAATATCAATTGATGCATTGGCAATTTTTAATAAATGCTTAGTAAATGAAATTTGTAAATTTGGTAAATAATATTTTTTAATAAAGAAATTAGATAATTTATTATTAACTTTTATTTTTTTTTTTAAAACTTGAAGTCCTATAAAGCTATCACCTATATTGCCTGTTACATATATATCATCATTCAATTTAGCTTTGTTTCTATATATAACTTTTTTAGAATATCCTAATGAGATTATCGTAAAACTTAATTTATTTGAAAAAGTAGTATCACCACCTGACAAAATCATTTTATATTTTTTTTGTTCATTTTGTAAAGCTTTTGAAAGTATTGATAAATTTTTTTTTGTGAATTTTTTTTTATTACCTGAGGCAGAAATAAAATAAAATTTTGGTTTAACACCTTTACAAATTAAATCTGAGATAGATGATCTTAGACACTTTTTAATAACTAAATCAGGAGACTTAAAATCAATAAAATGAGATCCTATGACGTAGGTGTCTACAGAAACAACTATACATTTTTTTTTATCAAAAAAAACATCATCATTAAGGTTAAGTGCTGATTTATTTTTTTTTGATATTTTGGAAAAATAATTATTAATTAATTCAAATTCATGCATTGTTTGATCTTAATTTTTTACCAACATTATCCAATAAAGCGTTTAGATATTTTGTTTGTGAATTTTCAAGGAAAAAATTAGATGAATTTAAATATTCTTTAATTATAATATTTATAGATAAATTAGGTTTATACATAAATTCATAAGTAGCAGCTTTCAAAATTGTTTGAAATACTTTATCTAATTTTTCAAAAACAAAATCATCTCCAAGTCTAGTATTTAGTTCATCTAAAATAAGATCATTTCTTTCTATTGTTCCTAAAACAATATCTTTAATAAATTTTTTAAATCTATGTTTTGGAAAATCCAAAATATCATCCTCGTTAAAAAATTTTCCATATAATTTTTGAATTATAATTACTCTAGGGTTATTTTTTGGATTAAAGTGAGTTCTCATTTTTGAGATAGCACTGAAATAACGGCATGAGCTGCTTCGGCACCTTTTTTTCTTCTAGCTTTTGCTTGAGCCATGTTAAGACAAGTTATTATACCATTTCCAATGGGCTTTTTACTCAACAATGATAAATCCATAATAGCATTAGTTGATGCTTGTGAAATAAAATCAAAGTGAGGCGTTTGACCTTTGATTACACAACCTAATGCTAAAAATGCATCATATTTTTTAATATTTTTTGAAATTGTAACTGGAATTTCAAAAGCACCGGGTACTGTAATAACCTTAATGATGCTTTTTTTTGGAATTACTCTTAACGCACTCTTCAACAAACCAGTCGCAATATCTTTATAATAATCGGCTAGCACTATCAGATATTTTTTTTTCATTAAATAAGTTCCTGTTTTTTAATCTTAATACCATATCCATCTAAACCAATAACTTTTTTTGGTGATTTCGTAATTAGTATCATATTTTTTATTTTTAAATCTTTTATTATTTGTGCTCCTATACCGTAATTTCTAATTAATTTATCATTTCCTTTTTTATAAAATTCTTTGTTTTTATAATCTTTTAGCGTTTGGGAAACAGATTTTAAATTTGAGTCTTTAATAAATACTAAGACACAATTTTGATATTTTTTAAAATAATTTAAAGTTTTGTTAAAAGAATTTGGTAATTCATGATTTATAAGATAATTTTGAACAACGTTTGAAGAAATTACCCTTACTCTTGGCGTAATACCTTTTTTAATTTTACCCTTGATTAAAGCAAAATGTTCAGAACCATCTAATAAATTTTCATAAATTCTAATATTATATTTTTGATTTTTTACATCAATTTTGCTTTTTTTTCTAAGTTTAATAAGTTTTTCTTTTTTTAATCTATAAGCTATTAGATCCTCAATTTTACCAATTTTAAGTTTATGTTTTTTTGCAAAATTAAATAGATCTTGTCCTTTAGCCATTGTTCCATTTTCATTCATAATTTCACAAATTACAGCTGAATTATTTTTTTTAGCTAGTCTAGATATATCAACGGAAGCCTCTGTATGACCGGCTCTAACAAGAACACCACCATCTTTAGAAATTATTGGAAACACATGACCCGGTGAAACTATTTCGTTTTTATTTACATTTTTTTTTGAAGCAATTTTAATTGTTCTAGCTCTATCATTAGCAGATATACCTGTGGTTATTCCTTTTTTGGCTTCAATTGAAATAGTAAAAGCTGTTTTATTTCTAGATTGATTCACAGGAGACATTAATGATAAATTTAATTTTTTTGCTTGAAGGCTGTCTAATGCAAGACAAATCAAACCACGACCATACTTTGCCATAAAATTTATATATTTTGCACTAGTGTCAGATGTTGAAATAACTAAATCACCTTCGTTTTCTCTTTTTTCATCGTCAACTAAAATGAACATGCCGCCCTTTTTTGCAATACTTATAATTTTATCTATTGAAGCAAAATCATTTTTCATTGAAATAATTCCTAACGTATTTAGATAAGATATCTATCTCTATGTTTACTAAACTAGATCTTTTTAAAGTTGATAAATTCGTTTCCTTATATGTATGAGGTATAATCCAAATTTGAAAACCTTTTTTTGTTACTTTTGAAATTGTAAGAGAAATACCGTTTATACAAATAGAAGCCTTTTCTATTAAGTGTTTTCTCTCTTTTTTAGGTAATTCAAAGTTAAAAAGGAATGATTTATCTATTTTTTTAATACTTAATACTTTACCAACAGTATCAACATGTCCTTGACAAATATGACCTGAAATTTTTGTTCCATATTTTAAAGGTAATTCCAAATTTATTTTATCTTTTATTTTTAAAAATTTAAATTTTGAACGAATGATTGTTTCTTTAGACAGGTAAAATTCCATCATTTTTGATTTATATGAAATTAAAGTTAAGCAGACACCATCACAAGCAACTGACAAACCCATATCTTTTTTGGATACTTTAAGACTGCTTTTAACAAAGATATTAAGACCCTTGGGTCTTTTAATAATTTTTGTGATAATACCTTGATTGTAAATTATTCCATTAAACATGATTTCTATCTATATAATATTATTCTGTCTTTTCGCAAATTTAGATTTAAATTAATCTTTTTTGTATATTTTTGATTTAATTTTTTTAGACCGCTAAATTTTAAATATTCTAAGCTTTTCGAAAGGTTTTTAGGACTTTTGAATAAATAAAATTTATTAAAAATTTTATTCTTGATCAGTGAATTTGTTAGATCATTACCACCCTCTATTAGCAAATTCCTACAGCCAAAATTGTATAGTTTTTTTAAAATTTCTTTAATAACAAATCTGTTATTCCTACCAATTTTAGATTTGATTATAACAATGCCTTTCCTTTTAAATTTGGAAACTTTTGATTTATCAGCTTTATTATAAAATATTAAAGTATTTTTGCTATTTGAAGATTTAAATACATAACTATTCATATTGGAATTTAGTTCATTGTCTAAAATAATTCTTTTAGGAGAAAAATTTTCCATACCTTTTAAACGACAATTTAATCTTGGATTGTCTTTGTTAAGAGTTTTATATGTAATCATTATACAATCATTTTGATATCTCAACAAATGTGTAAATTGATCAGAATAAGAATTTGTAATTCTTTTTTGGGGTTTACTGTAAATAATATTGTTTTTTGAAATAGCTATTTTGCCAGTAACAAAAGGTAATTTTTTCTTTCTATTAAAAAAATAAGGATAATAAAAATTTTCAACTTTATTTTTTAACAATCCTTTTTTTACGATTATTTTTTTTGAACTTAAAATTTTATAACTTTTATTTCTTACCCTTTTGTCTATATCTGTAACTGCATACACAACCTCTGCAATTTTGGATTTTATTATCGAGTCTGTACATGGTGGTGTTAACCCATGATGACAACATGGTTCTAAAGTAACGTACATTTTTGAGCCTTTTAAATTTTCGAAACTATTTTTAATTGCATTAGTCTCAGCATGTGGTCTTCCATTAAATGAGGTTTGACCTATAGAAATTATTTTATCATTTTTAACAATAACACACCCTACTGAAGGATTTGATCCAGTAAGACCATGACGAGATCTAGCCAGATTTAAGGCTATTTCCATATAAAATATATCTTTAGCTGTGAATTTATCTTTTTTTGTAGACATCGAGCCTGTCCACGAATTGTACGAAATCTTTTTCTTCTCTGAAGTTTCTATAAACAGATGCAAATCTGACGTATCCAACAGGATCAAGTTCTTTTAAACCCTCCATAACCATAGTTCCTATTGTGTTGGTAGATATTTCACTTTGACCAAGTTCTTCTAAAGATCTCGAAATCTGACTTATAAATTTTTCTATTGTTTCTGTGTCTATAGGTCTTTTCTTAAGAGCTATATAAATAGATTTAGATAACTTATCTCTATCAAAAGTAGACTTTCTTCCATTTTTTTTTACAACCATTAATTCTCTGAATTGAACTCTTTCAAAAGTTGTAAAACGTGCCCCACATACGCATAGTCTTCTTCTTCTTATAGCTGTACCATCTTCAGTTGGTCTTGAGTCGACAACTGAGGTCTCCCCTTTTTTACAAATTGAACAAATCATTGTTTATAAGTTCTTATATATCGGAAATAATGAAGTTAAAGCAATAACTTCATTTTTTACTTCATTCTCTATTTTGCTATTATCAGTTGGGTTTTCGGATAAACCTTTTATAGTTTTCGTAATCAGTTCACCTACAGTTTTAAATTCATTTAGACCAAAACCTCGAGTGGTTGCAGCTTGTGTACCTAATCTAATACCTGATGTAATCATTGGTTTTTCTGTATCGAATGGAATGCCGTTTTTATTACATGTAATATTAGCCCGCGATAAACTCTCTGCTGCAAGATTGCCCTTAACGTTATATGGTCTCAAATCTACTAACATTAAATGTGTATCAGTACCATCTGAGTAAATTTTAAATCCATTATTTTTTAAAGTTTCTGCTAACATTTTAGCGTTTGCTAAAACTGACTTGATATAATCTTGAAATTCTGGTTGCAATGCCTCTAAAAAACCAGCTGCTTTGGCTGCAATAATATGCATTAACGGTCCACCCTGGTAACCTGGAAAAACAGCAGTATTAAATTTTTTAGCAAGATCTTCGTGGTTAGTTAAAATAATCCCGCCTCTAGCACTTCTAAACACTTTATGAGTAGTTGATGTAACAACGTGTGCATAATCACATGGATTTGGATACCCTTTACCCGCGACTAAACCAGAGAAATGAGCCATATCTACCATTAAATATGCTCCTACCATATCTGCTATTTCTCTAAATCGTTTAAAATCTATCACTCTTGAATATGCACTTCCACCAGCAATAATTAATTTTGGTTTATGTTCTAATGCAAGTTTTTCAACATTGTCATAATCAATCAATTCAGATTCTTTATCGACATCATAGCCTACTGCATTAAACCATTTACCTGACATTGAGATTTTTAATCCATGAGTAATGTGACCCCCTGAGTTTAAACTCATTCCCATAAATGTATCGCCTGGACTTAACAAAGCTAGAAATACAGCTCCATTAGCTTGCGCACCAGAATGTGGTTGTGCATTTGCAAATTTACAATTAAACAATTTTTTTAATCTTTCGATAGCAAGGTTTTCTGCAACGTCCACATGTTCGCATCCATTGTAATATCTTTTACCAGGATATCCTTCTGCATACTTATTAGTTAAAACAGATCCCTGAGCTTCTAGAACAGCTTGAGAAACAATATTTTCAGATGCAATTAATTCAATGTGTTGTTGTTGTCTAATTAACTCATCTTTGATTGCTTTATAAAGATGTGGATCTTTTACAGATAAACTGTCTTCAAAGAAACTTTTGTAGCTATCATTTAAATAATTTTTTTCACTAGACATATCAAATTTTTTTAATTCTTTTTAAGTGTCTACCACCATCAAATTTTGTATTTAAAAAAACACTAATAAATTTTAAAGCGTTTTTTTTAGTTATTAACCTTGATCCTAATGTAATAATATTTGCATCATTATGCAATCTGGATAATTTTGTTGATTTTAAATTAAAACATTGAGCCGCACGAATATTTTTATGCTTATTTGCCGCAATATTCATGCCGGTCCCAGATCCACATACTAAAACTCCAATATTGCTTTTATTAAGTTTAACTTTTCTTGCAACTTTATGTGCATAATCAGGATAATCTACTCTATCAGCAGTTTTTGGACCAAGATCTTGAAAATTTAATTTTTTTCTTTTTAAATAATTTTTAATTTCTTCTTTTAATTTAAACCCAGCGTGATCTGATGAAATAAATATTTTATTCAAGCTAATTAAACTTATAATCTAAAACACATGCAACTAAATGTATTCTGTTTTCTTCTCCACCATTAAATGCATTGTGATATTTGGTATTATTTGTAACCCAAACAGAACCATCGGCAGGCATATGTTTTGCAACACTATCAATAACCATGATACAGCCAGGGTTAGTAATTATAGGTATGTGCAATCTTGGTTCAGGATCTCTATGCCAACTTAATGTTGATCTAGGTTCTTTTAAAAGAATTCTTACTCTACCAAGTTTATATCTTGATGATAAAGTATCATATACTTCTTTAAAATAAGTATTTTCATAATCTTTTATAAATTCTGAATAGCTAGACTCATCAAGAGGCTCATCTCTTACAACCTCATTTCCTGATTTATCAGGTTTTGTCCAAAAAATTCCTCTAGCTTTATTTCCTCTTACTGACTCTGGATCACCAGGAATTTGAGTAAGTGAGATAGCTCCAAAATGAGTCACGCCTGCATCTTCAAATTTTTTAATTTTAACAATTTGATGGTATGCCTGTTGTAACTTATCAATATCAAATTTAATTTCTTGCTTTTGAAAGTCTCTAAAGTCCAAAACTCTTTCTTCTTTTTTTGTATTTAGATCTATTACTTTACTAAATTCTGATATCATGTGATTGCTTTGTACCCTTTTTATTGTATATGTGTATATTACTTTTGTCGCAATTTTAAAGTAAATTAAAACATGATTATAGGGAAATATCCAAGTCTTAGGCTTAGAAGAGGTAGAGAAGAATCCTGGTCAAGAAGACTTATGCAGGAAAACGATTTAAGTCCAAATGACTTTATTTTGCCTATTTTTCTGATTGATGGGTCAAATAAAAAGCAATCAATCAAATCTATGCCTGGTGTTTATAGATATTCAATTAATAGATTAAGCCAAATAGTAGATAGAGCCATTAAAAAAGGTATTCCAATGGTAGCTCTTTTTCCAAAGACTCAAAGCAATTTGAAAGATGAATTTGGATCAGAGTCACTCAATGAAAATAATTTAGTTTGTAAAGCAATATTAGAAATTAAAAAAAGATATAAAAATCAAATTGGAATTATGTGTGATGTAGCATTAGACCCTTATACCTCTCATGGACATGATGGATTAATTAAATCTAACAAAATATTAAATGATGAAACTATTGAAGTATTAATTAATCAATCTTTACTCCAAGCTAAAATGGGATGTGATGTTTTGGCTCCATCTGACATGATGGATGGTAGAATAGGAAAAATTAGAAAAGCATTAGATATAAATAAATTTCAAAATGTTCAGATACTTTCATATGCAGCTAAATATGCATCAAGCTTTTATGGACCTTTTAGAGATGCAGTTGGATCAAAAAACTCACTTAAAGGAGATAAAAAAACTTACCAAATGGATTATAGAAATTCCAATGAAGCATTAAGAGAAGTTGCATTAGATATTAAAGAAGGTGCAGACATGGTAATGGTAAAACCCGGTATGCCTTACTTGGATATCATCAGAGTTATTAAAGATAAATTCAAATTACCAGTACTTGCTTATCAAGTATCCGGTGAATATAGTTTAATTGAAACAGCAATAGCAAAAAAATTGATAAATAAAGACGCTATATACGAAAGTTTAGTTGCTTTTAAACGTGCAGGTGCAAACGCGATTGTAAGTTACTACGCTGATAGATTGGACAAAATTATTAAATAATTACTTTAAAGTATTTAGAAATAATAATCTGCTATTAGGGTAGTTTATATTATTCGGCCTTAAAATAGTTTTGTCAAGATAATCACCAACTAATCTTAATCCTTTTAAAAGAGTATTAAGATCATCAACTTCTAAATTCTTCTCAATTAAAAAATTTGGAATATACTTTTTTTCATTAGTTGAATTAGCGTAGTACACAGTTTTACTTCCTTCAAAATCTTTTTTAACTAAGTTTTTTAATTCAAGATCGTAACCTAAGATTTTGAGTAGCTCTAACTCCCAAAAAATATATTTTTTTAACCAATCTTTATCTTGTAATATTAAAAATAAATTCTGAATTATAAAATAAACTTTATTATTAGTTTGAGACTCGGCTGTTAAAATTTTTATTAAATTCATAGCTGATGCTATGCAGGATAATTTTTGTTTGTGATCAAAATATAATGGACTATATGCATTTAAAATTTCAACTTTGAAGTAACCAATTCTATTCTCGTTTTTAGAATTATAATTTACATGTAATTTATTACCGATTTGAAGGTAGTTTTTAATTTTCTTTGAAGTTCCACCAAAAATAATTCCCGATACCTTACCTTTTTTTTGGGTAAACAATTCTGTAATTAAAGAATTTTCATTATATCTATTTTTGCTTATTAAAAACGCTTCGTCTGACCAATTCATGATATGCTCAAATTTTTTAAACATTCAAGAGCTGCATTTTGTTCTGCTTCTTTTTTGGATTTTCCGGTCGCAAAAAAATATTTAGTATTAGGTAATTTAACTCCAACTTTAAAAATAGGTTTATGTCTGGGTCCAATATTTGAAATTAGTTTGTAGATAGGAAGTTTTTTAAATTTTTTTAAAGTTGATTCTTGTAATTTAGTTTTAGCATCAATTTCTGTAATAATACTTTTTTTAATGTGATTTTTCCAAAGGGTTAAAATTGTTCTTTCTACTAAGTTAAAACCTTTATCTAAATATACGGCACCAATTAATGCTTCGCAGCAATCAGAAATAATTTTATCTTCAATTTTTATTTTTTTATTATTAGGGTTAAAAGTTTTTATATAATTGTCTAAATTAATTTTTTTTGCAATTTCTAGGCAAGTTTTTTTATTAACAAGTGAGGCAAATTTTTTATCTAAAGAACCTTCTCTTTCTTCAGGATATATTTCTAATAATTTTTTGGCCATAACAAGGCCTAATACCCTATCCCCTAGAAACTCAATTTTTTCATTATTTTCGTTTGGGTTAAAACTTTTATGTGTCAATGATTGCACTAATAGATTTTTATTCTTAAATTTAATATCAATTTTTTTTTCTAAACTTTGATAATTAATTTTCATTAATCAATTTTTTTAAAAGTTCTATTAAATCTAATCGACTTATGCCATTTCCAAAATTCAAAAAAACTGCCAATTTTTTTGTCTGAAGAAAAAAATATAAACTGCGCTTTACCTACAAGGTTATCTTTATGAACATAGCCTACACTCGTTAAAAATCTACTATCTTTGGAACAATCTCTATTATCTCCTAGAAAGAAATAATAATCATTTGGAACAGTAAATATATCTGAATTTTGATAAGTATAATTCTTTAAATAAACTGTTTGAAATTTTTTTCCATTAGGTAACTTTTCTTCAAATCTATAAACATCAATGCTTTTTTCACCACAATATATTTTACTTTTATTAGTTATTTTTGATTTTAATAATTCAGAATTATTTAAATATAAATTTGCATCAATAAATTGAATATTATCACCAGGTAATCCAATAAGTCTTTTAATATAATCTGTTCGATTATCAGCTGGAGTTTTAAAAACAATTACATCACCTCTTTTAGGACTATTAAACATTATTCTTTCATTTAATATTGGTGGACTGAATGGAAAAGAATGTTTGCTATATCCATATGAGTATTTAGTAACAAACAATCTATCACCTACTAACAAAGTGGGCTCCATAGATGAAGATGGTATATAAAATGGTTGAACCAGAATAGACCTAATGACAACTGCTATAATTAATGCATATAATAAGGTTTTTATATTTTCTGAAAAAAAATTTTTATCTAATTTCATGATGTTTGAATAATTGCAAATGCTGTTGAATATTTTTTTTCATCTGTGATTGATAAAAAACAATTAAAATTTTTAATTTTGAATTTTTTTTTAATAATATTTGTGATTTTTTTATTTGTAACATAGTAAGGTTTTCCCATTTTATCGTTAACAACTTCTATATCTTTAAAATTTAAATTTATTCGAAAACCTGTTCCAAGAGCTTTAGAAAAAGCTTCTTTTGCTGCAAATCTTTTTGAAAAATAAGCTACCTTATTTTTTATTAATTTAGATTGTTTTAATTCTTCAGAAGAATAAATTTTTTTCTTAAATATGGAACTTCTAATAGATTTTTTAATTCTTTTATTTTCAATAATATCAACACCAATTCCAAGAATTTTCATTTACTTCTTTATAATTCTTTTAAATTCTTTAATAACTTTTGAAAGACCAAAAAAAATAGATTCACCTATTATAAAATGTCCAATATTAAATTCTTCTATTTCATTTATTTTAGCTAACATTTTAGTAGTTTTATAGTCCAAACCATGACCAGCATGAACTTCTATATTCAAATTGGAAGCTAATATTGAGCTATTTTTAATTCTGGTT
>CABYCY010000006.1 GCA_902517615.1 uncultured Pelagibacteraceae bacterium
TTTTTTACTTTTACAAACTACAATTCCACCTTCGCCTGAAGATAAATTTTTTCTTTGATGTAAACTAAAAACTCCTATATCGCCGTAATTTCCTGCTTTAATTTTTTTGTAGCTAGATCCATGCGCATGAGATGCATCTTCAATTAAATGAATTTTTTTTTGTTTAGCAATCTTGGAAATTTTGTCAATTTTACACATATATCCAAACATGTGAACTATAATTATAGCTTTGGTTTTTTTTGAAATTTTTTTTACAATTTCATCAGGATTAATACCTAAGGTATCTTCTTCAATATCACAAAATACAGGAACTGCATTTTGCATCAAAATACATGAGGCCGTTGATATCCAAGAATAATTAGTAACTATAACCTCATCACCAACACCAATATTTAAAGCAGCTAGAGCTAAATGCAGTCCTTGCGTCGCATTACCAACACAATGAGCAAATTTAGAATTATTATAACTTGCGAATTCTTTTTCAAAAAACTCTACCTCTTTTGCACCTGAAATTTGATTTGACGATAAAACTCTATTTATGGATATTCTTTCTTTTTCTCCATATTTGGGCCATGTTGGCCAATGGTTAGAATTTTTTTTTATAAATTTGTATTCCTTCATTAATCTATAGCTTCTTTGATATTTATTATAATAGTTACGTGAAGAAGTATTAATAATAATTTAACTAAAGAATAACTAATTCTAAAAAATAATAATTAAATTTAAAAATTTTTTTCAGTGCATAAATCAAGCCAATTGAGCTATTAGTACTGGTCAGCTGCACGCATTACTGCGCTTCCACATCCAGCCTATCAACGTGGTGGTCTACCACGGCTCTATAGGAAGAACTAGTTTTGAGGTGAGTTTCCCGCTTAGATGCTTTCAGCAGTTATCTCGTCCATACTTAGCTACCCGGCACTGCAGCTGGCGCTACAACCGGTCCACCAGTGGTATGTTCAACCCGGTCCTCTCGTACTAGGGTCAACTCCTCTCAATTCTTCTACACGCATAGCAGATAGGGACCGAACTGTCTCACGACGTTCTGAACCCAGCTCACGTACCACTTTAATTGGCGAACAGCCAAACCCTTGGGACCTGCTCCAGCCCCAGGATGTGATGAGCCGACATCGAGGTGCCAAACACTGCCGTCGATATGAGCTCTTGGGCAGTATCAGCCTGTTATCCCCGGCGTACCTTTTATCCGTTGAGCGATGGCCCTTCCACTCAGAACCACCGGATCACTATGACCGACTTTCGTCTCTGCTCGACTTGTCAGTCTCACAGTCAGGCAGGCTTATGCCATTGCACTCTACGAACGATTTCTGACCGTTCTGAGCCTACCTTCGCACGCCTCCGTTACTATTTGGGAGGCGACCGCCCCAGTCAAACTACCCACCATACAATGTCTTGATGCCGGATAACGGCAATCAGTTAGATACCAAGAAAAACAAAAGAGGTATTTCACTGGTGACTCCACAAAAGCTGACGCCTTTGCTTCAATGTCTCCCTCCTATACTAAATATGTTTTTCCTAATACCAATGTAAAGTTGCAGTAAAGGTGCACGGGGTCTTTCCGTCTAACTACGCGAACTCCGCATCTTCACGGAGAATTCAATTTCACTGAGTTGATGTTGGAGACAGCGGAGAAATCGTTACGCCATTCATGCAGGTCGGAACTTACCCGACAAGGAATTTCGCTACCTTAGGACCGTTATAGTTACGGCCGCCGTTTACTGGGGCTTCAGAAGTTAGCTTGCACCAACCGCATTAACCTTCCAGCACCGGGCAGGCGTCAGACCCTATACATCCACTTACGTGTTAGCAGAGCCCTGTGTTTTTGATAAACAGTCGCTTCTCCCTGGCTTGTGCCACCCTCCCATAGTTGCCTACAAGAAGGTCTTCCTTATCCCGAAGTTACGGAAGCATTTTGCCGAGTTCCTTCAACATCATTCTCTCAAGCGCCTAAATATACTCTATTAATCCACCTGTGTCGGTTTAGGGTACGGTCTAATGATGGAGCTATTTCTTGGAACCTTTTCGCGGCAAGCTCAATCCATTAAGAACTCACAACTTACAAGATCCGTCACTACCATCTGGTTAAGGAATATTAACCTTATTTCCATCGACTACGGCTTTCGCCCTCGCCTTAGGTGCCGACTAACTCTGCGCGGATTAACCTTGCGCAGAAACCCTTGGATTTTCGGCGAAGAAGTTTTTCACTTCTTTTATCGTTACTTATGTCAGCATTCGCACTTCTGATACCTCCAGGATCCCTCACGGGTATCCCTTCACAGGCTTACAGAACGTTCCGCTACCAGTTGTAATTTTCGAAAAAATTACAAATCCACAGATTCGGTATATGATTTTAGCCCCGTTACATCTTCGGCGCAGAAACTCTATTAGACCGGTGAGCTGTTACGCTATCTTTAAAGGATGGCTGCTTCTAAGCCAACCTCCCGGCTGTTAAGGAATTTCCACATCCTTTCACACTTAATCATAATTTGGGGACCTTATCTGGTGGTCTGGGCTCTTTCCCTCTCGACCATGGACCTTAGCACCCACAGTCTGTCTGCTGAAGAACAACGTTTAGCATTCGGAGTTTTATTAGGTTTGGTAAGAATCTCTTCCCCCTAGCCCATTTAGTGCTCTACCTCTAAACATCTATTTATTCAACGCACTACCTAAATAGTTTTCGCGGAAAACCAGCTATCTACGAATTTGGTTGGCCTTTCACCCCTTACCACAAGTCATCCAAAGACTTTTCAACGTCAACTGGTTCGGTCCTCCGGTAAGTGTTACCTTACTTTCAACCTGCTCATGGTAAGCTCATTCGTTTTCGGGTCTAATTCATTAAACTAATCGCCCTATTAAGACTTGCTTTCGCTACGCCTACACCTAGATGGCTTAAGCTTGCTTAATAAATTAAGTCACTGACCCATTATACAAAAGGTACGCCGTCACTCTAAAAAGAGCTTCGACTGATTGTAGGCATGCAGTTTCAGGTTCTATTTCACTCCCCTAATAGGGGTTCTTTTCACCTTTCCCTCACGGTACTAGTTCACTATCGGTCACTGAAGAGTATTTAGGCTTAGAGGGTGGTCCCCCTATATTCGAGCAGGATTTCACGTGTCCCGCTTTACTCAAGAATTTTGTTAAACATTACTCATACGGGACTATCACCCTCTATGGTTAGCATTTCCAAACTATTCAAATTTTTTTAACATAATTGCTGGCCTATTCCGCGTTCGCTCGCCACTACTAACGGAATCTCAATTGATTTCTTTTCCTCTGGTTACTTAGATGTTTCAGTTCTCCAGGTTGTCTCTTTAAACCTATGTATTCAGTTTAAAGTACCACATAAAGTGGTGGGTTTCCCCATTCGGAAATTTTCGGATCAAAACTTACATACAGCTCCCCGAAACTTATCGCAGTATATCACGTCCTTCATCGGCTTTCAGTGCCAAGGCATCCACTACACGCCCTTAAACGCTTGATTTATGCACAGAAAAAAATTCTGTGTTGAATCAAATTTTTATTTTGAACATTAGCTAATAACATTACTAATGTTCGGATATAGATATTGATATTAATTATTATTTTTATTTACAATTTTTTATAGCTAAGTGTTTTGGTGGAGGATAGCGGGATCGAACCGCTGACCTCCTGAATGCAAATCAGGCGCTCTCCCAGCTGAGCTAATCCCCCAAGATCTTAAATTGGTGGGCCGAGAAAGACTCGAACTTTCGACCCCACCCTTATCAAGGGTGTGCTCTAACCAACTGAGCTACCGGCCCCTATGCAAGAGAAACACTACTTCAAGAAGAGAAATGAGGACGGTCAACATTACCTGTATATTATTTAGAATGAAATTTAACTTTCATTCATCCTTAGAAAGGAGGTAATCCAGCCGCAGGTTCCCCTACGGCTACCTTGTTACGACTTCACCCCAGTCGCTGACTATACCGTGGTCAAGGGTTTAAAACCTTGCCTTAAGGTAGAACCAACTCCCATGGTGTGACGGGCGGTGTGTACAAGACCCGGGAACGCATTCACCGTGGCACGCTGATCCACGATTACTAGTAATTCCAGCTTCATGCACTCGAGTTGCAGAGTGCAATCCGAACTGAGGTATCTTTTTAGGATTTGCTTAACTTCGCAGTCTTGCGTCCTGTTGTAGATACCATTGTAGCACGTGTGTAGCCCAACACGTAAGGGCCATGAGGACTTGACGTCATCCCCACCTTCCTCCAGCTTATCACTGGCAGTTCTTTCAGAGTGCCCAACTAAATGATGGCAACTAAAAGTGAGGGTTGCGCTCGTTGCGGGACTTAACCCAACATCTCACGACACGAGCTGACGACAGCCATGCAGCACCTGTGTTTCGTCCGGCCGAACCGAAAACTTTAATCTCTTAAAGTCGCGACGAACATGTCAAGTGTTGGTAAGGTTCTGCGCGTATCTTCGAATTAAACCACATGCTCCACTACTTGTGCGGGTCCCCGTCAATTCATTTGAGTTTTAACCTTGCGGTCGTACTCCCCAGGCGGTGTGTTTATCGCTTTCGCTGCGACACTGAAAATAAATTTCCAACGTCTAACACACATCGTTTACGGCATGGACTACGAGGGTATCTAATCCTCTTCGCTACCCATGCTTTCGTTCCTCAGTGTCAGTAATGATCCAGAAAGCTGCCTTCGCAATTGGTATTCTTTCTAATATCTACGAATTTCACCTCTACACTAGAAATTCTGCTTTCCTCTATCATACTCTAGCTGAAAAGTTTTGATGGCAGTTCCAGAGTTAAGCTCTGGGATTTCACCACCAACTTTTTCAACCACCTACGAACTCTTTAAGCCCAGTAATTCCGAACTACGCTAGGTCCCTTCGTATTACCGCGGCTGCTGGCACGAAGTTAGCCGGACCTTCTTATTCGGGTACAGTCATTTTCTTCCCCGACGAAAGAGCTTTACAACCCAAGGGCCTTCTTCACTCACGCGGCATCGCTGCATCAGAGTTTCCTCCATTGTGCAAGATTCCCCACTGCTGCCTCCCGTAGGAGTTTGGGCCGTGTCTCAGTCCCAATGTGGCTGATCATCCTCTCAAATCAGCTATTGATCACAGTCTTGGTAGGCCATTACCCTACCAACAAACTAATCAAGTGCAGGCTCATCCAATGGTGCATAAAGCTTTCTCCGTAAAGACTTATCCGGTATTAGCACAAGTTTCCTCGTGTTATTCCAGGCCAAAGGGCAGATACCTACATGTTACTCACCCGTCTGCCACTAAGTATTACTACTTCGTTCGACTTGCATGTGTTAGGCGTGCCGCCAGCGTACGTTCTGAGCCATGATCAAACTCTCAAGTTTAAAAACGGCGCACACTAGCTTCCATATAAATTCTAAGAATAAAATTTATATGTGATTGAAGTGTGTACGACAAATTTTTGGTAACCTTAACCGTCCACACTTCTCTTCTTAAATTTTTACTTTTTAAATAGCTAATTGAGCAAAAAAGGCTCAATAATCCTCATTTATTTATTGTATTAACAATAATTTCATTGAGAAAGTTCAGTGCTTATAGGCTAAAAATAAAGGAAATCAAGCATTTAAGATTAAAATTTTAAATAAAAATACCACATTTTAAAGGCTTTTTTTTGATTTTTTACCGTCTCTAAACTAATAATTATAATCTTTTAATTTTCAAATGTTAAAAAACTTAAAAAGCAAAATCAAAAAAAATATTGAAATTTTTGGATTAGTTTTTTTGATATTATTAACAGCAGTATCTACAAGTTATTTTAACTTTAAAAAAAAAATATCTACAGGAATTCATGGAAATTTTATTGAAAATATTTATTTTAAAAAAACACTTTCTCACATAGTTGAAAATCTTGAGCCAAAATTCAAAAAAATAAAACACAAAATAAAATATGGTGAAACTTTTGATAAAATTTTAGAAAATTACTCTGTAGACAAGAAAGAAATAATAAAAATTAAAAATTCTCTTCAAAAAAAAATTAATCTAAATAGATTAAATACTAAACAAATTATTCAATTTAGTTTAGATAAAACAAATAATAAAATTACAGACTTTTCTTTTCAAATTTCAAATACTCAAAAAGTTTTTTTAAAAAGAAATATTGAAAATGATAACTTTAGTGAAGAAATTTTATCAATCGAATTAAATAAAGAAATTGTCTATAAAGAAAATTTGATTTTACAAAGTCTTTATAGGGCTGCTACAGATGAAAAAATACCAGCAAATGTAATAATTGAATTTGCAAGAATTTATGGATTCCAAGTTGATTTTCAAAGAGATATAAGAAAACAAGATAAGTTTCAAATAATGTATGAAATTTTTCTTAATGAAAAAAAAGAAATAGTTGAGACAGGAGAAATTCTTTTTGCTAATCTAAAACTTAGTGGCCAAGATAATAACCTTTATTATTTCGATAAAGAAGGTAGTGAGGGTCATTATGATAAAAATGGTAAGAGTGTAAAGAAAGCATTAATGAAAACTCCAATTAATGGAGCAAGACTTTCATCTCCTTTTGGAATGAGAAAACATCCTATAGATGGATATAATAAAATGCACCGGGGAACAGATTTTGCAGCACCAACGGGTACACCAATAATGGCATCAGGTGATGGTGTGGTAAAAAAAGCTGGATGGTGTGGTGGAGGTGGAAACTGTGTAAAAATAAGACATAACTCATCCTATCAAACTGTATATGCACATATGTCAAAGTTTGCTCGTGGAATCAAAGTTGGTGTAAGAGTTAAACAAGGTCAAACAATTGGCTACGTTGGTTCTACTGGTAAATCCACAGGGCCTCACTTACATTATGAAGTTATTGTTAATGGAAAAAAAATTAATTCTCAAAAATTGAAATTACCATCAGGAAAAATTTTAAAAGGCAAGGAAAGAAAAATCTTTGAAACAAAAAAAATTAAACTAGATGTGCTTAAATCTGAAAAAATTATTGGTTTAAATTAACTGGCTTCTACAGGTGTTTCAGTTTTCGTTTCTTTAGATAAATTATCATCCAAATTTTTATCAGAAATATCATTACTATCTGATAGTTGATTTGCAGTCACTCCATTAACCTCTGCTTTTTCTTGGATGCTCTTTTCCCGTCTATAACTTTCTCTCTCGTTTAATACCCTTGTAAAATGGTCTGCATACTGTAGATAATTTTCAGAGAGTATTTTATCACCATTTGATAAAGCTTCTCTTGCTAAATCATTATATTTTTCAATTAATTTTGGCGCATTGTGATTATTTCTTCCTGGAGTTTTTCTTTTGAAATTCTCATTATTTGTGAAATTTGATGCAAATTTCTGCCTATCTCCATTAGACTTAAAATTTCTATCATTTCTTCTAAAATTATTTCTTCTATTATTATTGTTATTTCTAAATGTTACCATGATTTAAATAATTATATTTTTATGCAACTTATACATCGATCATTTTTAGCAAGATCTTTAAGAGCACTGATTATATAAAAACCCTCTTTTTTTAATATATTAATTACTTTATTTTTTTGATCAAAACCGATCTCTAAAATAAATATGCCATTTTTTTTAATCAGTTCAGATGATTTCTTAATTACTTTTCTGATTTCTGATAAACCATCTATTCCACCATCTAATGCTAGTTTTGGCTCAAACTCAGCAACATCTTTATCCAAATATTTTAAAATATGTCTTTTAATATAAGGAGGATTAGATACAATTAAATCATATTTGCCTAAAGTAAATTTGTCAACATTAGTTTTGTATAATTTTAATCGAGAATTAACTTCAAGATCAATTGCATTAATTTTTGTTATTTTTAAACAATTTTTGCTAATATCTATCCCAGTCCCACGATAATATTTTCTCTCTTTTAATATAGATAAAAGTATACATCCAGATCCAACCCCAATATCCAAAATATTTAGATTAGTTTTATATTTTGTTAAATTTAAGATATTTTCAACAATTATCTCAGTATCAGGACGTGGTATTAATGTATCTTCTGTTACAATAAATTCTGAATTCCAAAAAAATTTTTTATTAGTTAAATATGCTACTGGTTTGCCTTTAGATCTTTCTCCAATTAGTTTTTGAAAAAAATTTAAATCTTTTTCTTTAATATTTTTGTCAGCATTAATTAGAATAAATTTTTTGTCTTTATTGATTGCTTTTGTCATTAAAATTTCAGAATCTAAATATGGAGATAAAATAAGCTTTTTTTCTAAAGTTTTAGCGCCCTTTATAATTGCTGATTGAATATTCATTTATTTTAAATTACTCAAACTTTCTTCTTGGGCTTGTAACGTTAAAGATTCAATCATTTCATCAAAAACTTCACCCTCTAAAAACTCCTCTAATTTATGAAGTGTTAAATTAATTCTATGATCTGTCACTCTTCCTTGTGGAAAATTATAAGTACGAATACGCTCTGAGCGATCTCCAGTTCCAATTTTAGTTTTTCGATCTTGTGATCTCTCTTGATCAATTCTTGATCTCTCAAGCTCATATAATCTTGCTCTTAAAATTTTCATTCCTTTTGCTTTATTTTTGTGTTGAGATTTTTCATCTTGTTGAGAGACTGATAAACCTGATGGTATATGCGTTATTCTAACAGCACTATCAGTAGTGTTTACAGATTGTCCTCCAGGACCGCCTGCTCTAAAAACATCAATTCTTAAATCAGCATCATTTATTTTTAAATCTACTTCCTCTGCTTCAGGTAAAACAGCAACAGTGGCTGCAGAAGTATGAACCCTGCCTTGCGTTTCAGTATCGGGTACACGTTGAACTCTATGGACACCACTTTCGTATTTTAATGTTGAGTAAATATTGCTACCTTTAATTGAAGCAATAACTTCTTTTAAACCTCCTGCATCACTTCTTGATATTGAGATTAATTCTAAAGACCATTTCTTTTTATGACTCACTTTTTCATACATTTTAAACAAGTCTGATGCAAATAAGCTTGCCTCTAATCCACCTGTTCCTGCTCTTATTTCAATAATGGCATTTTTTTTATCAGCCTCATCTTTAGGTAATAAAAATAATTTTAGTTTTTTTTCATTAAACTCATGTCGATTTTGTAATTCTAGCAATTCTAACTCTGCCATTTTTTTTAATTCTTCATCACTAGAGCTATCATTTAATATTTTCTCTAATTCTTCTTTTTCATTTTCAAAAGAAATATAATCTTTGGCGTTTTCAACAATATCATTTATGTCTGAATACTCTTTTGATTTTTCAGCAAATAACTTTTTATCTAATTCACCTGAAGATAGATCTTTTTCTAAAGATGAATGTTTAATTATTAGTTCCTCAACTGTTTTGTGGGGTATCATAATTAGTTTTCCAGTTCAGATACTTTTTTTTCAACTTCAAGAACAACTTTATTAATTATATCCTCAGTTAAAACTTTTTCGTTCTGAACACCAGATAAATAAAGCATATTATTACCTTTTCCCCCTCCGGTAATTCCTATATCTGTCATTGCAGCTTCTCCCGGTCCATTAACAACACAGCCAATAATCGAAAGTGTTATAGGTGTTTTTATATGAGCTAATTTTTCTTCCAAAATTTTAACTGTATCAATTACCTGAAATGCTTGTCTTGCACATGATGGACAAGATATTATCTTTACTCCTCTATTTCTTAAATTTAGTGATTTTAATATTTCATTACCTATTTTGACTTCCTGAGTTGGATTGTCAGATAAGGAAATTCTTATTGTATCTCCAATTCCATCCATCAATAAACTTCCAAGACCTATAGATGATTTTATACTCCCAGAAACAAAACTGCCTGCCTCAGTAATTCCAAGGTGCAAAGGATAATCTGTAACCTTAGATAATTGCCTGTATGCTGCAATAGAAAGAAATACATCTGATGATTTGACGCTTATTTTAAAATTAAAAAAATCTTTATCCTCTAAAATCTTAATATTTCTTACAGCACTTTCTACTAAAGCCTCCGGACAAGGCTCTTTAAATTTTTCTAAAATATCATTTTCTAAAGAACCTGCATTTACTCCAATTCTTATAGAGCAATCATTATTCTTTGCAGCTTTCAATACCTCATGAATCTTTGACTCATCTCCAATATTTCCTGGATTAATTCTTAGACAGCTAGCTCCATTTTCTGCTGCCTCAATAGCTCTTTTATAATGAAAATGAATATCTGCAACTACTGGTATTGAAACATGTTTTATAATTTCTTTTAGTGCTAATGTTGAGCCTTCATCAGGACATGAAACTCTTACAATATCTGCACCTTCCTCAGCTATCTCGTTAATTTGGTTTATAGTTCCTTTAATATCTGTAGTTAAAGTATTCGTCATTGATTGTACAGAAATTGGGTTGTCACCCCCAATCTTTACTTTTCCAACATTTATTACTTTTGTTTTTTTTCTTTTAATATCTCTAAAAGGTCTTACGCTCATTTTAATTAGTCTAATTTAAATTCTTTATGTAAAGCGGCTATAGCTCTTTTAGCATGTTTAGCTAAAACTAGAACTGAAATTTTTATCTCAGAAGTAGAAATAACCAAAATATTAATTTTTCTTGAAGCGAGAGCCTGAAACATTCTATATGTTATTCCTGGAGTGGTTATCATACCAACACCAATAATTGAAACTTTAGAAACACCCTTATCAAATGATAATTTTTTAAAAGATATTTTTTTATTTTGTTTAATTAATTTTTCTGTTTTTTTTAAATTGTCAGATTTTATTGTAAATGTAAGATCGGTCTCTTTTCCATCTAAGGAAATATTTTGAACTACCATATCTACATTGATAAGATTTTTTGATAATGGTTTAAAAATTGAAGCAGCGACCCCGGGCCTATCTTTTACTCCAATAATTGTAATTTTAGCATCATTTTTTGTTGAAGATATTCCAGTAATAATTTGGTCGCTAAATGCCTTTTTAGAGTCTGTTATTAAAGTTCCAGATTTTGACACAAAAGAAGATTTTACCTTAATATCAATCTTATTTAACTTTGCATCCTGAACTGAGGTTGGTTGCATTACTTTTGAACCTAGAGATGCCATTTCTAACATTTCATCATAAAAAATTTTATTAATTTTTTTTGCTTTTCTATATTGTCTTGGATCTGTTGTATAAACCCCATCTACATCGGTATAAATTATACATTCATCAGCTTTAATAAATTTGGCGAGCATAATCGCCGTTGCATCAGAGCCACTTCTTCCAATCGTTGTAATTCTATAGTCATCACTTATACCCTGAAAACCTGTTATTACAGGAATACCACCTGATTTGATATAACCATTTAGTGCTTTAATGCCAACTGAGCTAATCCTTGCACTAGAATGAGGACCATTTGTTAAGATGGGCAATTGCCAAGATGTCCAAGATCTTGATTTAAATCCATTATGTTTTAATCTTCCAGCAATTAAAGCACAAGAAACTTGTTCTCCAGTCGATACTAACACATCATATTCGGCTTTATCAAAATTATCACAGATTAATTTTGATTTATTTACTAATTCGTTTGTCACACCACTCATTGCTGATGAAACAACTACTACTCTATTTTTTTTTCTTTTATAAAAAGCTATAATTTTACATACTTTTTTAATTCTATCTATACTCCCTACTGAAGTTCCACCAAATTTTAATACAACTGTTTTCATGCTAGTTTTAATTAATAATATCTAATAAATAATTGATAAAATACATCTTAATTGTTATGTCAACTATTTATCTCAATGACTAGTATAAATAAAAAAGAAGTAGAAAAGTTTTCTAAAATGGCCACTGAATGGTGGGATCCTGAGGGTAAATTTAAACCATTACATAAATTTAATCCAATCAGAATTCAATATATAAAAGAAAATATTATTAATAATTTCAATTTAAAAAATAAAAGTAAACCTTTATCTGGAGTAAATATTTTAGATATCGGTTGTGGTGGTGGATTGCTTTCTGAGCCAATGTCAAAAATGGGTGCTAAAGTAACTGGAATTGATGCTTCTAGTAAAAATATAAAAATTGCAAAACTTCATTCGAAAAAAAATAATTTAAAAATAAATTATTTGTGCTCATCACCTGAAAAAATAAAAAGTATAAAAAAGTTTGATGTCATTTTAAATATGGAAATTGTTGAACATGTAGAGGATGTCAATTACTTTCTAAAATCCTGCTCAAAACTTTTAAAAAAAAATGGATTAATGTTTGTTGCAACAATAAATAAAACTTTAAGATCATATGTTTTTGCAATTGTTGGTGCAGAATATGTTTTAAGATGGCTACCAATAGGAACACATGAGTGGGAAAAATTTGTAAAACCTGAAGATCTTAAAAAAATTTTGTTGAAAAATAATTTATATCTTAACAAATTAGATGGTATGAAATTTAATATTATTAAAGATGAATGGAATATTTCAAAAGATTTATCAGTTAACTATATAGCGAAGTTTATTAAACACTAATTTTCATTTTCATCTATCCAAGGTATCATTTGGGCATCTATACCCTCTTCTTTTAATTCTTTTAAATCTTCATTTGAAGCACTTCCATAAATACCCCTCGATTTTTTTTTACTATTATAATGAATTGATCTGGCCTCATAAGCAAAATTATCACCAACATATTTAAAATTATCTTTAATAAACTTTTGATAACCAATTATAGTTTTTTTTATTTTATGATGTTTTTCCATGTTAAAATTTTCACTTGTTTTTGATTTACTATTAATTAATTGAGGAGCCATAATTGTTTTTTCAACTTTTACTGAATTGCACTTGTGACATGTTAATAGTTTTTTCTTTTTTAATCTTTCGTATTCATTAGAAGATGCAAACCAACTATCGAATTTTAAAGTACAATTTTTGCAAAAAAGTTTGTATTTGATCATAATTATTAGTTAATAACACAATTTAATTTTTCAATAAATCAACTCCTATAATCTGCATTAATTTCAATATATTTTTTTGTTAAATCCATTGTGTAAGCTGTGAAATTTTTCTTTCCTGTAAAAATTTCAATATTTATTTCTATATTTTCACCTTTCATGTAATTTGCTGTTAGTTTTTCATCATAACTTTGATTTAATTTTCCACCTTCTACGATTATTATATTTCCAAACTTAATCAGCAATTTATTTAAATTAATTTTAGGTCCTGCTTTACCGATTGCCATTATAACTCTTCCCCAATTTGGATCTTCTCCTGCAACTGCAGTTTTTACTAAAGGAGAATTTGCAACTGAAAAAGCAATTTTTTTTGCCTCTATCTCATTTTTGCATTTACTAACATTTATTGTAATAAATTTTGATGCACCTTCTCCATCTGAAACAACTCTTTTAGCTAAATTCAAAAGAACTTTATTTAGAGCTTTATCAAAATTTTTAATTTTATTTTCATTAATACTCTTTACAAGAGAATTTTTAACCTCATTTGTTGCAAAAATAGTTGCCATATCATTAGTGCTTGTGTCACCATCACAAGAAATTGCATTGAAGGTGTTTGTTATATTTTTTTTTAATAACTTTCCCAAAATATCATTGGACAAACTTGCATCTGTAAAAAGATATACTAAAGTTGTAGCCATATTTGGATGTATCATTCCTGATCCTTTGGCTATTCCATATATTTTTACTTTTTCACTTCCAATTATACATTCCTCCATAGATAATTTTGGCTTTGTATCTGTAGTCATAATTGCAAGCGCTGCTTTCATCCAAATAAATTTATTTTGTGTATAACGAATTTTATTTATTAAATTTGGAATATTATTAGAAATTTTTTCATAAGGGAAAATTTCCCCAATAGTACCAGTACAACCAAAAATTATATTATTTGTAGAAATTTTTTTAGGATTTGACTCATCTTCCTCTTGTTTTTTATTTAATTGTTTAACAATTAAATCTGCTATTTTTTTTAAACTTTCGTAACCTTGCTTTCCAGTAAAAGCATTCGCATTTCTTGTATTTACAACAAGAGAAAATATTTTTTTCGCTTTTTGTCTTATGTTCCATTTTATGTTCTCAGATACTATTTTAGATTGAGTATAAACAGAGGCATAATTTGCACCTTCTCTAAAATAGAACATTGTTAAATCATCTCTAATATCTTTATACAAATTTGCAGAAATGACTGAAATTGAAAGACCATCAAGATGATCGAGGTCCTGAAAATCAATCATTTTAGTATTTTTAGATTTTGATGATAAAAAATTTGTTAAATTAATTCCCATATTGTTTAAAATATTTATTTAATACTTATATTAAACAATATAATTAAAGAATAAATCAAATAGTCATGTTTAACCCTTTAAATTTAATAACAAAATTAATTAAATCTAGTAATCAAAAAGAGCTAGATAGAATTGGTAAAATAGTTGAAAAAATAAACTTACTAGAAGAAAAGTTTAAAAATTTAAGTGACACAGACTTTCCAAAAAAAACCTCTGAATTTAAGAATGAAATAAAGCAAGGAAAATCTTTAGATGACTTGCTGCCCGAAGCTTTTGCTTTGGTGAGAGAAGCTGCAAAAAGAACTCGAAATGAAAAACATTTTAATGTTCAATTAATTGGAGGTGTTGCCTTACATGAAGGCAAAATTGCTGAGATGAGAACTGGTGAGGGAAAAACTTTAACAATTACATTGGCAGCTTATTTAAATGCCTTAAATGAAAAAAGCGTTCATATAGTGACTGTTAATGATTATCTTGCAAAAAGAGACTCGATTGAAATGGGACAAATATATAATTTTCTTGGTCTCACATCTGGATTTATTAATAACGATCAAGATGATTATCAACGTAAGAAAAATTATAATTGCGATATAACATACGCAACAAACAGCGAATTAGGTTTTGATTACTTGAGAGACAATATGAAATTTTCTGAGGATCAAATGGTCCAAAGAGATCATAATTTTTCTATAGTAGATGAAATAGATTCATGTTTAATTGATGAGGCTAGAACACCTTTGGTAATTTCTGGAGCTGCAGAGGACAAAACTTCTCAATACCTGGCAATCGATAAATTAATCAGGATTTTAAACAATAAAGATTTTGAAATAGATGAAAAAGAAAAAAGTATTCTCTTAACTAATGAAGGGATTAATAATGTAGAAAAACTTTTTTCCAATGCTGGTATTTTAAAAAATAATAATTTTTATGACCCAGAAAATTTACACTTAGTTCATCATGTTAATCAAGCTTTAAGAGCAAATTATTTATTTGAAAAAGGTAGAGACTACATAGTTAAAGACGGAAGTCTAAAAATTATTGATGAGCTAACTGGAAGGATTTTGGAAGGTAGACGTTTTGGAGATGGTTTACATCAAGCACTTGAAGCTAAAGAAAAAATTCAAGTACAGGCTGAAAATCAAACTTTAGCCTCTATAACTTATCAAAATTATTTTAAACTTTATAAAAAAATATCTGGTTGTACTGGTACAGCTGCTACAGAATCTCAAGAATTTTTTGAAATTTACAACCTACCTGTTGTCGTTATTCCTACAAATAAAGAAATGATTAGAAAGGATTTTAATGATTTAATTTTTAGGACTGAAAAAGAAAAAAATGAAGCAATTATAAAAAAAATAATTGAAAGACACGAATTAGGTCAACCTATTCTAGTATTTACCTCAAGTATTAATAAATCTGAAATTTACTCAAATTTATTGAATCAAACAAATATTAAACATGTAGTGTTAAATGCAAAAAATCATGAAAACGAGGCTGAAATAATTGCAAATGCAGGAAAAGAAAATTCATTAATTATCACAACAAGTATTTCTGGAAGAGGGGTTGATATTCAACTTGGTGGTAAAAAAGGTTCTATTCCAGAAAATGAACTAAAAATTAATAAAGATAAAATTAAATCCCTAGGTGGTTTATTTGTAATTGGCACAGAAAGGATGGAATCTAGAAGAGTTGACAATCAAGCTAGAGGAAGGTCTGGAAGGCAAGGAGACGAAGGTAGTTCAGTATTTTATGTCAGTCTAGAAGACGATTTAATGAGAATTTTTGGATCAGAATCCATGAATAGCATGCTTGAAAAGCTTGGACTTAAAGATGGTGAAAGTATTGACCATCCATGGATAAATAAAGCTTTAGAAAGAGCTCAACAGAAAGTAGAGGCTAGAAACTTTGATATAAGAAAAACTCTTATTAAATTTGATAATGTTCTTAATGATCAAAGACACGTTGTATTTTCACAAAGAAAAAATGCAATGAATAGTGAAAATATCTTTGATTATTCAGATGAGTTTTTAAAAGAGATTTCTGATGATTTAATAAAATTAAAAATTTCAAATTTATCAAACCCTAAAAGTAATGAATTTAACAATAAAGCTAAGCAAATAATTGGAAAAAGTTTTGAAGAAAACGAATTTAAAGATTTAATTGAGTCTAAAGATAGTGATTTTAGAAAACAAGTCTCTAGTAAATTTAAAGAAACTAGAAACGAACGTATTAAACTTCTAGGTGAAGATCATGCAAAAGAAATAGAGAAAAGAATTTTTCTTCAATCAATTGATTTAAATTGGAAATCACATATCCAGTATTTAGAACAATTAAGACAAGTCATTGGCCTAAGATCTTATGGTCAAAGAGATCCCTTGGTTGAGTATAAAAAAGAAGCTTTTGAATTATTCTCAAATCTTTTAGAAAAATTAAAATTAGACTATGTCACAATTCTAATGAACTTAAAAGTTGTGATGCAATCAGATGAAAACGAAGAAAAAAAGCAACAAGATATTCCTAATCAAATTTCAAAAAAAAAAATGGGAAGAAATGAACCATGTTTTTGCGGCTCTGGTAAAAAATTTAAGTACTGTCATGGTGCCATATAAATTTTTAAATTAACAAAAAAATAGAAGAAATAAAAATTATACCAACAACTATTGTGATTATTATTTTTTTTGATTTCAAAATTTTATCAAAATTATTTTTCTGAATACTTAAGCTGGTAGCATCTTCAGTGCTACGCATAAAGCCATCGCTTCTTCCAATTTTAAGAAATTTATTTTTTCTTTCATTCATAATTTCTTCAAAAGGTAGTTCATTAAAATAGTCTAAATTTTTAGATATAGATTCTCTTACATTGTTCAATATTAAATCTCTGTCTCTATGCGCACCACCAATAGGTTCAGGAATTATCTCATCTATAACTTTTAATTTTAATAAATCTTTAGCTGAAAGTTTCATTGCTTTTGCGGCATCAAGCATTTTTTTTGGATCTCTCCAGAGAATAGTTGCACATCCTTCTGGGGATATTACTGAATAAATTGCATTCTCTAACATGATTACTTTGTTTGAAGACGCTAAGGCTATAGCACCTCCTGATCCACCTTCACCTATAATTATTGCGATTGTAGGAACTTTAAGTTCCATGCAGCATTCAATAGATTTTGCAATTGCCTCTGCCTGTCCTCTTTCCTCTGCTCCAACTCCTGGGTATGCTCCTGGCGTATCTATAAAAGATATTATTGGAATATTAAATTTGCTTGCTAAATTCATTAACCTAATAGTTTTTCTATAACCTTCAGGCCTCATCATTCCAAAATTTCTCTCTATTCTGCTGTCTAAATCTTCACCTTTCTCTTGACCAACAACTAATACAGATTGTCCATTAAACTTTGCGAAACCAGTTAAAACTGATTTATCCTCTCCATAATAACGATCTCCTGATAATAGTATGAAATCATCAAATAAATTGTCGATAAAAAATTTTGCTTTTGGTCTATCTTCATGGCGGGCAACCATTGTAGTTTGCCATGGATCTAAGTTGGAATAAATATTTTTTAATTTTTCATCTAATTCTGCTTGGGTATTAGAAATTTTTTGAGTATCTACTTCTGTTAATCCTTCTTGATTATATGGATCTTTTAGTTTTTCTAATTCGTTTTCCAGATCCTTAATTTCATTCTCAAAATTTAGGTAATTTTTCATGGTTTATTTATATCGGATGGTTAAATTACAAAAAAGGCAATAAAATGATACTAAATTAATACAGTAATTCTTAATAATTGACTTAATTCTTTTAACAGATAAAAATTCATTATCGGGAGAGACTATTAAATAGCGCCGAAGGAGCAACCGCCCCGGAAACTCTCAGGCAAAAGGACCGATTAAAGCATAACACTCTGGAAAGAGATTAATTTCCGCCGAAGGAGTAAAGCTCTCAGGCAAAAATACAGATGGGGTACGAACTAAAGTGCTATGCAAGGAAAATACATTAAAATTAATAATCTACAAGTATCTAAAAAACTATCAAACTTTGTAAATGATGAATTATTAAAAAATACAAATGTATCTGCAGAAAATTTTTGGTTTGGTCTTGAAAAAACTCTTGATGAGCTCGCTCCAAAAAATAAAGAATTAATTAAATTTAGAGAAGATTTGCAGAAGAAAATAGATAATTGGCATATCAAAAATAAAGGTAAAGAATTTAATTCAGATGAGTATAAAAAATTTTTATTAGAAATTGATTATTTAAAAAATGAGGGACCTGATTTTAAAATAGAAACTGAAAATGTTGATGAAGAAATTGCAAGTATAGCTGGGCCTCAGTTGGTTGTGCCTGTCATGAATGCGAGGTATGCATTAAATGCTGCGAACGCAAGATGGATGAGTTTATATGATAGTCTTTATGGTACAGATATAATTGAACAGTCTGAAGATAGTGTATCTGAAAGGTATGACCCTTTAAGAGGTGAAATGGTTATTAAATATAGTAGAGATTTTTTAGATAAGTACTTTACATTAGCGGGATTAAGTTGGAATAAAATTACAAGTTTTGCTGTAAAATATGGGAAATTAAAAGTTTTAAAAGGTGCTGATATTTTTGATTTGGAAGACGAAAATAAATTTGTTGGACACAGAGGTGAAAGCGATAATCCATCTGCAATTATTCTAAAAAATAATAATTTACATATTGAAATTCTAAAAGACTCAAGAGCATTTGCTGCACAACAAGATCATGCAGGTATTAGCGACATAATAGTAGAGTCTGCAGTGTCAACAATTTGTGATAATGAAGATAGTGTAGCAGCAGTAGACTCGGAAGATAAAATTATTTGTTATCGAAATTGGCTAGGTCTTATGAAAGGAGACCTTAAATCGAAATTTGAAAAAGAAGGTAAGTTATTTGAAAGAAAATTGAATCCACACAGAAGTTATATCTCAAAAGATGGTAAAGGTTTAAAGTTACATGGTAGAAGCCTTTTACTTGTTAGAAATGTTGGTCATCTAATGACTAACCCTTCAATTTTATTAGGTGATGGAAGTGAAATACCTGAAGGTATAATGGATGCATTTATAACTACAGCGGCTGCATTACATGATATTAAAAACAAAAATAATTCAAGAACTGGATCTGTTTATATCGTAAAGCCTAAAATGCATGGTCCTGACGAAACGGCATTTACAGATTTAATTTTTTCTAAAGTTGAGGAAGTTTTAAAATTACCTAAGTACACTTGTAAGATTGGTATTATGGATGAAGAAAGAAGAACGTCAGCAAATTTAAAAGAGTGTATTAGAAGTCTTAAAAATAGAGTTTTTTTCATAAATACTGGTTTTCTAGATAGAACTGGTGATGAAATGCACACATCAATGGAAGCCGGCCCTATGATTAAAAAAGGTGACATGAAATCATCTAAATGGATTACGGCTTACGAAAATAACAATGTTGATATTGGTTTAAGTTGTGGTTTTTTTGGTAAAGCTCAAATAGGAAAAGGAATGTGGGCAATGCCAGATAAAATGAAAGATATGATGGAGCAAAAGACTGGGCACTTAAAAGCAGGAGCAAACTGTGCATGGGTTCCATCTCCAACAGCAGCTGCGTTACATGCTTTACATTATCATGAAATAAATATTTTTAATGAACAAAAAAAATTAATAGATAGAGAACCAGCTAAGCTTGATGATCTCTTAACAATCCCAATAGCAGATAGACCTAATTGGTCTGTAGAAGACATAAACAAAGAAATTTCTAATTCTGCACAAACCTTATTGGGTTATGTCGTAAGATGGGTCGATCAAGGTGTCGGCTGTTCTAAAGTACCTGATATTAACAATGTAGGTTTGATGGAAGACAGAGCAACTCTAAGGATTTCATCTCAACATATAGCCAACTGGATCCATCATGGAATTACAACAAAGATACAAGTAACTGAAATAATGAAAGATATGGCCAAAATAGTAGACAACCAGAATAAAGATGACGCAAAGTATATTAAGATGAGTGATGATTATGAAAACTCTATTGCATTTCAAACTGCATGCGATTTAGTATTTAAAGGTAAAGAGCAACCATCAGGTTATACTGAGCCATTACTTCATTTAAATAGGTTGAAAAAAAAATCTAATCTGAGTTTGAAATCAAATTAGATCGATTTTTAAAAGCAGAAAATAAAGTTCCATCATCTAGACTTTCAATCTCTCCACCAACTGGTAAACCTTGTGCTAATTTAGTAACTTTAACATCTAAATTTTTTAAACTATCTTGAATGTAATATGCGGTTGTTTGACCTTCAACAGTTGCACTAGTTGCAAGTATGACTTCTTCAATCTTATCTTTTCTAACTCTTTCCACTAAAGAATTAATTAATAAATCTTCTTTTCTTTGACCAACTGAAGAAATTGTTCCACCTAAAATATGAAAATAACCCTGAAAAATATTTGAATTTTCAATCGACCATTGGTCTGCGATATCCTCTACTACACAAATTTTATTATATTTTTCTTTTGTATTCTCACAATTTAGGCACCCATTTGAATTTGACTTTAATCCACCACATGAATTACATCTAATTACGTTTTTATAAACTTGTGCCAAGGTATTTGCCATAGGTTTTACAAGTTCATCACGATTATTAATTAATTTTAAAACAATTCTTTTTGCTGATTTGGGACCTAGGCCAGGAAGTTTTGAAATTAATTTAATTAATTCTTCTATCTCGATGATGTTTCGCATCTATTATAAAGGCCATTTAAAACCAGGAATTCCAAAGCCTCCAGTTGCTTTTGAAATTTCTTCGGTTGTTTTTGATTTAAGTTGAGATTTAGCACTATTATGTGCTGCAACAATTAAATCTTCAATTATGGATTTATCCTCTTTCATAATTTCATCAGATAGCTTTATTGTTTGCATCTCTCCCTCTCCATCTAAAGTTATTTTTACAGAATTTGAACCCGAAACTCCTTCAGCTCTAATTTCCTTAATCTTTTGTTGGCTTTCCTTCATCTTTGCTTCAAGCTCTTTTGCTTTATCTATTATTTTACTAAAATCAGTCATTATCAACTCCATCCTTGTTTGAATTTACATCTATTAATTCAGCATCAGGAAATCTATCCATCACACTTTTAAATATTTCTGAATTTTTCATTTCGTCTATTAATTGTTTTTTAACATTTTTTTGTTTATCTTTTACTGAGATTTGCCCTTTTAATTTACTAAATGTAATAATCCATCTTTCGCCAGTCCATTCAAAAAGTTTTGAAGATAAATCTTTTACAAAATCTTTATCTAAACTTTCATTAAAAGATATTTCAAATCTATTTTTTTCAAATTTTACAAGATTAACATTTTTTTCTAATTCGTATTTAAGTTTAATCTCTTTTTTTTTTGAACAGATTTCAATTAGATCCTCGAATGCATTTATATTAATTTTATTTTCCGATTTAATTTCTGTTTGAGCTTCTGGTTTAGTTTTTTCTTCCTGTGCAACATTCTTAATTTGATTGATTGTTTTAGAAGTTAATTCATTTTCTGTATTCTTAACTAAATTTTCACTCTTCAAATCTACCTCAACTTTTTCAACTTTATTTTTAGATTTTACAGAACTTAAATGCATTAGTCTTACTAAGAACATTTCAATTGAAAGGTGTTGATTAGAAACTATGTCTATCTCCTCGAGAGAAGAGATAGCAAATTGCCAAAATAATATTAACACCTCTGAGTCAATTTGATTTGATAAATTTTTAATTTTAGAAAATTCTTCATCATTTAATGAAAAGTTTGTGCTTTCTAAAGTTAATGAATTAATATTTTTAAAGTAGTAAAGTAACTCTAAGAAATCATTAATAAAAACCTTTGGTTCAACACCTTGGTCATAAATTTTTCTATAAATACTTATTACTTTTGTTTCTTCACCTTTTAAAATTAACTCAAACAAATCAATTAATTGAGATTTATCAAAGTATCCAAAAATTTTCTGAACCGAATTTAAATCTACTTCTTTTCCTTCATCCAAACTTAATAATGCTCTATCCAATAATGATAAAGCATCTCTAACGGAGCCTTCTGAAATTTTTACTATAAGCTTTAAAGCATCGTCTGTTATTTTTCCATTTTCCTTGTCCTTAATTTTTTTAATAAATTCTAATAATTCTGAGGATTTAATTCTGGATAAATCGAATCTTTGACATCTTGATACTACGGTAATAGGGATTTTTTTAATTTCTGTAGTTGCAAAAATAAATTTTAGATATTCTGGTGGTTCTTCTAAAGTTTTTAACAAAGCATTGAAAGCTTGTTTGCTTAACATATGAACTTCATCAATAATAAAAATTTTGTATTTTGCTGAAGTAGGCCCATATCTTGAAAATTCGATTAAATCTCTCACATCATCTACGCCCGTTTTGCTTGCCGCATCCATTTCAAGCACATCTATATGGCTAGACTCGCTTATCGATTTACAGCTTTCACAAAATTTTTCTTTACATAAATTATCGATACCATTTGAACAATTAAGTGCTTTTGCAACAATTCTTGCTGTTGTAGTTTTTCCAATTCCTCTTATGCCAGTGAACAAATATGCATTTGGTATTTTGTCAGCTTTAATCGAATTGGTAATAGTTTCTGCAACAACTTCTTGACCAATAAGATCATTAAAAGTTTGTGGTCTGTATTTTAGCGCTAATACTTTTGAGTTATTATTCATATATATATAAGGAGACTAGAACCTGAATAACTGTCTCTACGACTGCTTCTGTTAAGATCTGGTCGGGTTCAAGCAGCATCCACCTCTAGCCTCCAGATCTATTATAGCAGTTAAAATTTCCAATCCACAAGAAAAGATTCTTATTTTTTTTGTCTCAAGCTATCTGCTTCAAAAACACCTAGAACGTGAAAATCCTCACAATGAAGGCCTAGCTCTTCAAGAGATTTTTGAACTTTTGGATCTTCTATGTGTCCATCCAAATCACATAAAAAAAAATAAGAATCAAAACTATTTTTTTCTGGATAACTTTGTAGTTTAGTTAAATTTACTCCATTAATAGCAAAACCCCCTAGTGATTGATATAGAGCAGCTGGTTTACTTTTCAATTTAAATAAAAAAGAAGTTATGTAAGTTTTATCTTTAAATTCTGGTTGAGAAATATTTTTTCCCATAACTAAAAACCTTGTCAAATTTCCACTTTCGTTTTCTATATTTTTTTTAATTACTTCTAAGCCATAAATTTCAGCACTCAGAGAGGATGCTATGGCTGATTGTTTAACATCTTTTGTTTTAGAAATCATTTCAGCAGACCCGGCAGTATCTGCTCTAATATGTTCTGCAAAATTATTATCTTTTATAAATTTTGAACATTGAGATAGTCCTTGTGCATGAGAATACACCTCTTTAATATCATTTAATTTTGCTCCAGGCTGTCCTAATAAATTGTGTTCAATTTTTTGGAAATGCTCTTTATAAATATTTAGCCTATGTTTAAATATTAAATATTCAATTCCAATGTTGCCAGTAATTCTATTTGACTCTGGAATTATAATTCTGCTATCTGGCTCTTTGGATGCTTTATTAAAACAATCATCAAAAGTTTTACAAGGCAAGATTTCTGCTTTGGAATCAATAGATAGCGCTGCTAAATGAGAATATGCACCAAAGGTTCCTTGGAAATAAATTTTACTCATTAATTCTTATATTCCATTATTTTTTTTAAGGCTAGATAATCTTCTTCTGTATCCACTCCTATTGGAGATGACTTTGCAAGTGAAACATTAATATCAATATTATTATCTAATGCTCTTAATTGCTCTAACCGATTTTCTATTTCATTTTTGGATTGATTTAATTGAACAAATTTTTCGAGTGAATCTTTTGAATAACAATAAACGCCAATATGATGATAAATATTATCTATTATCTCAGACTTTCTTAAAAAAGATATACTCTTTGGAAAATTGTTCTCCCCTAGAGAATTTTCAGTAATGACTTTTACAATATTTTCATTTTTCAAGTTTTTGTTGTCTTTTATTATTGCAGCAAGAGTTCCTATATTAGAAGGATTTTGTAACATTTTATCATTCAAGTTTACTATATCTTGTATGTCTATTGCTGGTTCATCACCTTGTAAATTCATAATAAAATCAACGTCTCTAATATTTGTTTTTTTAAGTGCTTCATGAATTCTATCTGTACCTGTTTTGTGTTTATTGCTAGTTAAAATAGCATTGAAACCATTTTTTTTTACATCATCGACTATTTCCTGGTCTTCGGTTGCTACAATAACGTCACCGATATTAGCTTCTTCTGCTTTTTTAGACACATGTGAAATAATTGATAAACCATTTATTTTTAATAAAGGTTTGCCTGGCAGCCTGGTTGCAGACATTCTAGAGGGTATAATTACTAAAGTTTTCATTATATATTCAAATTATTATACTCATTAAACAACTGTAGAGGCAAATTTATACATTAAATTTTAGCTTTTTTTTAATTTATCATGTTATACGTTCACTACAAAATTTAGAAAATATGGATTCTTTTGAAATTAACAAAATAATTGCAGCAGTTCTAATGGTTGCCTTACTTGTTATTGGTATTGGAAAATTATCTGATATAATATTCTATGTTGAGAAACCTGAGACACCAGGTTACTCTGTTGAAGTAGAAGCTGCAACAACTACTGTATCTGCATCAAGCTCAAGCACTGAAGTTGAAAAAATTGATATAGCTGCTCTAATGGCAATGGGTGATATTGCAACTGGAGAAAAGGTTTTTAAAAAATGTGCTGCTTGTCATTCAATAGTTAAAGGTGGAAAAAATAACATAGGTCCAGCCTTATATAATGTTGTTGGAAGAAAAACTGGAGTAGTTGAAGATTACAAATATTCAAAAGCATTAGCTGCTTATAAGAAAGAATGGACTTTTGAAGAACTAAATGGATATTTAATAAAACCAGCTAAATGGATTAAAGGCACAAAAATGGCTTTTGCAGGTTTAAGAAAAGAAAGTGACCGTGCTTCAGTTATAAAATATTTGAATGAAAATTCAGACAGCCCTTTGCCTCTACCTTAATTTTCCAAAACAATATAATAAAATACTTTTTTGTACATGAACTCTATTGAGTGCTTGTTGCCAAACATGAGATTTTTTACCTAAGAAAACATCATCGCTTACCTCATTACCTCTCGGCAAGCAATGTAAAAAAATGCAACTTTTTTTTGCATAACTCATTAATTTTTTATCAATTTTAAAATTTTTAAAAGCCTGTATTTTTTTCTTCTTATTAACTTTATCATTTAAAGAAATAACCTTATCAGAAAAAATTACATCTGCACCAGACACTGCTTTTTTAGCATCATTATAAATATAAATTTTTTTATTATTTTTTTTTACCCAGTTTCTTACTTCTTTTCCAGGTTCAAATTTTTTTGGACAACCAATACTTAGCTTAAAAGAAAATTTAGCTGATGCAGCTATTAAACTATCCAAAACATTATTGGAGTCACCTATCCAACAAATATTTAAATTAGAAATAGGTTTATTCTTTATTTCCTCAACTGTAAAAACGTCAGATAAAACCTGAGTTGGATGAGATGACGGACTCAAACCATTAATTAAAGGTATTGATAAATATTTTTCAAAATTTTCAACCTTTTTATCGCTGTCAGTTCTAAGCATAAATCCATCACCGTAAGTGGAAAGAATTTTTGCCGTATCAGCAATGCTTTCTCCCCCTTGTCCCAGATGAAGCTCGTTAGATCTCAAGGTTAAAGTTCCACCGCCCAGTTGTTTAATAGCTAGATAAAAGCTCAATCTTGTTCGTGAACTGGATTTTTCAAACATCTGAATTAATAATTTTCCTTTTAAGGGCGCACTCTTGTCAACTTCAAGTGTACTTAGTTTTTTTCTTAAACTTTTTCTTTTCTTTGCATCAGTAATAATCTTTCTCAGATCTTTTGCGGGTATATCTTTTAAATTTATGAAATGTTTCATGTTATTTTGTCTCTGAACAGACCTTTTCAATAATTTTTAGTGCTAAATCTAGTTCAATTTTTTTTACATTTAATGGAGGTAAAATACGAACAACATTTTCTGCTGCTCGAATAGTCAATAGCTGATTATCCATTAATTTTTTTATAAATTCGTTTTGATCTTTAAATAACTGTATGCCAATCAAAAAACCCTTCCCTCTTATTTGCTTAATTACATTTGGAAATTTTTTTTGAATTTTATTTAGTTTAAATAAAAAATATTTTGATAATTTTTTTATATTATTTAAAAATTTCTTATTTGATATAATATCCATTACTGCATTTCCAACAGACATCGCCAAAGGGTTTCCTCCAAATGTTGATCCATGAGTACCTGGGGTCATACCTGAGGCAACTTTTTTATTCATTAAAACTGCTCCAATAGGAAATCCTCCGCCTATTCCTTTTGCAATTGGCACAATATCAGGTTTTACTTTTGATTTTTCAAAAGCAAAGAAATCACCAGATCTTCCTATCCCACACTGAACTTCGTCAAGAATTAATAATATTTTTTTCTTATCACATAATGCTCTTAATTCTTTTAAACACCAGTCTGGAATCACTTTTATACCACCTTCGCCCATAATAGTTTCCACCATAATTGCAGCTGTGTTTTTATTAATTTTCTTTTTCAGAGAATTATGATCTCCAAAGCTGAAGTGATCAAAACCTGTTACTTTTGGACCGAATCCTTCTGTCATTTTCTTTGATCCGCTAGCAAAAATTGTTGCTAAAGTTCTTCCATGAAAAGAGTTTTTAATACATAAAATTCTATTTTTATTAGGTTTTCCAATAGAATAAAAATATTTTCTTGCTACTTTTATGGCTGCTTCAGTGGCCTCAGCACCACTATTCTGAAACATAACATAGTCTGCAAATGTTTTTTTGCATAAATTTTTAGCTAATTTTTCTCCCTCTGGAATTTGAAATGCATTAGAAACATGCCAAAGTTTTTTTGATTGATCTTTAATAGCTCTAACAAGTCTAGGATGAGTATGCCCCAAAGAATTTACAGCTATTCCTTGAACAAAATCTAAATATTTTTTGTTATCAATAGAGTATAAATAACTCCCCTTTCCATACTTAAAGGAAATTTTTTTTCTATTATAATTTTTTGCCAAATAGCTCATAAAATTAACTAGCTTTTATAAATTTTAATTATTAGATACAAGTTATGATTGAATATACCAATAAACTTAATTTAAATTATTTTTGTTGATAACTCTTGATTTTTGATTGTTTAATTTATTTTTATAACAGTATATTGTTTGTATATAAATTTAATATACAACATATAGATAAATGAGCTGGACTGAAGAAAAAGTAACAAAATTAAAGGAACTTTGGGGTAAAGGAAATACCGCAAGCCAAATTGCAGAAATTATAGGCGGTATAAGCAGAAATGCAGTAATTGGTAAAGCTCATAGATTAAATTTATCGGCAAAAATAAAAACTAGAACGGCTACATCAAATAAAAATTTTGAAAATTCTATTCAGGAAAAAAATATAAAATCAAGAGGAGGTCGTAAAAGTAAATTTAAATCATTAATTATAGAAAAGGATTTTGAGCCAGAAAATCCTAAACAATTAGAAGAGTTAAATGAAGATTCTTGTAAATGGCCAATTGGTCATCCAGATGAGAAATCATTCTATTTTTGTGGCAGATCTTCATTAAAAGATTTTTCTTATTGCAAGCTACATTTGCTCTATGCTTATCAACCAAAAGGTAAAAAAGAAGAAGCGACTGAAAAAGAAGAGGTCCCTGAATTTCTTGAAAAGAAAATAAAATCTGCTTAAATACTATTTTGCTTTAGACTCTATATCGATATCTGATGAGTATTTTTCGGTAGAGAACTGACCGCCTTCTCTCCACATATAACAATATTTTTTTACTTCTTGATCAAAATATTTAACGCTAGGCACCCCTATGTCTGAATTAGTTTTATATTTTCCAGAAACAATATTATCATATTTTAAAAGTTTTAATTGATCCCTAGTTAAAATTGGCTTTGGCATTATTTCAAAAAATCTAGCAGATATTTCGGCTATTGGTAAAGGCATTGGAATTAATAATCTTTTTTTTCCCATCAAATTCAATAACTTTTGTAATACTTCTTTAAATGTAATAGTTTCTGGACCCACGCATTCAATTATTTTTGAATTAACATTTGTTGAAATAACTTGATAAATTACATCAGTTAAATCTGAACAATGAATCGGTGCAAACTTTGTTTTTCCATTATAGTAAAGTGGAAAAAAAGGCATTCTATTTAAAAGTGTCATAAAATTTGTTGTAAAATTATCATCTACTGAATAAACAATGGATGGTCTGATAATTGTAGCAAGGGGAAAATTTTTTAAAATTTTCCCCTCTCCATCTAATTTACTTTTGGCATAATCAGAATCTAAAGCTTGATTGATACCTAAAGCCGATAGATGAATAAAATGATCAAGTTTATATTGCTTGCTGAGTTTTGCTAATAATGATGGAAAAACAGAATGAATATTTGTAAATGTATTTCCTTTTTTAGTTTCAAATAAAATACCAATCAAATTAATACAAATATCCGCTTTCTCAAAAAGCTTTCTAATCTTGTTCTCTTCGAAAATATTAGACTCAACTACATCAATATAACCAGCATTAGCTTGGGTTTTAATTATGTAACTTTTTTGATGTATATTTCTCGTAATAACAGTTACTTTATAGTTATTCTTTGTTAGCTTTCTAATTAAGCTTCTTCCTATTTGGCCACTACCACCAAAAATTAGACAATTTTTTGCTTTCATATATATATGTTTATAAATGACCAATAATATTCAATTATACAAAAATGATCTACCAGATGATTTAAAATTAGGCAATAAAATTGCCATTGATGGTGAGTTTATGGGACTAAATGTAAGACGTGACCCACTTTGCTTAATTCAGATCTCATCAGGTAATTCCGATGCACATATAGTTCAATTTGATAGAAATAATTATGAAGCTCCAAATTTAGTTAAAATATTAAATGATGAAAAAATAATTAAAATTTTCCATTATGGTAGAGCAGATATAGCTCACATTAAATATTATCTAAAAACAGAAACTAAAAATATACTCGATACTAAAATTGCGTCAAAACTTGCAAGATCTTACTCGGATAATCATTCTTTAAAAACTTTAATAAAAGAGTTTATAAATATCGATATAAGCAAACAATTTCAAAACTCTGATTTTGGAGGAAAATTAACTCCAGCACAGCTAAAATATTGTGCTAATGATGTTCTCTATCTTCATAAAATTCATGATGAATTGACAAAAATACTTGAAAGAGAAAACAGAATTCAACTGTATGAAAATTGTTTGAAATTTTTGAAAACAAGAGTTGATCTTGATTTAGCATTATTTAAAGATGATATTTGGTCACATTAATGAATAAAAAAAAATTTATATCTGTCGCAAAAGATGTAATTGATCTTGAAATAAAAGCTCTCCAGAATTTAAAAAAAAATATAAATAAATCGTTTAATGAAGCGGTGTTTCAAATAGCAAATTGCCAATCAAAAGTAATATTATGTGGAGTGGGTAAAAGTGGACTTATTGCATCTAAAATTGCAGCTACACTAGCTTCTGTAGGAACGCCCTCATTCAGTCTTTTAGCTAGTGAAGCATCTCATGGTGATCTTGGGATGATATCAAAAAAAGACATTTTGATATTAATTAGTAACTCAGGCGAAACAAGTGAATTAAAAAATATAATTCAATACGCAAAAAGAAATAAAATTTTATTGATTGGTATTGTCTCTAAAAAAGATTCTATTCTTTATAAAGCTTCCGATATTAAACTCCTTACTCCTAAAGTAAGCGAAGCAGGGGGAATAGTTCCAACAGCAAGCACCACAACTCAACTAGCTTTAGGTGACTCTCTCGCTATTGCATCGATGAAATATAATAAATTTGGTAAAATGGATTTTAAAAAACTTCATCCTGCTGGAAGTTTGGGATCTCAACTTAAAACAGTTGAAGATATAATGATCACTGGAAATAAAATTCCTTTTGTCAATGAAAACTTAAAAATGCATAAAGCTTTAAAAATATTAAGTGAAAAAAAATTAGGGCTACTTATTGTTTTAAAAAATAAAAATAAAACTATTGGAGTAATTACTGATGGACAAATAAGAAGATTTGCTCAAAAAAATATAAATTTTCATTCACTTTCAGTGAAAAATATTATGACAAAAAAACCAGTCACTATTGATAAGGATGAATTGGCAGCAAAAGCGCTTTCTATAATGAATAATAAAAAAATTACATCTTTAATAGTTACTAAAAAAGATAAACCTCTTACAACAATTGGTGTTATTCATATCCATACAATCTTACAGTCAAATATTTCGTAAATGTATTCAAAAAAATTTGTAAAATTTTTTTTTATTTTTTTGATAATTTTTATGACGATATATTTTACTTATTCAAAATATTTTCAAAAAAATAAAAACTCAATAGTTGAAGAGGTAAAAGAGGATACAATTTACAATTCAAATATTATAAAAGATGTTAAATACACTACAAAAGACTCAGATGGAAATGAATATCTAATTAAAGCTTTAGAGGGAGAGATAGATTTTTCTAATCCAAATATAATATATCTAACAACTGTATATGCTTTAATTAAATTAAATAATTCAGAGGAAGTAACTATTTTTTCTGATTATGGGAAATATAATTCTGAAAATTATGATACTATTTTTTCAAAAAATGTAATAATTAATTACTTGGATAACAAAATTACTGGAGAATACCTTGATTTTTCCTTAAAAAAAAATTCAATGTTAATTTCAAGAAATGTTATCTATAGCAACACAGATAATACATTAAAAGCTGATGTAATGGAGATGGATATAAAGACTAAAGATACTAAAATATTTATGTATGAAAATGAAAAAAAGGTAAATATAAAAAGTAAAAATTAAATGGCAATAATAAAAAAATTTAGAATAAAATCTTTTAAAAACCTAAATTCTATAATTGAGTTTAACAATATTTCTCTATCTTATGGAAATAGATTAATTTTAGATAATTTAAATTTTAAAATTAATGAAGGACAAATTTTTGGAATGTTAGGGCCCAATGGTGTAGGGAAATCAACAATATTTAACCTGATTACAGGATTAATTAATCCAAATAGTGGAAAAATAAAAATAATAGGACAAGATGTAACTAATTATCCAATTTATTTAAGGACAAAAAAATTTAAAGTAGGATATGTCCCACAATATGGAGGATTTTTTAATGATCTAACACTTAATGATAACTTAAAAGCAATAAGTGAAATTGTAATTGAAAATAAAAATTATAGGTCTGATAGGATAAATTATTTAATTTCTAAATTTGAATTAGATAACTTAAAAGATATTAAAGCAAAATTCTTATCAGGTGGACAAAAAAAAAAATTAGTCATCGCGTTATCTTTATTAAGTGAACCAAAGGTTCTCCTATTAGATGAATGTTTTGCAGCTTTGGATGTTTTAACAATTAAAATGTTACAAGAAATAATAGTTAATTTACAAAGTGAAAATAAAATCACCATCTGTATTTGTGATCATCAAGCAAGGGACCTCTTGGCTTGTGTAGATGTGGCAATGATTTTAAGTAATGGAAAAATTATCGCACAAGACACACCATCTAACTTGGTTAACAACATAAATGCAAAAAATGCCTATTTCGGTGATAACTTCAAGTTCAATTAATTTTAGATGCCAAACTCTGTAAAAATTACAAGTAAAATTGATAATTTTAAAAAAACTATAAGAGTAAGTGGAGATAAAAGTATTAGTATTAGATGGGTTTTATTTTCATCTTTAGCAAATGGTATTTCAAAAGCAAAAAATTTATTAATTTCAGAAGACGTATTAGCAACGATCCAAGCAATTAAAAAACTTGGTATTAAGTCAAATTTTAAAAATAATCAATTTACTATTTATGGCAAAGGTATTGAAGGTTACAAATATAAAAAAAATCTAACAATAAATGCAGAAAATTCTGGGACATTGGGAAGACTTTTACTTGGTCTCGTAATTAATTCTAATAATAAAATTAAATTAATTGGTGACAAAAGTTTATCAAAAAGAGATTTTAAAAGAATTTCTGATCCATTAACAAAATTTGGTGCAAAATTTAAATTAAAAAATAAAAAAAATTTGCCACTTACAATAAAAGGTACTTCAAATTTGACACCAATAAAATATTTAGAAAACAGGGGTTCTGCACAATGCAAAAGTTCTGTAATATTTGCAGCTATGAGAACAAATGGCACAACACAAATTAAAGCCAAAAAATCTCGAAACCATACAGAGCTATTATGCAAATATTTAAAACTTCCAATAATTGTCAAAAGCAAAAAAAATTATGATGAAATTAATGTTAAAAAAGTAAAATTAATAAAACCACTGAATTATAATATTCCTTCAGATATTAGCTCTAGTGCATTTTTTATTGTTTTGACTGCACTCTCAAGTCGGTCAGAGTTAATAATCAAAAATGTCAATATTAATCCTTCAAGAACAGGCATAATTACTATTTTAAAAAAAATGGGAGTTAAAATAATGATGAATAATATCAGAACCTACAAAGGTGAAAAAATATCTGATATAAAAGTTAAAAGCTCTAAAATTATTAAATCAATTAATTGTCCACCTAAACTAAATAGTGGTGCTATAGATGAATTTCTAATTATTTTTTTAGTAGCAGCTAAAGCAAATGGTATTTCTAAATTTACAAAATTATCTGAATTAAATCAAAAAGAAAGCCCAAGGCTTAAATGGGGTGAGTATATATTGAATCAAATGGGTATAAAAACAATTAGCACTAATGACTCAATTAAAATTTTTGGCAATCCTAAATTGAAAGTTGAGAAAAAAATAATTATTAAAAATTATTTGAAAGATCATAGGGTATTTATGACAAGTGTTATAGCAGCGCTATCTTTTGGTGGTGAATGGAAAGTACATGATAAAGACTCAATTAAAACATCGTTTCCAAGTTTTTTAAAAATTGTTAATGAACTTAAAAATTAAATAATGAAAAAACAAAATAAAAAATTTTTTAAAGTTGCAATTGACTCACCAGCAGCTTCTGGCGCAGGTACTTTGGCCAAAGCTTTATCTAAACATTATAATTTAGCATATTTAGATACTGGTAAAGCTTATCGTTTAGTAGCTATGTATAAATTAAATAATCCAAAAAAATTTAACTTAAAATTTATTAAAAAAAAAATCAAAAATCTTAAAATAAAAGACTTAAATCACAAATTATTACTATCTGATGAAGTTGGAACAGAAGCATCTATAATTGCTAAAAATAAAAGAATAAGAAGTCTTATTCATTCATTTCAGATAAATTTTGCCTACAATCCTCCAAAAAAATACCATGGATCAGTTCTTGATGGGCGTGATATCACTTATAAAATTGTTCCGGACGCAGATTTCAAGTTTTTTATCACAGCCAACGTTAAAACAAGAGCAATGAGAAGATATAAAGAACTAAAAGAGTTAAAAAAGTCTGTAACTTACAACGAAGTATTAAAAACCATCAAAAATAGGGATAAAAATGACTATAATCGAAAGATTTCTCCATTAAAGAAAACCAAAGATTCTATGTTGATTAACACGACAAATTTATCTAAAAGAGCGTGTTTTTTAAAAATAAAAAAAATTATAGACAGGAAAATTAATATTTAATGGAAATTTATAAAGATTTATCAAATCCAAGCTCCCAAGAATTCGAAAAATTACTCAACAGCCAACTTTCAAAAATACAGATAGAAGAGGGTAAAATAATTGAAGGTAAAATTAATAAGATTACCGAAAAATTTGTATTTCTTTTCGTAGAAGGTCTTAAATCAGAACCTGTTTTAGACATAAACGAATTAAAGAGTATGGGACTTTCTGAAAAGATTAAAATTGGAGAAACTATACCTGTACTTTTAGAAAAAATTGAAGATAAAAACGGAGAAGTTCTTGTTTCGGCTAGTAAAGCGCAAAAAATTAAAGGATGGGATAAATTAGTTGAGGCTTATGAAAAAAATGAACCGATTATGGGTAAAATAACATCCAAATGTAAAGGCGGATGCATAGTAGAACACATCGAAACTGGATCATTAATGTTTTTACCTGGATCTCAAATAAGCGATAAACCTTTAAAAGATATAAGTCATTTAATGAATGAACCTCAAAAATTTGCACTTATCAAGTTAGATAAAATAAGAGGTAATGCCTGTGTATCTAGAAGAGAAATTATTTCTTCGTTCAAAAAAGAAGATAAAGCCAAAATAATTGAAAAGTATAAAGTTGGAGATATTATTAAAGGGGCCGAAGTAAAAGGTTATAGTTCTTTTGGTTGTTTCTTCAATGTAAACGGTGAATTAGACGTTTTAGTTCACTTACAAGAAATTTCATATTCAAGAGTTAATCACCCAGATGAAGTTTTTAATATTGGCGAAAAACATGACCTAAAAGTTATAAGTGTAGATAAAGAAAAATTACAAGTTGGATGCTCAGTAAAACAATTATCACCAGATCCTTTTGAACATATAGAAAATTACGAATTAAATAAAATTTATAAAGTTAAAGTTGTTAAATTAATGGACTTTGGAGCCTTTTGTGAACTAGAGCCAGGCTTAACTACTCTTTTACATTCTAGCGAACTTAGTTGGACGAAAAAAAATGTGTTTGCTAAAAAAATGTTTAAAGTTGGTGATGAAATAGATTGTGTAATAACAGAAATTGATAAAGATAAAAGAAGAGTAGCTATTTCTCATAGATTAACGCAAGAGAATCCTTTTGAAATATTTGAGAAAAAATATCCAATTGATAGTATTATTGAAGGTGAAGTGGCTAACAAAAATGAATATTCATTGTTTGTAAAAGTTCCAGACTTAGACATAGATACATTTCTTCATTGCAATGATTTAACTTATTTAAATAATGGTGAAGAGGAGTTGTCGAAATATAAAAAAGGAGATAAAATTAAAGTTAAAGTTTTAGAGATTAAAACTTCTGAGCAAAAGATTAGAGTTGGTTTGAGACAAACTCAACCTGATCCTTTTGATTGGTTTAAAGATAAAAATAAAAATCAAACAATTACAGTAAAGGTGATTTCTACTGATAATAAAGGTTTAATAGTTAGACCTGAAGGCTGCGAAATGGACTTTCAAATAAAAAAATCTGCAATTGCAATTAATGCAGCTGATGCAAGACCTAGCAGGTGGACTGGTGGTGAGAAATTAGACTGCGCAATAGCTGAGGTTGATTTTAATAAAAGAAAAGTAACATTAAGTATTAAACTTTTAGAGGAAATAGAGAAAAAAGAAGCTCTTGAAAAATACGGATCTGAAGGTTCTGGGAAAAATTTACCTTTTTCTTCATTATCTGAAGATCTTAAGAAAAAAGAAGAAGAAAAAGAATAATTAAAGAAATTAAATTGGCTATTGTAAAATCAAAGCTTCTAAAACAATTATCAAGTAACTACCCAAATTTTTTAAAAAAAGATTTAGAAAAATTCACAAATATAATTCTTAACGAAATTAAAAAGGCTCTTAAAAGAGGAGACAGAGTAGAATTAAGAGGATTTGGTGTTTTCTATGCAAATAACCAAAAAGCTAGAATATCAAGAAATCCTAAAACAGGGGAAAAAGTAAATACCCCTGAAAAAAAAACTATTCACTTTAAAATGTCTAAAGACTTGTTTAAAAAATTAAATAATGAAGAATAAAAGAATTTTTATTGCATGCGATACTTCAGATCATAAAAAAGCGAAAAATATAATTTCTAAAATTAAAACTAACAAACTTAAAATCATACCAAAATTTGGTTTACAATTTTTTTATTCTAAAAATGGAAGAAAATTTTTAGAAAATTTCAAAAACGATTTTTGGTTAGATTTAAAAATTAATGATATTCCACAAACTGCAATTTCAGCAATCAATAGTTTAAAAGATTTAAAAAAATGCAGATTTATAACTGTTCATGCAAATGGTGGTCTCGATATGCTTAAGGCCATTAAGAAAGAAACAAAAAAAATTAACAAAAATTTAAAAGTGTTAGTAGTGACTGTATTGACAAGTTTAAATAATAACTCTCTAAAAGAAATTGGTTATAACAAAAAAGTTAAACAAATAGTTTTAAAACAAGCTGATCTGATAAAAAAATCAGGTTGTGATGGAATAGTTTGCTCTGCGCAAGAAGCTAAGATAGTTAGAAAAAAATATAAAAACTTATTTATTGTTACTCCTGGAATAAGATTACCTGGCGATAGTTCAAATGATCAATCAAGGGTAATGTCTCCTAATGATGCTTTTAAAAATAATGTTTCAGGAATTGTAATGGGTAGATCTCTAATTAAAGGAAATATAAAAAAAAATATTCAAAAATTAATCGATCATTTAAATTAATGATTAAGGGTGTAAAAATTTGTGGAGTATCAGATTCTAAAACATTAAATTTTATCTTAAACCATACTTATCCACCAAACTTTATTGGATTTATTTGTAATTATCCAAAAAGCTCAAGATATATTGAGTTTGATAAATTAAAAAAATTAACAAATGTAAATAAAAATAAAAGTTTGTTTGTTGCAGTATTGGTAAAACCTGATCATAATATTTTAGAAAAAATTAAAGATCTTCCATTTGATTATTATCAAATATATGACTGCACACCTAAAGAAATAAAAAAAATTAAACAAAAGTATAATAAAAAAATTATTCCAGTTCTTACAATATCTAATCAAAATGATATCAATAAATATAAAGATTTCGAAAAAATTGCAGATATTCTTTTATTTGATAGCAAAGGTTATGAGCAGTCGGAATCTTTTAATCATGAATATTTAAATAATGTTAATTCCTTAAAACCAATTATGATTGCTGGTGATATTAAAACTAGTGATTTAGATAATTATAAGAATAAACCTTTTTTAATAGATGTCAGTGGCAATTTAGAGTCTGAAAAAGGCGTTAAAAATATAAATAAAATTGATAAGTTTTTAAATACAGTCCATAATATAAATTCTTAAAAATTATCTATGACAAAAAATTCGTTAAAAACAGGTCCAGATGAGTTAGGTTATTACGGCGAAGGTGATGATGCCATGGGTGGAATGGCAGTTGGTGAAACGCTTATGCCAGCACTTCATGAATTAGGCAAAGGTTTTGAAGAAGCTATTAAGGATAAAGAATTTTTGGAAGAATATGCTTATTATTGTAAACACTATATTGGAAGACCCTCTCCACTGTATTATGCAGAAAATCTAACAAAAAAATTAGGTGGTGCAAAAATTTTATTCAAACAAGAACATCTTAATCATACTGGTTCTCATAAAATCAACAATAGTTTGTTTCAAGTTTTACTTGCAAAAAGAATGGGTAAAACTCATTTAATTTGTGAATCTGGAGCTGGACAACATTATAGTGCGACTGCTGCGGTTGCTGCAAAATTCAATATACCTTTAATAGGTGTTATGGGTGATGTTGATGTAAAAAGAGTTAATCAAAATATCATTAAAGCAAAACATTATGGTGCAAAATTAGAAACAGTTCCAGGTACTCTTAAAGAAGCTATCACATCAGCAATTAAAATTTGGTCTAGCAATCCAGAATATGCTTACATATGTGGATCTGCGGTGTCATCGGCACCCTTTCCTAAAATAGTTGCATTTGCTCAAAGTATTATAGGAAAAGAAATAAGAGAACAATCAATGGAACAAGAAGGAAAAATTCCAGATATGATTGTAGGATGTGTTGGAGGCGGTTCAAATTTTGCCGGAGCTATTTATGAATTCTTAGATGAGCCTAATGTAAAGAAAATTGGAGTTGAGGCAGCAGAAACTGCTGCATTATCAAATGGTACACCTGGAATTATGCAGGGTATGAAAACTTATATGTTACAAACTGATGATGGTGCTAAATCTTTAGGAGGAATGAGTTTAGGTGCTGGAATAACTTATTTTTCAGTCGGACCTATGCACTCATACTTAAAAGATCAAAAAGCTGTTAGCTATTCATCTGCTACCGATAAAGAAATGCTTTATGCTTATAAAATAATTGCCCAAACAGAGGGTATTTGTTCAGCTTTAGAACCTATGGCAGGTGCTGCTGAAATTATTTTTAGACAAGCAAAAGATAAGCCTAGAGACTACATTATTTGTCTTTCACTATGCGGCAGAGGTGAAAAAGATTTGGATACCATCCAAGAACATATGGGTAAAGATTTTGAGTGAAAGATTAGATATAATTTTTAAGTCTCCTACTCCTAAAACAAAATTAGTTTCTTATTTTGTAGGTTGTTACCCTACTCCCGAAATAAGTTTAGAGTTGATCAAGCAAGCAATTGATAATGGGGTGTCTATATTGGAAATTGGATACTGTACATCTGAAGCTTCTGCCGAAGGACCTATAATTAAAGCTGCACATGACCATGTGTTAAATAATGGTCATAATCTTAATGATATTATTAAACTAGTTAACGATATAAGAGAATACAACCAAGATGTAGGCATTGTATTAATGGGTTATATAGCAAATTTATACAAATACCCTATTTCAAACTTTGTAGACGATATTAAAATTGCTGGTGCTGATGCAGTTTTGGTTGTGGATGCTCCTCATGAGTTAAAAGAGGAAAATCAATTAAGAGAAGCTTTAAATAAAAATGGATTATCACTTATTAAATTAGCTGCACCTACTACTGATGATAATAGGCTTAAAGATATTGTTAATATAGCTTCTGGATTTTTGTACCAAGTCAATGTTTCGGGTGTGACTGGGGATAAATCTGCAAATGAAACTGATGTTGCAAATTTTGTAAAAAGAATCAGGAATATAACTCAAATCCCAATTTGCTCTGGATTTGGAATTAAGATTCCTGAAGATGCAAAAAAAATGGCTAACAGTGGTTGTAATGGAGTTATTGTAGGATCAGCATTTGTAAAATATATTCAAGATAATATTGAGAACAAAGATTTACCACAAAGTTTAGGTAATCTAATAAAAAATTTTACAGAAGAATTAAAATAATATGGTTAACTGGTTACAAAAAATAATTAAAGCAGGTGAGAAAATAAAAACTGCTATACGAGATAGAGCATCAAAAGAAGATATTGCAAAAAGCGACTGGACTTCATGTTGTAGAGGTCCAATTTTAAAAAAAGATTTAGAGGCCAACCTTTGGGTATGTCCAGATTGTAATAAACATCACAGAATTAAACCTAAACAAAGATTTGATATTTTATTTGGAAAAAATAATTATGAAATTTTTAAAACCCCTATCCCTAAAGATGATCCATTAAATTGGACAGATTCTAAGTCCTATAAAGATAGATTAAAAAGTGCTCGAAAAAAAACAGGATTAGAATGTGGGATGGTAGTAGCGTCAGGTACAATAAGTAATATTAAAATTACAGCAGTGGCTTCTGATTTTGATTTTTTAGGAGCTTCAATGGCTGCTGCTGAGGGAGAAGCCTTTTTATATGGAATTCAACATGCTATAGAAAATCAAACACCTTTTTTATGTGTAAGTGCGGGTGGTGGAATGCGAATGATGGAAAGCTTGATCTCATTATCTCAAATGACAAGAACAACACTTGCAATTAATGAGCTAAAAAAAAATGGATTACCTTATTTAGTTTGTATCACAGATCCAACAGCTGGAGGAATAACAGCTTCATACTCAATGCTAGGTGATGTTCATATAGCTGAGCCAGGAGCATTAATTGCCTTTGCTGGTGCAAGAGTTATCCAAGGAACGGTTAAGGAAGAGTTGCCAGAAGGATTCCAAAAAAGTGAATATGTAGAAAAAACAGGTTTTGTTGATATAATTATTGAGAGAAAAGATCTAGCCTCAAAGATTGGAACTTTATTATCAATATTGTTAAAGAAAAATTCTGTTATAAATTCCCAGCAAAATGAAACTTCAGAAGATTCTCAATCGCTTACAAAGGCTGCATCCTAAAGAAATAGATCTTAGTTTAGATCGTATTAAAAATATCTGTAAAAGATTAGGAAATCCTCAAGATAAATTAAAAGTAATAACAGTTGTTGGTACAAATGGTAAGTATTCAACAATCCAGGCAATATTTGCTATTTTAAAAGAAGCAAATATCAAATGTAATATCTACACAAGCCCTCATATTAAAATTATCAATGAAAGATTTGTTTATAATAACCAAGAACTCTGCGATAATGAATTAGCAAGTTTATTTGAAGATATTGAAAATGCTAACAATAATGAACCAATTACTTTTTTTGAAATACTCACAGCAGCTTATTTTCTAAAAGCTTCTCAATATCCAAATAATATTAATTTGGTAGAAACTGGATTATTTCATAGGTTTGATGCTACTAATATTTTAAAAAATAATCTAGCTAGTATAATAACTTCTATTGGTGTTGATCATTTAGATTGGCTACCAAAAAATAAACAGACTGTAGAAAATATTATATTTGAAAAAACATCCTCACTTTTAAATTCTAATATTATTGTTGCAAAACAAAGTAATAAAGAAATTACAGACTGTATTAAAAAAACAATTTCAAATAATGGTTCAAACAAAATTTTTCATAATGAAAATTATAGTTTTACAATTAAAGAAAATGATTTCTTTTATTATGAAGATCAATTTGGTGGAATAAAATTACCAATGCCAAATGTAAAAGGTCAATTTCAATTAGAAAATATTTCAACAGCTATTGCAACTCTAAGGATCATAAAAGATCATGAAATTAAAGATAAACACATTCAAAAAGGAATTACAAAAATAAATAGTATTGCAAGATTACAAGAAATTAAATCAGGTAAACTTAAAGAACTTGTAAAATACAATCAGCTTTTAGTTGATGGGTCTCATAATCCTTTAGGTGCAAAAGTGTTAAATGAATATTTAGAAAGTTTAAATTGTAATAAACATATCATTCTTGGTATGATGGCTAATAAAGATCATAATGAATATATGAGTTACTTTAGGAATGTTTCGTCCTTGACTACTATTGATATACCTAATCAACCTAATTCAATTAAAGGAAAAGAACTTAAAAATAAAATAAATAGATTTAAAAATATTAACTATAAAGCAGGTATAGAAGAAGCTATCAGCTCAATTCCAGTCGAAGAGAATGATATAATACTAATTACAGGATCTCTATATCTTGCTGGAGAAGTATTGAATTTAAATTAAATATTTTTATCTAAAAATTCTTTCATATGGCTTTCTGGAACTCCACCAACTTTTCTATCTACTTCAACACCTTTTTTGTAAATAATAACTGTTGGTACCCCTCTAATTCCTGCAGCACTTCCGGTGTTAATTCCACCATCTTCAACGTCAGCATAATAAAAGCCCGCTTTATCCTTATACTCATCAGATAATTTATCTAATATTGGCTTTAAGGCTTTGCATGGTCCGCACCAAGCTGCTGAAAACTGGATCACAGATACCTCTTCATTTTTGATTTTATTGTCAAAATCTTCATCTTTAAAATCTATAAGCATATATTTGATATAATTGATTCAATTTAATATTCAATGGTCAAAAAACATCTTTTCATATTTATTCAGCTAAGCATCTGAATATTTTTGTTCCAGATTCATTACATAATCGTTAATACCATCTAAAAATTTAAGCTTTTCGTCTACAGTTTTGAAAGAAAACATTTTATCTTCATTTTCTCTAATTTCATCACACTCAGAATAAAAAGCAGACACTGTCCACCATTTTTCTTTGTTTGTACTTAATATTCTTGAGGCAATTCTTCTCTTAATTTTTTTATAAATATCTTTTGGCAAAATTTCTGGGGCCTCATTAAATATTAAACCATGACCAAAGGTAACTAATCTATCGTCCTGAAATTGATCCAATATTGCTAACTTTTCTTTCCAGTCTGAACTGTGAAATTTAGGAAACAAGGCTTCATCTTTAGGAGGTATAAAACCGCCTGAATAAATAGACTCTTCAGGCTCAATATCTTCTTGTGATGCTGTCTCCATTTTTTCTTCTGCAGCTTCTCTTAAAATATTACAAATATCTAGCGAAAACTTCTCATTAGTTTTCATTAGTTCGGCTCTTTTATTTAGTAAATTCTCACCAATTTTTTTATATGGGTCTACCTTCACTCCTAAACTTTTATCTAAAATAATAGGAGCTTTATTGGATTTTATAGTTTTATAAAAACGAGGTGACCTTTTCATTTCTTTTTTTAAATCTTGATAATTAAGTTTTTGAAGCTCTTCTATATTTGCTGATAAATTAACAACCTGTCCCCATTTATAAACAGGATGCATCCATGAATTAGGATGAAGTGGTGCAACTAAAAATAAATAATTTTTACCAAAAAAATTTTCATTAATTGTGAACATTTTTTCTTGTTTGATTAAATTTTCTACAACCACTTTACTTTTAGTTTTTAAATACTCATTCCATAAATTAGGTTGTTTATCTTTTAACAATCCTAAAACTTTTACAGTCAATTCGGTATCGAATAATGCAGAGTGAGCATCTTTAGAGTCAAAACCATTCAGCCTGGCTAAAGATTCAAGTTTCATTGACTTATTACCTTTTGGATTAAGTTCAGTTTTTAATACATTCTCATCAATCGCAAATGCTGCTTTAATCATATTAAGAGCATCATGCCTTGAGTTGCCTTCTGTATTAATTAAATATGGTTTTCTTAATGATTTAAAAAACTCTCGCCTTAGAATTTCATCGTCGAATCCAACCGAGCTATATCCCATAAATGTTGCTGGAGACCAATCTCTAAATTTTTTCTCAAGTTGAGCAATCATCTCATAATGACTCATGTTGCCCTTGGTAATCAAATCTACATTTGACTTATTAATACATAAAGCTGTAGCCGAAGGAACTCTATCTTGTGGCATTCTACATCTTGCTGAAAATCTCTCCTTTTCCTTAAAATTTTCATCAAGCAGAATTGCTCCAACTTCTATCATTGTTGCCCAATCTAATTGAGCTGAGTCTGTCTCAATATCCCATATTACGAAATTCAATTTACTAACCTTTCTAAATAAAATTGTTCTACTTTTTCCATAAATTGGTTTTGATAATTTTTAAATCGCTCACCACCAATTATAAACCTTTGAAATATATTATCTTTAGTACATAAAAGAATTACACCTTGATTAATATTAGTTCCATAAACTGTGTTGTGTGCCATTGCATAAGCTGCGCATTGTAAATAATAATTATCTATCCACTCATCTTTTTTAGGCTTATTAGCATTCTTAAAATCTATTAAACTTTCTTTATTTTCATAAATGCCAATACAATCTGCTGATCCAGCATATTTTCCTGGATAATATAAAGTCGCTTCACACCCCCATATTTCATCAAGCTTATTTCTAAGACCACTTTCAATAATTTGATCTGCCATCATTTTTTCTCGAGTATTATCTCCAAGTAATTCTAAATTTAATTTTCCTAGTAAAAACTTCTCCAAATAATCATGCATAGAACTTCCTCGACTTGTAGCCTCTCTAGAAATTATCTCTGCTTGTTTATAACCTACCCTTTGCTTCCAAGCTTCAAGTTTTGCCTTTTTTTCCTCAGACTCAGTAGCCTTTAGGATTGTTGTTACAGATGGTAAATTTTCTTGATTTACAGAATAATGCCTTGATCCGTGAATAATTGATCTTGTTGATTTTGGATAAATATATTTATTATTCCACTGCATGTGATTGCTTATATTCGTTATTAGAGAAAAATAGAAATTAATTTTTAGCTTGCTTTGAATGATCTACAAATTTTTCTACATTTTCTGTTTGGACAGCTTTTTCAAGTTGTTCTGGGTCTTTAATACTTTCAAGAGTTCTGGTAATTGATCTAGCGTCTGTTCCAAACTTATCAACAACAGACATAGCTTCTTCTAATTTTTTTCTAAGAGAAATTATATTGTCAAAGTGTTTTCCAAATCTTGAGCTTATTGTTTTTAAATGATTATAAATTTCAGTTGCACCTTTTTGAACTTTTAGTGATTGAAATCCCATATGAAGAGATTGCAAGTAAGCTGAAAGAGTATTTGGACCACAGATTACAACCTTATATTTTTTCATTATTTCTTGAGTTAACAACTCTTTAGTGCTTGGATCTTGGAATTCAGTTAATTCTTTATATAAACTCTCAGTTGGTGCATAAACAATTGCAAAATCTGTAGTTTTTGGTGGAACAATATATTTTTCATTAACACTTTTTGCTTTAGCTTTAAAAGCAATGGCTAATTTTGCTCTAGCATCTGCAATAGCTCTTTTATCATCCGCGTCATGACCATCTGTAATTGCTTTAAATTTTTCTACTGGAAAATGACTATCAACCGGAACTAAAACATCTCCTTGAAGCTTAATTGCAAATTCAACATTCTCACTTGTATCTTCCTTCATCTTAACGTTAGTCATAAATTGAGAGGCAGGTAATAAATCTTTGATTAAAGCGTCCAAGCTAAATTCAGCAAGGGTTCCATACTTTTTGACACCTGCTAAAATTTTAGTAATTCCCTCTTGGCTTTGATTTAATAATTGAACTTGTTGGTTAAAATTACCAACTTTTTCATCTACTTTGGTTAGGGCCTCTGTCATATCTTTAGTAACTCCAGTTGATAGATTGTTAAATGAAGTCGACATTGCACCAAGTGAAGTATTAATTGTACTATTTAGGGTAATCTTTAAACTTGAAATCTCAGATTTTAAATTAGCTATCTCTTCTGCTTCTCTATTTTCATTTTTATCTTTAGTTTTAGACTTCACATTTAAATATAGAATTGCCAAAACACCCAGCAGCAGCAAAACAAGTAAAATTATCGATAAACTATCCATGATTCTCTATAAATATCTTATATTAAAAATTTGATTTTTATATTTAATTCTTAGAAAGTAATCTGGTTATTTTTTTAATACCATCTTTGTTATTTGATGATTTTGAAATCATCATACATGCCTCAGACTTTAATATTTCACCATCCTTTAAAATACGCAAATTGTTAGCTTTCAGTGTTTCGCCCGTGGAAGTAATGTCAGTAATAATTTCTGAAGACCCTGTGAATGGATAGGCCTCAGTTGCTCCCAAACTGTCCACTAAATTAAATTGAGTAACACCTTTTGAAAATAAAAATTCTCTAGTTAAATTTGGGTATTTTGTTGCTACTCTTAATCTTTTCGTTTTTTTATCCTTAAACTCAAATGCTATTTCCTCTAAATCTGCAACTGTTTGAACATCTATCCATGGATCTGGAATTGCAACTACTAATGTTGCTTTGCCGAAATTATATTTTGTTAAAACATTGATTTTCTTTTGAATATTGATTTCACTTTCTTTTAATAAATCAAATCCAGAAAAACCTAAATCTAAAGATCCATCTCCAAGTCTTTCTATAATTTCTCTAGCATGAAGATATAAAATTTTTATATTTTTATATTGTTTTATTGATCCAAGTAGATCTCTTTCTCCTCTCTCGGAAACAAGATTTAATTTATTTTTTTTGAATATTTTTAAAACATCTTTTCTAAGTCTACCTTTACTGGGAATTCCAATATTTAAAATATTTTTTGTCATTAGTAATTTAAATTTAGAGCAGCTCCTACTGCTGGAATTTGTTTTTTTGATCCCAAATCTGAGATCAATCGATCGTATCTACCCCCGTTTACTGTATTAATTATTTTATTTTTAGATTTGATATCAATTTTAAAAACCATTCCAGTGTAATATTCTAATTGTCTTCCAAAGGATGTGGAAAATACTACGTTTAGTTTTGAAACTTTATTATTAGAGATTGGAAAGTATTTTTGATCTACAACTAAATTAACTCTATTTTTCTTAAAAAATTTATTTAATTCAATAGCTGCTTTATTTATTGGACATTTTATTTTTAAGAAATCTTTTATTGTTTTTGAAACATTTTTTCCTTTACTTGCTCTTCTAGGATCCTTTATTTTTTGATCAAATCTTTTTAATATTTCATTAATTGTTCTTCCTGCCACAATATTTGACAAATCTTCTTTAAGCATTTTTAAGTAACGCTTTTTATCTATTTCTACAATTGTTGGATCGACATCTGAATTAGTTTCTAATCTTTTCAATAAATCATTAAAATATTCTTCCCTCCAAAAGTGTCTGGATAATCTTAGCTTCCATCTCTTTGGGATATCTAATTTAGAAATTAACAAATTAAAAATTTCAACATTTCCAATAGTTAGTGTCCCTGTTGAATATTTAATATTTTGAAGTGATTTAAGTGAGGTATTTATAATTTCTTTGTCATCATTTTTCTCATCTTTTGATCCTAAAATTTCAAATCCAATTTGATTTCTTATAATTGAGTCCTTTTTGTTTTGTGACTTTCGATAAGCTTGACCACTATAAAATATTTTTTCTTTTCCTATTAAATTATTTTCTAAATACCTAAGACAAGAGACAATTGTCAAGTCAGGTCTAAGACATAATTCGCTACCATTTTGATCTGTAAAAGAAAAAATGAATTTTCTAAAACTTTCTCCTGATCTTTGAACTATATGATTTGTTTCTATAACAGATGGTAAATCAACGTACTTGAATCCTTTAGATTTTACCGATCTAAGGATATTTTCAGATAAGTTTTTTGATTTCATTAATTAAATTAGCTTTTGGAATTGTTTGATTATTTTCACCCTTAACGCCTTTAAGATTTTTAATAGTGACTGTGTTATCATTAAGTTCATTTTCCCCAAAAATAACTGCAACGGTTAATTGACGTTTATTTGCTAAATCAAGTTGTTTACCTAGGTTTTTTTTAGTACTCAAAAAAACTTCAGCATTAATATTATTGTCTCTTAATAAATCGACCATCTCATAATAATTCTTTAAATACTTTTCATCCATTACACAGACTAAAACTGGTTTTTGATCTTCAACTTTAATTTGTTCTAACTGCATTAAAGCAAATAACAGTCTATCTACACCAAAAGAAATTCCAGTCCCAGGAACATCAACTCCTCTAAACCTTGAGATAAGTTTAGCGTACGCCCCTCCAGAACAGATGCTACCCAACTCGATTTCCTTACCTTTATTATTGGTAACTTTGAAATTTAAATTAGTCTCTACAATAAAGTCAGAATAATAAGCAAGACCTCTAACGATTGTAAAATTCGTCTTAACTTGATTTAAATTTGATCCATATCCAAGTACTTCAAATACATTTTCTAATTCACTTATCCCTTCTTGAGATAATGGATTATTTAAAGTTTCTTTTAATTCTTTTAAATCTTTTATTTTTAAAAAATTTAGTATTTGTAAAGCTTGATCATCAGACAGTTCAGCTCCTTTGGTAATAGCTCCACTTTGGTCTTTTCTCTCATTTTTAAGTAAATCTTCAACTCCTTTTAACCCAAATCCTGGCTTATCCAATTTGTCTATTGCTCTGATAACTTTAATTTGTTTTTCTTCAGAAATTTTTAATTCATCAATTAATCCTTTAACTATTTTTCTATTACTTACATTTATAGTGAATTGATCTTTGTTTAATCCACAATCAGATAATGTACTTGAGATTAGGTTACAAAGTTCAGCGTTAGCTTGTGCAGGATTAACATTTCCCACAATGTCAAAATCTGCTTGAAGGAACTCCCTGTAGCGCCCATTTCCCGCTTTTTCATTTCTAAAAACATTTTGAATTTGATAACGCTTAAATATTGATGGAAGTTCTTGGTTATTTTGTGCATAGAATCTTGCAAGCGGACTTGAAAGATCATAACGAGCAGTTAGGCTTTCGTCCCCATCTTGAAATGAGAATACATCAGACATAGGATTACTATCATCTTCTGCAAGAAAAGATCCTATATTTCTACTAATTTCAAATGTTGAAGTTTCAATAGCCTCTGCTCCAAATTTGATAAAATTATTCTCAATAGCTTTTAAGAGCTTTTTTTTAAGAAGAAGTTTTTTTCCCCAACGATCTTCAAATCCCGATGGTAATCCTGGGACTAATTTATTTTCTTTGTTCATTTTTTTTTGGTACCCACGCTTGGAATCGAACCAAATCCTAGAGTTCCACAAACTCCCGTACTAACCGTTATACTACGCGGGCATTCCCAACTTTGTTTTTATATTATTTTTGTGTGGAATTAAAATTATATTATAAATAAATAGCCTACAGGCTATGGAAACAGATTCTATGAGTACTTCTTGAAGTCTCTCTGTATGTAATATTTATAATCATGGGCAGTCTTTTAGACAAAAATTATCAATATTCAAGGACTAAATATGAAAGGACGATTCTCTATCTTAGCAGAAAAATGCCCTTTAAAAGTTTTTTTAAAAAAATTAGTCTATTTTCTTAATGTTTATAGCTGAAGGTCCTTTTCCAGAGTCCTCGCTTAATTCAAATTCAATCTTATCACCTTCATTTATGAACCTTAATCCAGCGGCTTTAATTGCCGAAGCATGAATAAAAACATCTTTTTGTCCATCCTCCCTTTCAATAAAACCAAATCCTTTACGCCCATTGTACCATTTAGTAGTTCCTTTTAAAATTGTACTCATGTTATCTCTTAGTCCTCATGTTGTTTATTATTATATAAAGTTAATTTCTTTTAAGATTTTTTCAAGATGAATTTTGTGGTGGTGGCTGAGGAAGGATTCGCACCTCCGACACAAGCCTTTTCAGGGCTCTGCTCTACTCCTGAGCTACTCAGCCTTATTTATCCCCTAAATATAATTCTTCCTTTAGTAAGATCGTAAGGTGTCATTTCTACAGTTACACTATCACCTTGCAAAACTCTAATTCTATTCTTTCTCAACTTACCAGCTGTATGAGCGGTGACTTTTGCTCCGTTCTCTAATTCAACTCTGAACATAGCATTTGGAAGTAAGTCAATTACCTTGCCTTTAAATTCAAGTAAATCTTGTTTTGCCAAATTTATTTTCTCCCTATTCTTTTTACAACAGATTGAGCGTGTCCAACTAATCCTTCGTAATTTGCAAGTGTTATAACTGATGGTCCAAGACTTTCAATACCCTTTTTTGATAAGTTTATATATGAAATCCTTTTATAAAATTCATTAACACTTATGCCACTTGAGTATTTTGCCGAGCCATTGGTTGGAAGTACATGATTTGATCCAACATTATAGTCCGTCATTGCCATTACTGCATATTTGCCTAAACATATTGATCCTGAGTTTTTTATTTTTGCAACTAATGATTTATAATTTTTAATATTTAATTCCAAATGTTCTGGCGCAATTTTATTTACAACTTTAATTATTTTAGTGTCAGAGGAAATATGTATTAAAATTCCATTATTAATTAAACTTTTTCTAGCAACAGAAGCTCTTGGAATTTCTTTTAATTGTTTGGATATTTCAATCTTAACTTTATCTAATAAATTTTTATCTTTTGAAATTAAAATACATTGTGCAAGAACATCGTGTTCCGCCTGTCCAATTAAATCACTTGCAACCCACTCAGCATTTGAAAATTTGTCACATACTATAGTTACTTCTGAAGGTCCCGCAGTCATACCTTCGATTCCAACGTCACCAAAAACTTCTTTTTTTGCAGCTGCAACAAAAGCATTTCCAGGACCAACTATTTTATCAACTTTTTTAATTTTCTTAGTTCCATAAGATACTGCGGCAATAGCAGAAGGACCGCCGATTGAATAAATTTCTTTTATTTTGCATTTTTTCGCAGCATATAATACTGCTGGATTTTGTTTTCCTTTATAGCCTGGATTAATCATGACTATTCTCTTAACTCCTGCAACAAGTGCTGGAATAGCATTCATCAATACACTTGATGGATATGAGGCAGTTGAACCAGGAACATAAATTGCAACAGATTCTAAAGGTAGATATTTATAATAAAGTTTATTTTTATACTTATCTGAATAAGAAATATTTTTAAATTTCTGAAGTGAGTGAAATTTATAAATTCTATTGTAAGCTGTGTCGATTGCCTTTTTTACTTTTTTATCAAGTAAATTTATAGATTTTTTTATTTGTTTTAAGTTTGGAATAATGATGTTGTTTTGATTAAATCTTCTCTCGTATTTTAATAGTGCTTTATCACCATTTTTTTTAACATCTGCAATTATCTTTGTTACGGAAACAGTATCTGATTTAATTTTTTTCTTTCTCATTAGGAGCAATTTATCCAATGAGCTATCAAAATTTTTGCTTTTACTATCTAATATCTTCATAACTATTTAATTTCATTTTGATCCTCTAGTCTTGCTTCAATTGTTTCTGTAGTTAAAGCAATATAAGCATTATTATTAAAAATCAGATTTATTTCATAAACGTCATTATTTTTCAAATAATCTATTCCAATTAATTCTAAAACCATTTCTTGATTTGATTGATCAATATTCTTTGATCTTACTTTATCAACAAAATCAAACCTACAAATACTATTAATTTTTTTATCTTCTTGATCATTTTCAATCTTTGTTCTTTCGATGGATAATAAAAAAACTTTATTAGATGCCAGGTATTTTATGTCTGCAACTTTTAATTTGGCTCCTGAACTACAAGCTGAAATCATATTTAGTCCCTCTTGATCACTTGCAATTATCTTTGCTAAATATTTATTCATTATTTTAATCTTTTAATTTTAATTCCAATTTTTTTTAACTTATTTTCTATCTTTTCATAGCCTCTATCTAAATGATAGATTCTATTAATTACAGATTTACCATTTGAAACTATTGCAGCTAAAACTAATGCAACTGAGGCTCTTAAATCACTCGACATTAATTCTGCTGCCACAAAATTTGTATTTCCATGAATAATAGCCTTATTTTTATTTATATTTATTGATGCTCCAAGTCTTTGAAGTTCTGCAACATGCATAAAACGATTTTCAAAAATACTTTCAGTAATTAAAGTTTTGCCATTAGCTTTACACATTAAAACCATTAATTGTGCTTGAAGATCGGTTGGGATACCCGGATATTCCTTAGTTTTAATACTTTTAAGGGATTTAATCTTTTCCGGACCTTTAATTGTAATTTTATTTTTATTAGTTTTAATATTAGCTCCAGCTTTTTTTAATAAATTTAACTCTTTCTGAATAACATTAGGATTTAAATTATTTATTTCTAAGTTACCCTTAGATAAAGTTGCAGCTACACAAAAAGTACCTGCCTCAATTCTATCTGGCATTACAGAGTATTCTGTTTGATTTAAAGAATTAACACCTTTAATTTTACAAGTTCTTCCTTTCCATTTTATTTTTGCACCTGATAAATTTAAAAAATTGGTAAGGTCTTTTATTTCTGGTTCAATTGCACAATTTTTTAAAATAGTTTTTCCTTTTGCCAAACATGCTGCGATAATTGAATTTTCAGTTGCGCCAACACTTAATTTTGGAAATGTTATAGAAGCACCCTTAAGTTTACCTTTTGATTTCGCTATAATGTAACCGTCTTTTATTTCGTAATTCATACCAAGTTTTTTTAATGCTGCTAAATGATAATCTACTGGACGAGCACCTATTAAACATCCCCCAGGAAGTGAAGTCATTGATTTATGAAATTTTGCAATTAAAGGGCCCAATACTAAAATAGATCCTCTCATAGTCTTTACTAGAGAATAGCTTGCAAAGGTTTTCATATTTTTTTTATTTAAAATTCTTGCTGTCTTTTTATCCTTAGATATTTCAATCTTTGATCCAAGAGATTTTAGTAAATTAAGCATTGTATTTATATCTTTTACTCTTGGTAAATTTTTTATAATAACTGGCTTATCAAATAATAGTGTTGAAGCTAAAATTGGAAGAGATGCATTTTTAGACCCAGAAATTGAAACTTTACCCTTGATTCTACAAGGACCATCAATAATAAATTTATCCATGGATTACTTTTTTATTTTAGCAACTTGAATAGTCGTTTGTCCTTGATATTTTCCTTTCTTGGACTTGTAAGTGGTTTCTGGCTCAGTATCAGATTTAAAAAATAAAAATTGTGCAATTCCTTCATTGGAATATATTTTTGCAGGGTTTGGTGTTGTATTGCTAAGTTCAATTACTATATTTCCTTCGAACTCATTTTCTATAGGAGTAACATTACAAATAATACCTGTTCTGGCATAAGTACTTTTTCCAACACATATACATAGAACGTCTTTAGGAATTCTAAAATATTCAATTGTTTTACCTAAAACGAATGAATTGGGAGGAATAATACAATGTGGACCCTTCCTCTCAATAAAATTATCATCAGAAAAGTTTTTAGGGTCTACTAAAGAATTATTTACATTAGTAAAAATTCTATATTCATCAGAAATTCTAACATCATATCCCATACTACTTAATCCAAAAGATATTTTTCCCTCAGAGACCTGATGATCTAAAAATGGCTCAATCATGTTGTTTTCTTTGCACATTTTTTTTATCCATGAGTCAGGTTGAATAGACATTATTTATTTTTTTTCTTATTTTTTTTTAGAAAAAGTTTTCTTTTTTTTAAATTTTTTCTCAGAGCTAAACTTAAACGCTCATTTTTATCTTTGGAACTCATTCTTTGTCAGGGTTGGTCAAAAAGTCTAATGATATAGGTTTATTTGGATCTAATGTTTTCGATTGAGTTGCTTCTTTTTGGGAGCCATCTTTTGCTAATCGTTTAGCTTTTTTTTCTGCAAGTTTTCTCTCTCTTTTAGCTTGCTTCTCCATAAGCTTATTACCTTTTGTTGACTTGTAATCGTAATGAATTCCCATAACATTTTCCTCAAATAGATATAAATCATATTAATCAAAAAATTAAGGCAATAATTTGAAAAAAATGCTTTATTATCAATAAATTATAAATTGTTTCTAAGCTCCTGTAGTTAAATGGTATAACAAGTCATTGGTAATGACTAGTTCCCTGGTCAGTACAGGGTGGGAGCACCATTAATTTTTATAAAAAAATTTCCTAAGAATAAGTGTTATTAAAATTAAAACAAAAAAAGATATCAGTGGAATATATATTTCTGCTGAAAATATTATGTCAGTTAAGCCTGGAACTTGTGTATTTTTATCTATAATTTTTTCTAATCCACTACCAATTGATACAGCTAGAAAAATTTGAGGAATTATACCTATCAATGTTGCAAAGAAAAAATTTGTTTTTTTTACATTAAATAACGTAGGCAATAGACAGCTTAGCTGCCATGGTATCCCACCGATGAAGCGATAAATTAACAAATAAATAAATTCAGATTTTTTGAATTTATTTTCTAATTTTTGGAACTTATTCAAAAATTTTTCTCTAATTAAATCTTTTAAAAAATAATTACCAAACATATATAAAAATGTTGCACCAACACTTAAACCTAAAATAACAAGCACCGTCCCAATCCATTTTCCAAAAATGAACCCACCCATCAAAGCAACTGGGGAGCCAAAACCTAAAAACGGAAATACCCACAATGTAGTTAACAACAAAAAAATAAGAGATATAAAAAAAAGATTAGAGTTTTTAAGCTCAAGAAAATAAGATCTATTATCCCTTAAAAAATCATAAGATGTAATCTCTTGGATGCTATATTTTGAAAAGAAAAAATACAAAAACAAGCAAACTATGAATAAATAAGATAACCCAATAAATAATTTAATTTTTTTTGTTTTTTCCATAAATATTGATACTTTAAAGCTTAATCTTCTATTTGCTATTTTTATTATTGCTAATATAAAGGGGCAAAATTTAATAAAAACTAAAGTAAATCTAAACATGAAAAGAACCTATCAACCATCTAATGTTAAACGGGCAAGAAAACATGGTTTTCGTTCAAAAATGAAAACTAAGGGTGGAAAAAAATTACTAGCTAGAAGACGTGCTAGAGGACGTAAGTCGTTAACAGTATCAGTTTAGTATCATGAAAAGCAAAATTCTTGCTCTTTCAAAAAATGAAGAATTCAAAAATTTGCTAAAGCAAAAAAAAATTTCTAATAAATATGTAACTATTTTTTTTGGTAAATTATTGAATAAAAATAACCAAAGACTAAACATTAGCTTCGTGACTAAGAAAAAAATTGGTAATGCCATCAAAAGAAACAAAATTAAAAGAAGATTAAGAAACATTGTGAATGAAGCTGTTAAAAAAATATCAATTAACTTAGATTATTCATTCCTTGTTATCGCTAAGCCTTCTATGCTAAATAATGAATACAAAATTATAAAAGAAATACTATTTCAGGATTTAGAAAAAATAAGATAATGAATATTTTTACTTTAATTTTAATTAAATTTATTAAAGGTTATAAATACTTAATCAGCCCTTTATTTGGTCATTCTTGTAGATATTTACCCACATGTTCGGAATATAGCATTGATGCATTAAAAGAATTTGGTTTTTTTAAAGGCTTGTTTATGAGTATTAAAAGAATTTTATCATGCCATCCAATAAAATTTTTAGGCGGTGGCGAGGGATTTGATCCTGTAAAAAAAAAAATTAAAGGAGAATAAACTTGGAAACTCGTAATATAATTGCCGCTATCAGCTTATCAGCAGCTGTGATAATTTTATATTCACTGTTCTTTGCTCCACCACCAGTTAAAAAAGAAAATATAGCTGAAAAAAATAAAACTGAACAAAACTCAGACGCACCGAGTTTGGATCAAAAAGAAAAAATCACTGAAATTTCTAGAGACGAAGCATTAAGTCAAAGTGAAAGAATTCAATTTGAAAATCAAAGTATAGTTGGGTCTATATCTTTAAAAGGTGCAACAATTGATGATCTTACATTTAAAGATTACAATACAAGTTTGGAAAGTAATGAAAAAGTAACTCTTCTTACTCCAAGAAATTCTAAAGATGGATATTTAATAGAAAGTGGTTTTATTACTACTGATAAAAATCTTGAAATTCCTGGCTCTAATTCTATTTGGACCGTTTCAGGAAATAATAAATTGACCGATCAATCACCTGTAAAACTAACATGGACAAACGATCAAGATATTACATTTGAAAAAGAAATAAATTTAGATGATAAATTTTTATTCACTATTAAACAAAGAGTAATAAATTCTAGTAATAGAAAGTATGACTTTTATTCTTATGGTCAAATAATAAGAAATAAAATTCCTGAGATATCAGGCTTTTATATTCTTCATGAAGGATTGGTAGCTACTCTTGATGATGAATTAATTGAAGAAGATTATGATGATATACAAGAAAAAAAGTTCACTAGAACAGCTGAAAAAGGTTGGTTAGGAATTGGAGATAAATATTGGATTACCTCATTAATCCCACCAAGAGGTAAAGAATTTAAAACTACGTTTGATTATAAAAACAAGTTCAGAGCAAATTTTGTTGCAACTGAGCCATTAGAATTAAATGCAAATTCTTCAATTGAGGAGAAGATACAAATTATTGTAGCTGCTAAAAGAGTAGATGTTATTGATGGTTATGCAGAGTCTTTAAAAATAGACAAGTTTGATTTAACGATTGATTGGGGAATAATGTACTTTATTACTCGACCCTTATTCACTGCTTTAGAATATTTTTTTAAAATATTTGGTAATTATGGGTTAGCCATCATTGCGGTTACGGTTTGTATTAGACTAGCATTTTTTCCTTTGGCTAATTTTTCATTCAGAAGTATGGCAAAAATGAAAGCCTTACAGCCCGAACAGGCACGTCTTAAAGAGCTTCATAAAAATGATAAAATGGCACTCCAAAAAGCTACTATGGCTCTTTTTAAACGTGAGAAGGTTAATCCTATGAGTGGATGTCTACCAATACTTGTGCAGATCCCAGTGTTCTTTGCCTTATACAAAGTTTTATTTGTTACGATAGAAATGCGCCATATGCCTTTCTATGGTTGGATACATGACCTAAGCGCTAAGGATCCCACTTCAATATTTAATCTTTTTGGTCTTATACCAATAGATGTGCCTTCATTCCTTGTAATAGGAGCGTGGCCTGTAGCGATGGGATTTTCAATGTTTATTCAGCAAAAATTAAATCCTGCACCCACAGATCCTATGCAAGCAAAGATTTTTATGTTCTTCCCATTATTCTTAACTGTAATACTTGCGCCTTTTCCTAGTGGCCTAGTGATCTATTGGACGGTAAATAATATTTTAACTATGGCTCAACAGGTTGTAATTATGAAACGTACAACAGTCAAAACTACAACCTAACACTTCAATAAATAATAAATGGATCTAGAAAAAATATTACCTGAAGATGGACCACCAATAAATGAAGTAACTAAATATATTGAAAAATACGAAAATGATTTAATAGTAATTAAATATGGTGGAAACGTTTTAATTGATAGAAACGTATTTAATAACTTTATAACTGATCTTAGTATTTTAAATAAATTAGGCCTTGCAACTGTTGTAATTCATGGTGGTGGACCTAGAATTAAAAGAGAGCTAGAAAAATCAAATATTCAATCAAAATTTATAAGAGGACTAAGAGTTACTGATAAAAATATTATTAGTATTGTTGAGTCTGTTCTTATTGATTTTAATGATGACATTGTTAATTCCTTAAAAGACAAAGGAATAGAAGCAATCTCTATTCATACAAAAAATAATAATGTTATAAAAACTATTCCAGAAGCAGAAGAGCTAGGATTTGTGGGAATACCAAATGAGATAAATAATGAACAAATATTAAATGTAATTAATCAAAATAAAATTCCTATAATTTCACCACTAGGATTAGATAAAGAAAACCAAACATATAATATTAATGGAGATACAGCTGCAATGGCTATAGCAAAATCTTTAAAATCTAGAAGACTACTGTTAATGACCAATGTTGATGGTGTTTTAGATAAAAATAAAAAATTAGTAGAAGAAATTTCTTCATCTGAAATTTTGGAGATGATTAAAGATGAAACTATTACAGAGGGTATGATACCTAAAATAAATGCTTGCTTAGATGCAGTGAACAATGGTGTTACAGCAGTTGGGATAATCAATGGCACAAAGCCACATTCATGTTTATGGGAAATATTTTCTGATAAAGGTTCTGGGACTTTAATAAGACAATGAAAGAATTAAAGAATATTAAGAATATATTGTTCGATTGCGATGGGGTGCTCTACAGTGATCTCGAAGGAGTATTTGGTCAAGTAAGTATAAAAATGACTCAATATATTTCAAATAAATTAAATGTAGATTTAAAAGAAGCAAAAGAATTACAAACAAATTATTTTCATAAATATAACACTAGTCTTAATGGTTTAATGATACATCATGATATACCTCCAAGAGAATTTCTAGACTACGTGCATGACATCAATTTAGATTTTTTAAAGAAAGATACTGTTTTAAGGAATGAGTTAGAAAATATTAATCTAAAAAAATTTGTGTTTACAAATGGTAGCAAAGAACATGTTAAAAATATTACTACTCATTTAGGAATTGATGGTCAATTTGATGGTGTATTTGATATTGTTGATGCAGAATACAGTCCAAAACCTGAGGCAAAGGCATTTGATCTTATGGTCAAAAAATTTCAAATCGATCCAACTGAGTCACTATACATTGAAGATATTGCAAAAAACTTATCAATTGGAAAAGAAAGAGGAGCAAAAACAGTTTGGTTAATCAATGATGAATACTGGGGGAAAAAAGAGTCTGATAAAGAATATATTGATTACAAAATAGAAAATCTTTCTTTATTTTTAAAAGAAATAAGGTTATTAAAAAACTCATAAAATTATGAGTATAGAAAAAATTATAAATGAAGCTTGGGAAAATAAAGACCAAGTAAATCAAAATTCAGATCAGTCATTAAAGGACGCCATTAATCAAGTAATCAGTGATTTAGATAGTGGGAAATCAAGGGTTGCTGAAAAGATCAATGGTGAATGGGTTACTCATCAACATTTAAAAAAAGCTATCATGTTAAGTTTTAGAATGTATCCAATGGAAAATTTAAACGGCCCATACAGTAGTTGGTATGACAAAGCTCATTTATTAAAAGGAAAAACCGCAGGCTGGACAAAGGAACAGCATGAAGCAGCTGGTTTTCGTATGACGCCCAATAGTCCTGTTCGTCCGGGGTCTTTTATCGGAAAGAATGCTGTTTTAATGCCTTGTTATGTAAACATAGGTGCATATGTGGATGAAGGAACTATGTTAGACACTTTTTCAAGGGCAGGGTCATGCTCTCAAATAGGAAAAAATTGTCATATCTCTGCAGGTTCTGGAATTGGTGGCGTCTTGGAACCCGCTCAAGCATTACCAACAATTATTGAAGATAATGTTTTTGTTGGGGCGATGTCAGAGGTTGTCGAAGGTGTAATAGTTGGAGAAGGCTCTGTTCTGAGTATGGGAATGTATATTGGACAATCAACAAAAATTGTTAATAGAAAAACTGGTGAAATAACTTATGGAAAAATTCCTCCTTATTCAGTGGTAGTTCCAGGATCCCTGCCAGATAAAAACAATCCACAAGCACCATCTTTATATTGTGCAGTAATAATTAAACAAGTTGACGAAAAAACAAGATCGAAAACATCAGTTAATGATCTTTTAAGAGAATAAAAATGCAAAAAATTAATGAACTTCAATTAGCAAAAGAGCTAATTAGGTTTCCATCTGTTACAAAAACTGATGCCGGTGTTATTAAATTTTTAGAAAAAAAGTTAAAAAAAATTGGCTTTAAAACTAAAATACTCGAGTTCAAAGATAAAAATAGTTATCCTGTAAAAAATCTTTATGCAAGACTTGGTACCGCAGGTCCAAATTTTTGTTATGCAGGTCATTTGGATGTGGTGCCACCTGGTAATTTAAATGATTGGACTGTGAATCCCTTTAAACCTGCTATCAAAAAAGGATATTTAATTGGAAGAGGCGCAAATGATATGAAAAGCTCAATAGCTGCATTTGTTGCTGCGGTAAGCAATTTTTCAAAAAACAATAAAAAATTTGGTGGATCTATTAGTCTTTTAATTACAGGAGACGAAGAAGGAATTGCGATAAATGGTACTAAAAAGGTTGTTGAGTATTTAAGACAAAGAAAAGAAAAAATAAATTTTTGTTTGGTAGGAGAGCCTACGAATCCAAATAAACTGGGAGAAATGATAAAAATTGGTCGAAGAGGTAGCATTACTGGAAGACTGTCTGTCATTGGTATTCAAGGTCACGTCGCTTATCCAAACAGAGCAAATAACCCATCAACAGCTTTAATCCAAATACTTAAAGAGTTAAAAGAAATTAAATTTGATAAAGGAACAAAAGATTTTCAACCCACAAATTTAGAAATAACTAAAATTAATATTGATAATTCAGCTGATAATGTAATTCCAGGATTAGCTAGTGCATGCTTTAATATAAGATTTAATAATAAACATACGTCATATAAATTAAAGAATAAAATAAATAAAATAATCAAAAAAATATGTAATAAATACAAATCAAAATATAAAATTGAATATAGTGTTTCTGGTGAGGCTTTTTTAACTAAACCAAATAAAACTACATTTATGATACAAAATACAATTAAAAAAATTACTAAAATTAAACCTATACTATCTACAACTGGTGGAACTTCTGATGCAAGATTTATAAGAAAAATAGCTCCATGTTTAGAATTTGGATTAGTAGGAAAAACTATGCATAAGGTAGGAGAATGTGTGTCCTTATCTGATTTAAAAAAATTAACTTTAATTTATACTAAAATATTAGATAAATACTTTAAGTGAAAACTGGTTTAATTACATCAGATACATCTCAAAATCATGACACGGGTCCTGGTCATCCAGAGCAAATAGCAAGGGTATCTGTCATAGTAGATAATTTTAAAAAACTTAATAATAAAAATCTAGTATGGAAGAAACCATCTAAAATTTCAGATGATATTATTTTAACTACACACGAAAATGATTATTTAAATTTAGTTAAAAGTTCTTTTCCAAAAAATGGTTTTTCTTCACTAGATGGAGATACCATTATTTCACCAGGAAGTAAGGAAGCAACCTTCGATGCTGTTGGATCAATAATTACTGCAATTGATGGAGTGGAAAAAAAAGAATTCAGAAATGCATTTTGTGGTGTTCGCCCTCCTGGACATCATAGTTCACAGAACAAAGCAGCAGGTTTTTGTATTTTAAATTCTATAAGTATTGGTGCTAATTATTTATTAAACAAATATAAATATAAGAAAATTGCAATAATAGATTTTGATGTACATCATGGCAATGGAACTCAAGACATTTTTTATGAAAATGAAAGTGTGCTTTTTATATCAACTCACCAGTATCCATACTATCCTGGAACTGGCTCAGAAAAAGAAAAAGGTAAATTTAACAATATCTACAATATACCTTTGCCCGCCGGTATAAGTTCAGAAGAATATTTAAACGTATTTGAACGCGTATTAAAAAAATTGGAAGAGTTTAATCCTGAATTTATATTAATTAGTGCTGGTTTTGATGCCCATGTGGATGACCCACTAGCTCAATTTAATCTTAAAACAGAGGATTATTATACTATCACTAAAAGAATATTGGAAGTTTCTAAAAAATTTTGTAATGGAAAAATTGTTTCAATTTTAGAAGGTGGATACGATTTAAAAGCACTTCAAGATAGTACTAAAAGACATGTTGATGCTCTTTTAGAATTTAATTGATAATTCTTAAGAAAACTCTAAATAAAAAACTTTATGAAGTTATATAAAATTAAAAAATCTAATATCGATAATAAGGGTAGAGGACTTTATGCAACTTGTGATATTAAAAAAGGAACAAAAATTATTGATTATATTGGAAAACTAATTACAAAAAAACAAACACAAGATTCTGATAAATACGACAATCATAAACCAATATATTTATTTACAATAAATAAGAGATATGACTTAGATGGAGATTTCCAATGGAATACTGCTGGTTTAATTAATCATTCATGTGACAATAATTGTGATTACGATGGTAAAGGATTGAAAATTTGGGTCAAAGCAATCAAAGATATTAAAAAAGGTGAGGAGTTTACATGCGATTATGGATTTGGTTATGATGAAAACTACAAACAATTTCCTTGTAAATGTAAATCAAAAAACTGTTGCAGTTATATTGTCAGGGCTGAATCTAGATGGCGTATTAATAAAAAATTTGCCATGGGTAACAAAAAAAAATTAATAAATAATTTTAAATAAAAATAAACCACCTGGTGGAGCTGGTGGCGCACATAATTTTCTACTTTTAGATTTAAACACCTTTTCAAAAGTTGTTAAATCCCATTTTTTTTCTCCTAAATATTTTAAACAACCAACCATTGATCTAACTTGATGTTGCAAAAAAGACTGAGAACTAAATTGTAATTCAATTTTATTTTTGGATGATTTTATTTTAATTGATTTAATAGTTTTAATTGGACTTTTTGCATTACAACTTGAGGCTCTAAAGGTCGAGTAGTCATTTGTGCCTAATAACTTTTGCGCACCCTTTTTCATCAATACCAAATTTAAGGGCCTCCGTACATGCCATGCTTTATTTTTTTCAATTATTGGTTGGCTTATTTGATTAAAAATAAAATATTTATAAATTCTTTGTTTAGCAGAAAATCTAGCGTGAAATTTGTTGTTTTTTTTTTTTATATTTTTTATCGCAACATCCTTTACATTTAAAAAATGATTTATAGATTTTAAAAATTTAATTGTATCAATTATTTTATTTTTACAATCAAAGTGTGCAGACTGTTCAAATGCGTGAACGCCTGTATCAGTTCTTCCTTGACCATGTAAAATTATTTTTTCTTTTAATAGTTTTGATAATTTTTCTTGTATTAATCCTTGTATTGTTGAACCTTTTTTTTGTATCTGCCACCCACTAAAATTTGTTCCTACATACTCAATAAGTATCTGGTATCTATTCATTATAAAAATGAACCTTTTTTAATTTGTGTTCCTAGTACAAATTCACCAATATTTTGTGGTTTTTTTCCTTGTCTTTGTATTTCGCTAATCTTGATTGATTTTTTGTCTCCACAAGCAATTTCTAAATGATTAGATAAAATCTCGCCTGGTTTTCCTTGTGCTTGTCCAATTTCGGCTTTTAAAATCTTATGTCTTTCACCGTTAAACATAAAATAAGCCCCTGGCGCTGGGTATAGTCCGTTTATTTTACCAATTATAATTTTAGCATCATTTTTCCAATCAATTTGACCTTCATTTTTTTGGATTTTAGGGGCGTATGTTGCTAAGACATGATTTTGCTCTATGAAATTAGCCTTATTATCTAATATATCATCAATGTTATCTAATATCTTTTCTGCTGCTAAGAATGAAAGTTTTTCACTAATCTCACTAGCATTTAAATTATTTTCAATATTGATTTTATAAATATTACATACTGGGCCTGTATCAAGTTCTTCAGATATTTTCATAATACTCAAACCTGTTTCTTTATCTAAATTCATTATTGCTCTTTGAATCGGAGCTGCCCCTCTCCATCTTGGAAGTAATGAGGCGTGTATATTAATAAATCCTTTTTTAGTTAAATTTAAAAATTCCTTTGGAATTATTTGCCCATAAGCAACTACTATTACTAAGTCAGCATCTATTGATTTAAAATATTTAAACTCTTCATTATTCTGTTTTAGTGAAGTTGGTGTTCTAAACTCTAAATTCAAAGTTTCAGATATTGCTTGTATTGGAGATTTATTAATTTTATGGCCCCTTTGAGATTTTTGAGGTGGTTGTGTATACACACAAGATATAGGATATCCATTTTGATAAAGAGACTTTAAGATTGGTACAGCAAACATGGGTGTACCCATAAATACAATTTTTTTTCCCATTAATTAAGCTTCTGCTGAGCTAGATTTTAATTTTGATAATTTTTTTATTATCATTGAGCGCTTCAATTTTGAAAGATAGTCAATAAATAATATTCCTTCTAAATGATCCATTTCATGCTGAATACATGTGGCAAGTAAGCCATCAGCTTTTAATATTTTTTTATTTCCATCATAATCTAAATATTCAACCTCACACTTACTTGGTCTATCAATTTCTGCAAATTGATTTGGTACTGAAAGGCATCCTTCTTCGTAAGTAGCTTTTAGTGAATCTTTATTTTTAATAACTGGATTAACAAAATATCTAGGCTCTTTTTTATTTTCTTCTTTGCTAATATCCATCACTATAATTCTTTTTGGTATCCCAACCTGAATTGCTGCTAGGCCTATTCCGTTTGCTTCATACATTGTTTCCAACATATCATCCATTAATTTCTGCTCTTCAATACCCACCTTGTCTACAGGTTTTGATATTTGTCTTAGTAATTTATTTGGTTCTGTAATTATTGTTCTGATAGTCATAAAACTTTTATTTTATTATAATTATTATACTTTTAAAGGAAGAACTTTGAGCAGAAGCTTATTTCTAATTAAATCAGCATTTATTTGATTTAATGCTGTCAAAATAAAATAAAGTCTTTTTTCGTCAATATTTTCTATTTTATTTTGTCCTATAATTTCAATCAAAGTAAGTAGAAGAGTTCCAACTTCTTTGTTATTAATCAAAGTTTGAAGATCACTATTCAATTCAAATGGTTTATTTGCATATAAACTATCGTATTCAGATGAAATTTTTATACCATCAGACTTAAGACTTTCAATGAAAATAACATCTTTAATAGACAAAACATCATTACTAAATTTCATTTTATCTAAAAATTTCCTAACAACTTCTTGAATCTCAGACTTAGAATAATCACCTCTAAAATAATTTATCCATTTAGATTGATGTAAAATTTTATTATTAAAATTAATTCTTTTAAATTCAGAATTCTCTTTTTTTGAAAAATTATCATAAAAAGTCATAAAATCATTAGATACGTTTTCAATTTTGACTTCTGATAAAATATTTATTAATTCTAAATCAAAAGCCAGATCTATTTCATCTTTCTGAAATAGTTCTTTTAATAACTTTGCAAATTGTAATTTTAAGTTGGGTTCTTCAGTTAAAAGTGTTCTTTGATATATAAGTGCCCTTGATTGAATAGGAGATAACGACTTAAGCGACTCCTCCACATTTAAAAGTTGATTTATATTAAATTGAAATTTCTTATAATGTTCAAATAACTCTTTCTCAGAATAAATTTTATAATGTGTAGCTTTTTCAATTACAGAAATTTTATCCTCTTCATTGATATCAATATTAGTTAAATCTGGTAATAAATTTGAGTTTGAAAGATACTTCCAAATTAATTTGGATGTATTTTCATTTGGCTGAAAAGTAAATTCAGAATTTGTTCTATGAGCCAAATGAAAGTCTAAAATTGAATCTTCAGATGTTTCTATACTTGCTTCTTCAATATAGCCAAACAAATAGTTTATTTTGTTCTCAAAATATTCGTCTTCAAAACCTAACTCTTTTTTAAGATCTAAAATTAATTGTGCTTCTTCACTTTTTCCATAATTAATTAAACAATACAAATTAAATTTTGACAAATATTCATCTTCAACTGGTTTTTTGATTTTCGAAAAAAATTCGCAAGATTTTTTTATATTTGATTCTGATAAATAATTGTCAACCAAATGTCTCGTAAGTATAGGATGTGAATTTATTACCTGATTATTTATTAAAAATTCTTCTATTAGATCTAGCTGAGAATTTTTTATTAAAAAATTAGTCTTGAATTTTAAAAATTCTTGTTCTGTAATATTTTGACTAGGATAGTGTGCATTTGTTAGTAGCGAAATATTCATAATTTCAGATGCATCATTTGAAAGGTTTATCTTTTCAATACTTTTAAAAAGATTTTTTAATTTTTGGCCATCTGAATTAACCCACATATCAATACTTAGTCCATGTTCTTGGGGATCATACAGTCCAACTATTTTAATATCCTTTGACAATAGATCCTCATCAAGCTCTATAGGGTTATTTTGTTTGTCAGACTGCATATCAAAAACACTAGTTTTTGAATTGCCACTTATGTTTTCAGTTGAAATTTTTGTTTCTGTAATTACTTCGATTTCCTTTTTTTCTAAATTCCAAATGTCTATAGGCTTATCTTCTGCTAAAATTGAAGATACAGAAATTAAGTAGCTTAAAAAAAATAAAATACTTTTTTTACTTAATAATTTTAAAATTTTCATTTGGAATAATTTTTTCTATTTCTTTTTTAGGTGCAGGAAAATCAATAGAATTTAAAAAAAATACTATACCTAGAATAATTACCAGTCCAAAAATAGATTTAACAACTAGTCCAATTATACTTTTTTTACCTGAACTTGTATTTTTGTTGAATTGCATATAACTTTTGTTAATTTCAAATTAAGACATATTTGTGTTTTTTCAATATTTAAACTTATGAAATCAAAAAAAAATCTTGTTTTTTTAGGTATGATGGGATCTGGAAAGAGTTCCATAGGTTCTTTGGTTGCAAAAAAATTAAAACTACAATTTGTTGATATTGACAAAGAAATTGAAAAGAATTTAAAAATTACAATTAGAAAAATATTTGAAACCAAGGGAGAGGATTATTTTAGAAAAATTGAGGAAAAAATTACACTTAAAGAATTAAAATTAAATTCTATAGTTATTTCTCTGGGTGGTGGTGCATTTACAAATAAAAATATTAGAAGAGAAGTTTTAAAAAATCATATTTCATTTTGGTTAAATTGGGATAATAAAATATTAATTGAAAGAATAAAAAATAACAAAAAAAGACCTTTAACAATTAATGCTACAGATAAAGATTTAATTGATTTAATTAAAAATCGAACTAACATTTATTCAAAAGCCTTATATGAAATTAAATGTGATAATCTAACAAAAAATGAAATTGTAAATAAAATTCAAAAAATATATGAAACCAATTAAATTAAATATAAAAACTAAAACACAACAATATCCTATAATTATTGGATCAAATTTAATTTCAAAAGTTTCACAAATAGCAAAAAATAATTCAGTGAATTTTAAAAAATGTCTATTAATTGTAGACAACAAAGTTCCTAACAAATTTATTTTAAAAATTAAAAAATCTTTAAAACAAAAAAAAATTTATATTTGTTTATTTAATGCAAAGGAAAATAATAAAAATTTTATTATAATTAATAAAATTTTAGAAATATTATTAAAAAATAACTTCTCTAGAGAAGATTGTATGATATCTATTGGTGGAGGAATAACTGGGGATATAACTGGATTTGCTGCAAGTATATTCAAAAGAGGTTTAAGATTTATTAATATTCCAACTACACTATTATCACAGGTAGACTCGTCAATTGGTGGTAAAACAGGAATAAATTCTAAATATGGAAAAAACTTAATCGGAAGTTTTTATCAACCAAATATAGTTATTTCAGACACTCAATTTCTTAAATCACTTTCTAAAAGAGAGATTGTATGTGGGTATGGAGAAATTTTAAAACACTCTCTTATTAAGAGTAAAAAATTTTTTATCTTTTTAGATAAAAATTCAAAAAAAATTCTTCAACTATCATCACCATTTATTGAAAAAACAATATATGAAAGTTGTAAAATAAAAAAAAAAGTAGTTGAAAAAGATGAAAAGGAAACGAATTTAAGAAAAATTTTAAATTTTGGTCACACCTTTGCTCATTCATACGAGGCTAGCTTGGGTTATAGTAAGAAACTAAATCATGGAGAAGCGGTAATTCTAGGAATGCAAACAGCATTAACTTTTAGTTTAAAAGTAAATATTCTTAAACAAAAAGATTATAAATTAATAATTAATCATATTAAAAATTTAAATTTACCAATATCTATAAATAAATTTTTTACAAAAATGCATCTAAAGAAAATTTTATTCTTCATGCTAAAAGATAAAAAAAATAAATCTGACAAGATAAGTTTAGTATTGTTAAATAAAATCGGTTCTGCAGTTATAAATAAAGAATATTCAAAAGAAAGTTTGAAAATATTTTTAAAAGATTATCTAAGAAATTAAAACTTGGACAGAATGAATAGCCTCTTTTAACTCTTGGTCTAATATTTTATATATTTTTTTATTACTCTCAATTCTACTCATTGATTTGAGTTCATTAGAGACTATTTTTATTTTTAAATGAAATTTCCCTTCTTGGTTTCCTATATGATTTTTATGAAGAAAAGATTTATCTTCAATTTCAATATTTTGAATATCTATTTGATTTGATAATTTTTTTTTTATATTTGCAATTAATTCATTTATATCCATATAGTAATTATTATATCATGAAAAACATTTGTGACTGGAATAATTGTAATAAAATTGGTGAATATAAAGCACCTGTTGAAAAAGATAACAGCAAAAAATACAGGATGCTCTGTCTAGAGCATGTACGAGAATTTAATAAAAATTGGAATTATTTTTCAGGTATGAATGATGATCAAGTTATTGATTTTTTAAAATCTGATATGACTTGGCATAAACCCACTCAAAGTTTTAGTTCCTCAGATAATTTCTTTAAAGTGTTATGGAATAACACCTTGAAAGACGAATTAGATAAGGACAAAATAAATGGTGATTATAATCATATGCGTCAATTTAAATTTAATCACAAAGACATAAAAGCATTTGGAATACTTGGGATTTCTGTGGGATTAAGATGGAAGAGCATACAAGATAAATTCAAAATACTTGTTAAAAAATTTCACCCTGATATGAATTCTGGAAATAAAAAATACGAGGAAAAATTAAAATTAATAACTTTAGCTTATACTCAGCTTAAAAATACATATAGAGATAAAATTGACACCAAATCTTAACTTAGAGCCAGATATTAAAATTTCCTTAAAACAGACTTTTGGAATAGATTCTGAAATGGAAGTCGATGCATTTTCAAAAAAAACTGATTACGTCCCTGAAATAGATAAAAATTATAAATTTGACAGAGATACAACGCTAGCAATTATCTCGGGTTTTGCTTTTAATAAAAGAGTTTTAGTTCAAGGATATCACGGTACTGGTAAATCTACTCATATAGAACAAATTGCTGCAAGATTAAATTGGCCTTGTATTAGAGTTAATTTAGATAGTCACGTAAGCAGGATAGATTTAATCGGAAAAGATGCGATAGTGTTAAAAGATGGAAAACAAATCACCGAATTCAATGAAGGTATTTTACCATGGTCAATTCAAAATCCAGTTGCACTTGTTTTTGATGAATACGATGCAGGAAGACCAGATGTTATGTTTGTAATCCAAAGAGTATTAGAAGCAGAAGGTAATTTTACCTTACTAGATAAAAATAAAGTCATTAAGCAAAATAAATTTTTTAGATTATTTGCTACTTCTAACACTGTTGGACTAGGTGATACTACAGGTCTTTATCACGGTACACAGCAAATTAACCAAGGTCAAATGGATAGATGGAATATTGTAACAACATTAAATTATCTAAGCTTAGATAAAGAGATGGATATTGTTTTAGCAAAAAATAAAAACCTTAATAACGCAAAAGGAAAAGAGAAAGTTTCGAATATGATAAAAGTAGCATCTCTTACTCGTAAAGGATTTATAGCAGGTGATATTTCAACTGTAATGAGCCCTAGAACTGTATTGCATTGGGCAGAAAATTCAGAAATTTTTAAAGACACCGGTTACGCTTTTAGAGTAACTTTTCTAAATAAATGTGATGATATTGAAAAAAATACTATCGCAGAATATTATCAAAGATGTTTTGGAGAAGAGTTGCCAGAGTCTTTGATAAATATTCAAATATAAATGAGTTCAAAAGAAACTGATATAAAAGAAAAATTTAGAATTGCTCTAAATTCTACAGCAAAAGTAATTTCTGATGATTTCGATATAAATCATAAAAACTCAGAAGATAAAAAGACTAGAGATCTTATATCAATAGAAATTGATAATCTTACAAATCCAAGTGACTTTATAAAGTTGCGTGCAGAGACTGACTCAAGCGCTTTAAAAAAAAAATTTTCAGATGACTCAATTTTTAAAAAAAATTTACCCAGCAATACTTCTTCCAGATCACTTTATAATATTGCTGAAAAAATTAGATATGAGGTCTTAGGTGGTCAAATGCTGAAAGGTATAGAAAAAAACTTTCATGAAAATTATTCTCAAATAATAAACCGTAAAAGGAAAGATCAATTAAAAACCAAAGAAGATGTTCCTGTAGCAGAAGCATTTGAGCTATATATGCTTAAAAATTTTCATAAAATAAAACTTAATTCATCAGCTTCTAGAATGTTAAATTTTTGGGAAAAGGATTTTGATCAATCTATTGAAAAGCATAAAGAATACTTAATTAAAAATCTAGAAGATCAACAAACTTACAGCTCAAAATTTACACAAATATTAAATGAAATGGATATATTTCAAAGTGAAGATGATAATGAGAAAGAAGAACAAAATCAGGATCAAGGTCAAGACAACCCATCAAATGATGATCAAAGCAAAGATAATGAAGATAACAAGGATGAAAACGATGACCAAGAAACTCAAGCCACTTTAGATGCTGATTATAATATTGATGAGTTTAATCTAGATGAACAACTTTCAGATGTTGAATCTGATGAACAAAGTTCAGAACAAATAGTCAAAAAAAATATCGATAATATTAATCTTGATTATAAAATATTTACCCTTCAATTTGATGAAATTATAAAAGCAGAAAACTTAGAAAATGCTGATGAGGCTACTAAACTTAGAAAAAACTTAGATCAACAGCTAATTGGCTTTCAAGATGTTATAACCAAGTTAGCAAACAAACTTCAAAGGCAACTGCTGGCAAAGCAAAATAGAGCATGGGAATTTGATTTAGAGGAAGGATTGTTAGATAGTTCTAAACTTCCAAGAATTATCATGGACCCTTATAATTCTTTATCATTTAAAAAAGAAAAAGATCTGGAATTCAAGGATACTATAGTAACACTACTTATAGATAATTCAGGATCTATGAGAGGTAGACCCATTACCATTGCAGCCATTTGTGCCGATATTCTATCTAGAACACTTGAGAGATGTTCAGTAAAAGTTGAGATTTTAGGCTTTACTACAAAAAATTGGAAAGGTGGACAAAGTAGAGAGCTTTGGACAAAAAATTCAAAACCAAAAACACCAGGTAGACTTAATGATTTGAGACACATTATTTATAAAGGAGCTGATACTCACTGGAGACAAGCAAAAAATAATTTAGGATTAATGCTTAAAGAAGGTTTGCTCAAAGAAAATATTGATGGTGAAGCAATATCATGGGCATATAATCGAATTAAAAAAAGAAAAGAGGAAAGAAAAATATTAATGGTTATTTCAGATGGAGCTCCAGTTGATGATTCGACTCTTTCAGTGAATTCAGGAGATTTCCTAGAAAAACATTTAAAAAAGATTGTTAAATTTATTGAAAACAAATCTGATATAGAAGTTTTAGCTATTGGGATTGGTCATGATGTTTCAAGGTATTATGATAAAGCGATAAAGATTACTGATGTAAATGAGTTAGGAGATGTAATGATTTCTCAATTAAGCTCATTATTTGAGTCCAAAAAAAATTTTCATTAAATATTAAATAAATCTCTGTTTTTCCATTTAATAATAACTTCGGCACCACTTCGCGTTTTTGAATTTCTAAAATTTAAATCGGCAAAATTTTTTTCTAATAAATTTTTTCCAATAAATAAACCAAGTCCTAAACCCTCTTTTGATTTATCTTTAAAGTAGCTTGATTTTAAATATGGTTCTCCAATTTTAGATAAAATATCCCTAGGATAACCGCTACCATCATCTTCAATATTAATTTCGGTTATCTCACTATCACTTCTTAGATTTATAAAAACTTTTGATTTAGCGAATTTATTGGCATTTCCAATAAAGTTTCTTAATCCATATACAATTTCTATAGATTTAGTAACTTTTTTAGAGTTTGAGTCTTGATCAAAATTTAAAATAAATTCCTTTTTACTTATTTCTTTAAATGATGAAACTATCTCACTTAAATAATCTCTAATTGATAAATCTTTATCAATAAAATCGTCTTCTTCTACAGGATTTAAGGTCAAACGTTTTAAAATTTCATTACATCGGTCTACTTGGCTTGCTAATAGTTCTATATCTTTTTCTAAATCTTTTTGGCCTTTAAATTGTTTATTTAAATCATTAGCAATTATTGTTATTGTTGATAATGGGGTGCCTAAAGAATGAGCTGCTGCCGCTGCTTGACCACCTAAAGATAAAAGCTCATGTTCTGTAGCCATAACCTCCTCCATTTTTGCCAAAGCCTCTTTTCTTAATCTGGATTGTGTTCCAAATGTCATCGCAAAATAATTGAGAAAAACCAAAGCTACAACTAGAGCGATTGGAATAGAATAATAATAGTAATGACTCACGTGAAAATGGTCACTAAGTGGTGAGGGCAAATCCATAGAATAAAAAGTTAAAAACACAATTATAATTGCTGATAAAATTACAAGTAAAGTATTAGTTTTAAAACTTAGATTTGATGAAGAAAATACACTTGGAATTAATATAAAAATTACAAATGGATTTACAATTCCTCCTGATAAGTAAAGTAATATGCCTAACTGCAAAATATCAATTAATAAAAATAAAAAAGCTGATCTATCTGATAGCTGTGTTTTTTTGTAAATAAATATTAAATATAAGTTACTTAATATTCCTAAAAAAATAATTATGTTTGATGTTAAAAAGTCAAACCGAAAATTTAAAAAGAAATATACAAAATTTACAGCAATCAATTGACCAGAAATTCCAATCCATCTTAAAGTTATATATGTTGATTTTTGTAAAGAGTGGTATTTTGAAGTTTCAAAAAACTTCATTTTTAAATATCAAGATTTCTAACATTAATAGCGTTAGAAACTATAAAATCTTTTCTTAATGCAACATCATTACCCATCAAGGTATGAATAAGACTTTGATCTTTTTTAAGATCTTTAGAATATTGTACTTGTAGTAAATTTCTAGTTTCAGGATCTAAAGTAGTGCTCCATAGCTCTTCAGGGTTCATTTCACCTAGTCCCTTAAATCTTTGAATGTTCATTTTAGATTTTTCTAAATCCAAAGCTTTAAAATATTCTTTTGATCCTTTTTTTAATTTTTTTAATTCTTTATTGCTGTTGATAATGTAATCCTCTAGCTCTTTCTCATCCTTTATATATATGCCCTTTGATCCTTTATTAATTTTAAATAAAGGTGGCTGGGCTAAATAAACATGACCGTTTTCAATTAATTTATTAAATGGTTGGTTGTTAAAAAATGTTAAAAGTAATGCTCTTATATGAGAGCCATCAACATCGGCATCAGTCATAATTATTATTTTACCATATCTTAAATCTTTTAAATCAATCTATTGTGATTTAGGATCTAATCCTAAAGCATTAATTAAAGTTACAATCTCGTTTGATGATATCATTTTTGACAATGCTTTTGTTCTATGATCTGAACCATTTACACTGCCATTACCATTTTTTTTCAAACTTAAATCTTCGACATATGTATTCAATATTTTTCCTCTTAAAGGTAAAACGGCTTGATTAGCTCTATTTCTTCCCTGCTTGGCTGAACCACCTGCCGAATCTCCCTCGACAATAAATAATTCTGTACCATCTTGTTTACCAATTTGACAATCAGCCAATTTTCCTGGTAAGCCACTTAATTCTAATGCTCCTTTCCTTCTTACATTTTCTCTAGCTTTTCTTGCAACATCCCTGGCCATTGCTGCTTGTAAAACTTTTGCTAAAATAATTTTTGCAATTGATGGGTTTTGATCAAACCAAATAGATAACTTTTCATTTATAAGTGTTTCTACAATCATTCTTACCTCTGATGACACAAGCTTGTCTTTTGTCTGAGAAGAAAATTTTGGATCTGGAATTTTTGCTGAAATAACACATGTTAGGCCCTCTTTAATATCATCACCCGATATAGTTAACTTATTTTTTTTAAGTAAGTTATTTTCATTGGCATATTTATTTACAACTCTTGTTAATGCACTTCTAAAACCTAGTAAATGAGTTCCACCATCTTTTTGAAAAATATTATTTGTATATGGGTAAATATCCTCTCCATAACCTGCGTTCCATTTTAAGGAGCACTCTAATTCAATATTGTTTTTCTTTCCTTCTATATAAATTGGTTTTCTGAATAAATCATTTCCATTTTTATTTTGTAATTTTTCTCTTTTTTCGTCTAAAAAATCAACAAATTCAAGAACACCTCCATCAAATTTAAATTCATAAGTTTTTTCTTTTTTTTGACTAGCATCTGTAAAAATTATTTTAATTCCTTTATTTAAGAATGCTAGCTCTCTCATTCTTTTAATTAAAATATTTGCACTAAATTTGATTGATGAAAAAATTTCTTTTGAAGGCAAAAAGGTAATTTGTGTTCCCGAATACTTTGATTTTCCTATTACTTTTAATGGTGCTTTTGCTTCACCATTTTGAAATTCAATAAGATGTTTTTTTCCATCTCTATTGACCTCTAACTGTAATTTTTCTGACAAAGCATTAACAACTGAAACACCAACGCCATGTAATCCTCCCGAAACTTTATATGAATCATGGTCAAATTTACCCCCAGCATGAAGTTGAGTCATAATTACTTCAGCTGCGGATTTTTTTTCTCCCTTGTGAATATCTACAGGAATTCCTCTGCCATCATCATTAACAGTTATTGTTCCATTAAAGTTAATTTTTACATTAATATTTTTACAATGTCCTGCTAGAGCCTCATCAATAGAATTATCAACCACTTCATAAACCATATGATGAAGGCCGGTACCATCATCTGTATCTCCAATATACATCCCTGGTCTTTTTCTTACCGCTTCTAAACCTTTTAAAACTTTGATGGAGTCTGCCTGATATGTATTTTTATTTGTCATTTTTTAAATTTTGGAAAAAGAAAATTATAACATTTTTTAAAAAAATTGCTTATTTATCTTAATAAAAAAATTCTAAAATACTAAAATTAATATTGAAAAATAAGGCTTATTAGATGGCGGAGAGAATGGGATTCGAACCCATGATAGAGTTGCCCCTATACACGCTTTCCAAGCGTGCGCCTTCAACCACTCGGCCACCTCTCCATTGTTATTAATTGCTTATTTAATATATTATAATTAAACAATAACAAGATGAACTTCAAAGAATTTAAAGAAAGTCTCAAATTTAGAAAATATAAAAATTGGAAGATAATTATAAGATTTATTGAATATAAATTAAAAAATTTTTTTATAGATATTTTGGTTAATTTAAATCGTTTTAAGTTTAATTCAAAAGAAATTATAGACTTAGGCACATTCAAAGATAATAGCTATATAAATTTTTTTTTATATTCACTAAAGAATGAATATGACTTTGCATACAAAAATGATGAAAATGCAAAAAAATTATTTAGAAGGATTGGTTTTTTCAATTTTTTTAAACATACAATATCTAATTCTAATCTAAATATTAATTCAAAAATAAAAATAAATATGAGTACGCCATCAGAAAATGATAGTGAATTATCAATAGATACAAACTATTTTGAGTATTTTTATAATAAAAAAAAATTTTTACATAAAAATAATATTGTCATGCCTTACTTCATGTATCCAAGAATTTATAATTCTTTTTATAAAAAAATTAATATTATTAAAAAACCTAATTTTAAATTGAGAGTTTTTTTTTCAGGTTCAGTCGTAGAAGATGGCTATAGTAATTTTTATTGGAAACAAGAACCAGAAAAATTTCCTAATAGAATTAAAATTATTAATAGTATTTTAAAAGAGTTTAAAAAAGAAATTTATTTAATTAATTCAAGCAAGGATTTAAAAACATCTAATTTTTCAAATAAAAAAATTATTCTTTGTCTGCATGATAAAATTATGAAAAAAACATCATATAAATTGAATTTTAAAAATAATTTCAATCTTTTAAGTCAATCATGTTTCAATTTAACCTGTCCTGGAGTAGTAATGCCACTATGTCACCACTTAATTGAAGGTATAAAAGTTGGATCAATACCAATTACAAATTGTGAAAACTTATTGCTTCCCAATCTAAATAGTGAAAATTCAATACAATATTCAAATTTAAATGAAATTATTCAAAAAATTTATGAAGCTTTAGATATGCATAACGATAAAATTTTAGAAATGCGTTCAAAAGTACAAGAATATTACAAAATTAATTTATCGCCAGAGTCCTTTAAACAAAATTTCAAAAAAACTATATCTGAAAAAAGAAACAACAAAATAATATGTTGTGATGACCATGGAAGTATAAACGGAATGGTATAATTCTATAATACTTATTTTACAAATATTACTATTTTTCTTTGCTAATTTTTAAAACACCAATAAAAGCTTCTTGGGGTATTTCTACTCTTCCAAACTGTTTTGATCTTGCTTTACCTTTCTTTTGCTTTTCTAAAAGTTTTCTCTTTCTGTCAGTGGCTCCTCCTCCATGTATTTTTGTTAAAACATCTTTTTTAAATCCTTTAATGGTTTCTCTTGCTATAATTTTACCTCCTATTGCAGCTTGAACAGGTATCATAAAATTATGTCTTGGTATTAAATCTTTTAATTTCTCACACACTTCTCTTCCAGTTTTTTGAGCAAAATTTTTATGTATCATCATTGCTAAAGCATCAACAGGTTCGCCATTTACTAAAATTCCAAGCTTAACTAAATCTCCCTCTCTATGTTCAATTATTTCATAGTCAAAACTAGCATAACCACTAGTCATAGATTTTAATCTGTCATTAAAATCAAATACCACTTCATTTAACGGAAGTTCATAATTTACCACCGCTCTATTTCCAGAGTAACTAAGATTAGTCTGTACTCCCCTTTTATCCTGGCACATTTTAATTATTGCCCCTAAATATTGATCCGGAGTTATAATAGTTGCTTTGATCCATGGCTCCTCGATATACTTTATTAAAGTTGGATCTGGTAAGCTTGATGGATTTTGCAAATCTATCATATCACTATTATTTAGATAAACTTTGTATACAACTCCTGGAGTTGTTGTTAACAAATTTACATCAAATTCTCTTTCCAATCTTTCTGTTACAATTTCCAAATGTAACAATCCTAAAAAACCACATCTAAATCCCAGACCTAAAGCTGAAGATGTTTCTGGTTCAAATGAAAAACTAGCATCATTTAATTGTAATTTAGCCAAACCGTCTTTTAATTTTTGAAATTCAGAACTGTCGACTGGAAACAGTCCACAAAAAACAACTGGCTTACTAGGTTTAAAACCCGGTAATGCTTCTTTTAAAGGCTTTGATGCATCACAAATAGTGTCTCCTACTTTTGTTTCTGACAAGATTTTTATACCAGTAGTTATAAATCCTATCTCGCCAGTTTTTAATTCATTAATATCAACTGGTTTTGGGGTAAAAACACCAACTTTTTCAACTATATATTCTTGATTGGTCGACATCATTTTTATTTTCATATGTTTTGAAAGATTACCATCAATAACTCGCACAAGAATAACCACACCTAAGTATGTGTCATACCAACTATCAACTAACAAACACTTTAGAGCTGCTGATCTTTCACCTATTGGAGATGGTAATATTGTAATTATTTGTTCTAAAATATCATTTATCCCTTCTCCTGTTTTTCCTGAACAAGGAATTGCATTTTCTGTATCAATCCCAATTACTTCTTCTATTTGTTTTCTTGTTCTCTCTAAATCAGATGCAGGTAAATCAACTTTATTTAATACAGGTACTATTTCATGATTTGTATCTAGTGCTTGATAAACATTTGCTAAAGTTTGAGCTTCAACACCTTGGGTACTGTCAACAATTAAAATTGAACCTTCACAAGCATAAAGAGATCTACTTACCTCATAGCTGAAATCTACGTGTCCTGGAGTATCAATAATATTTAAGATATAATTTTTTCCATCTTTAGCTTTATAATTAAGTTTTACTGTCTGTGCTTTAATTGTAATTCCTCTTTCACGCTCTATATCCATAGAATCTAAAACCTGAGCTTTCATCTCTCTTTCAGTAAGGCCGCCACAGCTATGGATAATTCTGTCAGCTATAGTGGATTTACCGTGATCAATGTGAGCTATGATCGCAAAGTTTCTAATATTATCAATTGTGCTCATTTACCTTACGAACGTATTTTAGCACCAGTTTTATTTTCAACTGTTTTAATTATTGAATTATTAATATTTTCCAAATCATTGACATTTAAAGTTTTTTCAGATGACTGGATTGTTACACTAATTGCAATTGATTTTTTATTTTCAGGTATATTTTCTCCCTCATAAACATCAAAAACTTTAACATTGCTAATCAAATTTTTATCTACACTTGAAATCGCGTTTATTAAATCTTGGGCTTTCACATCTTTATTTACTACAAATGCAAAGTCTCTTTCAGATTTTTGAAAATCAGAAACAGTAAATTTTGGTTTTAGATCATTAAGTGTTTTATTAGGAAACTTTAAATTGTCTAGAAAAATTTCAAAACCTACCAAAGACTCGGATTTTATATCCAATTTTTTTATAATATTAGGGTGAATTTCTCCAAAATAAGCAGCTACTTGATCTTTTCCTCTATTTAAAAACAATGTACCTGACTTGCCCGGGTGATAATAATTTGGCGTCACATTATCTATAAAAAATTTATCAGAATTATAACCGGCGTCGACTAGAGTTTGGACCACATCCCTTTTAACATCAAATACATCAACATTTCTCTCTTTATCAATCCAGGATAATCTAGATTTTTTTCCTGCAGATAAACCACAAACCACAGTAGCTTGTTCACCTGGATTAGAACCAGTAAAAATAGGACCTATTTCAAATATTGATAAATCTTTAAAACCCCTATCTAGATTTTTAGAGATATACATAATTAAATTGGAAAATATTGAATTTCTTAAAACTCCTAATTCTGAGCTTATTGGGTTTACAATTTTAATTTCTTTATTTGCTCCTTTAAAGGGATCATTATAATTTGAGTCTGCAAAAGACCATGTTATTGCCTCCAAGTATCCTTTTGAGGCAACTGATCTTTGTAAAAAATGAAATAACTTTTGGGTTTGAGTTAAAGTTGATTTAGTTCTCTCTTTGATTGGATTTATAGTTTTAATTTTTTCATATCCACTTATTCTTACTAATTCTTCAACAATATCTATTTCTTGCAAAATATCAGGTCTCCAAGAGGGAATTGTTAATTTTAAATATTTTTTTTCTTTTTTACATTTAAAGCCAAGGTCATCTAAAATTATAATCATTTTTTTAATTGAAATTTTAAATCCAGATATCTTTTCAAATAAATTTGGATCAAATTTAATAATTTTATTTTTAAATGTTTCAATTTTTTGAATATCTATTTTGCTAATTTCACCACCACAAATTTCTTTTATTAGTGATGCTGCTTTATTTAAACCAGATTCTATTGAGAGTGGATCGATACCCCTCTCAAACCTAAACTTTGCATCAGTATCAAGATTTAATTTTTTTGCAGACCTTCGAATTGATCTTGTTTCAAAATAGGCTGACTCTAAAAGCACATTTTTAGTATCAAATTCTGTACCCGATCTTGTGCCTCCAATAATCCCTCCCAATCCTAAAACACCTTTGTTATCACTTATTACACACATTCCATTTTCTAATTTGTAATTTTTATTATCAAGAGCAGTAAATTCTTCTCCAGATTTTGAGTTTCGAACTATTATACTTTTGTCAATTTTATCAGCATCATAAGCGTGCAATGGACGATTTATATCTAACATAACATAATTTGTGATATCAACTATTGCTGAAATAGGTTTTTGACCTATTGAAACTAGCTTATCTTTTAACCATTGAGGGCTTTCAGTATTTTTTACGTTAGTAATTAAACAACTTCCAAACGCTATACATGCTTGACCTTTTTCTCTATTTATTTTTACTTTTAAAGTTTGTTTAAAACTTGATTTAATTTTTTTTTCTTTAAAATCTTTTAGTTTTCCAAAACCTGAGGCAGCAAGGTCTCTGGCTATTCCTCTGAAACCCAGACAATCAGGTCTATTAGGTGTTATTGATAAATCTATAAGATTTGAATTCAATTTAGAAAAATAACTATTTCCAATACTTTTCTTATATTTTGCAGATGATAATTCTGTTATTCCTTCACTTTTATCTGACAAATTTAACTCAGACTCTGAGCAGAGCATGCCATAAGATATAACATCTCTTATCTTAGCAACGACTAGCTTTATTTTACTTTTTGGAACAATTGCTCCTGGAGGAGCATATATTGTGATTAATCCTTCCCTTGCATTAGAGGCGCCACATACAACTTTTTTTAATTCTTTTTCTCCAACATCTACATCACAAACTTTCAATCGATCTGCGTTAGGGTGTTTCTCTGTTTTTATAATTTTAGCCACTTTGAATAAATCAAGGCCTTCAGATAAGTTTTCTACACTTTCCACTTCTAGACCAATATTTGTAAGTTGTTCTAAAAGTTTTTCCTCTTTTAGATTTGTATTTAAATGGTCTTTAAGCCAATCAAATGTGATTTTCATCTACTCAAACCTCTATAATTAGTCGGAACATCAATTGGATCAAAACCAAAGTGGTTTAACCATCTGTAATCACATTCAAAAAATGCTCTTAAATCATTGATACCGTATTTTAGCATCGCCAATCTATCTATACCTATACCAAATGCATATCCTTGGTATTTTGAAGGATCAACTTTCACATTATTTAAAACATTAGGATGAACCATTCCACATCCCAGAATTTCAAGCCATTGATCACCTTCCCCTATCACAATTTTTCCATCTTTTATTTCATAACCTATATCAACTTCTGCAGATGGCTCTGTAAAAGGAAAGTGACTAGGTCTAAATCTCATCTTAATCTTATCAACTTCAAAAAATTCTTTTATAAAATAATTTAAACATCCTTTTAAATGGCCCATATTAATATCTTTATCTATATGAAGACCTTCAACTTGATGAAACATTGGGGCGTGAGTTTGATCACTATCTGATCTGTAAGTCCTTCCAGGGGCAATAATTTTAAAAGGTGGTTTATTTTTAAGCATTGTTCTAATTTGAACTGGAGAAGTGTGAGTTCTAAGTAAAAGCTCCTTACTTTCATCAAGATAGAAAGTGTCATGCATATCTCTTGCTGGATGATTGTCGGGTGTGTTTAAAGCGGTAAAATTATTATACTCGTTTTCAACATCAGGGCCCTCTTCAACACTAAACCCTATCTCAGAAAATATTGAGGAGATTTCATCAATAGTTTGTGAGACAGGATGAATTTTTCCTCTAACAAAAGGCCTTTCTGGCAAAGTTACATCGACTTTTTCTTTTTCTAATTTTTCATTTATTTTTTTTGAATCAATGTCATTTATCTTAGTTGATATTAAATTCTGAAGTTCGTCTTTTATTTGATTCAGGTCTGTAGCAAATTTTTTTCTATCTGTTTCAGCGATTAATCCAATAGTTTTGAATTTTAAGGAGATCAAACCATTTTTACCAAAAAGCTCAGTTTTGACATTATTGATTTCATCAATACTTAAATCATTTTTAAGTTTTAATATAAATTGTTCTTTAATATTTTTTAAGTCTGACATATTGGTAGATTATTTCCTTAAGAAATAAAAACAATAAAGAAGATTAATTTAAAGCTGATTGAGCTTTCTGTGCAATTATTTTAAATGCTTCTGGGCTGTCATAAGCAATTTCAGCGAGAATTTTTCTATCAATTACAACCCCACATTTGCTTAAACCATTAATAAATTTTGAGTAAGTCAAACCCTCAGCTCTAACACCGGCATTGATTCTTTGTATCCATAATGATTTAAAATCTCTTTTTTTATTTCTTCTATCTCTGTAGGCGTATTGCATAGATTTTTCCATTGCTTGCTTAGCAACTCTAATGGTATTTTTTCTTCTGCCCCATTGACCTTTTACAGCTTTTAAAACTTTTTTATGTTTCGCTTTGCTTGTTACGCCTCTTTTTACTCTTGCCATGATTAACCTCTTAAACTGTAAGGCATATATGACTTAACAATTTTTCCATCTTGTTTTGACAATGTTGTTGTGCCTCTTAGCTTTCTTATTTGTGAATTCGTTCTTTTAATCATGCCATGCCTTTTACCAGCTTGAGCTGACATAACTTTACCCTTTGCAGATATTTTAAATCTTTTTTTAGCAGAGCTTTTAGTTTTTAATTTTGGCATAATTCAGCGGTCTTATACAAAGAAAGATATAATTTTACAACCAATAATAAAGCTTATAAAGGTTGGATTACCATAATCATTTGCTTACCATCAAACTTTGGTTGCAATTCTACTCTACCAATATCCTTCATATCCTCCTTAATTTTGCCCATCAATTCATTTCCTAAATGAGAGTGTTGAAGCTCACGACCTTTAAATCTTATTGTAAACTTAACTTTATCTCCTTTAGCAATAAATTTTTTTGCATTCTTAACTTTAAATTCATAATCATGTGTTTCTGTTACTGGTCTCATTTTAATTTCTTTTAATAAGATAATTTTTTGTTTTTTTTTTGCAAGATTTGCTTTTTTTTGTGCATCATATTTATATTTTCCCATATCCATGATTTTACAAACTGGTGGATTTGCGTTTGGAGCTATTTCAATTAAATCTAATCCTTGATTTTTTGCCATTGATATAGCTTCGTTGGTGTTGATTACTCCAAGATTTTCACCATCACTTGCTATAACCTGTACTTCTGGAGAAGAAATTCTATTATTAGATCTTGGACCTCTGTCTTTAGTCCTTCTTTGAAAATAATTTTGTTTGAAATCTGCCACTTAGTTTGATGATGCTTTGTTTAAAGCAGAGAAATTTTTTAAGAACTGGTCAATATCCATATTTTCTTGTTTATTAGAATCTAATCTTCTAATCGTTACTGAGTTGGAGTCAACTTCTTTTTTACCACAAATTAATAAAAGAGGTATTTTCGATAAAGAATGATCTCTTATTTTATAATTTAAATTATTATTTTTTAAATCTACGGCAGAACTAATACCCACAGATTTAATTTTTTTAGATACTTTAACTGCATAATCATTAAATTCTTCGGAGATAGGTATTACCATTGTCTGTAAAGGTGATATCCAAAAAGGAAACTTTCCTGCATAGTTTTCAATAAGAATTCCAATAAATCTTTCTAAAGATCCAAATAAAGCTCTATGTAACATAACAGGTACTTTCTTGGTTCCATCTTTATCAACATATGTAGCGTCCAATCTTCCAGGTAAATTTAAATCTACTTGCAAAGTTCCACACTGCCAGTCTCTACCAATTGCATCTCGTAATACAAATTCAATTTTTGGACCATAAAATGCTCCTTCACCCTTGTTAATACTATATTCTAACTTAGATGCCTTAACTGCTTCAAGTAATGAAGCTTCTGCTTTGTCCCAAACTTCATCTTCACCAACTCTTACTTCTGGTCTATCTGCATATTTAAGAATTACGTTTTCAAAACCCAGATCTTTATATATATCTAAAATTAAATTAGTTACTTCTAAACACTCGCTAGTAATTTGATCTTCAGAACAAAATATATGAGCATCATCTTGTGTGAAAGCTCTTACTCTTAGTAAACCGTGTAATGCTCCGGATGGTTCATAACGATGTACTTTTCCAAATTCTGTAATACGTAAAGGTAAATCTCTATAACTTTTTAAACCTTGATTAAATACTTGGATATGACCAGGACAGTTCATAGGTTTAATTGCAAATACTTTTTCATCAGGGGTTTCCGAGGTATACATATTTTCTCCGTATTTCTCCCAATGCCCTGATTTTTCCCATAATTGTCTATCTAATATTTCTGGCGTATTTACCTCTTTGTACCCAGCAGCATCTTGTCTGCTTCTCATGTAATTAATCAATTTTTGAAATAATGCCCATCCTTTTTCGTGCCAAAAGACTGATCCTGGACTTTCTTCTCTAAAATGAAATAAATCCATTTCTTTTCCAAGTTTTCGATGATCTCTTTTTTCAGCTTCTTCAATTCTTTTCAAATAATCATCTAGTTCTTTTTGGTTTGTCCAACTTGTTCCATAAATTCTTTGAAGCATTTCATTATTTGAGTCTCCTCTCCAATAAGCTCCGGAAACTTTCATTAATTTAAAAGCTTTACCAATTTTTCCAGATGACACTAAATGAGGGCCTCTACATAAATCATGCCAAGTTTCACCATGATGATAAACAGAAAGTTCTTCATTTCCAGGAATACTTTCAATTATTTCAGCTTTATATTTTTCACCAATTTTCATGAAATGAATAATTGCTTTTTCTCTTTTCCAAACTTCTCTTCTTGTTTTAACATCTTTGTCAATTATTTCTGACATTCTTTTTTCAATCTTTTTAAGATCATCAGTTGTGAATGGTTCCTTTCTTGCAAAATCATAATAAAATCCATTTTCTATTACTGGTCCAATAGTCACTTGAGTACCTGGATATAATTCTTGAACAGCCATAGCCATTATATGCGCTGTATCATGTCTAATAACCTCTAATCCTTCAGGATCTTTTGAAGTAAAAATTTTAACAGAACTATCTTTATTTATTTCAAAATATAAATCTTTAAGCTCACCATCAACACTCATTATAAGTGCTTGTTTTGCTAAAGATTTACTAATTTTTTCAGCTACTTCTAATCCTGTAACTTTATTAGGAAAATCAATGTTGTTTCCATCTGGTAATGTAATAGTAGGCATTTAATTTAATAATCTTTTATACTCTGAATAAGTAGAAAAGCACATTTTTTCAACATTAAATTTTTGGACTATATTTTTTCTTCCTTGAATTCCAATTGATTTTAATAGGGTTTCATCTAAATAAAGAAGTTTTAAAATTTTTTTACTTAAAGACTTTGCATCTCCTACTTCATATAAAAAACCAGTTTTTTCATCAATTATTGTTTCATTTGAGCCTCCAATATTACTTGCAATTATTGGTCTCTCCATTGATTGTGCCTCAACAGCAACTCTACCGAAAGCCTCTGGTTCAGTTGAAGCTGAAACTACAATATCTGAAACTTTATAAGCTAATGCCATATCTTTACAATGATCTATAAATCTAATTTGTTTTGTTAACCTGTATTGTTCTGAAAGTCTAATCAACTTTTTCTTATATAAATCTCTTCCTTGATCACTTCCAAGAATAACAGCATAAAATGCTTCATAGCCTAATTCTGTATTAACTAAATTAATTGCCTCAATAAAAACCTCCTGTCCTTTCCAAGAAGTTAATCTACCAGGCAAAAGTATAATTTTTTTATCTTTTTCTATGTCCCACTTATTTAATAATTTTTTCTCATCAGATTCGAACTTTGTTGTTGGGTCAAAATAATCAACATTAATACCTCTAAAAATAACCATTAATTTTTTTCTAT